>JAUNQN010000020.1 GCA_030536145.1 Akkermansia sp.
GCACGCCTTTGGGTGAGCGCCGCGAGTTTGGCGACCGCAAGCCCTTTGGTGAGCGCAAGTCCTTTGGCGACCGCCGCGACTTCAGCGACCGCAAGCCTTTCGGTGAGCGCCGCAGCTTCCGCAAGGAAGGCGACCGCGGTGGATTCGGCGGCCGCAGCGGCGGCTTCTCCAAGCCCCGTGGCGGGTTTGGCGGCAAGAGCAACTTTGGCGGCCGCGGCGGCAGCAAGCCCTTCGGGCGCCGCGGAGAATAACCCCCACCCCGCCTTACCCCCATGGTCAAGCCGCTCCTGCTCCCCCTGTTCCTGGCCTGTGCACCCCTGCTGGCGCAGGATACCACTGCGGAACCGGCGGAGCGGGCGGCAGACTCCCTTTCCTGCGCGGACGAGAAGCTGGAGGCCGACCTGCAGCAGCTCAAGCAGCAGGCGGCAGACAGCCCCTATGCCGCGCGCCAGGTCTACCTGCGCTACGGTTTCCACGGCCACACGGAACAGGCCAAGGCCTGGGCAGAGCGCTTCATCCGCATGCTCACGGACATGTCCTCACGGGGAGATGCCAAGGCCATGCTGAACCTGGCCACCCTGTACACGCAGGGAGACCCCACCGTACCGGCGGATCCCGCCAAGGCCCTGGTGTGGCTGGAAGCCGCCCAGGCCGCCGGAAATCCCCTGGCCTCACTCATGCTGGCCCAGCGCCTGCTGCAGGAGGGCAAGGAGGCGGAAGCCGGAAAATCACTGGCCCTGGCCTACAGCGGCTACAGCAAGCTGGCGGAAGCGGGCGATGACAAGGCCAAGGAGCAACAGGCCGCCATGCTGCTGGCCGGGCGCGGCACCAAGGCAGACCCCGCCAAGGCCATGGCCTTGTACGAGGAGCTTGCCGCCGCCGGAAACAGGGAGGCGCAGGTACAGCTCTTTGCCATCTACTCCCGCTCCAAGGACCCGCAGCGGCAGCGGCACGCCCTGCAGCTGGCCAAGACCCTGGCAGACCAGGGCAGCACCCGCATGGCCTACCTGGTCTCCTGCGAGTACAGCCGCGGCACCATCCTGGAGAAGAACGAGACGGAATCCGCCCGATACCTGGAGCTGGCCACCGCAGAGCCCACCCCGGACCCCGAGGCCCTGTACCAGAAGGGCTGGAACGCGGAGCATGCCGGAGACACCGCCGCTGCCACCGCCGCGTATGAGCGCGCCGTTTCCCTGGGGCATGACCGCTCCCGCGTGCGCCTGGGCGCCATCAAGCTGGCCACCCCCGCCACGCAGGAGGAAGGCCTGCAGCTGCTCACCACATCCGCCACGGACCACCAGTCCCCCTTTGCCGCGCACGAGCTGGCGGAATACCACCGCCGGGCCGGCAACACCGCCGAGGCAGACAACTGGACCATCCTGGCCAGCGACCGCGGCTACGTACCCGCCATGGCCCGCCGCGGCATGCTGCACCTCAACCCCTTCTCCCCCGTGGACTGGAGCCCCACCCTGGCCTACCGCTGGTGGAAACAGGGCGACAGCGCGGGAGACCCCGCCTGCAGCCGCTGCATTATCCTCTACCTCTATATAGCCATACCCGTGCTGGTGGCACTGGCCTTCTTCATTCCCCTGCTCATCGGCAAGACCCTGGGCAAGCGCGCCAAGCGGCAGATCCTGGAAGAGCATGCAGCAGACAGCCGCAAGGAACAGCCTTGACCTGCCCATAGGCCGCATTACCGTGGAAACCGCCGGCGGCATGCTGCTGCGCGTGTTCCTGCCCTGCGAGGCACCCGACGCACCACCGCCCGCCCCCGGCAGCACGGCAGACCAGGCCCTGCGCCAAATCGCCGCCTACCTGGCGGGCACGCTCCGCAGCTTCACCATCCCCTGCTCCTTGGCAGGGCTCAGCCCCTTCCGCCGCCGCACCCTGCAAGCCGTGGCCGCCATACCGTACGGCCGCACCGCCACATACGGCTCCCTGGGTCCCGCACGAGCCACCGGCACCGCCTGCGCCGCCAATCCCCTGCCCCTGGTCATTCCCTGCCACCGCGTGCTCCCCGCCTCCGGCGGCATCGGCCGGTACCGCGGCGGCTCCGCCCTCAAGCAGCACCTCCTTTCCCTGGAGCAGGGCGGTGGCTTACTCACCCACCTTCTCATACAGGGTACACACGGCATACCCGCTCTCCGTGTATGAACACACACGGGCATATCCATTTTCCTTGCACAGCCGGTCTCGCCATGATTCCTGCTCATCCCGGTCTTCAGGCGACACCCACAGTGGCACGCTCATCACTATCACAAAATCGGCCTTCCTCTGCCGCACAGCCTCCCTCTGGCGCTCCATAAACGTCTCATCCACGCCGTTCAGCGTACACCACTCCGGGCATGCAGGCAGAGCCCCGGCCCGCACACCAAACCCCTTGTCCAGCATTCCCAGGTACAACAGCCTGGGATGCTCCCTACTGCAAACGGCAGACTCCACCGCAGCCAGCGCGGAGGGAAGCTTCTGCGTTACCCGCCGCGGTGCCCTAGATGCCCACTGGTCATTCACCCGAACTCCGGCATACATCGTTAGCAGCACTACTGCCGCAACAGTCCGTGTGCCAATGCCCGGCCGCATCCCCGCCATCACCATCGTCGTCAGCAGGATACCGCACGGCATGTAGAAAAGCCAATAATAGGGAAAAACACCCAGACAACTCACAAAACCTGCGGCAGCCACTGCCGCCAGCATGCAAGACTTCCACCCCACCCCATATACCCGCACCGAATACCAGCACGCACCTATCAGGCAAAGCGTACCCGCCAGTCCCTCCGGTCCGCGGACCAGCTTGTCCACCCACGTCAGCACCTTGGTCAACATCCCCACGGCTCCCGCAGAACCGCTGCCACCAAAATATGTTGCAAAATTCAATTCCACATATACCCGCCAGCATGCCTCCAGAATACCGGCACACACCAGATACAGCACAAACGGGGCAAACACAACCACAAAGGAACCCACCGCCCACGGCAGAACCCCGACCAACAGGCGTTTCCAACACCTGTGCACCGCCAATTCCCCAACCAGCAGCCAGAACGAAACTCCGAACACAAATGCGCAATTATACTTGATCAACATGGTAGCGGCTAAACCGGCCCCTATGCTACAGGCAAGGAACCTGACCCCGCCTGAATAGTTCAGGTACCGCACCCACGCATATATCAGGCAGGCAAACATGGGAGCCATCAATTCCTCTGACTGCCCTCCGTTACAGTATATCCTGTACCAATACAGGAACGGCAGCAGCAGTACTGCCGCCAGCACGGCACGAGGCACTTCCCCTAGGAACACGCGGGCTGTCCTAAAGGAAAAAAAGAGCGTACTTGCCACAGCCAGGCTGTACAGCACATACAGCCCCACCACACTCCCCGGGGCCAGCTGGCTTGCCACCTTGTATACATAAAGCAGGAGCGGCCCTTTCACGTCTATAAAATCCACATAGGGTACCATGCCGCACGCCCATGCATGCCCCTGCATATAGAAACACCCGGGATCTGTGGACAACACAAAGGAAAACCATGGGGAAAAACAGCTGCACACCAAGTTCATGGCTAGCGCCACGCAAAAGGACAGTCCAAATACCAAGGCTTCTTGCTTCCATCCTGTCGCATGCATATGATTCCACATACTTTTTTCTTCTCTTGTTGCGCAGTATTCTAGCACCCTGCCCCTGCCCTGTCAATCCTGAGCCTGCAGCCTACAAACGCCACAAATACCAGGCATGCCACATTTTCCACTTGACAACACAGGCGCTTTTCTGCCACAAATAGAGAAGCGAAAGCGCCCCGGGGCGCTCACGCGCAACCTTCCCACCGTCATGTCCAAGACTCTCATCATCGCAGAAAAACCCAGCGTGGCAGCAGACCTGGCACGCGTGCTCGGCAAGGAGCTGGGCAAACTGAAAAAGGATGCCGCCAACGGCAGCTACAGCAACGACACGCTCATCATCACCTCTGCGGTGGGCCACCTGGTGGAGCAGAAGAAGCCCCAGACAGCCGACGGCAAGAGCCTGCCCTGGAAAATGGACTGCCTGCCGGTCATCCCGGAATCCATGGAGCTGGAGCCCATCTCCAAATCCGCAGACCGCCTGCGCAAGGTGCTGAAGATGGCCAAGGGCAAGGACGTGAAGCAGCTGGTGAACGCATGCGATGCCGGCCGCGAGGGCGAGCTCATCTTCCGGAACATCATCCGTTTCGGCAACATCAAGAAACCCGTCAGCCGCCTGTGGATGCAGAGCATGACGGACGATTCCATCCTGGAGGCATGGCACTCCCTGAAAACGGACAAGGAGATGCAGAACCTGGCGGATGCCGCCGTGTGCCGCTCCGAATCCGACTGGCTGGTGGGACTGAACAGCACCCGCGCCCTCACCGTGCTGCAATCCGGTGCCGGCGGGTTCAACATCACCCCCACGGGCCGCGTGCAGACCCCCACCCTGGCCCTGCTGGCAGAGCGCCAGAAGCAGGTGCTGGCCTTTGTGCCGGAGGAGTACAGCGAGGTACACGCCACGTTCCAAGCCAAGGGCGGCACCTACGAGGGCAAGTGGTTCAACCCGGACTGGAAGAAGGACGAGAAGCAGCCCCTGCGCACCCGTGACCGCATTTGGGATGCAGAGCTGGCCCGCGCCATTGCCGAGCGCTGCCAGGGGCGGGAAGCCCAGGTGCTGGAGACCAAGAAACCCGTCTCCATGCCCGCGCCCATGCTCTTTGACCTCACCTCCCTGCAGAAGGAGGCCAGCAACCGCTTCGGCTTCTCCGCGCGCCGCACCCTGCAGATTGCCCAGGAGTGCTATGAAAAGCACAAGGTGCTCACCTATCCCCGTACGGATTCCAAGTTCCTACCGAACGACTACATCAAGGTAGCCACCCGCACCGTGGGGCAGATTGGCGAGCAGATGCCGGAGTTTGCCCCCTTCACCGCCCGGATTTTGGAGAACAAGGGCGTGCGCCCCTCCAAGCGCGTGTTCGACAGCTCCAAGGTCAGCGACCACTTTGCCATCATCCCCACGGGCCATGTCATCCCCCTGACCGGGGATGCCGCAAAAATCTACACCCTGGTGGTGCAGCGTTTCCTGGGCGTGTTCATGCCCAATGCGGAGTTCGAGGACACGGAGCGCACCACCATGGTGCAATCCCCCAAGGCCAAGGACTACTTCCACACCCACGGCCGCGTGCAGCTCTCTGCCGGCTGGCGCGCCCTGTACGGCACAGACAAGCGCAAGAAGGACGAGCTGTGCAAGCTGGCACCCGGAGAGACCGTGACCGCCGCCAAGGTGCAGGACGTGCAGGAGATGACCAAGCCCCCCGCAGCCTACACGGAGGCCACCCTGCTCACCGCCATGGAGACCGCCGGCAAGCTGGTGGAGGACGAGGACCTGGCCGATGCCATGAAGGAGCGCGGCCTGGGCACCCCCGCCACCCGCGCCGCCATCATCGAGGGCCTTATCACCCAGGAATACATTGTGCGCGACGGCAAGGACCTGGTGGCCACCCGCCGCGGCATGGACCTCATCGACCTCTTGGTCAAAATCGGCCTGAGCACCCTTTCCAGCCCGGAGCTTACCGGCGACTGGGAGTACCGCCTGAAACTCATGGAGAACGGCAAGCTCAAGCGCGACGACTTCATGAAGGACATCCGCTCCTACACCACGGACATCGTCTCCTGCGTGCGCAACTACATGAAGGAGGGCAAGAACCCGGACCTGCAGGTGGACTGCCCCGCCTGCGGCGCGCACGGACTCAGCAGCCGTATCGATGCCGTATCCTGCAAGGAGTGCAAGTTCCGCATCCGCCGCGTGCATGCCGGCCTGGGGCTGGACGACACGCAGCTCACAGACCTCATCACCAAGCGCGAGCTGCCCGTCATGGAAGGGTTCCGCTCCAAGTTCGGCAAGCCTTTCACCGCCGGCCTGCGCCTGGTGGAGCCCAAGACCGCCAAGGGCTCATGGAAGGCGGAGTTCTATTTCGAGGACTCCAAGCCGGCGGAGGAGGAACCCGCCGCCCAGGAATCCTGCGGCATGGTGGAGGTGAAGGGGCAGGGCTCCCTGGAGCTGCTGGAGACGGAAAAGATGTGGATGGTGCCGGAATTTACGCTGGAAAGCGGCAAGAAGGGCTTCTCCATCTCCCGCAACATCCTGGGCAAGGAGATTACCCCGGAATTGGTGCGCCAGGTGCTGCGCGACGGCAAGAGCGAGCTTATCCGCGGTTTCCTCTCCCAGCGCACGCACAAGACGTTCGACGCCTTCCTGGTGCTGAACGCCAAGAAGGGCAACGTGGACTGGGAGTTCCCGCCGCGCGAGGAAAAGGCCAAGTCCACCCGCGCCCGCAGCGCCGCCAAGGACGGTGATGCAGAGCCCGCCGCCCAGAAACCCGCCGCCGCAGAGGAGGCCAGGCGCTACGGCGCCGTGGTGGTGAAGGGCAAGGGCGAGCACGACCTGCTGGAGACGGAATCCGCCTGGCTGGTGGACGGCCTTTCCTACGGCAAGTCCCGCAAGCAGCTCTCCATCCAGCATGAGATGTGCGGTGTCACCATCACCGCAGAGATGGTGGTGCAGCTCCTCACCAAGGGCAAGACAGAGCTGATAGCAGACTTCATCAGCCGCAAGAGCGGCCGCAAGTTCGATGCCTACCTTGTGTTCGATTCCGGCACCGGCCGCGTCTCCTACGAGTTCCCGCCGCGCAAGTAAGCCATGCCCGGCATCCTCCGCAAGCTGGACCGTTTCACCACTGGTATCATCCTGGCGGTGCTGCTGGGCCTGCTGCTGCCCTGCACCGGCACGGCGGCGCAGGCATTCGGCTGGCTCACCACCGCCGCCATCACCCTGCTCTTCTTCCTGTACGGGGTAAAGCTCTCCCGCAAATCCGTGCTGGAGGGGCTGCTGCACTGGCGGCTCCAGGCGCTGGTGGTCTTTTCCACCTTCATCCTGTTCCCCCTGCTCATCCCCCTGCTGCGCCCCGTGCTGGAGCCACTGGTGGGCGCAGCGCTCTTCGGCGGGCTGCTGTACGTGGCCTGCCTGCCCTCCACAGTGCAGAGCAGCATTGCCTTCACCTCCGTGGCGAAGGGCAACGTGCCCGCCGCCGTCTGCTCCGCCTCCGTCTCCAGCCTGCTGGGCGTGGTGCTCACCCCATTCCTGGCCGGCCTGCTCTTCAGCACCGCCGCCACCGCCGGCGCAGAGATAGGCCTGGAGACCGTCTCCAACATCTGCATCCAAATCCTCCTCCCCTTCATCGCCGGGCAGCTGGCGCAGCCCTGGCTCCGCCCCTGGGTCCACAAGCACGCCCCCCTCATCAAGCTGAACGACCAGCTCACCATCTGGCTTGTGGTGTACACCGCCTTCTCAAACGCCACGGCAAACCAATACTGGGGGCAGCTGGGCATCTCCCGCCTGCTCGGCCTCATTGCCGCCTGCACCATTGTGCTGCTGCTGGTACAGGGCATCATCCACCTCCTGTGCAGGCTCTTCCGCTTCAACCGCCAGGATTCCATCGCCATCCTGTTCTGCGGGTCCAAGAAAAGCCTGGCCGTGGGTGCGCCCATGATGATGGCCATCTTCGGCACCTTCGACAACAACCTGCTCCTCCCCCTCATGGTCTTCCACCAGGTGCAGCTCATGCTCTGCTCCTGGCTGGCCAACCGCTGGGGCAAATCCTGAACCGCCATGCCTGAATTCATCCGCTGGTCCACGCCGCACATCACCGCCCTGGTCCTCACCGTACTTGCCACCGCTGCCACCATGTGGTGGGGGCACCGCCGCACGCAGAAAACCCGCTTCCTCATCTGCCGCGTACTCGCCGTGCTCATCGCCCTGGAATACGTGGGGGAATTCACCTGGCGCAACATAGCCCACACCTACGGCAGCTGGGAGAACAACCTGCCCCTGCACTTCTGCTCCTTCATGAGCATAGCCGCCTTCATTGCCCTGTGGTGGCGCAAGCACTGGGCCTGCTCGCTCGTCTTCTTCGCCGTGCTCACCGCCAGCATCCAGGCGCTCATCACCCCCGCCATGGCCAGCGGCTACCCCACCGCCGCCTTCTTCACCTTCTTCATCTCCCACGGGCTCCTCATGGTCGTGGCCCTGGCCATCCCCGTCCTCATCGGCTGGCGCGCACGCGGGTACGACGACCTGAAAACCCTGGGCCTGATGAACCTGTACGTGCTGGCCATCATCCCCGTGAACTTCTGGCTGGGCACCAACTACGGCTACACGCAGGGCGCGCCCGTACCCGGCACCCTGCTGGACTACCTGGGGCCCGCCCCCTGGTACTACCTGTGGGTGGAGCTGCCCGTACTGGCCGTCTTCCGCATCATGATGCTCTTTGTGCATGACAAATCAGAGCCCTGATTCACTCCTGCCTGTAGAGCATTCCGCATATTATCCGTTCTATAGCGCAAACCATATGAAAAAACACCTCCTCCACACCGCCGTTGCATGCCTGAGCCTCCTCGGCATCGCCACCCTGTACGCCCAGGATTCCGCACCCTCCGCAGAACCCGCCGCCCAGAAACCCGCCAAGAAGGGCAAGAAAGGCAAAAAGGGGAAGAAGGCCAAGAAGGACGAGCCCACCTCCGCCGTCGGCAAGGCCCTCACCACCATCAAGTTTATCAACGACACCAAGCCCAACACCAAGGCAGACTTCTACATCTACCTCCAGTCCGCCGGCTGGTGCGGCCCCTGCAACCAGGAAATGCCGGACGTAGCCAAGCAGTACGAGGCCATGAAGGCTACCGGCAAGGTGGAAATCATCTTCACCAGCGCCGACAAGAACGAGCAGGACGCCCTGGATTTCATGGCCAAGTACGGCACCTCCATGCCCTGCATCATCTCCTACCAGGAGGTAGACCGCAAGTACGTGGCCTCCGACGAGGCAGCCAAGCTCCCCGGCTTCACCTACTCCAAGCCCGTCCCCCATGCCACCCTGGTGGATTCCTCCGGAAAGGTCATCAAGGACGGCCACGCCCTCCACGTCATCCCCTGTTGGCGTGACCTCACCGGCATCAAGGAATAAGCCGTACCGCAAAGTGATTGCCGCCCTGCTCCGGCTATGCCGGGACAGGGCGGTTTACTATATCAATAAGTATTTGAAACTCTACTTGGCTGCGCCTGTCAGCTCACGCCAGCGGGGAATCAGCGTGTGGGCGTGGCCCTCTGCCACCACCTTTCCCTGCGCATCCACCAGCATGGCGCGCGGCACGCGCTTGGAGAATACATAGCCAGGCAGTTTGGCAGCCTCGTCAGAGGCCACAAACTCGCGCTCCTTCTCCTGGTAGGACATGATGCAGGGGAAATCGGCACCGTATTTCTTCATGAAGGCGACGGCTTCCTCCGGGGTGCGGTCTGCGCTGGCAAAGATGAGTTCCACCTTGCCGCTCTCCTTCATGGCCTTGTACTGCTCCACGGTGGCGGGCATGGCCTGGTTGCACGGGCCGCACCAGCCGGCGGACTGGAGATAGATGTAGTACTCTGCATGGGGATTGGCCTTTGTTTCCGTAAGGAAACGGACTGTCTGCACAGCCCTGCCCACGGGTGTATCTGCCGTTGCAGCGGCGGGCGCAGGGGCAGGAGCGGGGGCGGCGGGTTCCTGCGCGGTCACGGGAAGCAGGCAGGCGGAAAGGAGCAAAAGGATTCTCTTTTTCATACGTTCCCTATCATACCCCAAGCGCCCGCGCGTGTCAAACTCCCAAATGCACTTTACCGTTAGTCATGCCCACAGAGGATGCTGTTTGCAGTACTCCATTAAAGTGTATAAAAATACCTCCCCATGTGCGCGGTTCCGAGAATCAACGGATTCAAGTCCTAAGCGGGGGAGGTCTATCTGTGGAAAATTATGCAGCTCTACCGTTGTTTATCAAGCTCTTATTTTGGGAGGTGCGTAAAAAAAGGTGCGCAGGGAAGAAAGAGCCGCGCTGCGGGATACGCAGCGCGGCTGAAACTGGCTTGGCCAGCAAGCGCGGGGCTTACTTGTTCATGGCTTCCTCCACGGCCACGGCCACGGAAACGGTGGCGCCGACCATGGGGTTGTTGCCCATGCCGATGAGACCCATCATCTCCACGTGGGCGGGGACGGAGGAGGAACCGGCGAACTGGGCATCGCTGTGCATGCGGCCCAGGGTATCAGTGAAGCCGTAGGAAGCGGGGCCGGCGGCCATGTTGTCCGGGTGCAGGGTGCGGCCGGTGCCGCCGCCGGAGGCCACGGAGAAGTACTTCTTGCCCTTGAGCTGGCACTCCTTCTTGTAGGTGCCGGCCACCGGGTGCTGGAAGCGGGTGGGGTTGGTGGAGTTGCCGGTGATGGACACGTCCACACCCTCCAGCCACATGATGGCCACGCCCTCGCGCACGTCATCGGCGCCGTAGCAGTTCACCTTGGAGCGCTCGCCGTCGGAGAAGGCGGTCTTCTTCACCACCTCCACCTTGCCGGTGGCGTAGTCGAACTTGGTCTGGCAGTAGGTGAAACCGTTGATACGGGAGATGATGTAGGCGGCATCCTTGCCCAGGCCGTTCAGGATAACGCGCAGCGGCTTCTGGCGCACCTTGTTGGCGGAGCGGGCGATGCCGATGGCGCCTTCAGCGGCGGCGAAGGACTCGTGACCGGCGAGGAAGCAGAAGCACTCCGTCTCCTCGCGCAGGAGCATGGCGGCCAGGTTGCCGTGGCCCAGGCCCACCTTGCGGTCGTCGGCCACGGAGCCGGGGATGCAGAAGCTCTGCAGGCCCTCGCCGATAGCCTCGGCGGCGTCGGCAGCCTTCTTGCAGCCCTTCTTGATGGCGATGGCGGCGCCTACGGTGTAGGCCCAACCGGCGTTCTCAAAGGCGATGTTCTGGATACCGCGGACGATGGAGCGGACATCGATGCCTTTCTCAAGGCAGACCTGCTCGGCTTCCTCGCAGGAGTTGATGCCGTACTGGGCAAGGACCGGGAGAATCTGGTCGATGCGGCGGGAGTAGGATTCAAAAAGAGGCATAGTAGTATTCTTTCTGGGTTGGGGGTTCTTTACTCGTGGCGGGGGTCGATGTACTTGGCAGCACCGTCGAAACGGCCGTACGTGCCGGTGTACTTCTTGACTGCCTCGTTGGCGTCGGCACCCTTCTTGATTTCTTCCATCATCGGGCCCATCTTCACGTACTGGTAGCCGATGATCTCGCCGTTCTCGTCCAGGGCAATCTTGGTGATGTAGCCCTCGGCCAGCTCCAGGTAGCGCGGGCCCTTGGCCAGCGTGCCGTACAGCGTGCCGGTCTGGGAACGAAGGCCCTTGCCCAGGTCCTCAAGGCCGGCGCCGATGGGCAGGCCGCCCTCGGAGTAGGCGCTCTGCGTGCGGCCGTAGACGATCTGCAGGAACAGCTCGCGCATGGCGGTGTTGATGGCGTCGCACACCAGGTCGGTGTTCAGGGCCTCCAGCACGGTCTTGCCCGGCAGGATTTCAGAGGCCATGGCGGCGGAGTGGGTCATACCGGAGCAGCCGATGGTCTCCACCAGCGCTTCCTGAATCACGCCCTGCTTCACGTTCAGGGTCAGCTTGCAAGCACCCTGCTGCGGAGCGCACCAGCCCACACCGTGGGTCAGGCCGGAGATGTCCTCAATCTTGGTAGACTGCGTCCAAGCACCCTCCTGAGGAATGGGGGCGGGGCCGTGATTGCAGCCCTTCTTGACGCAACACATGTGTTCAACTTCTGTTGTGTACTGCATAGTAGTGAGAATGGTTGTAGCGGTGACGCGTACTCCCGCCCCTGTGGGGAGGCAGGGTACACCCTTGCGCCGCAATTCTACTACACTCCCGCACAATACGCGAGCAAAAAAACACCGCCCGCGCACGCATTTACCAGTTTTTTTCACAAAACCTACATGTTAGTTTTATTTAACTTGACGACACAGCAATGTTAGGTTAAACTAACCTCAGCAATGAAAACACAGATTAGCAAGATAACGGCGCGGGAGATACTGGATTCCCGCGGGAATCCCACGGTGGAGGCAGAGGTGGAGCTGGCGTGCGGTGTGACCGGGCGCGCCTCCGTACCCAGCGGGGCATCCACCGGGGAGCATGAGGCCCACGAGCTGCGAGACGGCGACCCGGCGCGCTACCTGGGCAAGGGCGTGCTGCATGCGGTGGGGCATGTGCAGCAGGAGCTGGCCCCTGCCCTGCTGGGCATTGATGCGCTGGACCAGCCGGCGGTGGATGCCCGCATGCAGGAGGTGGACGGCACGCGGAACAAGAGCCGCTGCGGGGCGAACGCGCTGCTGGCGGTATCCCTGGCCACGGCGCGCGCGGCGGCGCTGGCCTGCGGGCAGCCGCTGTACCGCTACCTGGGCGGGCCGAACGCGCACGTGCTGCCGGTGCCCATGATGAATGTCATCAACGCCGGGGCGCACTCCGATGCGCCGATAGATTTCCAGGAGTTCATGATTATGCCGTGGGGGCTGCCGGGGTACCGGGAGGCGCTGCGCTGCGGCAGCGAGATATTCCACACGCTGGGCAAGGTGCTGCGGGAGCGCGGGCTTTCCACCGCCGTGGGGGACGAGGGCGGCTACGCGCCCCGCCTGAAGGGTGTGGACGATGCGCTGGACTGCCTGATGCTGGCCATAGAGAAGGCGGGCTACAAGCCGGGCGAACAGGTGATGCTGGCCATGGACGTGGCTTCCTCCGAGTTCTATGATGAGGAAAAGGGCAAGTACGTACTGGCCAAGAGCACGGGCGACGAGCTGACCGCCGGCGAGCTGGTGGACTACTACCGGGACCTGTGCCGCCGCTACCCCGTGTGCAGCATAGAGGACGGCTGCGCGGAGAACGACTGGGACGGCTGGAAGCTGCTCACGGATACCCTGGGGGACCGATGCCAGCTGGTGGGGGACGACCTGTTTGTGACCAACGTGGATTTCCTGCGCAAGGGGATATCCGCCGGGGTGGCAAACTCCCTCCTGGTAAAGCCGAACCAAATCGGTACGCTCACGGAGACCCTGGAGGCCGTGCGCACCGCCCTCACCCACCGCTACACGGCCGTGGTATCCCACCGCTCCGGGGAAACGGAGGACAGCTTTATAGCAGACCTGGCCGTGGCCACCAATGCGGGGCAGATCAAGACCGGCTCCCTTTCCCGCGCAGACCGCCTGGCCAAATACAACCAGCTGCTGCGTATAGAGGAGCAGCTGGGCGGAAGCGCCGTGTTCGGGGCCTGATATACCGCCGCAGAAAGGACCTGCCCGTGGTACGGGCAGGTCCTTGGCAAATGGCGGCAAGCCGGGCTCAGGCGGCGGCAGGGAGGGGGCAATCCTCCAGGCTCAGGCACGCCGCCTGCAGGCGGTGCTCCGCCTGTTTCTTGCGCTGGCTCATGCGGGCAGAGGTCACGCCGGCCTCACAGGCCAGGTCATACAGCTTGACCGGCTCACATCCCATGCCGTACACACGCCGCAGCAGCCGGCTGTCCTCCGCATCCAGCCCATCCAGAGCACGGAACAGGAGTACGTACTCCTCACGGTCCATCAGCGCCTCCACCGGGGAGACGGAGTCGGTATCCTCCAGCCACTCGTGGCTGCTCAGGCCGTCCCCCACCTCCTCATCCAGGCTCACGTACAGGCGGCGGCGGCTCAGTTTCGCATACCCGCGGCTCAGGGCATTGTCGATGCACTTCACGGCATAGGTGGAGAAACAGAAGCCAAGACCGGGGGCGAAGCTCTCGGACGCCGTCTGAAGGGCATCCTTGGCGATATCCAGCAGAGTCTCCCTCTCCAGGCTGGTCTGGAGAAAGCTCTCATACTTCTGGTAGCGGGAAACGGCCAGTTTCTGGTTGGCTGCGGCAAGGGCGGCGGGGGTGATGTTTGCCTGATTCGGGGTGTTGTGGCGATTAGTTTTCATAGATCAGATTCACGGGGTTGTTGACGGAGGTCATTTTAACACGGAACGGGATTCGAGTCAAGTTTTTTCTGCACTTTTCTTTAACTGTACTCTTCCCACCCTTATAAGAAAAAGGGAGGATCAACCTTTTCAGTTGATCCTCCCTTTGAGAATCGGGCAAGCGGGATTCGAACCCACGACCCCTTGCACCCCATGCAAGTGCGCTACCAGACTGCGCTACTGCCCGTTCTTTGGTCTTGCCGAACCGTCTTGCGGTGTCGGTGAGCTCAGTATACACAAACATTTTGCGATTGTCAACACATTTTTTTCATGTTATCATTTTTTTCGCCATGAGACAGGTAAAAACAGCCGTTGTTGGAGCCAGTGGGTACACCGGCCAGGAGCTAATGAGGATACTGCTGCGCCACCCGGGGGTGGAGCTGGTATGCGCCACATCCCGCCAGTATGCGGGGCAGAAGGTGAGTGATTTGTTCCCGCGTTTCCGGCACGTGCCGGGCGCGGAGCTGGAGTTCACGGATTCCGATGTGGCCGCCATTGCCGCCACGGGTGCAGAGGCCGCCTTCCTGGCGCTGCCGCACGGGGTATCTGCCGCATACGGGCGCGGGCTGGTGGAGGCCGGCATACGCGTGATTGACCTTTCTGCGGATTTCCGCCTGAACGACCCGGCGGTGTACGAGGAGTTCTACGGCAAGCCGCACCCGGACGTGGAGCTGATGCAGGAAGCCGTGTACGGCATGCCGGAGTGGCACCGTACAGAGATAGAGGCCGCGCGCATCGTGGGTTCTCCCGGCTGCTACCCCACCAGCATCATCCTGCCGCTGGTGCCGCTGCTGAAAGCGGGCCTGCTGCTGCCGGACGACATCGTGGTGAACAGCGGCAGCGGCGTTTCCGGTGCCGGGCGCAAGGCAGACGTGCAGTACCACTTCTGCGAGTGCAACGAGAGCATGCGCGCGTACAGCGTGCCGCGCCACCGCCACCTTTCAGAGATTGAGCAGGAGCTCTCCCTGGCTGCCGGGCAGAAACTCTGCATCACCTTCACCCCGCACCTCATGCCCGTGAACACCGGCATCATCACCACCACCGTGGCCAAGCTGGCTCCCGGCACCACGCTGGAGCAGATGACGGAATGCATGGAGAAAGCCTACGCCGGCGCCCCCTTCGTGCGCCTGCTGGGGCCGAACAAGTGCGCGGACACCAAGAACGTGACCCGCACCAACTTCGTGGACATCGGCTGGTCCATCGATACCCGCACCGGGCGCGCCGTGCTCATGAGCGCGGAGGACAACGTGATCAAGGGAGCCGGCGGCCAGGGCGTACACGCCTTCAACATCATGTTCGGGTTCGATGAGACCGCCGGGCTCTGGCTTATCTGATTCCCCCCGTCTGCCCCGTATGAAACCGGTCCTCCTGATAGTAGACGACGAGAAGGCCACGCGCAACACGCTTGCCATGGCCCTGGAGGACGACTACGAGGTATACCCCGCCGCAAACGCCGCCGGGGCCAGGGCCATACTGGAAAGCGAGCCGGTGGATATCCTGCTCACGGACCTGCGCCTGGGCGGCGAGAGCGGCATGGACATCATAGACTACGCGCGCGCGCAAGCCCGGCCGCCGCTGTGTATCATGATGACCGCCTACGGCAGCCCGGACACCGCTGCCGAGGCCAAGCGCCACGGCGCGTACTATTTCCTGACCAAACCGCTGAACCTGGATGAGGTGGAGCTGCTGCTCAAGCAGGCGGCCCACACCCGCAGCCTGGAGACCGCCAACCGGGAACTGTCCACGCAGCTCAACCCCACCGGCGGGCTGGACCGCATGCTGGGCAACAGCCCGCAGATGCAGGGCATTTTCAACAGCATACGCAAGGTGGCCCCCACCACCGCCACCGTGCTGGTGCAGGGAGAGACCGGCACCGGCAAGGAGCTGGTGGCACGCGCCATCCACAACCTCTCAGACCGCAGCTCCGGCAAATTCGTGGCCGTGAACTGCGCCGCACTCTCCCCACAGCTCATGGAGAGCGAGCTGTTCGGCCATGAGAAAGGCGCCTTCACCGGGGCGGCTGCGCGCCGCATCGGCCGTTTCGAGGAGGCGGACGGCGGCACGCTGTTCCTGGACGAAATAGGGGAGATTGACATCCCCACCCAGGTCAAGCTGCTGCGCGTGCTGGCAGAGCACACCATTGAGCGCGTGGGCAGCAACAAGAGCATTGCCGTGAACGTGCGCATCATCGCCGCCACCAACCGCAGCCTGGAGGACATGGTGGCGCAGGGCACCTTCCGCCAGGACCTCTACCAGCGCATCAACGTCATCTCCATCACCCTGCCCCCGCTGCGCTCCCGCCAGGGGGACGTGGTGCTCATGGCAAACGCGTTCCTGAAAGAGCTGGGCGAGGCCAACCGCAAGCCCGGCCTGCAGTTCACCCGCCCTGCCCTGGATGCCCTGGCCGCCTACGACTGGCCCGGCAACGTGCGCCAGCTGCGCACCGCCGTGGAGCACGCCGTGGTCATGTGCTCCGGCACACAGGTCGTCCCCGGGGACTTTCCCCAAGCCATCCTGCAGGTGCCCCCGGCACCGCAGGCAAGCACAGAATCTTCACCCGTGCCGGACTTTAGACTTGATAACACCCCCTGCTTTAATTTAAGATTGGTGGAGCAGGACACCATCTGCAGGGCCCTGGAGCATGCCGCAGGCAACCGCACGGTTGCCGCGCGTCTGCTTGGCATAGACCGCCGAACCCTGCAGCGCAAGATGTCCCAGTATCCGGAAGCATTCCCGCAAGACTTAAACCAAAAAATCAGCACCTACAGCCCATGCAGCCGCAGCAAGCACTAACCAGAGAACAAACCCAGAGCTTCTACGCCGTCATCCGCCTCCTTTTGGGCGTGATTGTCATCGGCCTGGCCATCTTCCAGCTCTTCCTCACCTTCCGCGGCCTGGACCAGCCCGCAGCCATGGACCAGGCTCAGATTGCCCGCCAGATTGCCCGCGGCGAGGGGTTCACCACCAAATTCATCCGCCCGGTGGACGTGGCTGCCCAGGACAAGCAAAAAAACAAGGCACCGATTGATTTCAACGCGTTCAAGGATACCAACAGTGCCCCGCTATACCCGTACATCCTCTCCACCGCCATCAAGATTTCCGGGTACGACCAGTTTGAAAGCCACCGCATGGATGCGGAAATCTCCAACGTGTACGGCGGTGACCGCGTGATAGCCGGCGTAAGCACACTCTTCTTCATCATCTCCCTGATACTGGCGTATTTCCTATGCACAGACCTGTTCGACGAGCTGATAGCCTGCACCACCGTGGCCTTCATGGGCCTGAGCGAGCTGATGCTGGGCTACGCCATCAGCGGGCTGCCCCAGCCCTTCATGATGTGCTGCCTGCTGGGAGCACTGCTCTGCATCAAGCAGGCGGTGTACCATGACAAGGAGCTCAATCAGGGCTGGAGTTCCATGTACAGCTGCCTTGCCTTCCTCCTCATGGCGGCCATCTGCCTGAGTTCCTATATCGGCATCTGGTGCGCGGTGGGCCTGGTGGTATTCTGCGGCCTGAAAATGAAACCCAAGGGCCTGCACGCAGCCTACGGCGCAGCCATCCTGGCATTTCTGGTGCTGCTGCCCATCCTGACCGCCACCAAGGAGTGCGGCGGCATGACCAACCGCTTCCTGCACGCGGTGTACTTCGGCTTCGGCGGTGATGCAGGAACCCTCATGCAGCGCAGCACGGCAGAGGCCAGCGTGAGCTTCAACAACTCCAACTTTTTCCTCCGCCTCCTGGGCTACACCTTCGCCCAGTTCAACACGCTCTACACCAACATGGGCTCCATCGTGGTCACGCCCTTCTTCCTGCTCTCCCTCTTCAACCGCTTCAAGAGCGACACCGTGGAGGGCGTGAAATGGGCCACCTTCAGCATGTGGATCTGCGCCTGCGTGGGCATGGCCCTCTTCGGGGAAACCACCCCCATCAGCGAGTCCCAGCTGAGCATACTCTTTGCCCCCGTGTTTGCGGCATACGGCCTGGCCATGGTGTTCAACCTGCTAGCCCGCCTGAACCTGGGTGCCAACTTCAAGGTGGTGCGCGGCATCTGCATCTTCTTCATGCTGCTCATCTCCTCCGGCCTCTTCCTCTTCCAGCTCCCCAGGCAGCTCTACCTGGGCATCTGGACCAGCGCCCGCGGCCTGCCCCACTATCCCCCCTACTACCCGCCCAAGTTCAATTTCAACCTGCATGAGATGACCAATCCGGATGACATCATCGTGACGGACCAGCCTTGGGCCGTGGCGTGGTACGCAGACCGCAAGGCCCTGTGGATACCCCGCAGCATCGACGAGTTCACGGAAGTGATGGAGCCCATCTTCGGCCGCGGCAAACAGTCCGTCCAGGGCTTCCTGATCACGCCCAGCTCCCATGCCATGACCGCCAACGGCATGGCCGGCATCATCCGCGAGTACGGCGACTTTGCCCCGCTGGTGATGGAGGGCAAGCTGCTGCAGCTGGCACCCAAGCACAACGTGGCCTTTGCGGACTTCTTCACCGTGAACGCCAATGAGCAGGACACCTCCCGCACGCTGGGCAGCCTGGTATCCTCCCACGGCCAGTACCCGTACCGCAACTTCCTGCTGGGCGCAGACATGGTGTACTACAGCCGCACCCCCGTGCTCAACCCGGACACAAAACCCAAGCGCGCCAAATGAGCCCCAGACCCGCCAAGAACGCCATGAGCTTTGAACAGGCCACCGCGCGCCTGGAGGAGATTGTGGCACGCATGGACGACCCCGCCACCGGCATGGAGCAGATGATTGCCCTGGCGGAGGAAGGCATGGCGCTCATCCGCAGCAGCAAGAAGCTGCTGGCAGAGGCGGAGCTGAAAATCCGCAAGCTGGAGGCCCCGCAGGAGCAGGACACCCCGGCCGCACCGCAAGACGACAATGAGTTCTCCCTCCTCTAACCTGCCTGCCCTGCTGGGCGGCATCCACAGCCCGGCGGACCTGAAGGCCCTGCCGGCAGACAAGCTGCCGCAGCTGGCACAGGAGATACGCGACCTGCTCATCGGCACGCTTGCCGAGACCGGCGGCCACCTGGCACCCAACCTGGGCCTGGTGGAGCTGAGCATCGCCCTGCACCGCGTGTTCGAGACCCCGCGTGACAAGATTCTCTTCGATGTCTCCCACCAGTGCTACATCCACAAGCTGCTCACCGGGCGTGCGGAAGCATTCCACACCATCCGCCAGTTCGGCGGCCTGAGCGGTTTCACCAAGCGCAGTGAATCAGAGCATGATGCCTACGGGGCCGGCCACGCCGGCACCGCGCTCTCCGCAGGCCTGGGCATGGCCGCCGCGCGTGACCTGGCCGGGGACGACTACAACGTCATCTCCATTGTGGGGGATGGAGCCTTTACCTGCGGCACCACGCTGGAGGGACTGAACAACATCTCCACCACCACCAAAAAGTTCATCCTGATCCTGAACGACAACGAGTGGAGCATAGACAAGAACGTGGGTGCCCTCTCCCAGTACTTCAGCTCCCTGCAGCAGACGGATGCCTACGAGTGGCTGCGGGACCGCGCCAAGACCATCATCGAGAAGATGGCCGGCAGCACTGCCCGCAAGCAGGTCACCAAGCTGGTGCATGCCGCCCACGGCCTCATCACCCCGCTGAGCTTCTTCCAAGAGCTTGGGCTCACCTATTACGGCCCCATAGACGGGCATGACACGGAGCGGCTGGAGAAAATCCTCCGCATCGTGGCCCGGCAGGATACACCCGTCATCCTCCACGTCATCACCAACAAGGGCCACGGCTACGGCCCCGCCCAGTGCAACCCCTCCAAATTCCACGGCATCGGCAAGTACAACGTGGAAGACGGCAGCACCAGCAAGGGGGCCGTCCCCACCTATTCGGAAGTATTCGGCCAAACACTCTCCGCCCTGGCAAAGGAGGACCCCGCCATTACCGGCATCACCGCCGCCATGCCCAGCGGAACCAAGCTGGACATCTTCCGCAGCCACTTCCCCAAGCGCTATTACGACGTAGGCATAGCAGAGGAACACGCCGCCATCTTTGCCTGCGGCCAGGCCACCCAGGGGCTCAAGCCGTACGTGGCCATCTATTCCACCTTCATGCAGCGCTGCGTGGACATCATCCAGCATGACGCTGCGCTGCAGAACCTTCCCGTGCGCTTCTGCATGGACCGCGCCGGACTCTCCCCGGATGACGGGCCCACCCACCACGGCGTGTTTGACATAGCCATGCTGCGCGCCATACCCAACCTGGTGTTCATGCAGCCTAAGGACGAGGCCGAACTGGCAGCCATGCTGGTGACCATGAACGGCATCAACGACCGCCCCAGCGCCATCCGCTACCCGCGCGGCTGCGGAGAGGGCGTACCCATGCCGGAGCAGCCGCAGCCGCTCCCCATAGGCCGGGCAGAGGTGCTGGCAGAGGGCACGGACGTGTGCCTGCTGGCACTGGGCAACATGAACAGCGTGGCCGCCCAGGCGGCGGAAATACTGCAACAACAGGGCATATCCTGCTCCCGCGTGAACGCCCGCTTCATCTGCCCGCTGGATGAATCCTGCATCATGCAGCAGGCCGCCCGGCACAAGCTCATCGTCACCCTGGAGGACCACACCATCGCCGGCGGTTTCGGCTCCGCCGTGCTGGAGCTCCTCAGCACCCGCTGCTGCGGCACACCCGTCCTGCGCATCGGCTGGCCCACGCGCTTTGTGGAGCACGGCACGCAGGAGCTGCTGCGCGCCAAGCACCGCCTGACCCCCCAGGCCGTTGCAGAAGATATCCTAACCCGGCTCAACTCATGAAAACCCGCCTGTTCCCCGCCCTGATTGCCCTTGCCTGTACCCTGCCCGCCCTTTCCGTGGAGAAAGCCCCGGATGCCAAGGAGGAAATCCTGCCCGTCGGCCAGCAAAAGGAAATGAAAGTGGACGAGCTGCCAGAATGGCTCATCGAGTTCTCCAACATGGCCCGCGAGGACCGCCAGGCCTATCTGGAGAGCTTCAACCGCGCCAAGGCCCTCTACCAGACCGGCGACTGGAACAAGTGCCTGCTGGAAATCAACAACTGCGAGAGCATCTACAACAAGAACCCCAACCTCTGGAACCTGCGCCTGAGCTGCATGATAGAGGCCAAGAGCGTGGAATCCGCAGAGGAAATCCTGGCAAAGGTGAAGGAGGCCCTGCCGCAGGACAACGTCACCCTGCTGAACATCGCCAACCTCCACATGCTCCAGAAGGAGTACCGGGAATGTGTCACGGAGCTCGTCTCCATCATCTCCGCCCTGCCGTATGACTCCTCCCCGGAGATGGTGAACATCCTGCGCTACCGCATCCTGCTCAGCCACCTCATGCTGGGGGAGGAAGAGGAGGCCAGGGATATCATCCAGGATCTCAACCCGCTCTCAGACACCCCCCTGTACTACTACGCCCTGGCAGCATTCGATATCTACCACGGCAAGCGCCAGGACGCGCTCATGAACATCAACGCCGCAAACTCCATCTTCTCCAAGGGCCAGGCCACCATCCCCTACCAGCGTGGCATCACCGCCTCCGGCATCATTGATAAATACCTGCCCGCCATCGTTCCGCAGGAGAAACTGCAGCAGGCAGGGGAGGCGGAGAACGCCCGGACCACGACCAAGTAAATGGAGAAGGACACCGGCACCGTGCTCCGCCAGCTCCCCCTGGGGGAAAACGGGCTGATTGTCGTCTGGTGTACACGGGGGCACGGCATCATCCGCACCGCAGCGCGCGGCGCGCGCAAGCCCGGCAGTGAGCTGGCAGGCCACGTGGACCTGTTCCATGAGTGCGAGCTGTTGTTCGACCACGCGCGCAGCGGTGACCTGCACCCGCTGAAAACCGCCACCCTGGCAAACGCCCGCTTGCCCCTGCGCGGCAATCTGCACAAGCTGCGCCTGGCCAGCTACATGGCGCGCCTGCTGCTGGCCACCGTGGAACCCGGCGCCGCAGACCCGGAATGGCACCGCCTTATCTCCGGCGCGCTGGATTACGTGGCGGAAAACCCGCTGCGCATGGCCATCCTCACCCACTTTGAAAAGCGCCTGGCCACCCTGCACGGCATCTACAGCCCGGAGCGCCCCGCCCACACCGCCCTGCTGCGCCATTTCCACCACCTGCCCCCCGGGCGGGACGAGCTGGCAGAGCTGCTGCAGCAGTGATTTTCCCGCGCATCAGAAAAAAGGGGCGGGAACCGCTGCCGATTCCCGCCCCGTGTATTTGTTCAGAACTTACTTCTTCTTGGGAGCAGCCTTCTTGGCGGCCGGCTTCTTGGCGGGGGACTTCTTCTCCACGGCCTTGGGGGCCAGGGATCGCTGGATATTCTTCCAGCTCCAGTCCCAGCGGTCCAGGTTGCCGATGCAGGCGGCCAGCAGGTCCACGCTGGCCTGCACGTCCGTCTTGTGGGCCATCTCAATGCTCTGGTGCACATTGCGCACCGGGATGGAGAGGGCGCCGCAGATGGAACCGCCGGCCACAAACTTCTGCATAGCGCCGGCATCCGTGCCGCCGGCGGCCAGCAGCTCCAGCTGGTAGGGAATCTTGCCTTCCTCTGCCAGGGCCACCATGTACTTCACCATGCGGCTGTCCGTGATCATGGTACCGTCGTACACCTTGATGCCCACACCCTTGCCCAGCACCGTGCACTTGTCGTGCGCGCCGCTGCCGGGGGTATCAAAGGCGATGGTCACATCCAGCGCAAAGGCGAACGTGGGCTGAATGGCGATGGTGGAAGCCTGGGCGCCGCGCAGGCCCACCTCCTCCTGCACCGTGAACACGGCGTAGAAATCATACATGGGCGTAATGCCTGCCTCCTTCATGGCACGCACGGCCTCGATAAGCATGTAGCAGCCGCCGCGGTTGTCGATGCTCTTCACGTTCAGGCAGTCGCCCATCTCCACCAGGTCGCCCACGCGGGTAATGGAATCACCCACGGAAACGTACTTCTCCACTTCCTCCTTGGTCATGCCCACATCCACCACGTAATCCGTCACGGCGGGCATCTTGGTGCGCTCCTCCGGGCTCATCACGTGGATGGGCTTCACGCCCATGCAGCCGGGCAGGTCTTTCTTGCCGTGCACCACCACGCGCTGCGCGGTCAGCGTCTTGGGGTCGAAACCGCCGAGCGGCAGGATACGGATGAAGCCGTTGTCGTCTATATGGCGGACCATGAAACCGATTTCATCCATGTGCGCCGCGCACATGATGCAATCGGCATCGCTCTTGCCCTTGACCAGCGCAATCACGTTGCCGATGTTGTCCACCATAATCTCGTCGGCCAGGGGCTCCATCTCCTCCATGATGACATCGCGGATGCCGTACTCGAAAGCGGGAGCACCGGACGCCTCACACAGCTTCTTGAAAAGCGGGGTATTCATACAGGGCTACTTTACTCCTCTCCGTCCCCCTTTTCAAGGCGGAATATGGCAAAAATAACGATTTTTTGCCCTGCTCCCGCACGGCACGGCTATTTCCCCCGCATCCCCCCCTGCCCCGCCCTGTAGATTCTGCCGCACCACTTCCGTTCCCCGTATCAGAAAACACACCGCACCATCATGAAGCACACCTTCCTCACCCTCTGCCTGGCCCTCGGCATCTGCGCCGTACCCGCAGCCACAGCACAGGATGCCGCAGATTCCGCAGCCAAGCCCGCCACCACCCAGAAATCCGGCCAGAAGGCCAAGAAAAAGGTGGTGAAGGTGAAACCCGGCAAGGCCAACAAGGCCATCGGCAAGCTCAAGACCGTCAACGGTGTGAAAGCCAACGCCAAGGCCCAGTACTACATCGTCTTCCAGTCCGCCAGCTGGTGCGGCGCCTGCAATGCAGAGATGCCCAACATCGTGAAGGCGCATGAGGAGATGAAGGCCGCCGGCGGCCTGGTAGAGGTCGTCCTCGCCTCCTCTGACCATGATGCCCCCTCCGCCAACGGTTTCCTGAACAAGTACCACGCCAAGTTCCCCACCATCTTCAAGAAAGACGCCGCCAAGATTCCCGGCTTCAAGGTTGCCTCCGGCATCCCCTGGGCACAGGTCATCGATGCAGAGGGCAACGTCATCGAGGACAGCCACGCCGGTGCCATTATCAGCCAGTGGCACAAGTACGAGGACATGGCCAAGCAGAAGCAGGCAGAGGCTGAACAGAACGCCGTCGCAAAAGCCTGAGTCCCCATCCTCCCCAAAAAATCTCTAATCCTAAATCCAAAATGAAAACCGCCATCCTCTCCATCTCCCTCATGCTCGGCCTGTTCCTGGCCGCTCCCGCCGTCTGCTCTGCAGATGACAGCGCAGACACCGCCGCCAAGCCGGCCAAGACCGTGAAACGCGCCAAGCTCAAGCCGGAAGGCAAGGCGGGAAAGGCCATCGCCCGCCTCAAGAGCTTCTCCCCGCACAAGGCAAACGCCGGCGCCAAGTACTTCATCCTCCTGCAGTCCGCCAGCTTCTGCAAGCCCTGCAATGCAGAGATGCCCCACGTGGCAGAGGTGCACAAGGAGATGAAGAAGAAGGGCCTGGTGGAAATCATCCTGGTGAGCGCAGACCCCACCCCGGATGCCGCCAAGGGCTTCCTGAAAAAGTACAATGCGGACCTGCCCGCCGTCATGCCGGATGCCGGTGCCAAGATTCCCGGCTTCCAGCGCTCCCAGGGCATCCCCGCCGCCCAGCTCATCGACTCCGATGGCAACGTGCTGGAATCCGGCATCGGCTGCCTGAACAAGTGGCAGCAGTATGAGAACCAGGCAGAAGCCGCCATCCAGGCCAAGGAGCAGGAAAAAGCCGCCGCCAAGGAAGCCAAGCGCGCCGCTGCCGCTGAAAAGAAGGCAGCCAAGGGAGCCACCGCCGCCATCTGAACCGCAAGTTTTTTCATAGCAGCATACATACGCACCCAGTTACGCCACAGCCGCAAGGCGACGGCGGAGCCGCCCGAGGGTCCCGCACTCCGGGCGGCTAAACACTATTTAGAGAGTTCACCCCTATCCATTGACAACCAATCCTTTTGAATCCACTAGCACGCAGGGGATTCAATGGCAGGAACCAGCCATATTTCCTATCTTCCCAGATTCAGAGTTGTTTGGCAACATTGCCGCCAGCGTGGAGCAAGGGCGGCGGTGGCGCGGTTCCATGTAGCCCCCACGAACTTTATCCGCTGAGGCATCACCACCCGAGCTTGGCGCGGAGGCGGGCGGAGTAGTCGCTGCTGGGCAGGGTGAGGAGGCGCAGGGGCTCGGCAGCCTTGCGGATGGTGAGTGCCTCGTTCAGGGCAATATCATGGGTGGAGCGGCCATCCAGGGAGAAGATGGTGGACTCGCTGGCGCGGCCGCGGCGCTCACGGGGCTGCATGGTAATCACCACGTCATCCGGCAGCACCACGGTGCGGATGGTGAGGCTGTGTGGGCAGATGGGGGTAATGCAGAGCACATTGGCGGTGGGCCAGACCAGAGGCCCGCCGGCGGCCAGGGAATAGGCGGTGGAGCCGGTGGGGGTGGCCACCAGCACGCCATCTGAATGGTAGCGGTTCAGCAGCTCCCCGTTCACCTGCACATCCACGTCAATCATCCTGCCGGACTGGGCGCGCATGAGCGCCAGCTCATTCAGGGCAATATGGGAGTGCACGGGGCGCTCCTCCCCCGTAATGCCGGTACGGGTGGCCTGGAGCATGGTGCGCTCCTCCACCTGGAACGTGCCGTTTGCCAGCGCATCCGCCAGCAGGTGGATCTCATCACGGCTGCAGGCGCTCAGGAACCCCAGGTGGCCCAGGTTCACCCCTGCCAGCACAATCCCCTTCCTCGCGGCTTCCGCCGCCTGGCTGAGCATGGTGCCGTCCCCGCCGAAACAGAGCAGCAAATCCGGCTCCCCCATGGCGGAGACTGCGGAGGAGTGCGGGCCTATCTCATACGCGTTCAGGCCGTAGTCCGCACATTCCTCTGCAAATTCCTGCAGGGCGCGCACGCATTCCTGCGTGCGGTTGGGTGCCAGTATGCCTATGGATTGCGGCGGGTTCATGGTGCGGCCTGGGGATGGGCGGGGCGTACCGGGGCGGCGGGTCAGCGCTGCTCACGCACAATCTCCGTGCCGATGCCTTCCGGCGTAAAGATTTCCAGCAGCAGGGTGTGCGGCACGCGGCCATCAATGAAGTGGACCTTGCGCACGCCGGCGTTCAGGGCCTCCACGGCGCTCTTCACCTTGGGAATCATGCCGCCGGAAATCACCCCCTGGTCAATGAGCTGGAAGGCTTCCTTGCGGTCTATGCTCTGGATGAGGGTGGAGGGATCCTTGGGGTCGCCCATCAGGCCGGGCACGTCGGAAATGTAGATCAGCTTCACCGGCTTGAGCTCACGCGCCAGGGCGGCGGCGGCCAGGTCTGCGTTCACGTTCAGCGCCTGCTGGGTGCCCAGTTCACGCGCCAGCGGGGAGATGACGGGGGTGAGCTGCAGGGAGAGGGCCTCCTCCACGCGGGAAAGCTGGCAGCCGATGACGCGGCCCACCATGCCGATGTCCACCGGGTTGCCCTCGGCGTCCGTCTCACGGATTTTCTCACCCACAAACACATTGGTGCCGGGAATACCCACGGCCTTGCCGCCGGACTCGCGCATCATCTCCACCAGGCCGGGGTTGATGCGGGAGCTGAGCGTGCGCTCCACGATGTCGATGGCCTCCGGCGTGGTCACGCGCAGGCCGTTGACAAAGCGGGCCTCCAGCCCGGCCTCTGCCATGGCCTTGGTAATGGCCTTGCCGCCGCCGTGTACCACCACGGGGTTCAGGCCCATGGCCTCCATCACCACGATGTCACGCATCAGGGATTTCACAAGCTCCGGGTCGTCCATGGCGGAACCGCCGAACTTGATAAGGATGGTCTTGTCTCTGTAGGACTGCATATAGGGGAGGGCTTCGATAAGGATGTCGGCCTTGGTGATTTCATCCTCCCGGTTGTGGGCGGTGCGGGTCTTGATCATGGTTGTGGAATCAAATATAGCGTTTGTAACGGAAGTATACCAGCGGCAGCACGGCGGCCACCAGCATGAACACCAGGGAGAGCCAGAAGCCCCACGGCGAGTGCAGGAAGGGCATGTGCTCAAAGTTCATGCCGAAGATGCTGGCGATGAGCGTGGGCGGCAGGAACACCACGCTCATGATGGTGAACACCTTCACGATGTCGTTCTGCTCAATGTTGATGAGCCCCAGCACGGCATCCAGCATGAAATTCACCTTGTTGGAAAGGAATCCGGCGTATTCGGAAAGGGAGTTCACGTCCCTGGAGACGGGGCGCAGCGGCACGTACAGGCTGTCGTGCGTGCTCATGCAGGAGTCCTCGTTCCCGGCGTATGTAATCAGGCGCAGCAGGTTCACCAGGGCATCACGCTGGCGGGTGATCAGGTCACCCACGCGGCCCAGCTCCTCCAGCGCATCGCGCAGGTCGTCCGTGTCCGGGTCCTCCACCTCCTTGCCCTTGCGGCGCGTGTGTCCGGAGCCGAAGATGGTCTTGGAGATGGCGTCCAGATCCGTGCCGAAACGCTCCAGCACGTCTGCCTGGCGGTCCACCAGGGTTTCCAGCAGGCCCACAAAGACCAGGTCCCGGTTGGTGCTGCGAGTGCGCAGCAGCTGGTGGGAGAACACGCGGAAGGAGTAGGAATCCGTGTGGCGGATGGTGACCAGGATGCGGTTCTTGATGATGAAGGTGATTTCCGCGATGATGGGGTCGTCCGTCTCCACGCGGGAGAGCACAGAGGTTGTCATGAAGCGCGCGCCGTCCTCGCAGTACAGTCGGGAGGTAGCCTCAATCTCGCGCATCTCGTCCTTGGTGGGCATCTCAATGGCGCAAATCCCCTCTGCGTACTTCAGCTCCTCTGCGGTGGGCGTGAGCAAATCTATCCAGAAGATATCCCCGCGGCGGGAATCCTGTTCTTCCAGCCCCGCAGTACGGGAGATACCGTCGTCGGTCTGTGTGTAAATACGAATCATGTCCTTGCCTTGGGGATGGGGGTGAATGCGTCTTACAGCACGCGGGCGCGCCGCCGGGGCATTATGCACCCTCCCGCCGCAAATTGCAACCCCAAATCTTGAAAATCACCGCACGGGGCAAAGAAAAGCCTCATTCCCCATCCAAGCCGCGGGCCCTGGGGTGGGCATCACGGTAGGCTTGCTGCAGGCGGGCCTTGGTCACATGGGTGTAGATTTGGGTGGTGGAGAGGGAGGAGTGGCCCAGGAGCTCCTGCACGGCGCGCAGGTCCGCCCCGGCATCCAGCATGTGGGTGGCAAAGGTGTGGCGGAGCTTGTGCGGGGAGATGTGGAAGGGTATGTCTGAGCAGCGCAGGTACTTGTCCAGCATCTGCTGCACGCTGCGGCCGGTCATGCGGCGGCGCAGGCGGCTGATGAACAGCGGGCCGCCCGGCTCCACCCCGGCCATCTCCCGGTACTTGGCTATGGCCTCGCGCGCGTAATCGCCCACGGGCACCAGGCGCACCTTGCGGCCCTTGCCCAGCACGCGCACGCAGTCCGCGCCGTCCGCCAGGGCATCGGCATCCAGCCCCACCAGCTCGCTCAGGCGCATGCCGCAGGAGTAGAAAAGCTCCAGGATGGCGGCATCACGGTAGGGGAGCCAGGGCGGGCTCTTCTTGTCCTGCGGGGTGCGGAGCGGCAGGGAGAGCAGCTGCTCCATCTGGCTGAGGTTCAGGTGCACGGGCAGGCTGTGGCCGGCCTTCGGCAGGGCCACGTTCTCCAGCGGGTTTGCCTGCAGCCCCTCCCGCCGCATCAGGTACACGTAAAAGGAGCGCAGCGCGGCAAAGCGCAGGCGGATGGTGGCGGGTTTCAGGTTCTGGTTCAGCGCCTCGTACAGCCACAGGCGGAAATCATCCGCCCCGCAATCCACCCACGCAGAGAAGCGCGGCCCCATCCAGCAGCGGAACTGCCCCAGGGAGCGGCGGTAGCTCTCCACCGTGCGCGGGGATGCGTTCCGCTCCGCCTCCATGAACTCCAGGAAGCGGATGCTCAGCGTGTCCACCACAAACTCCGGCGCATCATCAACCATACCCCCGCATGGTAGCACAAATTCCGCGCGGGTGCAATGCGGGAATGCGTGCGCCACACACGCGCACGAACGGAATATACTGGCGCAATAATGCCTTGCCCGCAGGGCTGGCTGCACCTATAATGCGGGCATGCCTACTGTCTCACTTTCTCTCGGTGACAAATCATACGATGTCCATGTAGCCAACGGGGCGCTGAATTCCCTGGGCTACCACGTTTCCCGCGCCCGGCTGGAGGGCAAGGTGGCCCTGGTAACGGATTCAAACGTGGTGCCGCTGTACGCCACGCAGGCGGTGGCCGGGCTGGAGGATGCCGGGTACCAGGTCAGCGTGCATGTGTTTGATGCCGGGGAGCAGAGCAAGACCCTGGCCACCATGGAGCGCATTGCCGGGGAGATGGTGGAGGCCGGGCATGACCGCACCAGCTTTGTGGTGGCGCTGGGCGGCGGCGTGGTGGGTGACCTGGCGGGATTCCTGGCCGCCACGTACTACCGCGGCATTCCCTTTGTGCAGGTGCCCACCACCGTGATGGCCCTGGTGGACAGCTCCGTGGGCGGCAAGACCGCCGTGGACATTCCCGCCGGCAAGAACCTGATGGGCGCCTTCCACCAGCCGCGCCTGGTGGTGGCGGACCCGCTCACGCTGACCACCCTGCCCCCGCGCGTGCTGCGGGAGGGTATGGCGGAGATGGTGAAACACGCCGCCATACGCCGCCCGAAGGCCCTGCTGCCGCTGCTGCAGATGGCGGATGAGCTGGATATCGGCTTCTCCCTGGGCACCATAGAGAAGCTGCCCCACATCATAGCAGAGAACATTACGGTGAAAGCCCGCATTGTGGAGGAGGACGAGAAGGAGACGCGCGGCGTGCGTGATTTCCTGAACTTCGGCCACACCGTGGGCCACGGCATAGAGGCCAGCATGCCGTACGGCGAGCTGCTGCACGGCGAGGCGGTGAGCCTGGGCATACGCGCCGCGCTCTTCCTCTCCCGCAAGCACGCAGGCCTGGATGCGGAGGCCGAGCGGCAAATCCTGGAAACCATGCGCACCATCGGCCTGCCGCTCACCCTGCCGGAGGCGGTGGACCCGGAAACCGCCATGCGCCACATAGCTGCAGACAAGAAGTTCCGCGGCGGCACCATGCGCACCGTGCTGCTGCGCGCCCTGGGGGACCCCGTGGTCTCCACAGCCGTGACGGCGGAAGACATGCGCGAGGCCCTGGAGCTGCTGCGCTCCTGAACCCTTTTTCAACCAAACCACACATATATATGACCGATCCCAGAACAACGGAACTCGCCCGCAATCTCATCAACCACTCCTGCGAAGTAAAGCCGGGGGAACACGTGCTGCTTGAGATAATCGACGCCCCGGATGAAATCGCCATCGAGCTCATCCGCGCCGTGCGCGCCGCAGGCGCCCACCCGCACATCAACCTGCGCCACTCCCGCGTCACGCGTGAGATGTTCACCGGTGCCGCCGATGAGCAGTACGACCTCATCGCCTCCCTGGAGCTGGCCCAGATGCAGAAGATGGACGCCTACATCGCCATCCGCGGTGCAGAGAACAGCTTTGAGAACTCCAGCGTGCCCGCAGACCGCATGAAACTGGCCCAGAAACACCTGCGCCCCGTGCATACGGAGCGCGTGAACAACACCCGCTGGTGCGTGCTGCGCTGGCCGAACCCCAGCATGGCACAGGGTGCCGGCATGAGCACGGAGGCCTTCGAGGACTTCTACTTCCGCTGCTGCCTGGCGGACTACGACAAGCTGCGCACCGCCATGGACAAGCTGGCCGCCAAGATGATGGCCGCGGACCAGGTGCACATCGTGGGCCCGGGCACGGACCTCACCTTCTCCATCAAGGGCATTCCCGCCATTCCCTGCGACGGCAAGCTGAACATCCCGGACGGCGAGGTGTTCACCGCCCCCGTGCGTGATTCCATCAACGGCACCCTGGCCTACACCGCCCCCACCGTGTTCCAGGGCATCCCGTTCGACGGCATCCAGTTCCGCTTTGAGAACGGCAAGATTGTGGAGGCCCACTGCAACGGCAACGACGAGGCACTGAACAAAATCCTGGACACGGACGAGGGCGCCCGCTACATCGGCGAGTTCGCCTTCGGCGTGAATCCCTTCATCCTGGAGCCCATGCGTGACATCCTCTTCGACGAGAAGATTGCCGGCTCCTTCCACTTCACCCCCGGCCAGTGCTACGACGTGGCCCCGAACGGCAACAAGTCCCAAATCCACTGGGACCTGGTCTGCATCCAGCGCCCGGAATACGGCGGCGGAGAAATCTACCTGGATGGCGAGCTGATCCGCAAGGACGGCGTGTTTGTGGACCCGGAGCTGGCAGACCTGAACCCGGCGAAGTAATTTAGAATTGACAAATTGAGAATTTGGAATTTAGGATTTAGGGTGGGGCAACCCGCCTTGGGCAAACCATGGACAGGATGGAACTCAAGCAACGCCTGATTGATTTTGCTGCGCGCGTTTTCAAGCTGCACAGCGAACTCAAGCGGCGCGGAGCAGCCAGCTACGCAGAGCAACTGGTACGTTCCTCCTCGTCCATTGGAGCCAATTACCATGAGGCCGTGCATGGGCGTTCCGGCGCGGAGTTTGTGGCAAAAATCAAGATAGCGGAGGGCGAGGCTGCCGAAACCCACTACTGGCTCAGCCTGGTGGCACGCGCCGGCATCATTCCCCAGAACCGCCTGCACAGTCTCATCGACGAGGCTGCCCAACTCACCGCCATACTCCACGCCACCAGCAACTCCTACTACCGCAACCACGGCAAGAACCGGGATTGATAGTCCACGCCGCCCTTCCCCGCCCGCATTTCCCAAATTCAAAATTCGCAATTCCTAACTTCTCAATACGCAATACAATGAAAGACCCCAGATACACACAACTTGCCCGTCAAATCGTCTCCTACTCCGTCTCTGTGCAGCCGGGGGAACACGTGAACCTGCGCATGGCGGACATTCCGGATGCCATGGTGGTGGAGCTGATACGTGCCGTGCGTGAAGCCGGCGGCATTCCCCACGTGGATATCACCCATGCTACCGTGAACAAGGAGCTCCAGATGGGCGCCACGGAGGAACAGTACGAGCTGGACGGCCGCTACCGCCTGCAGCGCGCGGAGGATATGCAGGTGCATATCGCTTTCTATGCGGATACCAACACCTTTGAATCCGCAGACGTGCCCGCCGAGCGCATGAAGATAGTGAGCAAGCACTACAAGGCCGCCAGCGATGTGACCTGCAACAAGCGCAAGTGGACCGTGCTGGCTTGGCCCACGCCCAGCATGGCGCAGGCCGCCGGCATGAGCACGGAGGACTTCGAGGACTTCTACTTCCGCTGCTGCCTGGCGGACTACGCCAAGCTCAAGGTGGCCATGGAGAAACTGAAGGCCATGATGGAGGCCACGGACCAGGTGCGCATCGTGGGGCCGGGCACGGACCTCACCTTCTCTATCAAGGGTATCAAGGCCATTCCCTGCGCGGGAGACTGCAACGTGCCGGACGGAGAGGTGTACACCGCCCCCGTGCGTGATTCCATCAACGGCGTGCTCTCCTACAACGCCCCCACCATCTACCACGGCATCCCCTTCGACGGCGTGAAATTCCGCTTTGAGAACGGCAAGATTGTGGAGGCCCACTGCAACGGCAAGGACGAGGCCCTGAACAAGATACTGGACACGGACGAGGGTGCCCGCTACATCGGCGAGTTCGCCATCGGCGTGAATCCCTTCATCCTGCACCCCATGCGTGATATCCTGTTCGACGAGAAAATCGGCGGCTCCTTCCACTTCACCCCCGGCCAGTGCTACGACGAGGCCCCGAACGGCAACGACTCCGCCATCCACTGGGACCTGGTGTGCATCCAGCGTGCGGACTACGGCGGCGGCGAGATGTATTTCGACGGCAAGCTCATCCGCAAGGACGGCGTGTTCCTGGACCCGGAGCTGGCAGACCTGAACCCGGTGATGTAAAAGGAATTCCCCTTCCCGGCCATGAAATTAAAGCGCCACCATATCAAGCGCCTGCTCTGGCTCGCCGCCGCACTGGTGTTCCTGTACTACTGTACCAAGTGGTTCGGGCAGTGGGGGGCGGGGCAGCTGGAGTGCAACACCCTGGAACTGCCGGCGGAATCCCTGCCGGGGGCGGGACCGCTGCGCATTGCCTTTGTGAGTGATGTGCACAACAACCGCGCCCTGTTCAAGGAGGCGGTGGATATGGTGGAGCTGGCCAAGCCGGACCTCATCATCTACGGCGGGGATTTCATCATGGTCTCGGAGCGCTTCATGCGCACACGCAAGCCCATTGAGGAGCTGCGGCGGCTCGGCAGCATTGCCCCCACCTTCGCCATCCTGGGCAACCAGGACTATGAGAAACTGGAGCAGGTGGAGCGCGTGTTCAAGACCGCCGGCATCCCCCTGCTCCGCAACCAGGCGCTGGACTGGACCGCGCCCTCCGGGCAGGAAATCCGCATCATCGGCCTGGGGGACTACAACGAGGGCGACGAGGCCCCCGCCCAGTGCATGAAGCCCCAGGGGCAGGAGGACAAACCCGTGCTGCTGCTCTCCCATGACCCGGAGAGCCGCTGGCTGCTGCGGCAGTATGACTGGGACCTGATGCTCAGCGGCCACACCCACGGCGGGCAGCTGGGCATTCCCTTCACGGAGCATTACATCTCCCTGCGCTCCTCCATGCCCGCCGGCAGCTACGCCTTCGAGGACAACCGCCGCGTCATCGTCACCCGCGGCGTGGGCTCCATCTGGGGCATGCGCTTCTTCTGCCCCCCGGAAATCAATATCATCGACATCAAGCCATGAACAGGCACGGGAGACAGCTCTGGCTGGCGGTGGCGCTGGGGGCGGCGGTGGCTTGCAGCGGCTGCGGGCGGCAGAGTGCCGCCACGGAGCAGGCCGCGGCGGAGCTGGCGGATGCCATGGGAGAGCTGGCGGCGCAGGAGTGTTCGGAAAACGGCCTGCTCTGCGCCACAGAGGAGGATTTGCGGGAGCTGCAGGAGCTTTACAAGCGTTTTGCAGGTTCCATGGATGTGCATGCCGCCACGCAGGACGGCGTGACCATGCTGCACCTGGCGTGCGAGTTCAAGAAGCCGGAGCTGGCGCGCTGCCTGCTGGCGGATGGCGCGGATGCGAATGCAGTGACCTCCGGCGGCTACACGCCGCTGGCGCTGGCCGTGGGGCCGGGCGGCCGGGGGAACGACGAGGCGGCGGTGCTGCAGCTGGTGGAGACGCTGGTGCGCGCCGGTGCGCGGCCGGACAGCGCCGACGCGGCGGACAGCCTGCTGCTGGCCGCCGGCAATGCGGAGAAGGCCGCAGAGGGCCACCCGCGCCGCGCGGTGGTGGCACGCCTGATTGAGCTGGGCTGCAGGCCCACGGCGGAGAGCGCGGCGGATGCCATTGCAAACGGATGGCAGGATATCTTGGAGCGCAGCCTGCCCGCCCTGCAAGGGGCGGATGCAGAGGCACGCGCACTATTGCTGGAAACGGCAGCGGAGTGCCGCCGGGAGACTGCCCTGCGCACGGTACTGGCGGCGCTGCCGCCGGATGCGGATACGGCCACATGCGCGCTGGTGCGGCTGACCGCCGGGCTGGCGGCAGAGGCCGCAAGCGGGGAGAGTGCCGACGGGGAATCCACGGACATGCCGGCGCTGGTGCGCATGGCAGGGCTGCTGGTGCAGCACGGGGCGGATTTCTACCGTGAGCTGCCGCTGGACGAGGCCGATTTCTGCGCGGCGGATTTTGTGTGCGCCCATACCGGGGCGCGCGCGGCGTTCCGCGCGGCGGGGCTGGTGCCGCGTGAACCGGAGCTGCGCTTTACGGAGGGTGAGGCGCTGCACCGCCAGGTGGTGAAGGCGGGGCTGCTGCACCGCAACCGCCTGCCGGACAACGGAGAGGCTTTCGACCGCGTGGCGGCCATCATCACGGACCACCAGGAGCATGCAGGCCACGGCTGCGGCTGCGACACCTGCACGGAGCACAACCTGCAGAGCAGCGCGCTGGCCCTGCTGGCCGGAACGGACCCTGCCCGCACGCTGGAGCTGGTGGCGGCCCTGCCCGCCTGGCGCAGCCTGCAGGATTGGAACGCGCACGGCGGCAGCTGCCTGCTGGCCACACTCTCCAACGACGAGCGCGGCACGGGCCTGCCCCTGCCCCCTGCCCCGGTGCGCCACATGGCGCAGGAGATGGAGCGCGCCAAGATGTTCGAGGAGGCCTACACCATGACCACCCTGCTGGCGGACAACCCGCAGGCGCGCCCGGTGCTGGAGGAGATGGCGCAGGATTCCGCCCGCCCTGCGCTGCAGGCGGGTGCGCTGGCGGCGCTGCTGCGCATGGATTCCCTGCCCGCGCCCTCCGAATACGGGGTGGAGACCTGGCTGGGGCAGCACCCCGGCACCACGCCCACGCCCGCCATGCAGCAGGCGCTGCTGCTGACCTCACTGCACCGTTTCTGGGCAGGGGAGATGGCGGCGGAAGAACAGCAGCGGCTTTTCACCGCCATGGAGGAGATAGGCGCGCCGGAGGCCGCCCACCACTACCGTGAGCTGGCACGCTGCCTGGCAGATCCCGCCCGGCTGGATGAGCTGACCGCCCGTGAGCAGGGCTGGAAATACAAGTTCACCGCGCAGCTGGCGCGCTTCATCCGCAGCACGTTCGGCACGGCGCCGGAATAGGCCGCGGCCTATTCCGGGCGGAACTCGCTGGAGCCGTCGCGGTACCGCGCCAGCACATAGCGGGCGCCGTCCACCGCCACATGGTGCTTCTCAAAGCAATGGCAGGGGTGCCCGGCGGCATCCCAGAAAAACTCCCGCTCCGGCTTGCCGTCCTCGCCAAACTCCGTGACATGCTCCGCATAGCCCGCAGCGGGATTGTTGCAGGGCAAACCGTCCGCAGCGTTGTAGCACTCCCACTCCGTGCGGGAATCCGGGAAGCGGCGTACCACGCGCTCCGCGCACACGCGGCAGGAGGCACACAGGCCGCCGCCGCTGCTGCAGTAGCGGGTACACTCCGTGGAGCCGTCCTCCGCGCGGGATACCTGCACCGCCGCCACCTGCTGCGGCGCGCCCGGCACGGGGTCCCCGGCGGCATTGTACCAGCTGCGGCGCAGGGTGGTACCATCGGCGGTGGCGCATTCGCGCAGCTCCGCCACGCCGTCCAGGTTGTCCGCCGACTTACCGGCCACCAGGTTGCGGCGCACGGTGGTGTGGCGGGCATCGTCATAGCTGAACACCACATGCTGCTCACCGCGCGCATTCGTCACCGGCATGCCCCCGGCATCCAGGTAGCGGATTTCCGCCACCCGGCCGCGGGCATCGTACTGCAGCTCCATGCGGGCATAGCCGGGGCGGTGCGGCAGCACCACGCGCCCGGCGGCATCACGGAACTCCTCTGCCACCAGCCGCCCCGCCGTATCATAGGTAAAGCGGCTCTCCGCCACACCGTCCACATCCGCCTCCGGACTGCCCTCCGCATTGTAGTTGCACTTGCGGACCAGGTGCCCGGCGGCATCATACACCATGCGCTGCTCCGCCACGCGGCTGCCGGGAATGGGCGCGGGGCGGCCGTCGGCATCCACATGCAGCAGGCGTGTCACCCTGCCGCCGGGGGATCTCTCCAGCCGCACATGGGGCACGGCGGGGTAGCCGTCCCCGGCAGGAGCCAGGGGCAGCACACCCTGCGGCGGCTGCGCACCGGGCAGGTCCCGCGCGCCCGCATAGCACGCCACGCGGGGTGCGGGCTCGTTCTCCTGCATCAGGTGGTAGGCGCCCATGCCCGCCGTGCCGGCCAGCAGGGCCACCGCCGCCAGCGTGCCCGTGCGCTCCCACAGGAAAGCGGCGGCACCCGCCGCGCCGTCTCTTGCACTCTGCCAAATGTTCCCCATAGGGGCTGAGACCCGCCGCATGCCGCAGCTGCTCGATAATTGTTTGCCGTGCCGTGGCTGTTTTACCAGTTGACATGCGGGGGTGTGTAGGGTAGACTCCCCCTATCATGAAACACACCATGCTTTACCTGGGAATGGCCATGGGCCTGGCGCTTGCGGTGCCGGCCGCCGTGGCTGCGGATACCGCTGCCCCCAAGGCTCCCGCCGCCAAGAAGGCGGACGCCAAGAAAAAGGCTGACAGCAAGAAGAAGGACAGCACAGAGCAGCCCGCCGCCGGCAATGTGGTGGGAGAGGCTCTCAAGACCGTGAACTTTGTCACCCCCACCCTGCCCCGCTACGATGCCAAGTTCTACCTCTACCTCACCTCTGCAGGATGGTGCGGCCCGTGCAACCGTGAGATGCCCAACATTGTGAAGCAGTACCCGGAGATGCTCAAGAAGGACATGCAGCTCATCCTGGTGAGCGCCGACCAGCAGGTGGAAGCCGCCACGCATTTCATGAAGCGCAACCGCGGTGATTTCCCCTGCATCATGGGCAATCCCACCACGGAAAGCGCCAAGCTCCCCGGCTACGTGGACACGCACGCCGTGCCCCAGGCCATCATCGTGGATGCCGCCGGCACCGTACTGGCCAAAGGCCCGGCCCAGGGTATCATTGCCAGCTGGCAGAAAATCATCAAGAAAAAGTAAAGCTCCTGGCTTGCTACCATCCCTCACCGCGGCACGGGTCCATCACGCCCCGTGCCGCCTTTTTTGCCTTTTCAGCTCAAAAAGGCACGAATTTGCCCTTTTTACGGCTCAAAACCCTGCCATTTTGAGCCGTAAAGGCCCCCGGCGTGAGCCGAAAAAGAGAGGTCACATCCCATCGCCCCCCCCGAAAACATCCCGCGCCGTAGGCGCGCTGACCATAGTCGCTTCAGCGACGACACCATTATTGAGCCCACGGCGGCCTGTCTCGGCGTAGCTCCGTAAGTCCGAGCCCATGGGCAGTGCGGTGGTGTAGTTGAACCACCCCGCCGCAGGCGGGGTTCCCCTCTAAAGACTACCACCCGGGTCACTACCACGGTTTGCACCGTGGCCGATGATGGTGTCGTCGCCAAGGCGACTAGGGAGAGCGCGGCCTGTGGCCGCACGGCAAGAAGGGCGGGCTTAGCCCGCCCCCGTGGCTGCCTTGGCAGCCACGCCATTCCCCGCGCCAAAGGCGCGCTAATCCTAGTCGCCTCGGCGACGTCACCATTTCAAGCCCATAGCGCAAGCTATGGGGGTGACCCGCTATGCAGGCGTGAGAGGGGAACCCCGCCTTTGGCGGGGTGGTCCCCTGCATTACCGCATTACCCCTGCGCCCGGATGCACTCCAGCAGCTGCGCCAGGGATTCCGCGCGGTAGGCGGCGCGGGAGAAGTCTGAGGCGGCGGTCATGCGGTTGGGAATGGCCACGCAGGGGATTCCGGCGTTTTGGGCGGCGATGGTGCCGTTCTCCGAATCCTCCACGATGAGGCACTGCTCCTTCTGCAGCCCCAGGCAGGACTGGGCGGCCAGGAAAAGGGCGGGATTGGGCTTGACGGGGTAGCCGTCCGTGCGGCAGAACACGCCCCGGAACAGACCGGTGATGCCCAGCTTGTCCAGCCAGCCGCCCACCCAGCGGCGGGAGGAGGAGGAGGCCACGGTGATGCCGATGCCCTGCTCCCGGCAGCAGGCCAGCAGCTCCGCGGCGCCGGGCATCAGCCCGGTGCGCTCCAGCTCCGCCTCGATGTAGGCCTGGCGGGCGGCGTTCTCCGTATCCCAGTCATAGCTGCGGCCGGTCAGGCGCTCCAGGTGGTCCGCAGGGTTCCAGTGGGAATACCCGGCGCCCAGGCAGGGGGAATAGGTGGCAATGGAAATCTGCTGTCCCTCCCGCTCAAACAGGCGCACCCAGGACTGGTAGATGGCCCACTCCGTGTCCACCAGCACGCCGTCGAAATCAAAGATGATACCCTGCGGACGCGGAATCATGGCTTGCCGTGGAGCTTGGCTGCGGCCCACTCCAGGAAGGAGCGGTGGGCCAGGTTGCGGCGGAACAGGTACACGGCCACCCCGGTGTACAGCACATTGGGAATCCATGCGCTCAGCCACGGCGGCAGCAGGCCTGATTCACCCAGGGAGGGGAACACGCGGTACAGGAACAGCAGCAGCACCGCCAGGGTGATGGCTATGCCGATGCCTTTCATGGTGCCGCGGCGCTGGAAGGTGACGGCACTGGGCACGGCCAGCATGACCAGCACCACGCAGGAGAAAATACGGGCAATGCGCACATGCCACTCCGTGCCCAGGCGGTTGAGCAGGTCCGGGGAGGTGTTGTCGCGGTAGATCTGCTCATAGAGGTTGGAGGTACCCATGGCATCGATGCGGTCCCCCTGGCCGGGGCTGATAATCTGGTATGGCTTCTCGCTGAAATCCATCACCAGCACATCCTCATGCACATCATCCTGCGGCTCCCCGTCCTCCCGCAGCATGGTGCGCACATACACGTCATTCAGGTTCCAGGTGGCATCCGCCTTGTTCCAGGTGGCGGATTCCGCGTGGTACTGGCGCAGCAGCAGGCCGGGTTTCTGCGGGTCGAACTGCTCAATGACCACGCCGCGCATGGGCTGGCCGGGATTGCTGATAAAGGGGGGATGCGCCACGCGCCAGATGCGGGCGGTGCGGGCGGTGCGGTACACCAGGCAGGGGGCGGAGCCGTCTGCCGCGCGCTCCTGCTTGAGCATGGCCTGGCGGTACAGGGAGCCGTTCGGCGCCCAGTGGAAGCCGAAGATGCCGTACACCATGGCCACAATGGCAGAGAAGAGGAAGATGGGGCGGCACACGCGCAGCAGGGAGCGGCCGGACTGCATCATGCCCGTGATCTCACAGGTGCCGCAGAGCTTGCTCAGGCACCAGAGCGTGCCCATGAGCAGCGTGTACGGCAGAATCTGGTACAGCAGCATGGGCAGCTGGGAGCCGTAGAACTTCAGCGTCTGCGCCAGCGGGTCGTCGAACCGCGAGCGGAAGCGCTCGATATTCTCCGTGAAATCCGCCATCACATAGATGAGCAGCAGGATGAGCGTGCACATCATGAAATAGGTGATGAAATTGCGGCTCACGTAGCGGGACATGGTGCCCATGAACCCATAGCACACGGCCCCCAGGCCGGGCAGGAAACAGAGCAGCAGCAGCAGCACCGGGCGACACTTCTGCTCAATGGGGTAGGAGGCGGGAATGCCGGGCACCTCATACTTCATCTGCTCCAGCTCCCCGGGCACCAGCTGCCAGGCCAGCAGCACACCCAGTGCCAGCAGGATGACGGCAGGCAGGAACTTTCTCAGCATCGCGGTCATGGCATCCGTATCCGCGCGTATCAGCAGCCGCGCGCCAGGCGCTCCGCCAGGTATTCCGGCAGCCCGGCGGCCAGCACCGCCTGCTGCGCCCCAGCCACATCATACTCCACGCGCTTCAGCGTCACGGAGTTGCGGTCCGTGTCATAGATTCCGTAGCAGGCGCGCGGGTCGTTGTCGCGCGGCTGGCCCACGGAACCAGCATTGATAAAATACTTGGTACCCTGCTGCAAGGGAATCTCCACGCGGGCATTGGCGGCCAGCTCCGCGATGAACTCCGGGTGCTCCGTGCAGGTGCCGTTCCAGCTGAACACGCGCGGCACGTGGGTGTGGCCGTGCAGGCAGAGCGGCTTGAACTGGCGGGCAAAGTTGGCGGCGGCATCATTGGCATTCATGATGTAGTTCCAGGCCATGGGCTGGTCCAGCGTGGAATGCACAATCATGTAGCTGGAGTTCACCATGCGCTGGAACTGCAGGCGCATCAGCCAGTTCAGGTCCTCTGCCGTGAGCTGGCGGCGGGTCCACTCCATGGCGGCGCGGGCCACCGGGTTCATGCGCGTGTTCTCGGAGCGTGCCACCTCCTCGTCATGGTTGCCCTTCACAATCGGGCAGTTCAAGCTGCGCACGTAATCCAGGCATTCCTTGGGGTAGGCGTTGTAACCCACCACATCCCCCAGGCACACCACATCCGTACACGCCTCCTGCTGCACATCGGTCATCACGGCAGCCAGGGCGTGCATGTTTGCATGTATATCACTGATAATTGCAGTCCTCGCCATGGTACGCATTCCTTATACCACAAGAGCACCCGCCCTGCAAGCCCGCAGTTGGCATAAAATACCGCCCTCAGCGCCCGCCGCGCAGCATCCGGTCTATTTCCTGCGCCAGGGGCAGCACGGAGGCACCGGGCGAGCCGGCAAACACACCCGCGGCGGTATTGCCGCGGATGAAGTACAGGCTGCGGGCGGCGGCGGGGTCCTGCGGCGCGGGACGCAGGCGTATGGAGAGCTCCCCGGCGGCGGGGCGGGCGGTCTTTTCCACCTGTGCAGCCAAGTCTGCCGAGGACAGCAGGCGGGGGAACTCCTCCCCCGCATGGCGGATGGTGCGGAACGCCCCTGCGGCATCTGCATACGCGGCCATGGTACACATGGCGGCGGCGGCCTGGGCGGTATTGTACGCATGGGCCAGGCAGATGTGGTATGCCGTGCCGCCGGCGGTAATGGTGAACCCTGCGCAATCCTGCGGCATGGGGTGCTCACGCACATACACGGGCTGCCCGGGGTGGGCGGCTGCGGCCAGGGCGCACAGGCGCGGCAGGAAATCCGCCCGGCGGTGCACGCCGCGCTGCGGATTGGGGATGGCGGGGGTGCCCTTCGGCACGCGCAGCCCCAGCCGCTTCACGGCGGCGGCACCAGGGGAGGCCAAGCGGCCGTTCCACATATCGTCCGCGTACTCCGGGCGGGCGGCATTGCGGCGGTCCAGGCGGGCCTGGTGGCGCGCCAGGTACTCCGCATGCAGCTGCAGGCGGCGCTGCTCCGCCTCCTTGTCCACGGGGAGTGATTTGCCCTCTGCCACAGCGGCATGGGCTCTCAGGATACCCGCAGCCAGGGAGCGGGCCTCCTCTGCCGGCAGCACGGCGGCATCCGGGTACACGGGATCCAGCCGGCGCACGGGGGAACCGCCGGAGACAGGCTGGGAGCCGTACCCGATGACGCGCAGGCAGCGTGTGCCGCACTCCATGGCAACCAGGTAGCGACTGTCATCCGCGCTGCCGTTTTTCTCCTTGCCCGTGTCGGCGGATTCCAGGGGCAGGTACAGGCAGCTCTCGATATCCGCCCCCCAATCCCCCTCCTCCACTTCATCGGAGAACTCCCAGTCAGACTCCGCCTGGGCCACCTGGCGGGCGCTCAGCAGGGAGTACATGGGGTACACGTCCACATCCACATCCTCCGTATCCAGGATATCAAACTGCATGGCCGTGCGCCCCGCCGCATCATACACGCAGGAGCCGCTCACCACGTAATCACCTATGACCAGGCCATCCAGCGGGGCGGCATCCAGCCAGCGCAGGGTCTCCTGCACCGCTGCGGGGGCGTGCAGGCATGCAGTCAGGGGGAGCAGCAGGGCTGCCAGGGCGTGTATCAGTCTGTTTGCCATGTGTGGATAGAGAACGGGCCCAGGTGGATATGCTCCGGCAGGGAATGTTCCACCCTGGCGGCGGGCCATACCCCCAGCATGTAGCGGCGCAGGGTCTGGGCCCCGGTGCGGGAGGGCAGCTCATACCGCCACATGGTGCCAGGCTGCACCACCAGCGGGTTGGCATCATAATAGTAGGCATCAAACCGCACATCCGCAGCCGTGCCCTTGGGCTTGGTCCGCGCATCCGCCTTGGGGGAGAACTCCAGCAGGCGGTGGTTCACGACAGCGGCGCGGAACCCGCTGAACTGGTGGGCCAGCACGCGCGCCCCGCCGCTGCGGGCGGAAATGCTGTGTACCACGCCGGGGAAACCGCAGATGCGCGGCAGCACGGAGAGGATGTTGGCCACGTCCACGCAGATGAGCGGGCTGCCCTGTTTCCCCGCCTGCAGCAGCGGGGCGGGGTTCAGCATGGTAAAGGAGATGCGCTGCGCGTAGTCGTCACGGTACACGCTGCAGCCGGAGCAGGTGTGGAAAAACACGTCGAAAAGCCCGTACACGCGGTTCTCCTTCGTCAGGGCGGGGTCGTAGGTAGTGCCGTCCAGCTCCACGGAAAGGATGCTGGTGCGGCCGTTCAGGTCGCGCGGGCGCACGGCAGGATAGCGCGCGGTGCAGCGCACGCCGTGGGTGATGGCGCGCAGGGCCTTGGCCTGCTGGCGCAACTCCGCCGGGTTCCAGGCCACGCCGGCCGCCAGCGGGTTGGCATCGCACAGGCACAGGCGCGTCAGGTAGTTCAGCAGCCCCTCCCACGGCAGGATGGCCGTGCCGGGCGCAGGGGTGGTGCAGGCCAGAGCGCCGTCCCGCCCCCAGGTGGATTCCCCGAACACGGTGTACACCTTGGCCAGGTCCGTGTGGTCCGTGCAGCGCATGCCGGGCTTGTCCGTGCGGTGGGTGAACTGCCAGTCCAGGTACATCTCCCCGGCTGCAATGGCAGGGTGCGTGTACTCCGCCGCCTGCAGCGTGGCCAGGTACAGCGCATAGCCGGGCAGCCGCGCGCCGCCGCCCTGCTGCACCGTGAGCCCGGCTGCCAGGCGCTCCATGCCCAGCAGGCGGAACGCCATGCCCATGTTCTTGGGCGCGCAGGGGGCCCAAGCAGGCGTGTTGTTGCCATCGGAAAAGGCATTCTCCCGCCGCCGCTTGTCCGGCAGCACCTGCACGCCCCACGCGGCGGCGGCCTGCCCGGCGTCCTCCCCCGGCATCTCCGGCAGGGCCAGCACCGCCTTCACCACCACGCCGGGGCAATTGGCCTGCCAGGCCAGCGGATACTGCTCCGCCGCACCCAGGTGCAGCGTATTCCCGCCCTGCCAGCGCACGCGCGCACGGCCGTCCTCCGCACAAAAATCCACCGCTAGGCAGCCGGACTCCGCATCCGCCTGCGGCACACGCGGCGCGCGGCAGAACTCCGGCACCGGCACCGCGGCATCCTTCCCGTCGGCACCATGCCAACCGCCCGCCACATTCAGCCCGCGGTTCACGGTCAGCGCATCATACGCCGCCCCGCTGCGGTCCCAATCCCCCAGCACCGCCACCACAAAACCGGGCCGCACCTCCCCCGCCCCCGCCGCCGGGGCGCACTCCGCCGCCACCTTCCAGGGAAGGAGCACGGCAGCAAGCAGGGCGCAGGTCAGTCTTGTCATACAGGCAGGGGTGGCTATCTACTCCCCCCACCATACCACACAAGCCCGCCCTGTGGCAAGATGCTGAAGTGTTACAAAAGTGTAACAGGGCACTATAAGTTATTATCCATGAGTGCCCAAACGGGATAAAAAAAATCCGCGCACCGGAAGGCACGCGGATTTCCGAATCTTGACGGACGGGGAGCCCTTACGCCATCTCCAGCACGCCGAGCAGGATGGACAGGCCCTCGTCCAGGGTCTCGGCGGGAATGTTCAGCGCGGGGATGAGACGCAGGGTATCCGGCCCGGCGGGGCATGCCAGCAGGCCGGCCTCGCGGCACAGGTTGTTCACATAGCCGGCGGGGGTCATGCCCTCCGGCAGCGGGTTGCGGAACTTGTCCTTGTCCAGCCCCACGCCGCGGAGCAGGCCCAGGCCGCGCACCCCCGTGACACAGGGGATATGCCAGCCCTCCACCGTGTTTTTCACGTACTCGCCCAGGCGCTGTGCGCGCTCATGGTAGGCGCCCTGCACCAGCTCGCTCACCACGGCATAGCTGGTAGCCACGGCAATGGGCGTACCGCCGAAGGTGGAGCCGTGGGAACCGGCACCCATGATGGAGGACAGGGGCGTGCCCTGCCCGTCGATGGCGCGGTTGCTCACCCAGAAACAGCCCATGGGGAAACCGCCGCCGATGCCCTTGGCGCAGGACACCAGGTCCGGCTGCACCTCCGGGCAGACAGCCTTCCAGCCCATGGTGGCGCCGCAGCGGCAGAAACCGCACTGCACCTCGTCCACCATCAGCAGCAGGTCATGCTCCTTGCAGAGCTGCGCCACGCCGCGCAGGAACTCCGGCTGCACCGGGTTCACGCCGCCCTCTCCCTGCACCGCCTCCAGCATAATGCCGCAGGTCTGCGGAGAGATAGCCGCGCGCAGCGCGGCCATATCATTGAAATCCACATACTTGAACCCCACCAGCAGCGGGTCGAACTCCACCTGGATCTTCCTCTGCCCCGTGGCAGCCATGGAACCCAGGGTGCGGCCATGGAAACTCTTGTTGAAGGTAATCACCTCATAGCGCGGGCTGCCGTCCGCTGCCGGGCGGCGGTGGCCGAAACGGCGCGCCACCTTGATGATACCGTCGTTGGACTCTGCGCCGCTGTTGGCAAAGAACACCTGGCCGGGGATACCGATGATATCCTCCACAATCAGCTTGGCCAGCTTCTCCTGCCCGGGTATGCCGTACAGGTTGGAGCAGTGCATCAGCTTGCCCGCCTGCTCCGTGAGCGCCTGCACCACCGCCGGGTGGCAGTGCCCCAGGCAGCACGTGGCTATGCCCGCGCAAAAGTCCACATATCGTCGCTCCTCCGTATCGTACAGGTAGGATCCTTCACCACGCGCCATGGATATAGGCGCACGTCCATACGTCGGCAGAACATACTGATTTTGCATAACGCCCACAATCTACACCCCCGCGCCCCCGTTGTCAACCCCCGCGCGGCGCTTTCTGCGCCAAAAATCACGCCACCGGCCCGCATTCGCCGTTTTTCCGCTGTTCTTCCCTGCATACGGGCTTGACGCCAAGCGGAAAGAATGCTAGCATGGCACCATGATGAATCACAAGCTGTTCAGCGCCGCCTGCACCCTGGCAGGTGCCATGGTACTGTTGACCTCCTGCTCCCTGTCCGACTACAGCCGTATCCCGGACGACACGGGCTTTTTCCGCCACATGCAGAAGAACCCCTACCCCGTCATGCACCTGGAGGACTACTGGGACAACCTGGATGCAGCGGAATGGAACAACCGCGTGCACGCCGTGGCCGGCAAGATGCAGTACATCCACATCAAGCCCGTCACCCTGGACTACTTTACCCCCAGGCCCGCCACCGCCGCACATGCCGCCGCCGTGGAGCACCTGCGGGATTATTTCCAGGAGCAGCTGGACAAGCGCATGAAGGAGCTGGACTCCGAGCCCGGGAACACCCTGGTGCTGGAGAACGCCCCCGGCAAAGGCGTGTACACCGTAGAGGTGGCCCTGCTCTCCGCCAAGCCGGCACGTGTGCTCAAGAACGCCGTCATGCAGATTCCGGGCATGCTGATCACGGGCGGCACCTTGGCGGCGGAGGCCGCCGCCGGCAACAAGGAGGACATGGGCTATGTCTCCTTCGGCGCCCGCGTGTACGACGACCACGGCAAGCTCATCTGCGAGCTGGGCGATTTCGAGTACGGCATGCAGTCCGTACTGGGCCATGTGGGCCTTGATACCAAGGACTACCGCCCGTACGCCTACCAGCGCCGCAGCATTGATACCTGGGTCCGCGCCCTGGGTGAGCTGCTCACCCAGGATATCCACACCCGCCTGTACAAGCCCAGGTTCTCCCTGAATCCCTTCTAAAAGCCCCCTGCCCCCTTGCCCAGCCCAGTGCGGCGGCACAGCAAACCCGCCCCGGTCACCCGGGGCGGGTTTGCATTGGCGGGGCTTATGCAGCCCACGCGCTTCTTGTATCAATCTTACTTCCTGCGGCGGCGGGCACACAGTCCGGCCAGCGCCAGCAGGGACAACGTACCCGTGGCAGGCTCCGGAACTTTAGGCGCCGGCAGGGAGAACGTTACCGTAATACCGCCTTGGGCGCTTGCTGCCACTTGGTAGCTGGTCATCTGCTTCATGGCTTCATCCCATGCACCACCCTTTTCTGCCGTCAGCCAAACAGGAGCAGACCCCAGGCAATCGAGTCCTGTTAGACCTTCTTCGGACGCGTACTCGTAATCTATGGCCTCTCCCGTCTCGTAGTCCTCAGAGAAATAGACGTTTTGCAAGGTCAGCTGCACATTCAGGGCATCTGTTGTCGTGATGCCAGGAATAGAGGAGAAGTCATCCATCGACACAATGACACTGCCACCCCATATATCCATGAGAGTCATCCCTGAAAGTCGATTCGTAGACAGGTATACGGTATTGCTGGCGGAATCGACGCTGGTAAACTCACGCTGGGAGATATCCAGCGTGACGGCACCAACCACCAGTGCAATACCGGCAGATGTGTTGGATGAAACCAGTGAGGAATCTTTGTCCACATGGATATGGCGCACCCAGTTACCGAGGGGAACATTTGATGTAATGGTAAGCTGAGATGCATGCAGGGACATGAGAGAGTCATCCTGCCCACTGCCAAACCAGTTGAGTCCTTCTGTCTTGATGTTTGAATCCGTGACATCAATCATACCGTAATAGGAAATTTCCATGACGTCCGCATCCAGGTTCTTGACCTCGCATGTGTTTCCTGCGCTTTGCAGCATGTCCATCTTGCCGCCTTTCACAACAGCCTTCTCGCCTTCTTTGATATTGCGGATGCTGTGAAGGTCTGCGTGAAGGTTGGTGATGGTTGTGGGAACAACTCCCTCGTTGCCTTTGCTGGAAATCTCCACACGGTCTTCCGGGTTTTCTTTATGTGATGCATTGGGAATGTTTACCCGGCCTTGATTCACTAACAGGAGTTCGGCCCCGTATTGCACATCAAGTGTAAAATCCTCCCTGGCACCCACCGAACAGCCCTGTGCATTACCACCGCCATCGATGCAGAGTACGCCTTCCTTCACTTCCACATCACCAGTATAACTTTGGGTAGTTTCGACAACATTGTCAGCCTGACCAGCGGGGTTGATATTGGCCAATGTCAGTGTTCCTTCTCCTGCTTTGGTAAGCTTGCCAGGCCCGCTCACCTGGTATTCCGTCTGTTGTCCGCCAACAACGCTGTCCATGTTCAGCGTAACCTTCTGCCCTGCGGCGACCTTGAATGTAGTATCGGTTTCCACAAGAATGGGCGTGACCGAGAAGGCATCGGTACCAGAGGTAACGACAAATTCCACGACATTCTCCTCTTCTTCCTGGCTAAACTTGTAACCGGTATATTTCTTGGCCGCAGCAGTCTTCGAGCCTCCTCCTTGAGTTGTATAGCCGTCCCATTCCACGCCTACCCATACTCCCTTTGCTGCGGCATCCTCCTCTGACTGACCATTGTAGTTGAGGGTCAACCCTGCCGTAGCCGGGGTGGCAACACCCACACCGGTGCACGCCAAGAGCAATGCCATGTATAAACTTTTCTTCATGTTTCTTTCTGCGATGATTGAGTTAAGTGTATCACGCAGGGCACCTTGTTTGGCTGGCAGTGCTCCTGCGGCTCTGGCATGGGATGACTATCCGTCCCACGCCAAGCCAGCATACAGCATTCCCAATGCTGTAGCAAGCCTAAATGTTCGCAAACCCGCATTTTTCTAGGGAAACGCTGAACAAAAGGCCTTGACTTTGCAACCACCGCCTTGACTTGC
>JAUNQN010000057.1 GCA_030536145.1 Akkermansia sp.
TACAGGCAGGGAAATCCGGGAAAGATCTCACTGAGCCGTTATCAGACTTCCGCCAATCCCGTATCTTTTTGCTACGTGTAGCAATTTTTGTATTGATAGGCGGGGGAAAAGCGGCTATATTGGGCAACATAGGCGTATTTCCGGGCATGGCGTTTGTCATACCGGGCGGAGCGCCTTTCTTGCATTTCAACATTTTACAGAGACATGAAACTTAAAACGGAAGAGATATTGCTGAAGGGATTGCCCGTGGGGACAGTGGATGCTGCGCGGCTTATGCTGGAGATGGCAGAGGCGCTGGGGGAACGGGTGAAGGGGCTGGAACGGCGGGGAATGATGCAGCTGGTGCGGCGCGTGGTGCAGCTGGGAATCCGGCAGCTTGAAATGGAGGAGAATACGGTGAGTTTTGAGGAGGCGGCGTGGGCCAGCGTGGATGCCCGCGCGGGGCGGCGGCCCACCACCCGGCGGGACCTGCGCTATTTCATGAGGAAATTCCTGCGGGCAGAAGGCATAGCGGGCAGGCCGCTGCGCGCCATCACCACCAAGGAATGTGCAGCCGTGCTGCGGGAAACCTGCGGGAGCTGCCCCAGCACGTTCAAGAAGGGGCGCATGGTGCTGCACAGCGTGTTTGAGTTCGGAATCCAGCAGGAATGGTGCGATACGAACCCCGTGGCGCGCATCAAGGTGCCCACGGTGGAGGAGAAGACAATCATGCCGCTCACGCTGGAGGAGGTGAACCGGCTGGAGCAAACGGCCATGAAGCCGAAGCACCGGGACATGCGCCTGTCCTTGAACCTGATGCTGTACTGCGGCGTGCGCCCCACGGAGGTATCTCGCGTGAAACCGGAGCAGGACATCGACTGGCACAAAAAGGAGGTGCTGATACGCCCGCAGACGAGCAAGACGGGCGGCGGGCGCGTGATCCCCATGCGCAAGGCGGCGCACATACCGGTACAGGACCGGGTGATTCCGACAAACTGGAACAACCGCTGGCACAAGCTGCGCAAGGATGCCGGGTTCAACCAATGGCAGGCGGATGCCTGCCGGCACACCTTTGCCAGCTACCATGCCATGCATTTCCACAACCTGCCCATGCTGCAGCAGGAGATGGGCCACCGCAACCAGAACCTGCTGCATACGCGCTATGTAACTGCCTTCCTGGACCACAATGCCGCAGGATTCTGGAGATAAGCCCCCCCTCACCCGTTATACGAAACCGAATCGGAATTATACATATACAACATACCGCCTCTCAAGTAACCCCGCCCACCCCGGCGGGGCTTTTTTTGTTAGGTGGCATACAGGCGGAATGCCATTGACAAAACAGGCAGAGCCCCTGTAGAATACGCGCATGGAGAACAAAAGGCAGGTAAAGCTGTACGTGTCGAACGTGTGCTTCCGCAACATGGGGAAAGGGGACCTGCTGTTCCAGACCCGCGGCAAGCGCGCTGCGGCATCCTTCGGTGCCTACCAGCTGTGCTGCGCGTATGCGGAAAGCAGCGCCACCTACCGCAGTATTGTGGAGAACTATGCGGACCAGCTCCACACCGGCATAGTGGAGATGAGCGATCTGGAGGCCGGGGAGGACGTGATGCTGGAGGGCATGGTGCATGTCAGCGGGGTGTACACCAACGGCCAGACCTTCTTTTTCACTGAATCAGCCCCCGGTACCCTGCAGCAGCCGTACCGCAAGCCGCAGGAGCCGCCCTGCTGGCACGTGGCGTACGTGAAGATGCAGGACGGCCCGGCACGCCGCTACTATGCCATGGTGAACCGCCCGGAGCTGATGCGCAGCATGCTGCTGAACATGGCGGCGCGGTACGGGCTGCCGTTCCGGGATATTGTCTCCGTACGCCCTATGAGCGCCGCAGAAGGCCCGTGGGGCTGGCTGTGGGCGCTCCTTCCCAGGCACAAGCCGGGGCACATGGCAACCCGGCGGCAAATGAACCGCCTGCTGCTGCACGGCAAGCAGGATATGGGCATCTATTTCACGTAAGATTTATGACAAGGACCTGGCAGATTGGCACACGGCAGTGGCGCATCCCCCACAGGGGCGCCATCATGGGTATCCTGAACGTAACCCCGGATTCATTCTCCGACGGCGGGCAGCACAACACCCCGGAGGCGGCGCTGGAGCACGCCCGCCGCATGGTGGCAGAGGGCGCCCATATCATCGACGTGGGCGGGGAATCCACCCGCCCCGGCTCACAGGAGGTGGGCACGGCAGAGGAAACCAAGCGCACCATTCCGGTGATACGCGCCATCCGCGCGGAGTTCCCGGACATCCTCATCTCCATAGACACGCGGCACGCGCAGGTGGCCCGCGCCGCGCTGGAGGCGGGGGCGGACATCCTGAACGACATCACGGGCCTGCGCGCCCCCGGCATGCTGGAGCTGTGCGCGGAGCAGCGGAACCGCTGCGGCATTATCCTGATGCACATGCAGGGGGAGCCCGGCACCATGCAGCTGGCTCCCCGCTATGAGAACGTGGTGGAGGAGGTGGCCCGGTTTTTCCGGGACCAGGTGCACGCAGCCATGGCCGCCGGCATTGCCAAGGAGCGCATCTGCCTGGATCCCGGCATCGGTTTCGGCAAGACCACGGAGCACAATGTGCAGCTCATCCACCACCTGGCGGAACTGCGCGTGTACAACCTGCCCATGCTCATGGCGCTCTCCCGCAAGCGTTTCCTGGGGGATGTGTACGGGGACCGCATGAACCCCGCCAGCACGGTAAAGGCCAGCCTGCTTTCCGCCAAGAACGGCGCAGACCTGCACCGCGTGCATGACGTAGCCGCCCTGCACCGGGCGCTCTACGCGTAATGCAGGCCGGGCTGCGGCGGGTGCCGCCATTTTTTGCGTGCGTGCGCGGGTCAAGTCTTGCGGCGGGCGGGGAAAGGTGGTAAGATGCGGGGCAATGAAAGCATTTCACTATCTTTTCCCGATTATGGCGCTCACGGCCAGTGCCGTGCAGGCGCAGGAGGCAGACTGCGTGACGGCTACCGCAGCCGCCAGCACCACGTCCTACAAGGCCGGCGAGAGCTTCTACATTGCCATGCAGGCAGAGGTGGCGCAACCCTGGCACGCCTATTTCCGCAACCCGGCCACCATTGGCGAGCCCCTGGCCGCCGAGCTGAAGGCCCCGGCCGGGTTCACGGTGAAAGGCCCGTACTACTCCGCCCCGGAGCGGCATGAAAGCCCCATCGGCGTGGCCTACATCTACCAGCACGCCACCATCGTGTGGCAGGTGACACCGGAGGCAAGCGCCCCTGCAAACGCCACGTTCACCGCCACCACCACGGCCCAGTGCTGCTCCGACGAGGGCTGCAACCCGCCGGAGACGGACAAGGTGGAGGTGAAGCTGGCCGCCGGGGACGGCGCCGCGGACCCGGCCTGGAAGGGCCAGGAGAAGCAGGTGGAGAAGCTGGGCGAGGAGAAGCTGGACTACAAGTGCTCCCAGAGCGGCAACAGCGTGACCATCAAGCTGCCCACCCTGACCGCTGCCAAGGAGGTGTACTTCTTCTCCGACGACAACTGCATCAACCCCACGGCCAAGCAGGCATTTTCCGGCGGCGAGCTGAAGCTGCAGCGCAACGACAACAAGGACGTGATGTACCCCGTGAAGAACGAGTCCCAGGTGGGCAAGCCGCTCAAGAAGCTGCGCGGCATGCTGGTGGCAGACGGCAAGGTGTACACCATCAAGGCCTCTTTCAAGGCGGTGAAGTAACCGCCCCGCGCCATGGAAACGCCCGCCGCCCCCTGCCCCGCCGCACCGGATGCGGAGGAAACCATACGCGGCCTGCAGCTGGAGCTGCGGGAGCGCATGCAGGCAGGCGGCTGCGGGCCGTTCCTGGCGGCCGTGTGCCGTGCAGACGGCACCGTGGTGGCCAAGGCCGCCAACAGCGTGGTGCAGGAGCAGTGCAGCAACTGCCACGCGGAGATGAACGCCATCCGCGCAGCGCAAAAGGCGCTGGGCACCTTTGACCTGGCGCCGTTCAACCTCTCCATCTATGTGACCGCAGAGCCCTGCATCATGTGCATCGGCGGCATCATGTGGTCCGGCATCAAATCCGTGTACTACGGCGTACCCTCCGCGCAGGTGGAGGCCATCACCGGGTTTGACGAAGGGTTCAAGCCGGACTGGGAGGAGCAGTTCCGCAAGCGCGGCATAGCCGTGCAGGGCGGCCTGGCCGCAGAGCTGGGCTGTAGGGTGCTGCGGGAGTACGTGGAATCCGGCAGCTGCATCTACAAGCCCGGCTCCACCGTGCAGGAATAGGGCGCACGCGCCCTGCCCTACTCACCCCTGCGGCGCGGGGAGGGGATGCCGAGCCGCTTCATGCGGTAGTTCATCATGCGCGGGGAAAGCCCCAGGGACTTGCCGGCGCGGGTGATATTGTTGCCATGCTCCGCCAGGGTGCGGGTGATGATGCCGCGCTCATGGATATCCAGCTGGTCCTGCAGGGTCTCTGCGGGCAGGTCCGGGAGCTGCGGGGCATCCGGCTCCATCTGGAGGGAGGGCGGCAGGTTGAAGGCATGCACGCAGTCGTCCGGCGCGGTAAGCACGGCGCGCTCCATGCAGTTTTCCAGCTCGCGCACGTTGCCGGGCCAGGAGTAGCTCATGAGCATGCGCACGGCGCGCTGGCCCAGGCGGCGCACGTTCTTGCCGTACTTCTCGTTGAACCGCTCAATGAAATGCTCCGCCAGCAGGATGATATCCCCCTTGCGCGCAGAGAGGTCCGGCAGGGAGATGGGGAAGATGTTCAGGCGGTAGAAAAGGTCCTCGCGGAACAGCTTCTTCTCTATCAGCTCCTCCAGGTTGCGGCTGGTGGCCGCTATGAAACGAATATCCGCGTGCAGCTCCTTGTTGCTGCCCACGCGGGAGAAGGTGCGCTCCTGCAGCAGGCGCAGCAGCTTTACCTGGGCCTGCAGCGGCAGGTCGCCAATCTCATCCAGGAACAGCGTGCCGCCGTCCGCCTCCTCCGCCCGGCCCACGCGCCGCGCCAGGGCCCCGGTGAAGGAGCCCTTCTCATGGCCGAACAGCTCGCTCTCCACCAGGTTCTCCGGCAGGGCGGCGCAGTTCAGGGTGACAAAGGGCTTGTCCTTGCGCGGGGAAAGGGACACGATGGCGCGCGCCAGCAGCTCCTTGCCCGTGCCGCTGGAGCCGCGGATGAGCACCGTGGCATCCGATGGTGCCACCTGGCGCAGCTGCATGTACACCTGCTGCATGCCGCGGCTGTTGCCGATAAAGCGGCCGGGATTGCCCTGCAACTGCTCATGCAGGCAGCGGTTTTCCGTCTCCAGCGCCTGGCGCTCCTCATGCAGGGAGATACAGGCGGCGGCCGCCTCTGCCGTGAGCTGGGCTATGATTTCCAGCAGCGCCACATCCTGGTCCAGGTTGGTCTGGCGGGTCACGGGGCGGTCGATGGCCAGGGTGCCGATGACGGAGGAATTGTGAATGAGCGGCACGCAGATGTAGGCCACCTGGTACTCGTAATTGTGGGTGCCGGTGCGGTTCAGGAAACGCGGGTCCGTGCGCAGGTCCGGGATGACCAGGCTCTTGCCGGATTCCGCCACCAGGCCGGTCACGCCCTCGCCCATGCGGTAGGAGCCGCGCTTGATTTCATCCTCTCCCGCGCCGTGGGATGCCTCGATGCTGAGCGTATCCCCGAACCGCAGCGCAAAGGTGCCGCGCAGCATGCCCATGCGCCGCTCCAGGATGCCCAGCACCTTGTTCAGCAACGATTCCTCATTCCGTTCCCGTATAATCACGGAACAGATTTCCTGCATCATGGAGATTTCCAGCGTGTGCTTCATCCGCGGGAGAGTATACCATATCCCCCGCCAAACGCAAGTCAAGAAGGCAAAATTTGCTTACACAGGACGTAAAAAAACTTCCCCAACTTACACAGGGTGTAAGTTTGCATTTTTTACAAAATCCATAACCACCACAAACCCAACACATAGCAATATTCTTAAAAATTGGCACGTTATTTGCAAAAAGCTATGGTGGTATCGCGCGCGAGAGGCGCGGCACCGACAGAAGACAATGACCAGACTTGCCAAACCTGAGCCATGTTCCCTTGACAATGCGCGGCGCGCCCCGCTGACGCAGCAGACCTCCCCTTTTTCCTGCCTTTCACCCCCTTTCCCATATGTCTGACCCCATCAAACATGAATGTGCCGTGGCCATGCTGCGGCTCCTGAAGAGCCCGGAGTACTACCGGGAGAAGTACGGCTCCAGCCATTACGGCTACCGCAAGCTGCTGCTGCTGCTGGAAAAGCAGCACAACCGCGGGCAGGACGGCGCCGGCATCGTTTCCCTCTCCTTCAACCCGGAGCCGGGCAAGCCGGCCTACAACATCTGCAAGTCCGCCGCGGCCAACCCGCTGCCGGACCTGCTGGAGCGCATCGGGGATGCAGACGGATACCGCGGGGAGCTGCTTCTGGGTCACCTGCGCTATGCCACCTTCGGCAAGAACGATGTGGGCTACTGCCACCCCTTTGTGCATGAATCCACCTGCCTGGAGCGCCTGTTCATGCTGGCGGGCAACTTCAACCTTACCTCCGGCAAGGCGATGATGGACCACTTCCTGGCCACGGGGCACCACCCCTCCGCCACGTCGGACGGCTACCTGCTCACGCAGACCATAGCCCACTACCTGGAGCAGGAGCGGGATTCCGGGCTCAAGCACATCCGCTGGGCAGAGCTGCTGCGCAACGCCCTGGAGCCCATGGACGGCGCCTTCACCCTGTGCGGCATGAACGGCATGGGTGATTCCTTCGCCATCCGTGATGCCCGCGGCATCCGCCCCGGGTACTACTACATGGACGACGAAGTGGTGGTGGTGGCCAGCGAGCGCCCGGCCATCCAGGCGGCATTCAACCTGACCACCGACCAGGTGAAGGAGCTGCCCGCCGGCCAGGTGCTGGTTATCCGGCGAGAGGGCGACGTGAGCTTCCAGCCCTGCCTGCCGGAGCAGGAGCACCGCTCCTGCGTGTTTGAGCGCATCTACTTCTCCCGCGGCAACGATGCCGACATCTGCCGCGAGCGCAAGGCCCTGGGCCGCGCGCTCATGCCCGCCATCCTGAAACAGGTGGACGAGGACTTTGAGCACTCCGTGTTCAGCTACATTCCCAACTCCGCCCTGCTCTGCTACCAGGGCCTGGTGGATTCCCTGAACGAGGAGGCCGCCAAGCGCGGCACGCTGGCACGCTCCGGCCAGGTGGCCGTGAAGGATGCCAAGTTCCGCACCTTCATCAGCGACGAGGAGAGCCGCAAGGAGCTCTACATGCACGTGTACGACGTGACCTACGGCGTGGTGGAGGCCCACAAGGACGCCCTGGTGGTGGTGGACGACTCCATCGTCCGCGGCAACACCGTGCGCAATGCAGTGCTGCCCATCCTGGACCGCCTGGCCCCGCGCAAGATTGTGATGGCCAGCTCCGCCCCCCCCGTGAAATACCCGGACTGCTACGGCATCGACATGTCCACCACCAGTGAGCTTATCGCCTTCCGTGCGGCGGTATCCGTGCTGCGCAAGCACGGCCGCGAGCACGTGCTGCGAGAAGCCTACAACCTGGCCAAGGTGGACCTGAACCCGCCACACGGCCACGTATCCAAGAACCGCCTGAAGATGATCTACGATGCGGTGGACGAGGAAGAGCTTATCCAGGAGATAGCCCGCATGCTCACCCCGGTGGGGCTGAAGGCGGAGTTCACGGTGGTGTACCAGACCTGCGAGGACCTGCGCAAGTGCTGCCCGAACCACACGGGAGACTGGTACTTTACGGGCGACTATCCCACCCCCGGCGGCAACGCCGTGGCCAACCGCGCCCTGGTCAACTTCATGGAAAACAAGAAAGAAAGAGCCTACTGATGATGAATACCCCTTGGAAAAAAATGCGCGAACGCCGCGCCTACATTGCCCTGGCAGACGGAACCGTCTTCCGCGGCTACAGCTTTGGAGCCGCCGCCGACACCGTGGGTGAGGTGGTGTTCAACACCGGCATGACCGGCTACCAGGAAATCCTGACGGACCCCTCCTACGCCGGCCAGTTTGTCACCCTCACCGCCTCTGAGATAGGCAACTACGGCTGCTGCCCGGATGACGTGGAATCCCGCAAGCTGTTCATGCACGGCCTGATTATCCAGAACCTCAACGAGCCCTCCAGCCACCGCGCCACGGAATCCCTGCAGGCCTACCTGCAGCGCAACGGCGTGGCCGGCATTGCCGGCGTGGATACCCGCGCACTCACCCTGCACCTGCGCACCCACGGCAACCAGAAAGCCTGGCTGCATGTGGAGGACACGGACCTGCCCGTGGAGGAAGCCGTGAAGCGCGCCAACGACTGGTGCGGCCTGGACGGCCAGGACTACGTGAGCAGCGTGACCACCCACAAGCCCTACACCTTCTGCGGCACGGGTGACCTGAACGTGGTGGTGTGTGATTTCGGCGTAAAGACCAACATCCTGCGCAGCCTGGCCGCGCAGGGCATGCGCGTGACCGTGGTGCCCGCCAAGACCACGGCAGATGAAATCCTGGCGCTGAAACCGGACGGCGTGCTGCTCTCCAACGGCCCGGCGGACCCCTCCGCCGTAGTGTACGCGCAGGAGACCATCCGCCAGCTGCTGGGCCGCGTGCCGCTCATGGGCATCTGCCTGGGCCACCAGCTCCTGGGCATCAGCTGCGGGGCCGTGTGCTCCCGCCTCAAGTTCGGCCACCACGGCTGCAACCACCCCGTAAAAGACCTGCGCACAGGCAAGGTGGAAATCACCAGCCAGAACCACAACTTTGCCCTCACCTCCCTGCCGGACTGCCTGGAGATGACCCACCTGAACCTGAACGACAACACCGTGGAGGGCGTGCGCCACCGCGAGCACCCCGCCTTCAGCGTGCAGTACCACCCGGAAGCAGCACCCGGCCCGCATGATTCCGCCCCGCTCTTCCGTGAATTCCGAGATCTCATCATGCACCACTGACACCCCCTCCCGCAATGCCTAAAAGAAACGATATACACAAAATCCTCCTCATCGGCTCCGGCCCCATCGTCATCGGCCAGGGCTGTGAGTTCGACTACTCCGGCGTACAGGCCTGCAAGGCGCTCAAGAGCGACGGTTTCGAGCTGGTGCTGGTCAACTCCAACCCCGCCACGGTGATGACGGACCCGGAGCTGGCTGACCGCACGTACATCGAGCCCCTCCGCGTCGACATCCTTCATGAAATCATCCGCCGCGAGAGACCGGATGCCATCCTGCCCACCCTGGGCGGCCAGACCGCACTGAACCTGGCCATGGAGCTGGATGAAAAGGGCATCCTGGCCCGCTACAACGTGGAACTCATCGGCGCGGATGCCGAGGCCATCCGCCGCGCAGAGGACCGCCAGCTCTTCAAGGACGCCATGCGCGGCATCGGCCTGGACCTGCCCCGCTCCGGCTCCGCCCACTCCCTGAGCGAGGCAGAGGCCGTGGCACGCTCCATCGGCAGCTGGCCGCTCATCATCCGCCCCGGTTTCACCCTGGGCGGCACCGGCGGCGGCATCGCGCACGACCATGACGAATTCGTCACCATCGTGAAGCGCGGCCTGGATGCCAGCTTGAACTCCGAGGTGCTCATCGAGGAATCCCTGCTGGGCTGGAAGGAGTTTGAGATGGAGGTGATGCGCGATGCCGTGGGCAACAGCGTCATCGTCTGCTCCATTGAGAACGTGGATGCCATGGGCGTGCACACCGGCGACTCCGTCACCATTGCCCCCATCCAGACCCTGAGCGACCGCGACTACCAGGAGATGCGCGACGACTCCCTGCGCGTGCTGGAAGCCATCGGCGTGAAAACCGGCGGCTCCAACGTGCAGTGGGCCGTGCACCCGGAGACCGGCCGCCGCATCATCATTGAGATGAACCCCCGCGTGAGCCGCTCCTCCGCCCTGGCCTCCAAGGCCACCGGCTTCCCCATCGCCAAGATTGCCGCCAAGTTGGCCGTGGGCTACACCCTGCCGGAGCTGCGCAACGACATCACCGGCACCACCCCCAGCTGCTTTGAGCCCTCCCTGGACTACATTGTGACCAAGGTGCCGCGCTTCACCTTCGAGAAATTCCCCAAGGCGGATTCCACCCTGGGCACGCAGATGAAATCCGTGGGCGAGGCCATGGGCATCGGCGGCAACCTGAAACAGAGTCTGCAGAAGGCCCTGCGCTCCCTGGAGACAGGCCGGTTCGGCTTTGGCGCAGACGGCAAGGACGCCCCCTACGAGAACGCGGACGACGAGACGCTGCGCGCAGAGCTTATCCGCCCGAACGCGGAGCGCCTGTTCTACGTGCGCGCCGCCCTGCGCCGCGGCTGGAGCGTGGAGACGCTGTACGACCTGACCAAGATAGACCGCTTCTTCCTGCGCCACTTTGCAGAGCTGGCCGCGTTCGAGGACGAGATTTCCTCCGCCGGCACGCTGGCCGGGCTGGAGGCGGACCTGCCGCTCTTCCGCCAAGCCAAGGAGCTGGGCTACAGTGACGTGCAGATTGCCTACCTGCTCCACAGCACAGAGGAGGAAGTAAGCGCCGCCCGCAAGCGCGTGGGCCTGGTTCCCGCCTTTGCCGCCGTGGATACCTGCGCCGGCGAATTCGAGGCCATCACCCCGTACTACTACAGCCGCTACGCGGACCATGCGGAACCCGCCCGCCCCTCCGGCAAGCCCGTCATCATGGTGCTGGGCGGCGGTCCCAACCGCATCGGCCAGGGTATCGAGTTCGACTACTGCTGCTGCCACGCCGCATACTCCCTGCGCGCCAACGGCTACGAGGTGGTCATGGTCAACTCCAACCCGGAAACCGTCTCCACGGACTACGACACCTCCGACAAGCTCTACTTCGAGCCCCTCACCCTGGAGGACGTCATGCACATCTACGAGCGCGAGAACTGCTCCGGCGTCATCGTCCAGTTCGGCGGCCAGACCCCGCTGAACCTGGCCCGCAAGCTCCAGAAGGCCGGCGCCACCGTCATCGGCACCAGCCCGCAGGATATCGACCTGGCAGAGGACCGCGACTTCTTCCGTGACCTGGCCAACCGCATCGGCATACGCCAGCCGGAAAGCGGCATCGCCCACACCGTGGAGGAGGCCATGGCCATCGCCAACCAAATCGGCTACCCCCTGCTTGTCCGTCCCTCCTTCGTGCTCGGCGGCCGCGGCATGGTCATCGTCTACCATGAGGAGGACCTCCTCGGCTTCGTGCAAGAGGCCATCGCCGTGGCAAACGGCAAGCCCATCCTCATCGACCGCTTCCTGGAGAACGCCGTGGAGCTGGACGTGGACTGCATCTCCGACGGCAAGCAGACCGTCATCGGCGCCATCCTGGAGCACGTGGAGCCCGCCGGCATCCACTCCGGAGACTCCGCCAGCATCACCCCCCCGCTCACCCTCTCCCCGGAAATCCTGGACCGCGTGCGCGGATACGCCCGCGCCTTCGCCAAGGAGCTGCACGTGTGCGGCCTCATGAACATGCAGCTGGCCGTGAAGGACGGTGAGCTGTACATGATCGAGGTGAACCCGCGCGCCTCCCGCACCGTGCCCTTCGTGGGCAAGGCCATCGGCCGCTCCCTGGCCGCCATGGCAGCCCTGTGCATGGTGGGCCGCAGCCTGGAGGAGCTGGGCTTTACGGAGGAAGTGGTGCTGCCCTACCGCGCCGTGAAGGAAGCCGTGTTCCCCTTCATCAAGTTCCCCGGCGTGGATATCGTCCTGAGCCCGGAGATGAAATCCACCGGCGAGGTCATGAGCCTGGACAACGACTACGGCATCGCCTACCTCAAGAGCCAGATTGCCGCAGGCAACCGCCTGCCGCAGAAGGGCAACGTCTTCCTCTCCGTCAAGGATGCGGACAAGCCCGCCATCGTGCCCTTCGCCAAGCAGCTTGTGGAGCTCGGCTTTGAGCTGTACGCCACCCTGGGCACCTCCACCCTGCTCTGGAACAACGGCATCCGCTCCCACGCCGTCTACCGCATCTCCCGCGGCCGCCCCAACGTGCTGGACCTCATCCGTGACCGCAACATCCAGTGGGTCATCAACACCGTGGAATCCGGCGCCGTGGCCATGACGGACGAGATGAGCATGCGCTCCCAGGCCATTGCCGCAGGCATCCCGGTCACCACCACCGTCTCCGGCGTGTCCGCCGCTCTCCGCGGCCTGAACGAGCTCATGCGCTTCGGCAACCTGGAGGTATGCAGCCTCCAGGAATACCACCGCCACGTGCAGACACCCTCCGGCTGCTAACAGCATCGAGATAAAATACGCGGGCATGGTCGCTTGGAATGCCGACCATGCCCGCACTGTTTTTACACGTCCCCCGCCCGGCCGGGTATTGCAGCCCGCGGCGCAGCAGCCATACAAAAAAAACGGGGCCATACGGCCCCGGTACCGGCGGGCGGGGCCATACGGCCCGCACCCGCCAAATCTTCCTTGGGGCCCGCAGGCCTCGGCGTAGCCCCGCAGGGGCGAAGACGGGTTACTTCTGCCTGCGGCGGCGGGCGCACAGCGCCGCCAGCGCCAGCAGGCTCAGCGTGCCCGTCGTCGGTTCCGGAGCCTTGTAGATGTACACCACACCCACATTGCTGCCGTTCACACCCACACCGGAGCCGGTGTAGCAGATGTAGTAGTCCTCCTCCTGCAGGTTGGCGAAGTACTTGGAGGCTTCCACCGCCGTGTTGTGCTCATCCTGCGTGAAGTACAGGGGATTCTCCTTGGACATGTCGTATGTAGACGAACCCAACGTGAAGGAACCCACGTTGTAGGCCAGCTCATACTTCTCACCCCAGGTCATCGCGAGCAGGCGGTTCAGGTCCGTGGAGGAAAGATAGGCACCGGAATGCAGGGTCAGGCTGTTGTCCAGCATGTTCAGGCCACCGGCGTAATCATACTTGTTGCCGCCGATTTCACTGTACTGCTGGGTCACGGCACCGCTCACATCCAGCACGGCCCCCGCATTCAGCGTCAGGTTGGAATCCAGCGCAGAGCCGGCCTTCGCCGTCATGGTGCCGTGCACATCCGCCATACCCACGTTGGAGCGGTTCGCGGCAATAGCCTCGTTGGCATCCGTGCGAATCTTCAGCGTCTTGTCCGCAGCAGATCCGCCAGCGGCCAGTGCCAAGTCCTCGATGTGCAGGCTGCTGTTATTCAGGAACTCCAGGACACCCTCCTTCACGTTGATATCTGCATCAAACGTGGAGGAATCACCGGAGAACACCTGCTTGCCAGCACCCTCCTTCACAATGTTGACGTTCTTGTCAAACCCGGCGGAGGAGCTGTACACAATGGAGGCCGTATCTGTGCTCTTGCCAGTCAGCTGCAGCGTACGGGCCGTGTCGTCAGACTGGCAGGTGGCGGTGTATTCCTCACCCACAGTGCCGGAGAAGACGGTAATCGTGT
>JAUNQN010000021.1 GCA_030536145.1 Akkermansia sp.
GCCCGTTGTAGACAGCCCAGTTGCGGCTGTTGCGGTATCGGCTCATGCTCAGGTGCGGTGCGTTCATCGTTTAACTCGTTAATGGTTAGCGCTTTGTCGCTTTTACCAGTATACCACCTTGGCAATCAATTTCTAGCTTTTTCTGCTATTTTTCTGAACTTTTTTTCATTGATTACCAACGTCTTAGAGCTTTAGCGAGTTGCGCGGGCGCGGCGTTTGCGGGCCGGTGCAAAAACAGCCGAGGCGTGCGTGGGTTCCGTGTTCCCGGCCCGCTCCGGGCGCGCCAGGTCCGGCGCTGCCGGGTCGGCCCTCATGCGGGAAATCATGGTGGAGAACAGGTCGGCCAGGGCCTCGATTCGCCTGGGCGGTTCCGGGGTATGCAGTTTTCTCATGGCGCAGGGAAAGGGGCGGGAGCCGAAGCTCCCGCCCCGGTGGCTTAGCCGAGGTTCTTGACCCAATCCACGAACTCCGGCGTGTTGCGGCCCGTGTTGCGCAGGACCGGGACAAACACCGAGTTGCGACCGAATTTCTCGCGCTTGGTGGTCAGCTCCCACTTGCCGTGGAACAGGCCGTCTCTCAGGCTGAACTTGGCGGCGGTGAGAATGTTCTTCCCGGCGCGGGTGTAGGCCACGCCGCGCAGGGTCCAGAGGGCGAGCCCGTAGGCTGCCCCGCCGAAGGAGAGAGGCATGGCGTAGTCCAACCCCTCCGGGGCCTTGAGCAGCACCTGCACGTGCAGCACGGGGACGAAGCTGGGCTTCTGGTCGTTCACCCATTCGATGGTGCCGCCAGCGGCCTTGACCTCCTCCAGGGTGTTGTAGACGGCGGGTGTCTCGTCAGTGCCGTACTCGATGTTCTCCACGAACTGCTTGCGGGCGGAGAGGACAGTCAGCTCCACGGGAGTGCTGCCGGGGCTCAGCTCGATTTCCTTGTTCAGGATGATGGAACCGGGGTTGAACAGCTCCGCGAGCGGGCCGACACCCTGGGTGATGTTCATGCGGGGAATCACGATGTCGTCCGCACCGATGTCCCCGGTGATGGTGCCGAGGGCCTGGGGCTGGGCGGCGGGTGCGGTGATTTCCGTGGTCTGGGCGGGAGCGGCTGCGGAAGCGGCTGCCGGGTCGTATGCTTTGATTTTAGCCATGTTTGATGTGCTTTCTATCGTTTGTTTTGTTGTTGTGTTGTTTCGGGTTAGAGGCGCTTCAGGTACTTGCCGGGAGCGCCGGTGGTGATGATGCCTTCCTCCGTCAGCCGGGAGAGGGCGTCATCCTTGGTTTTCTGCTTCTGCCCGCGCGGGGCATCGGCGGAAAGGGTTTCAACGAGGGCTTCCACGCCCACGGAGCCGCAGCACGCGATAAAGGCCTCCGGGGTCATCCGGTCCTTGACTGCCCCGAATGCGGCGAGTGCGTCCGGGATGGACTTGCGCCCCTTGCGCGCCACCACCTTGTAGCCGGGAATCTCCTCCCCGTTGGCGGCCATGTCGAGGGCGTGGAAGTTCACCGACTCAATCCAGTCCTTGAGCACCTTGGCACAGTCCAGGCAGCGGGCCATGGTGGCGGGATCGGTGATGTTGGAGGGGTGCAGCTCCTCCGGGATGGAAAGCCCGCCGTAGCGGGCCGCTATGGGCAGCGCAAGGTTGCGCAGGGCGGCACAGGTGGCCTGCTTGCGGCAGTAGCAGCACTGCATGCCGGGGTGCTCCTCGCGGTTGCGGGCGTTGGCCCGGCGGATGATGGTGTTGACGCGCGTCAGCATCATGGGCACGTCTGCGCGGGTGTAGGTGTGGGAGGAGATAAGCTCGCGGCGCGGTTGGACGAAGTGCAGCTCCAGCGCCTCCACCTCCGGGAAAGCCTCGAACACGCCCAGCGCATAGGCGCAGCCCTGGGCATTGGAGGCGGCAGGTTCAATGGCACCTGAGCCCATTTTCCAATCCATGACGACGGCTTTCTTCCCGGCCACGGCCACGAAGTCGGCGGTGCCGAAGGTGAGTCCGCCCGCTATCTCCAGCTTGAGCTCGCGGTACTGCGCCGGGTTGTCCAGCTTGGCCAGCTCGCCGTCGCGGAAGTCCCGGCACAGGCCGCAGAGGAAGGCCTGTTCCTCGGTGAGGCCGGAGTAGTCGTCCAGCTCCAGCGCCTCGTGCATCATCGTGCCCTCCTCGGCAGCGGCGCTGGATGTGCCGCGGTTGCGGAAGGCCGGGCATTGTTCCTTGTAGCCGAGCGAGCTCGGGGAGTGCTTGGCGTGTCTTGTCTTTGGTGTCTTGTTGCTCATGGTTCTCAATGGCTTGTGGTTATGGGAAAGGGGGTGAGGTCGCCATCGTTCAGGAGGTCGATGTTGGCGAGCTTGGCGGCACAGACCTCTGCGGTGTGCTCCTCCACGGTCCCGGCGGCGAAGCAAATCTTCTGCACGCTGGCGGCTCCCTCGGCGCGGTGGACGCGCCCCAGGGCCTGGCGGAGATCTGCGGCGGAGAACGTGGGCGAGATGATGGACAGGCGGGGCTTTTTGCCGCTGGGGTCGTGGAGGCTCACGCCCACGCCGCCCGCCTGTATGTTGGCCAGCACCACGTCCGTCTCGTTGCGCTGGAAGCGCTCGATGACGGCCTGGCGCTCTGCGGCGGTCTGCCCTCCCACGATGATGTCGCGGCAGTCTAGCTGCGCGGCCAGGGCGGCAATGGTTTCCGAGAAGTTGACGAGGACGACGACCGCCATGCCCTCCTCGATGGCGGCGCGGGCCATCTCGCACATGGCTTTCACCTTGTGCAGCTCGATGGCCTGCCGGGAGCGCGTCACCAGCGTCAGGGCATTGGCCCTGCTGGCTCCCATGGCATCCGCCAGGGCCTTGAGCGCGGCCCGGTCCCCGGCGCGCTCTGCGCGGCGCAGCTCCTGCCGCATGAAGTCGTACTCGCGCTGGATGGCTTTCGCTTTGCCCGTGTCGATGACGGCTGCCTCGACCAGGGTGTCCGGGAAGTCCTTGATGTCGGCAATGCGCATGCGGCTGCCGCGCTCCGGGAAGATTTGGGCATGCAGGGCGCGCAGCATGTCGGGGCCGCCCTGGTACTCCAGCCCGAAGAAGCCGTCCACCACGCCGTGCCGCTTGGCCCAGGCGTAGAAGTCGAAATAGGTGTGCAGGCCGAGGGCAAACCCGATGGCGCGCATCTCCAGCGGGTTCTCCGCAGCCGTGGCCGAGCAGAGCAGCACGCGCAGGTGCTGCGCGCGGGCGGCCACCAGCAGGGCAGCGTTCTGGCTGGTGCGCCCCTTGCACTTCTGGCACTCATCGAAGATGAGAAGCGTGTCGGAAGGCACGTTCCAGATGTAGCCCTGGCCGCGCTTGCGGCACTCCGGGAGCCCGCCCCGGCGCACCAGCTCGTAGTTGGTGACGAGGAGAACGTCTACGCCGAACCCCTCGGCCACCTTCTTCCAGCTCGGCAGCGTGGCCTTGGTGGTGACGATGACGACCGGGAAGCCCAGGCGGGCGGCCACGGCACAGGCGCAGTAGGTCTTGCCTGTGCCTGGGTCGCTGGCATCGAGGGCGACCCGGTTGCGGATGAGCGCGCGTTCAATGCGCCCGGCGTGTTCAGTTTGGTGGGGGAGTAGATTCATGATTATTTATCGTGCTTCAATCTATCTGCTCGTCACACTCGCCAAAAACGTGTTCGCCGCCGTAGAGATTTTTCACTTTCTGCTGAATTTTCCTCTTTTCTGCACGCACTAGGCCGACTGTCAGCCCTGTGCTTGCAGCAATGTCTTTCAGGGATTTGCCGTCTAGCAACAGCAGCGCAATTCCCTGCTGCCTAGGGGTGAAATGTGAAATGATGTCCTCCACGTGGACCTTGCCTACGATGTCGGAGGGCTCCGTGCATGTGTCCCAAAGACTGGGCGTACATTCTCCATCCCTTTCTTCCGGTTCTTGGGTTTCGTAGAGAAAGGCCTTTCGGCAATCCCTAGTGTACTTTCGGATAAGGTCAATCTGCTGCCGACTCAGGCATGTGGTGATGTAGGCTTTCAATGAGAGAGCGCCCGGCCTGTATTCCTTCCACGCCGTCCATCCGCATACAATAAACTCCTGCAGCAAGTCCTCATTGTCACGGCCCCTCAAATGCAACTTGTCATTGGTTTGCCCTGCGTATGCCCTAGCCATATCAATGATGAGAGGCTCAATCCCCTTGTATTTTTCCAAATAGGTCATCTGACCTATTGCCACCGCTTTCGGGCGCGGCTTTTCCCCTAAGCTCTCTCGGGGGGCTTTTTTTCGTGTTGTTTGGCGTGTACCCTTCACACCATAGTGCAGGAGTGCGTGCCGTGCCTTGTGGGTACTGGTGCAGGTTGCAGCTTGATGATTCTGATGGAGCGGGCTTTTTGAACTATCGGTTGTATTCTTCATTACAACCGAGCCCCCGGATTTAGAGTTTTGGGATTTTTTAGATTTACCCGCAATAAAAAATCAGCATAACGCGCTAGTTAGAAGCACATTATGCAAAACAACAAAAAACTCTAAAGAGTTTGAACTCTTTAGAGTTTTGGAGAGATTTAGAGTGCCGACGCTTTAGAAATCGGCAAAGCGAATGGTGAACCTCGCAGGGGTGCCTTTCGTTTGCTTGAATGGAGAGTCCTCCAGCCCCACCAATTCGCGCAATATCTTTTTCACTACCCCCCTGTTTGTGTTATCTGTTGGCACGCCCTTCCTAGGCCAACGGCCTTCGTGGAGGGCGTATGTCCTCAGCATCAGCCAGAGCTCTGTGGGGCGGGAGGTAGTAAAGAATTGCTTGTGTAGCTCCCTGGCCAGAACAGGGCGAGTCTTGCGCAGCTGTTCCCCGTTCCGCAAGAACGAGAAGCGGACTTTGTCCTTGAACATGTCCTCGTAGGCTGCATCATGGATAGAAGTGGTGGATATTTCTATGCAGATAGCTTCCCATACTGCGTCAGGCGGCAATTCGAATCCGCGCAAACTGCCTCGTATTTCTTTTCTCCCCGCTCCGTGGAGAGAATCTTTTAGGTCGCATTTCTCGGCTACGCCAGTCTCGTTGACATGAACAACATCCAGGAAAGGGAAAAGACGAATATCCATGGGGCCCTCCTGGAAACACATAAGATTTGTGTATGGGCAAATGGTGATGAGGACGGCTTCTCCTTTTACCTTTGTGCGGATATGACGCAGTTGCTCCATGCACCTCTTGGCTTCTACCTCCAAACCAAGGAATACGTATGCATCAGGCATCGGAAGTCTGAACAATCCTGGCTCTATTTGCTCGGGCTTCTTTTTCCCGAGTCCGACGTGTTGGCTGAACCAGTACGCAAAACTGCTCTGCTCCAGTCTAGCCACCCTCAAATCTGACGGCTTGATATCCGCCTCGATATAAAAGCGTTCATCATCTGCATCATAGACCTCCACCCCGTTGTCCGTGATGTCTTCTATGTCCAAGTATCTGCCGGAGCCGCGAGGGTATTCTAGCCTCATGGCTCTGCTCCCAGTATCATTTGAGAATTGGAGGCCATGAGCATCAGTTGGCCAAGTAGATGAAACGCCTCTCCAGTCATAGACCGGATGCGTCCACCCTTTGCGAAGGAGTTCCAACAATTTGCCAAAGTGAATCATTTGTCGTCTGCGTCAGCCAATATGCGCTTATTGGAGGTCATGGCTCGTTCAAGTAGGGTAGGTCTGTTTTTCTCCCTCCCTTTTTTAGAAGGGACAGACTCTTGGAGTTTTGGGTTCTCCTCGAATCGCTTTCGACGCTCTTCCAAAGTAAAGCCAAGTAGGGCCAGTCCGTTTTCTCGCATCCACTCATTGAGACCTACTACCTGCATTTTACCCTTGGGCGTTGACTGATTGCGGCGCAATGTTACCGAGCTCCGGGTCGTGCCTCCTTTCGTGTCCGAAAACTCGAAAACAAGCGTTATGGATTCAATAGTTTCGCCTGGCTCCACCAACGTCTCTTCCGGCTTCTTCCATGAGGTCAGGCAGTAGGTGTCGCTAATTTTGCGGGTAGCTGTCCTGCCGTGTCCATATTCCGCAGTCGGGCCAAAGCATTGTTTCAAAGTCAATGACTGGAGGCCAATGCGCAAGAGCCTCGGATTCTTGTCCTCTAAAGAACCACGCGCCAGCAGCTTCTCCTTGATTGTCTCCACAGGTTGAGAAAAATTGTGGATATTAAATTGCTCGCTCTTGGTCCAGTAGTCCTCGACCCCGAACAAGACCTGACTAAACACATGCAGGTAGCAAGAGGTGATGTTCTGACGCTTGTATTGGAGGTGGGTCATCATCTCCCCTGTTTTGGGATTGAATACCAGAGTGTCGTACTCGGGACGCTGCATAGCGTAGTCCTCTCGTTCCGATTTGTCGTTTATCATTTCGCCTTGTTCACCAGCTCCGCCGTGAACAACATCGAAATACCAATATCCATCCAGTTCTATGTAAGCGATGTCACACAATTTCTCATGCAAATAATGCTCAAAATCCTTCTCCAGAATACCCTCGGCCCAATTCAGGCTGCTATCAGTTGGCTGGCGGAGTGCTGCATGGATGCTTGGGCGGTAGGCGGGTCTGTAGAATACGTACCCCTTTGGCTTGGTCGTACCATGCCTATGGATAGCTTTGCGCATAAGGTCGAGGTTACCCTGTTCCAAGTATACGCGGACGATGAAATCACTGGGAGTGTTTTTACCTCCCAGCTTTGCATGAACCCCGTCCGGCAAACTGTTTTCTACAAGATGAGCCAACTCCTTATCCCCGGCTTCCTCGAGAATGTTTATCTCAATCATAGCCCGGGAGTCTTTTGCATTTGTGATTTTCAGCCGAGATAGTTCACGACCGAACTCATCCCGATACTCATAAAATTCGTGCTTGTCTTTGTCTGGAATGTCGGCAGTACGGGAAAATGCTTTCCATTGCGCGTCCGGGGCCGTGATTGTATCCGTAATGGTAGAGAGTTTGGTCCGCAGACCTTGCACACTATATGGGGAAAGGGTGGTAAGATATGGGATGTAGTTTGCTCTTTGCTTTACTTTCTTTACGGGCATGGCGGATTTCTACCACAAACGCGCCCATAGGACAAGGATAGAATGCCCACCGCATTATCTGTTCTCTAGGCGAACACGTTTTTGGCAACGGCGACGAGCATGGTTATTGGCGGCAGAACAGCCAGCCATCACTCAAATGAACATATCAGACCTCACCAACATAGCAGAGGAGCTGGCCAGCGACAGCGCGGGCCAGCTCACCAAACTCAAGGGCTGGAACCTCATCTCCGGCCTTTATGAAGAATCCCGCAGCGCAACGGAGGACCTTGTGCATGCCTATGCCCGCCAGGCCCGAGACATCGTCATACAGATGGTGCGCCTGAACGCCGAGCGCGCCGTGGCCGGGCTCAAGGGCAACACGGGCCGCTACAAGAACATCACCACAAGGCTGCGCGACCTTGCGGCGCGCGAGGCAAGCCTGGCCACCATGTGCAACGTGAAGCTCAAGGCCCTGGCCAACGGAAAGGAGGACCTTCGATGAACACAGCCATCCAGACATTCCTTTCCCCCGCCGGGAAAGACATCCGAGCCATGGTGATTGACGGCGAGCCGTGGTTCGTCGGCAAGGACGTGGCTACTGCTCTCGGCTACATCGAGGTCGGGAGAGCCATACGCCAGCACTGTGACGACGGGGGTGCGAAACGCACCCCCCTTCAAACCGCAGGGGGACTGCAGGAAGTGCGCCTCATCAACGAGGGCGACGTATACTCGCTCATCTTCGGCTCCCGTCTGCCGGAGGCCAAGGCGTTCAAGCGCTGGGTGACACATGAGGTACTGCCCGCCATACGCAAGGACGGCGGCTACATGGTTGCCACGCCGGAGGAAACGCCCGAGCAGCTCATGGCGCGGGCCCTCCAAGTGGCCCAGGCCACGCTGGCCCGCAAGGAAAAGGAGCTGGAGGAAGCGCGTCCCAAGGTCACCTTTGCCGATGCCGTGGCGGACTCCGAGTCCACCTGCCTTGTTGGCGAGCTTGCCAAGCTCATCAAGCAGAACGGCGTGGATATTGGCCAGAACCGCCTGTTTGCATGGCTCCGCAAGAACGGCTACCTGATGAAGAACAACGTCCCCACCCAGCGGGCCATGGAGCAGAAGCTCTTTCACGTCCTGGAGCGGACCATCATGAACCCGGACGGCAGCTCCCGTATCGTGCGCACCCCCAAGGTCACAGGCAAGGGGCAGCTCCACTTCATCAACCTCTTTGTCGGAAAGGAGGGCAAGTGAACACGGAAGGCCTTGACCTGTACCCGGTGCAGGAGCTCTCCAGCGTGGGCAACCGCGAGGAGTTCGGCATCCCGGACAATCCCCTCGGCAACGCGGTGTGCGGGTTCCGCCTGGCCTGGGGCTGGGTGGAGGGCGAGCTCCAGCCCTGCATCATCCATCCCGGCCTCTCCTACCCCGGATTCCGGCCCGCAACCAGGAAGGAGGTCACCCGATGATGCCCGAACCCGACATCACCATCTCCCAGTTCACCGAGAACCTGTCCCTGTGGGGCTGCGACCTGACCATGCAGGAAGTGCTGGTGTGGCTGCGCTCCCGCGGCTACCTGCTGAGCGGCTTCGACATGAGCTGGAACGCACCCTCCGAGCTTTGCGAGGAGCTGGGCCTGCTGGCCACGGAGCAGACCTTCTGCTACAACGAGGACGGCAGCGTCAGCAGCCGCCGCGAGACAGTCGTGACTCCAAAGGGCCGGGATTACTTCACGCCCCGCCTGGTCAAGTACGCCAATGCCAACGCCGGAAAGGAGGGCCACCACCATGTGTGATTGGATATTCATTCTGCTGATGGTGGCATTCCTCATTCCTTGCATCGTCGAAATGCTGTGGGGTGCCATAGAGCCCATCATCCGCTATTTCAGCGAGAAAGGAGGCCGGAAATGATGACCTACGCCATCGACTTCGAGACCTACTACGACAAGAAGGTGAGCATCGGCGAGCTGGGCATCCACCACTATCTCCGGCACTACGATTGCGAAATCTACATGGTGTCCATCTATTCCGACGAGGCCGGCTTCTCCTATGTGGGGGAGCCGGCTGGCGTGGACTGGCATGTCCTGCACGGCCAGCGGATTGTCGCGCACAATGCCCGCTTTGACCGCGCCTGCTTCCTGCGCTTGCAGGAGCTGGGGGTGATTCCCGCCGACGTGGTGCCGGGAGAGTGGGTCTGCACGGCGGATATGGCGAGCGCATTGTCCGTAGGCAGGAGCCTCAAGGAAGCCGTTGCCACCCTGCTCGGCATGGACATCAGCAAGAAGACCCGCACCGACATGTGCGGGCTGAACTGGGAGCAGCTCAAGGAAAAGGGCATGGCCGAGGAGGTGGCCACCTACTGCCTCAAGGATGCCTGGCTCTGCCACCGGCTCTGGGCGGGGTATTCCCACCTGTGGACGGAGCGCGAGCGCAAGCTCTCACAGCTCACCCGCGACATGTGCGACTACGGCGTGTATGTGGACTCCGGCCTTGTGCAGGAGGGCCGCCTTGCGCTCCTGGGCGTGATGGAAGCCGCTGCGAACCTTATTCCCTGGGCGGCAAACCCGGACAACCCCATCCTCTCGCCCAAGCTACTGCGTGCCGAGTGCGACAAGGTGGGGATTACGGCCCCGTCCAGCCTGGCTGCGGATTCCGAGGAATGCGCCGCATGGGAGGAGAAGTACGGTGCCACCTACCCCTGGGTCGGCGCTATGCGCGACTACCGCAGGGCCAACACCCTGTGCAAGAAGCTCGACACGCTGGCCTCCCGCATACGCGAGGACGGCACGTTCTCATACGGACTGAAGTATTTCGGGGCGCACACGGGCCGCTGGAGCGGGGATGCCGGGTTCAACGTGCAGAACATGCCGCGCACGGCCATGTTCGGCGTGGACATGCGTAGGATGATAATTCCCCGCCCCGGTTGCACCTTTGTGATTTCCGACCTGGGGCAGATTGAGCAGCGCGTCCTTTCGTGGCTGGCAGGCGACAACGCCATGATGGAGCTGCTGGCGACAGGTGTGTCCGTCTACGAGGCCCACGCCCGCGCCACCATGGGCTACACCGGGACCGAGCCTCTCAAGCACGCCGCCCCCGACCTCTACCGCCTGGCCAAAGCCCGCGTCCTGGGCCTTGGCTACGGGGCCGGGCCGTCCGTGTTCCCGGCCATTGCCAAGGTGATGGCCGGACTTGAGGTGAAGCCGCTGGAGGCACAGCGGATCGTGCGCGAGTTCCGCAACTCGAACCCGCTCATCTGCCAGCTTTGGACCAAGCTGGAGCGCGCCCTGTCCCTGACCAAGTCCGGGGCGGATTTCACTCTCCCGCTGCCGAGCGGCCGCATGCTCTACTACCGCCGTGTTACCCGGACCCCCAAGGGTCTGACTGCCGAGGTACAGGGCAAGCGGCAGGCCTTCTTCGGCGGCAAGCTCGCGGAGAACCTGTCCTCCGCTACTGCCCGTGATGTGCTGGGCGACATTCTCCTCCGGCTGGATTCAGCAGGCTACCGGGTCGTGATGCACATTCACGACGAGGTGGTGGTGGAAGTGCCCATTGAGCAGGCCGAGGCCGCAGCAGAGGCCGTCACGAGAATCATGACCACCACCCCCGACTGGCTGGAGGGGCTTCCTTTGACAGCCGAAACAATTATATCCCCACACTACACCAAGTAACCCGCCATGGAAACCAATCCCAACATTCAATCCTTCCACTCCCCCGCCGCCCAGTCAACCGACTGGGCTGCGGTGCGTTCCTTTTACCTCACCTGCCGCAGCTACAAGCAGACGGCGGAGCATTTCGGAATCAACGAGAACACAATCAAAGCCAAGGTTCGCCGTGGAAATTGGCTCAAGGATGCACCTGCACCCTCGTCCGAAGGTGCAGATTTGGAGGTGCAAGGTGCAGAAAGCGCACCTTCAAACCTAGTCCGAGGTGCAGATTCGGAGGTGCAAGGTGCAGAAATTGCACCTTCAAATCTGGTTCAAGGTGCAGAAATTGCACCTCCTGATGCACCTCCGTCCCCCGCCTTGTCCCCCGCCACCGAGTCTGCTGCGCGAGGCATCCTGCTGCCCTGCATATCCAACTTCCAGGACCAGGAAGTGAAGATGTCCGCCCCCTGGGCAACCTCCATCCGCGCCCGGAGCACCTATGTTGCCAAGCCCGTGTTCAAGGCCTACCTCACCAAGGCGGACACGAGGGACTGCCTGTTCAGCGGCATACGCGGCATGAGCCCCAACCTGCGCGTGAGCCACCAGAATCCCCCCGCCGCCATCATGGCCGTGGTGGCCGACTACGACACCCCCATGACGGACGAGGAGCGGCAGAAGAAGCTGGCAAGGCTCACCCACAAGCCCAATTTCATCGCGCGTTCGTTCTCCGGCGGCACGCGTGCGGTGTGGCTGCTGGAGAAGCCGCTGCCGCTGATGCCGGGAGACGAGATGGTGCAGGCCCTCCTGCGCACCATTGCGCGCGAGCTGAGCGTCACGCGTGCGTTCGGCCCGGTCGATGCCAATGCCTTCTACAACACGAGCCAGTATTACCACGCCGGCTGGGAGTGGGTGGAGACGGGCGCGGCCCCGGTCCCCGCCAACCTCTCGATTCTCTGGCTGGACGCAGCCCTGAAAAAGAGCCGGGACTCCCGCCAGGGCATTGAGATTCCCCTCGACCGCGTATGGGCGGAAATGGAGAGGCGCGGCTGGGCCGGACGCTGGGGCGGCGAGTTCGGGATAGGCTCGCGCGGCGTGCGCTTCTGGGACGAGACTGCCGACAACCCCACCGCCGCCATCGTCACCGAGACGGGCATGGTGTGCTTCACCGGGCACCGCCCGTTCATGTCGTGGGAGGCCATCTTCGGCAAGGGGATAGTGGACGAATACCGGGCCGACACCCTCGGCAAGGCCCTGTCGGAGTGCTATTTCGTCAACAACACGTTCTACGTCTACCACGATTTCCAGGGCGGGGACGGGGCCTCCACGCCCGGCTGGCTGACGCTCAACCGGCAGGGGTTCGAGCTGATGGCCGCCGAGAAATACGGCCTCGGAACCAAGGCGGAAAAGGACGGCGGGGAAAGCCCGGTAAAGCAGCTCATGGCCAAAATCATCACGCTCAATGCCTTGCCGTCCGCCTGCCCGCTCATCTACCGGAAGGAGCGCATCGTCCATGTGCAGAACGAGCCCCGCCTCAACACCAGCTTCCTGCGGGTCCACGAGCCCGATGCGGACAAGGGGAGGAGCTGGGGCGACGGCTTCCCATGGATTGCGTCGTTCATGGAGAGGCTTTTCCCGGACATCATCCAGCGTGAGCGCTTCATGGCGGCCTGGGCCTGGGCGTACCGCAACGCCTACTACGGCCACCCGCGCAACGGGCACACCCTCTTTGTCGCGGGCGGCGTGGGCGCGGGCAAGAACTTCCTGACCGACTGCCTGTACGGCCCGTCCATGGGCGGCTGCGCCGACGCAAGCGAGTATATCCTTGGCCAGACCCGCTTCAACGAGCACCTGATGGGCGTGGGCGTGTGGACCCTCAACGACACCGTGACCAAGGGCGACTACAAGGAGCGCGCCCAGTTCGCCAAGGCCCTCAAGAAGATGTCAGCCAACCACCTGCACATGTGCGAGGGCAAGTTCAAGAACGCGTCCGGCATCTACTGGAGCGGGCGCATCATCGTGACGCTCAACACCGACCCCGACTCCCTCCAGATGCTGCCTGACATCGAGCTCTCCAACCGCGACAAAATCAGCCTGTTCAAGACCACCGACACCCCCATGGACGATGCCGGGGGCAGGAAGAAGGCGGCAGCGGAGATGGGTGCGCTCTGCGCGTTCCTGCTCAACTGGGAGCTGCCGGAACATTGCCGTGGCGATGCCCGCTGGGGCGTGCGCAACTTCCTGCACCCGGAGCTGCTGGCTGAGGCCATGGAATCCGGCTCCTCCTCCTCGTTCCGCGAGATACTGACGCTGTTCGTGAAAAGCATGTTCGATGCGGACAAGGCGCTGGAGGCGCTGGAGGGCAGCGCGACATGGTTCATGCAGCAGATGATGCTGACGGACGGCGTGAGCGGCATGCTTCACGGCGAGGTGAATGCGCGCAGCATGGGGCGGCGGCTGGGCGCGCTGGCAAGCTCCGGCGACTACCCCATCGTGCCCAGGAGGAAAGCCCGCGAGCGGATATGGCACATCGGACGCAAGGAGTTCATGGACTATCTCGAGAACCCCGCAGAGGAAGGAGGACTGGATGAGCTCTGCCCGTTTTGAACCCTGTGACATGTGTCGTTTGGCAAGCCCCTCCGGGAATAACGTCATGGCATTTTGTCATCGCCTCAACTCCTGCAACCTTAACGAATTGCAAGAACGGATGACATTTGTGACATTATTTTTCCCTGAATCTATATATAGGAAAAATGAATACAGTGAAAAACAGGAAAAAACAAATTCATGTATATATATAGGGGGATATGGAGGCGATGTCGTCATGTCACATGTCACACCCCCCAGCCGGAAAGGAGGACGCCATGGCCGGTGGTGACCGCTACTCGACAGGCTTCGGCAAGCGATGCCGCCAATACCGGGCCGCCTACGCCTCCCCGGAAGCCCGTGCCTGGATAGCCGGGCTCTCCCCCGCCGAAAGGGAGAAGGCGCAGCGCCTGGGGCTGCTGGAGCCGCTTGAGGACAACGGCGGCTCCGCCTCCGGCCCGCCTTTTGACACACCCCGCAGGGATGTAGTGGAAGCAATCGATTCAGTCATGGCCCAGCCGTTCTGTGATTTGGACGGCAACAGCGAAAGCCCCTCCGCCATCCCGGCGGAGGGGTGGATAGCCGTGTTCCGCGACATGAAACCCGGCGACGCCTTCCCGGAGGAGGCGCGGGCCTTCCTGGAGCAAGGCGGCAATCCCCGCTTGCGCTGGGCCTGTGTCTGCTTCCTGCTGGGGCGCGACAGCTGCGCCAAGCTCGCCCGCTCCGTCGGCATGAGCAAGCAGGCTTTCCACTACCACGTCCGCCAGTTGCAGAAGCAGCTCGGCCTCCCGCCTATGGGCAAGCAGAAGTGCGGCAAGGCCCGCCGCTCGTACCGCCTGGCCAACCGCCGGAAAGGTCACGCAACAGTCGATTTTGACACCGAACAATAGGCTAGCCATGGAAACCGAACAAATCACAGAAGTAGATACCCTCGCCTCCGCCCCCGCCGATTCTAGTCGTCGTGTTAACACGACATCTAGCTTGGCCTCGGCTGATTCTGGTTGTCGTGTTAACACGACAAGCTCCCCTGACTCGGCTGATTCTAGTTGTCCTGTTAACGGGACATCTAGGATGCTGCCCGGCCTTATAGAGTCCGGCGTGACCGGAATCTTGATGAGCGGCAATGGCCTTATCATCAGCCGTGAGGACATCACGGCGGAGGACTACAACGCAGTATTCCGCACCGTGCTCTCCATCCACAAGTCAAGCTGCTGGCTGCTGGGTGACGTCCTGCTGATGGGCGAGCGTTGCTGGGGCAACCGCCATACCGCCAGCAAGTACGAGGAAGCCATGCAGGCAACCGGGCTTTCCCGTAGCACGCTGCGCGACATCGTGATGACCTGCAAGAAGTTCCCGGTGGAGAAGCGACACGCAAGCCTGTCCTTTACGCACCACCAGGAGATTGCCCGCACCGATGCCGACCCGGACCAGCGCGAGGAAGTCCTGCAAAAGGCCGCCGAGGAGAAGCTGTCCTGCTCCGCCCTGCGCAAGCAACTGCACCAGACGACATTCACGCCGGAGCCGGAGGTTGACCTCAGCCGCCCGCCTGTCGGTGAAGAACCCGACCGCCTGGGGATTCTGGACCTGCCGGAACGCGTCAGCCCCGATGCACCGCCCAGATGGGATGCCCTGAACTTCGGCAAGTGGGCCGCCAAGCAGAAGCCCGCCACCTACACCGCCGAGCAATGCGAGGCCGCGCTGGACCTGCTGGAGCCGCTGCTGGCCTACCACAAGCAGGTGCAGGCACGCCTTGACGAGCTGGGCGAATCCGCCTGACGTGCCTTTTGACACGCCCCCATAGGTGTCGGGATGACATCTCACGAGCATCCCGGCACCCCTCCCCATCCGATATGACCTCCGCCCCCTCCAGCACCAGCCCCTGCACCCCATCGGGAGCCTGTCCGCCAGGCCGCCGACAAGGGTGGCTTCCGCTGCGCAACCGGGGCATTGCCAAGGCCTTGCAGCGGCGCTCCACGGCCCGTCCAGGGGCCCAAAAAGGCGATTTTGGCCTCTCCCGACGGCCTCGAAATCGTCATAAGGAATCTATTTACAACGAGTTGCGAGACTTGCCCCGGCTGCTGCGCGCGCGGTTCCCACGCACGGCATTTTTTCCCCATTCCCACTTGAAACGCGGTTCCAGGGCCGCTGAGGCCCCCTCACCGGCGAACCAGCAAGCACATGTCGAACGCTTGATTTTCAAGGATTTACAGGGCGCGTGAGGGCCGGGTTCCCCATCCGCCTCCCGGCAGGGAACGGTGGGAAAGGAATCCGCTCCCCGTTCCCACTTCTTTCCCGCCTCCGGGCGGGAATCGCGTTCCCAGGCAAGGGGTCCGAATCACGCAACGCATTGAGCACCAGTGCAGAAAAACCAAAAAAAAGCTAGACATTGTTCGCGGATATGCTAGACTGTAAGAAGCGGATAAGCCGCTAATTATCAATATGCAAGACAACAAACAAGCAAGTACTGGACGGAAGGTCCCGGCAGTCTGGACCGCCGGGAAGCTCATAGCAGAATTGGCCCACGACCCCAGCCACGTCGCCATGATGATGGGCGTGACCATGTTCGAGGCCGTAGAGGCGGAGGAACCGCATTGCGGCGGCGTAAGGTTCACCTATCCGAACTGGCTGTGCCGCAACCAGTCCCGCGAGGTGAAGATACTGGCCATGCCGGACGGAACCCGCCGCATGGAGTGGTACACCTGGACGGCCCGCGACCAGTCCGACAGCAGGCTGGTGGACGAGGCCGACGGCATCAAGCCGGAGGACATGGAGAAGGTGTGGTACGGGCACACGGACTGCCCCATCCGCATCCCGTGGGAAGTGGAATCCTGCGCGGCCAAGTTCAAGACAGGCAGCCTTGCGGCCACCCCCGCCGCCCTGGAGGAGTTCACGCAGCAGGAGATATTCATCTGCCTCAAGCGCCACTGCAAGGGCGACTGGGGCGATGTCTGCGAGGCGGACAAGGCGGGTAACGACGCATCGCTGACAAGCGACGACCCGCCCCGCATCATGAGCGTCTACAAGCAACTGGACGGGCGCACGCTCTGGATTATCACCGAGGCGGACCGCTCCGCCACCACCGTCATGTTGCCGGAGGACTACTAAAGAGAAAGGAGATTCACCACCATGACCACTTTCACCACATCAGAGCTGATGAACGACCTGTCCGCCGAGGCGGCGGAGCGCGCCTACCACGGCACCAGCTTCTCGCCGGAGAAGCGCGGGGAGTCCCTGCGCAGCGAGTACGCGAGCCGCATCCAGTCCTTCGCCGCCTACCTGGAGCAGGAAGCCGCCCAGGCCACCGAGGAGCAGAAGGACGCGGAGCTGGCCCGCTACCGCGAGAACCTGAAAGCCGCCTACGAGCACTACATAGCCTGCCAGTCCCGGTGCATCAGCACGCTGATAGCCGGGCCGTCCGGCTTCCCGGTGGCGCGGGCGCAAAGGGCCAACGAGGCCGAGCAGCGCGCCATGCAGGCCATCATCGGGCTGGGCGAGAAGGCCCGCGCCAGCGTCAGGAAGCGCTACGGCACCCCGGACCCGAACGCCCCCATCCGCTCCGGCGACCCGGATGCCATCGAGAGGCTGCGCGCCAAGCTGGAAAGCTGCCGCAAGTGGCAGGAGCGCATGCGCGAGGGCAACAAGGCCATCCGCGCCGCCAAGGGCGACCGGGCCAAGGCCATAGCCAACCTCACGGCCATCGGGTTCAAGGAGGACGACGCCTGCGGCCTCCTGAATCCCGACTTCGCGGGCCGCATAGGCTTCCCGCCGTACATGCTCTCCAACAACAACGCCGAAATCCACCGCATCGAGAAGCGCATCCGCGACATCGAGTCCATGCAGGCCAAGGCGGAGAGTGACGGCGGCAGCGGCGAGGGCGAGTCCGGCATCCGCTTCGAGGTGGACGCGGCAGCAGCCCGCGTGAAGCTCTACTTCCCGGACAAGCCGGACGAGCAAACCCGCGCCGGGCTCAAGGCCCACGGCTTCCGCTGGTCGCCGCGCAACGCGGCCTGGCAGGCCTACGTGAACTACCGCACCATCCGCTACGCCAAGGAAGTGGCGGGTATCAAGGAAGATTAACCCCCAACCCCATGCAGGCCTGACGCAGCGCGCCGGGTCCTGCCTTGTCCCGCCCACTTTCCCTATGGCCAACATCACCCCCGCCCAAGCCGATACAGTCCTGGAAGTCAACCGCGCCAACGCCATCAAGCAGGCGGTGGCGAAAGTGAAATCCAACAAGCCGCTCTCCCGGCAGGAGGTGGACTTGCTGCAATCAATCGCATACAGCCCCGGCTCCGGCGGCGACCCCAGCATCACGGTGGCCAAGACCGTGGTGGAGCTGGCCGAGGCGCTGGGCTGCTCCCGGCGCAGCATCTCCAACTGGCGCAAGCTGGAGGGAGCCCCCGCCCCCAACGCCAACGGCACGCATGACGTGGTGGCCTGGCGGAAGTTCATGCACGAGCGCCACCTGGACGGCAGCCAGCCCGGAGACGAGGAGGGCCTGAAAATCCGCAAGCTGCTGGCCGAGGTGAACGAGCGCGAGTTCCGGCTGGCGGTGCGCAAGGGGGAATACATCAGGAAGGACCTTGTACGCGAGGCCTGGCTGAGCCGTTCCGGGCGCGTGGTGAACCTGCTGCGCTCCAAGCTGGAGAAGGAGCTGCCGCCGCTGCTGGCGGGCAAGGACGCGGTAGCCATACAGGAAGCCCTGGCGCACGCCGTTGACGAGGTAGTGGCCGACCTGCACGACGGCAAGGGAGATTCCCTGACTCCCTGACCCCATAAGGAAAAGATTTTGACACGGCGGCAGAGGGTGTAATGCCCGCCAAGACCAAAACGCCCTCGCCGCTGGAAGCCCGCTTCGCCCGACTCTGGGACGCAGCAGGCGGCCCGGAGCTTGTCCGGGAATACCGCTTCGACAAGACCCGCAAATGGCGGGCCGATTTTGCGCTGGAGGCCGCCCGTATGCTCGTTGAAATCGAGGGCGGCGTATGGACCCGCGGACGGCACCTGAGCCCCCGTGGCTTCATCAAGGACGCGGAGAAATACCTGTCCGCCACCCTGCAAGGCTGGGCCGTCCTCCGCCTCACCGAGCCGCAGCTCAACGCCGACACCATCCGCCAGATACTCGACTATGCCCGATGCCGACAGCGACTACTTGGAGAACCTGTGGCGTGAGGCCTTCACGCCGCCCGACCGCCTCCCTGTCTGGCAATGGGCGGAGCAGCACATCGAGGGCATTCCCTATTCCCCCATCCCCGGACGCTTCCAGGCCTCCAACTCCCCCATGCTCAAGGAAGTCATGCAGGAGATGGTGAACCCGCGCACCCGGCTCATATCCATCATTGCCAGCGTGCAGAGTTCCAAGTCCACCGCCATCGAGGTAGCCCTGTGCTACATCGTGGCCAACATGCCCGGCCCTACCCTGTGGCTGGACCAGAACGACGACGATGCCAAGGACCAGGCCGAGGGCCGCCTGAGAAAAATCTTCGACTGCTGCGCCCCCGTGAAACGCCTCTACCCCGGCGACCGCTACAAGCTCCGCAACACCACCATCCACTTTGCAAACGGCATGACCCTGTGGGTGGCCGGAGCCTACAACAAGAGCAACCTCCAGCGCCGCTCAATCCGCTGGCTCATCGGGGACGAGACATGGCGCTGGCCGCAGGGCCACATGGCGGAGGCGGAGGCACGCACCACGGCCTTCGGCTGGCTCGGCAAGTGCATCTTCTGCTCGCAGGGCGGCTTTGCCGGGGACGACACCCACACCAAGTACGCCACCACGGATCAGCGGGAGTGGATGTTCACCTGTCCGCATTGCGGGCATGAGCAGCCCTACTCCTGGAACTGTGTGGAATGGGACAAGGACTGCAAGGACCGGGAGGGGCATGTGGACTTCCGCAGGCTGCGCGCCTCCACCCACATGCGCTGCGCCAACTGCCGCGCCCGCTTCGAGGACCGGGACGACGTGCGGCGCGACCTCAACGCCGCCTCCCGCTTCGTGCCGCAGAACCCGAACGCCGCAGCAGAGTATGTCGGCTTCCATTGGAACGCCCTGGCCACGATGGGCTGGGGCATGCTGGCGGAGCTCTATATCCGCGCCAAGATAGCCGCCAAGAAGGGCGACTACTCCCAGCTCCAGCAGTTCTACCAGAAGCGCCTGGGCCTGCCTTGGGACGACTTTCAGGAGGACTACCACATCGAGACGACGCCCTCGGACTATCGCATGGGCGAGCCCTGGGACCGCGAGGGCAACATCTCCGGCATCCCGCTGCGCATCCTGACTGTGGACGTTCAGCGCGACTCGTTCTATCTGGTGGTGCGCTCCTGGGCGAACGACGGCTCCTCCCGCATGCTGCACTGCGCCCATGTGCTCACTTGGGAGGACGTGCAGAACGCCCAGGCACAGTACGGGGTGCATGCGAGCCTGTGCTTCATCGACAGCGGCTACTCCACCTACGAGGTCTATGCCAAGTGCGCGGAGAACGGCTGGACCGCCCTCATGGGCGACCGCCGCAGCACGTTCACGCACCGCCCCACCGGAAGCACCAAGCCCGTGGAGCGGTTCTACTCGCCCAAGCGCCGCATCAACCTCGGCACCGGCAAGGCCTGCAACATGCACTTCTGGAGCAACCTCAACATCAAGGACGCGCTGGCCCGGCTGCGCCGCAACACGGACGGCGGCCCGGTGTGGGAGGTGCCGCAGAACGCCCCGCAGGAATACCTCGACATGCTGGACTCCGAGTACCGCGCCCAGGACAAGGGCCGCTGGATATGGAAGCAGATTGGCGAGCGCGCCAACCACTACCTCGACTGCGAGGCCATGAGCGTGTGCGCGGCATTCATGCTCAAGATTGTGGGCAACGAGGCCGTGCCCGCCGCCCAGCCGGAGCAAGACCTGGAACAGCCTTGACGCATTTCTATGTTGCGTTGTTTATTTTCGCTTGCACTTGTACGCATTTCGTGTACAATGAAGCCATGACAACGAAATGCATCACGTCCAGCGAAGCGAGGCGTTCTCTATTCAGCATTCTGCGAGAGGTTGTGGAGAATGCCGTGCCGGTGGTGATACGCCATCGCGGGCATAAGAATGTCGTCATTGTTTCCGAGGACGAGTACAACGCACTCGTCGAAACCGCCTACTTAACCGGCGGCCAGAATGGGGAGGCGTTGCGACGCTCCATGCAAGATGCCAAAGAGGGTAGGACACGCCGCATCACTTTGGAGGAAATTGACGCACTCATCGGCTGATGTACGCGATAGAGCTCACAGCCGAGGCTGAGCGGCATCTGATTTTCTGGAGCAAGAACGACAAAAAGACGCTCAAGCGCATACGTGCACTCATTGCCGATATGCAGGAAACGCCGTATACCGGGATTGGTAAACCGGAAGCTCTGCGGCATGAGTGGAGCGGCTTTTATTCACGCCGCATAGACAGCCAGCATCGGCTTGTGTATACGGTGAACGAGGAGCAACAACTTATTACCATTCACCTGATGAGGTATCACTACTGATACCTGTTTGCCTCTCGCTTTTTTGACACGGGCGTTTCCTGTATATGGAAACGCCCGCAGTCTATTGTTCGTACACCACGCTGGAGCCCACGGCCTCCCTAGTGGAGAATCCCCGCAACCCGAACCGCCACCCGGAGGAGCAGATTGTCGCCCTTGCCAAGATAATCCGCCACCAGGGCTGGCGCAACCCCATCGTTGTCTCCAAGAGGTCCGGCTTCGTCATCAAGGGCCATGGCCGCCTGCTCGCCGCCCGCATGCTGGGGCTTGAGCAGGTCCCGGTGGATTTCCAGGACTACGCCACCGAGGCCGCCGAGTGGGCCGACATGATTGCAGACAACAAGATTGCCGAACTCTCCAGCATTGACGAGGACGGCCTCAACGCCCTGCTCACCGAGCTCAACGGACAGATTGACCTGGAGCTCACGGGCTTCTCCGGCAGCGAGCTCAACGACATACTGGCCCAGGCCGAGGACGTGGAGGACATTCCCGACTCCGTGGAGCTCGATGCGGACGACCCCGCCACGGCGGAGGTGCTGCCCTCCCTGGCCTACGGGGCCAAGAGAATCTTCCTCCAGCCGGACGAGGCGGAGCGCTTCGAGAGGTTCCTCGAAAAGTACAGCGACAAGCACGGCAACTACAACGGCCTGTGCCTGGAAATGCTGGAGCACGGCGACTCCCGCTTCCGCAACGCCTAAGCACCTTCCTCCATCCCCGCCATGAGCCAAGCCGAGTTCATCCCGTCCTACCCGCTGTCCGGGCTGCGCCCCGCCGACTACAACCCGCGACTGCTGACACAGGACAAGTTCGTGAAATTGCAGGAGAGCCTGCGGAAGTTCGGGGTCATCAAGCCTGTCATCATCAACGGCGGGAACGGCATCTTGACTGCCGGGCACCAGCGCACCCGCGCCATGAAGGCCATCGGCCTGACCCATTGCCCGGCCATCCGACTGCAAGGAATCAACCGCACCGACGAAATCCGCTTCAACCTGTTCCACAACAGCATCGAGACGAACAAGAGCGAGGTCACGCTGGAGCTGGACGGAAGCGAGCTGGAGCCCGGCACCTACGCCTACATCGACCACCGCAGCATCAGCTACCCGCGCAACGCCAACGCCATCGTGGTGAACGGCATGAGCGGCCTCATCCTCCGCTACGGCGGCTGGGGCAGCGTGGTGTGCAGCGAGGACGGGCGCGTGCTGCTCAACTCCGACTACGCCGTGGCGTGCCACCAGCTCCGCACGCCGCTGCTGGCCTACATGATACCCCGCGAGGACGAGGAGGAGATGATGAAGTACCTCTCCGAGGACTACGGCGTGTACTGCTACGACGCGCTCGGCGTGAAAAGCTACAACCAGCTCCATTGCCAAATGCACCGGCTTCAAGGCAAGAAGGCCCGCAAGATAACCTCCACCCTGTACGAGACAAAGGTGATACCCACGCTCAAGGCCTCCGAGCGCACCGTGGACTTCGGTGCGGGCCGCTGCGCCTACGCCGACATGCTGGCAGGCCAAGGCTACCGCATCCTGCCCTACGAGCCGCATTTCCAGACCAGGGGAGCCCTGAACGTGCGCGAGGTGGTGAACCAGATAAACCGCCTCCATGCCGACCTCTCCCGGGACGGGCTCTTTGACGTGGTGGTGCTGGACAGCGTGCTCAATTCCGTGGTGAATCCCTACTTCGAGCACGCGGTGCTCACCACCTGCAACGCGCTGCTCAACAATACCGGGCGCATCTACATCGGCACGCGCAGCCTCGGCTTCACCGAAAGGCTCAAGACCTTCAAGAAGAACAACACCAAGTCCCGCGACCTCCAGTTCCTCGACAAGGACAACTTCGGGGCCACCTTCCGCAGCGGCGTGTGGACCATGCAGCACTTCCACAGCCGGGAGAGCCTCAAGGACCTCCTGCTGCAATACTTCGCCAAGGTGGAGGTGATAGGCAGCGAGGGCGAGCCGCAGCTCTACGCGATAGCCTCCGCCCCGCGCAGGCTCCCCCGCGCCAAGGTGGAGGAGGCCCTGAACGTGGAGTTCAACATGGAATACCCCGGCGACTACCGCCACAACCGCCACGGGGACCTGGTGCAATGCCTCCTGGGCAAGCTGGAGGCGGAGCGCGGATTCCTGCAAAGTCAATAGCAGAAACAGTTTGCAACTTTCCGAAAACTGTGCTATACTGGAAAGAAACACACGACATGGCCACTATCCGCGACATAGAAATCACCGGCAGCTTCCGATACCTCTGGCTCAAGGCCGTAACGGGCGTAAACCTGGAGGAGCATTGCGCCAAGTGCCTGCTTGGCGAATACGACCCGCGCATCTCCGCCTCCATGAGGCGCGCCTCCGGGCTGGAGCTGCCGGAGGCCCCGTTCCACTATCTCTGCGGCGTGACCACGCCCTACGTCTGGGCGCGCAACTTCCACCTTGCATGGCGGCACCATGAGGGCAGCACGCTGGAGGTGGACCGGAACGGCATCCGCATCACCATCGACAACGCCGAGGAAGTGACCTTCGGGGAATCCGACATCGACCCGCAGGACAGGCACATCAAGTACAAGACCTACCGAACCTGCCGCAACTGGCAGTTCGCGCACAAAATCAGCCCGCTCCTTTGAGCGGGCCCTTTTGTGCATGCTTTTTGACACGCCCGGAAAGGGCATGAACATTGCAGACATTCAGAAGGACGTGCGCTACTGGCAGCGCCTCCTGCGCCTGGCCGGGTACTACACCGGAAAGACGGACGGAATCGTGGGGCCGCTGACACGCGCCGCCGAGGCCAGGTGGATTGAGGCCGCCGCCGCTGCCCGCGAGAAGTACGGCACCTTTGACGAGCGCAGCGAGGCCAACATCTCCACCCTGCTGCCCAAGGCCCAGGAGATTGCCCGCCGCTGGCTCAAGGCCGCCAGGGTACGCGCCGCCAAGCTGGGCGTGGAGGTCCGCATCATTGACGGAAACCGCTCCTACGCCGAGCAGGACAGGCTCTACGCCAAGAAGCCCAAGGTCACCAACGCGCGCGGCGGCCAGTCATGGCACAACTTCGGGCTGGCGTTCGACTTCGGCGTGTTCCGGGGCAAGGAGTACCTGGGCGACTCCCCGCACTACAAGACGCTGGGAGCCCTCGCCACCGCCATCCCCGGCACCACCTGGGGCGGCACATGGGCCAAGCTCGTGGACGAGCCGCATATCCAGCTCAACTTGTTTCCCACCATATCCGCCGCCCGCGCGGCTTTCGAGAAATGAGCGCCAAGGGACTGTTCACCACCGGCTTCACCCTGTGCGAGGTGAAGAAAATCCAGAAGCGCGCCAAGGCCCTGCTGCTGGAGGGCAAGACCGTCATGAGCTGGAACGACGGCGGCGGGACCTCCGTCACCAAGGCGTTCCCCATGCCCGTGGCCGACGTGCTGGAGGAGTGCGCCTACGCCCTGCGCCGACTCGACCCGGAAGCGGGCAAGAGCGACGCATCCGGCCTTTCATCCATCCCGAACCGCCTCCCCCTGTGAACGCCTTCCAACGCTTTGCCGCCCGCCTGTTCTTCGGCACCACCTCGGTGTTCGAGAACGCCAACCGCTCGCCCCGCCGCGCCTCCGTACCCGGCAGCGGCCCCCGGGACGCCACGCTGGACCTCACGCCCGGCGTGCGTTCCGAGCTGGTGCGCCGCTCCCGCTACCTGACGCGCAACTCCGGCTTCATCCGCGAGATTGTCTCCGCCATGGCCCTGTACTCCGTGGGGGACGGCCTCAAGCCCCAGGCCGAGAGCGTGGACCCGGCATGGAACCGCAAGGCGGAAGCCTACTTCAACCGCTGGGCCAGGCATGCCGAGCTATCGGGCCGATTCAACCTCACCCAGTGCCAGCACCTCGTGTGCCGCGCCGTGGACGTGGACGGAGAGATGTTTGTCCACAAGGTAGAACAGGACGGCCAGCTCAAGATCCAGCTCATCGAGGGACACCGCATCGGCAACTCCGGCGAGACGGACGACGTGGTGGACGGCGTGCGCATAGCCCCGGACGGCCGCCCGCTCTCCTACCGCCTCCTGGCGGACGACGGCTCCCACACCGACCTGCCCGCCGCGCACGTCCTGCATGTCTACGACCCGGACTCCCCCTCCCAGCTCCGGGGCTTCCCCAGCCTCCAGCACAGCATCAACCACATGATTGATGAGATGGAGCTTCTTGCGCTGGAGAAGCACGCGGTCAAGGACAACGCCGACATCACGCGCGTGCTGACCACCAACCGGGCTGACGCGGACGACGGGGATTTCCGCCTCGGCTCCCCGGAGCCCGGCTCCTCCGACAGCTCCTTCCTGCACACAGTCCTTGGCGGCAAGCTGGTGGCCCTGCAACCGGGAGAGGACATCAAGCCCTTCGAGAGCAGCCGCCCATCCCCCACGTTCACCGGGTTCCTAGAGCACCTGCGGCGGGATTCCGCGCTGGGCATGCTGCCGTTCGAGTTCGCCTCCGACTCCTCCAAGCTGGCCGGTGCGGGCGTGCGCCTGACTGTGGCACGCGCCGACCGCCGATTCTCCTACCGCCAGACGCTGCTCATCGACCGCATGCTCCGCCCGCTTTGGCTGTGGGTCGTCGGCAACGCCATCAGCGAGGGGCGGCTTCCCGCCGTGGAGGGATGGACGGAAGTCAACTTCACCACTCCCCGCCGTGTGACTGTGGATGCCGGGCGCGAGGCCGCCCAGAACCGCGAGGACGTAAAGGCGGGACTCAAGACGCTTTCCGACCACTTTGCCGAGCTCGGCATGGATATTCACGAGGAGGTGGAGAACCGGGCGCGGGAGATGACGCTCATCCGCGACACCGCCGCCAAGTACGGCCTGCCGCCCCAGCTCCTTTTCGACTCCTTTGTCCAGCAACCCCAAACCACCACACCACTCCCCGACAACAATGACTCCGACCGAGACGATGAACCTCCTGCAATCAAGTGACCTGTGGCTCATGGAGCCCGCCGCCTACATGCGCCTCTCCGCCATGCCGGGTGTTTCCGCGCAGCTTCCCGGCACCAGCGGCCCCGCAGCCCCGCCCAGCCCGCCGTACACCCGGCAGGGCGGCCTGGCCGTCGTCCCGGTCCACGGCGCGCTCCTGCGGCGTGCCAGCGGCCTGGAGCGCATGCTGTTCCGGGCCTTTGGAGAACCCTACGCGGAATCCGCCGCCCTGGCGCAGCTCATGGCGCAGTTGCAGGCCGACCCGGACATTCATACCGTCCTGCTGGACATCGACTCTCCCGGCGGTTCGGTCAACGGCACGCCGGAGCTGGCCGCAGCCGTGGCCAGGCTCTCCCGCGAGAAGCACACCTATGCCTACACGGCGGGATTGTGCTGCTCTGCCGCGTACTGGGTTGCCAGCCAGGCGGATGCCATCTACGCCGCACCCTCCGCCAGGGTGGGCAGCATCGGCGTGCTGATGCCTGTGACCGACACCTCGGAGGCTTACAGCCAGCGCGGCGTGAAGGTGGAGGTGTTTTCCGCTGGCAAGTACAAGGCCGCGGGAGTCAGCGGCACGTCCATGACGGACGAGCAGCGCGAGCTGCTGCAACATCAGGTCGAGGCCACATGGCAGGATTTCAAGTCCGCCGTGAACCGCCGCCGCTCGATAGCGGACGAGGACATGGAGGGCCAGACCTTCTCCGGCACGGAGGCCCGCCGCCGGGGGCTGGTGGACGCCCGCGCCGACTCCGTGGAGTTCATGGTGGAGAAGCTGCTCCTGCGGCATGGATAAATTTCGCACCGAACCTGAAGATTTTTCGTGAGCAATTTTGACACGCCCCGCAAGGGTATGGAAACACTAGACGAACAACTGGATGCGGCCAACGCCAAGGCGGCGGGCCTGGAGGCCCAGGTGGCCACCATGACCAACGATTTGGAACAGGCGCGCGCCGCCACACAGACGCTTGAAACCGCCAACGCCGAGCTGTCCGACAACCTCAAGGCCGCTTCGGAAAAGGCTGCCGCCCAGGAACAGAGACTCCGCGAGGCCCTGGCCGAGAACGACCGCCTCAAGGCAGAGGCCAAGACCGCAGAGGAGCGCGCAGCCGAGTTCTACGGAGCCGCCGCCGGTGCGCCCGCAGCCGTCACCGCCAAGGGCGATTCCGCTGCCGTCCCGGTGGCCGAGCGATTCAAGGCCGCCAAGACCCCCGCCGAGCAGACCGCGTTCCTCCGCAGCCTTTCCGAGGCCGAGCGCGCCGAGCTTTTCTCCTCCCTCTAACCCCAACCCCAAGAACAGATTATGCCCAATATCATCACCGACCTCAAGGACGTGCGTATCAGCCAGGCCGCGCTCATGCCCTGGATGACCGCACTTCTCCCGCTCTCCGCGTTCTCCACCAACTTCTCCCCGGAGGCCGCCGACAAGCTCGACACCGTGAAAGTGCCCGTCATCGGCATGCCCTCCGCGTCCAGCGACTTTGCGGGAGACTACACGGCCAACGCCGACTCCCAGGCCTCCTCCGTGCCTGTGGTGCTCAACCGCCACAAGTACAAGACCGTCCACATGACGGCCCGCGAGGCCGACACCACGGCCATCCCCCTGCTGGAGAAGCTGGTGGCCACCGCCGCCCAGCAGCTCGCCATTGATGTCATGACCGACATCTTCTCCTGCATCACCGCCGAGAACTACGGCTCTCCCGCCATCCCCGCCATTGCTGCGGAGGATTTCAACTACAAGTCCATCGTCAAGATCCGCGAGGCCTGCGCCCAGGGCAACATGCCCCAGGAGCAGCGCGCGCTCATCCTCGACAACTCGTTCTTCTCCTCCCTGCTGGCGGACGACATCGTGGCGCGCAGCTTCATCACCCCGCTGGCACAGCAGGGCGTGGTGGAGGCCCGCATCAACCGCATTGCCGGGTTCGACCTGTACGAGACGACCTGCGTTCCCGGCAACGGCGAGGACCTTGTGGGCTTCGCGGCCCATCCGTCCAGCCTGGCCATCGCCATGCGCTACCTCACCCCGGTGGCGGATTACAGCGAGGCCGGGGCGGTCACCGACCCGGTGACGGGCCTGACCTTCGGCTACCTCCGCCACTCCGACACCCGCAGCAACAAGGTCTACATCACGCTGGAGGCCCTGTACGGCTTCAAGGTCATCCGCCCGGACGGCCTCAAGCGCATTGTCTCCAAGCCCGCCAGCAGCCCCGCCACGGACGATGAGTCTGCATGACGAGATGACCGCCGACTTCCTGTCCGTCTGGCAGGACGTCCCGGTGTTCATGGAGGCCTGCGGCAGCAGCAATATCAAGGTGCTGCTGTCGCGGGCCTCCCGCTCCTGTGACCTGGAGCTTGGCGGCTTCGCCCCGGTTCAGGGCATGGAGGTGCGCATCCTGCGGGCCGATTTGCCGGACCGCCTCAAGGTCGGCTGCAAGGTCCGCGTGGACGGAATCGAGTACCGGGTGGAGGACATCTCCCGCCGCCCCGGCCTGCCTATCGTATCCCTTACCCTCATTCAGCCGTGAGCATGCAGGTGAAGTTCGACGACGCGCAGCTCAACCGCAAGATTGCGGAGTGGGCCGTTGTCAGCCGCAAGGGCATGAGGGAGGCCGTGCGCGAGGCCGCCGCCCGCTTCACCAAGGCCGCCATCCGCAACACGCCACCCATGGTCGCCAAGTCCTCCCCGGCCAAGGCTCGCCGGGAATGGGTGGAGCGCCTTGAGGCCAACTACGAAAAGCGCTTCTACAAGGGCAAGTGGCGTTCCAAGGCGGAGATGAAGCGGATTCTCGCCGCCAAGAAGAAGCAGCTCGGCCGCGAGGCCGCAGGGTGGCTCCCCGCCGCCCGCGAGCTTGGAGCCGCAGCCCCCGCCTGGGTGAAACGCCACCGGGGCGAGGGCCGCATCCTTGTCCGCCGCTCCGACGACAGCTATTCCGTCACCCTGGCCAATGCCGTGCCCTACGGGCAGTCCCTCCTGAAGCTGCGCGCGCAGTTCGCCCTGGGCGGAGTCAGGCGGGGCATTGAGGGCAACATACGCGCCATGAAGCGCAAAATCCTCCGCTCCCTGAAATGAACCCGCACTCCGTTGCCGAATCCGTCCGGCTCTACATGCAGGAACGCATGCCGGGCATCCCGGTCCATACCGCCCTCGACAACGGCGGGCTCCGGCTCCCCTACCTGCTGGTCCAGGCCACCGCCAACTCCGAGATTGTCCCCGGCAACGCCACATGGGAGCTGACGCTCGCGCTGGAGCTCCACACCTCCGCCCATGAGACGGACGGGCCGGATGCCCGCTCGGCCTTTGCAGAGGCCCTGCAAGCCCTTTGCAAGCATGATGCAAGGCTGGAGCTCAATGCCGCCGCCCCGGACTTCCACCTGTACGCCCTGCGCCTGACCTTGCTGGACCGAGCAGAGGTGCAGGACGATTCCTTTGTGCAGCACGCCTACCTCCGTGCCGTGGCGCAGTTTTGACACGCCTGCAAGGGTATATGGCAACTATACTTGGAACAGTAGGCGTATTCGGGTTCGACTCCGACCAGCAGGGCATCCTGCTGGAGAGCCAGGACATCGACTACAAGCCCGACAGCAAGATTCAGCGCGACTATCGCGGCGTGAAGGTGGGCATCATCTTCTACGACGACCAGACCGACATTTCCATGAAGGGCTATATCCCGCGCGAGAACCCCACGGACATACGCGTGGCCCAGACCCTCATGCTGGCAAACCAGCCTCCCAACTACGGCCTCTCCGATGCCTCCACGGGCACCAACGTGGTGACAGGCATCAAGATTGGACTCAAGAACGAGGACCTGGCCACCTTTGAAATCAGCTCCACCATCTTCGCATTCAAGCCGTGAACCAAGCCATCAGCTTCATCAAGAGCGGGGACGGCGACCTCGACTCCCTCATGCTCGCTGCATGCCTGACGGCCCTGGGCGTCCCTTTCTCCGAAAAGCCCGCTTTCAGCGTTGCCGGGGGCAGCGAGCCCGTGGTCAACTGGCTGTTCGACGATGCCTCCCCGGACGGAAAGTTCAAGGCCTCCGAAATCATTGCCAAGTGGAACGACAAGGCGTGGATAGGCAGGGACGACAACGACCACCCGCTGGCCTACATGGCGGCGGCCATGCGCAACCTCAAGACGCTCATCCGGCACCACATCGGCCAGGCTCCCAAGGTGGAGCTGGTGAAGCGGGGCCGCAAGATGCTTGTCGTGCCGGAGGGCGTGCCGGAAGCCCAGCTCGGCCTGCTTATCAACAAGTTCACCAAATCATAAACTTTCACACATCATGCCCATATCTATCACCACCCGCGAGGACATCAACAACTCCGCTTTCACCCGCCCCGCCGCCAAGGCCGGGAGCCTGACGCTGCGCCCCATATCCCTGGGCTCGCTGGAGCTCCTGCGACAGATCGGCAACGCCCTTGCCACCGGGGAGGCAGCCCCTGACTCACTGGACCTCCACACCATCTCCCAGTTCGTCTGGGTACACGCCGCCCCGCTGGATCAGGTCGTGGACACCATCTACAACGAGCCCGCGAGCGTAGGAAAGGCTGTCGCCCTGTTCTGCCTGGACGTGGCCCCGGCAGAGCTCCAGCAGATAGCCGCCGCCCTGACTGCGGATTGCTCCGCCATACAGGCCGCAGGAGCCATCCCCACCGCCCCGGACGATGACGACTCCCCAAACGCGCAACCCCGTCGCTGATGGCCACCGTGGTGTTCACCATTGCCAAGGCGACGGGATGGCAGGAAGAAACAATCCTCTGGATGCCGCTCCGAAAGGCCCTCCAGTACATGCACGCCTCATGGGTGGCAGACGGGCTCGTCACCGCCTGGCGAAGCGAGTCCGAAGAAGAAAGCATCGAGGCCGCAAGCCTCATGGCAAGACTCAAGCACCTCACACGATAAATGGCTGACGTAGAGTTCACATTCGCCGGAAACGCCTCCTCATTGCAGAAGGCCTTTGCCGACATCAAGGCCGAGCTGGCTTCCACGCGCAGCGCGGTATCCAGCCTCACGTCCCAGTTCGCCAACGTGTATTTCACGGTACAGGGAGCCGTGGCCGCCATCAAGACCGCCTTTGCCGCCGTCTCGAACATTCCGGCCCAGGCCGCCCGAATCGAGGACCTGTCCACCATCTTCTCCTCCCTCATGGGAGACACGGGACAGGCGGCGGCCCTCATGAAGGACCTGTGGCGGGATGCCGCCAACGGGGCCGTGTCGCTGGAGGACATGGCCGCCGCCGCCAAGCCCCTGGCCACGGTCTTTGGCGACAACAAGTCCATCCGCGACTGGACCCGCCGCTTTGCCGACATTGCGGCGGGCTCCGGCGTGGCGGCGGATTCCCTGGCCAAGGTGTACGCCCGCGTGCTGACCCTGGGCAAGGTGGACTCCCGCTCCATCGACTCCCTGGCCAAGCAGGGCATCCCCATCTACCAGGAGCTCGCCGCCGTCATGGGCACCAGCGCCGCCCAGGTGCAGCAGCTCGGCAAGGCCGGGCAGGTTTCCGCCGACCAGTACACCGCAGCCCTGCGCCGCATGACGGACGAGGGAGGACGCTATTTCCAGCAGTCCTCCCTGCTGTCCAACACGGCCAAGGGAAGCTGGGACACGATGGTCGAGAACCTGAACCGGGTATCCGCCGCCATCGGGCAGCCCATCAACGAGGCCGTGACCCCGGTGTTGCAGCAGATTGCGGCCTCCCTCGAAGCCGCCATGCCGGAGGTGGAGGCATTTGTCCGCTCTTTCGTGGAGGGGGTGTCCGATGCAGCCTCCGCCGTCTCCCCCATCGTCTCCGGCATCGGCTCCCTGGTGTCCAGCCTGGGCGGCATGAAAACCGTGGTTGCCTCCGTGGCAGCGGGCCTGCTCATGTTCTCCGGCAATGCCAGGGCGGCAGCCGCCTCGACTGTCTCCCTGCGCGCACAGGTGGGGGGCCTTGTCACGCGCATGCAGGGGCTCTCCCTCGCCTCCTTCGGCAACGCGTTCAAGGCGGCCCTGGCCGGAATCCGGGGCATATTCGCCTCCACCCTTGCGGGCATGCGCACCGCCTGGAGCGTGGCCTGGTCCACCATGGCCGCCGTCACCCGCGCCGCCATGGTGGCCGTCAAGACCGCCCTTGTCAGCACGGGAATCGGCCTCATCATCGTCGGCATAGGCGAGGCCCTGGGAGCCCTGTACAGTTGGTTCACTGGCAACGCCGAGGCTGCCAAGGAAGCCGCTGCCGCCACGCGCGAGTTTGAACGGAGCCTCGCTTCCATGGAGAAACAGGCATCAAGGGTGAAAACGCAGGAGCAGTACGAGGACTTCATGGAAGCCCTGGAGGAGCGTATCGAGGTCCTGCGGGGACAGCGTGACGACGCCCTTGCCGAGGGCGAGGAGAAGCGCGCGGAGCTGCTGGCCGACCAGCTCTCCACGCTGGAGGGCATGCAGGAGAAATACGCCGACATGCTGCCCGCCCAGGTGGAGGCCGCCCAGGCTGCGGAGCGGGAGGCCGAGGCACTGCGGCAACAGGCGGAGGAAGCAGAGGAGCTGGCACAACGGCTGGAGGAGGCACGCAAGAAGATGGAGGACCTCGTAGCCAGGCAGAAGGAGCACGAGAAGGAGGCTTTCTTCTCCGGCCTGCACGACAGGCAGATGGAGATTGAATACCGCCTCAAGGACGTGGGACACACCTCGCTGGAGGCCCTGGGCCGCGAGCTGGAGGCCATGGAAAAGCGGCGCGGCCTGCTCAAGGAGGAGGACGTGGCCCGCTACGAGAAGCTGGCCGCCGTCTACAACAAGATTGTGGAGCTCAAGAAAAAGGATGCCGAGGAGACGGCCAAGCTGGCAAAGGAGGAGCAGAAGCAGCAGGAGGAGGCTTCCCGCAAGGCGCAGGAGATAGCCGATGCCCGGCAGGAGTACGCACTCAAGGTGAAAATCCTGCAAGCCGAGATAGCCGGGAACGAGAAGAAGCTCCAGCAGCTCAAGATGCAGCAGCGCATTGTCCAGCTCACAGCGGAGTACCAGCGGCAGGGGATTGCGGACGCGGAAGCAGCAGCCCGCCGCATGGCCGCGCTGGAGCTGCGGGCCGAGGCCGCCAGGCTCAAGGCCGACAGCATAGCACAGGACTCCGGCAGGGGCCGCGATTCCGGCACCCGCATTTCCTCCTCGCTCGCTTCCGTGGGCGGCGGCGGCAGGTCCATCCTCATCGGCGGCCCACTTGTGGCGGAGGGCAAGAAGCACACCCGCCTGCTGGAAGCCATACGCGCGGCCACTTCCAAGCCGCCGACTGTGCAGGTGAGCGGGAACGTGGATGCCGTGATAGGGCGGTGAAGCCCGTTTTGACACCCGCGCCGATGGTATGCAGAAAGCAACCATCGGCATTTTTCGCGGCATCCGGCGCATAGCGTTCGGGCATTGGTCGCACACAGTCACCGGGCTCACCATCGAGCGCGACCGCGATGCGGGCGACACAGTGGAAATCACCTACGAGGTGCCGGAGGAAAAGGCACTCTCCACCCAGCCGGAGCTGGGAAGCGGGTGCGACCTGCTGGACACCGTGACCCTGGCCAAGACCAACATCACGCCCGGCACGGGCGGCATGGCCGCCGTAAAGCTCACCTACACCACGCCGGACGAAGCGGAGGAGGACGATGAAGATTCCGGCTCCGATGGCAGCGGGGATTCCGGGAGCGGCAGCGGCTCCGGCAGCTCCGGGGAGGACGAGGAGAAGCTCAAGAAGTTCAAGAGCACGCTCGATGTTTCCGTGGTGGACGAGCCTATCCTGACCCACCCCAAGTGCTCCGGCATCCCCGATGACCAGCTCGAATACCTCAAGGCCCTGATAGACGGGGCCCGCATGTGGGAGTTCGTGCCGCAGGTGAAGAAGAACGGCGAGCCCCTGCTGGACAAGGACGGCCAGCCCGTGCGGAAGCAGCTCGCCAAGCTCATCAAGGGCAACGACACGCTGGTGCGCCTCATCCGCCAGGGCGTGACCTCCTACAAGAGCATGGTGGCCACCTACACCTGCTCCTACGAGAGCGGGAACGGCAAGGTGGACCCGCAGGACGTGGTCAAGATAGACTCGCCCAAGGGGGCCCCGGTGCTGCCGAACCGCAACTGGATGCTGGTGAACCAGCATGCCTCCCTGAACGATGACGAAAAGACCTACACCATCGAAAAGACCTGGATGCTCTCCGGCGAGGGCGGCTGGAGCAACAACATCTACGACTACACCGCATGAGCAAGAGCACAAAATCCCCCAAGCCGCCCGCCAAGGTTCGGGCGGGAGAAGTCCTTTCCGCCCGCTGGCTGAACAAGGTCGTGGATTGCCTCGGTGCTGCCCAGGCGGCCTCCGCCGCAACCGCTGCCGCCGCAGCCAGCTCCTCCTCCATCAACACGCGCCCGCTTCTCCGCAACAACAAGTATCGGGAGCCGGAACCGCGCCCCCTGCCTGTGTTCGGGACAGAGGATTTCCGGCTCCGCGTGAAGCCCCGGCAGTTCTGCGAGGCGGACGCGGAGGGCAACTGGGCCAAGGTGCTGCAAGTGCATGAGGGCCACATCATCGACTACCGGGGGCTCGACCTGCTTGTGCCGTTCACCAAGGACTCAGGCTCCGGCAGCGGGAGCGGCTCCGCCAGAGAGGAAGCCCCGCCCGCGCAGGAGGAGGACGATGAAACTCCCCGGGACGAGGTGCTGGAGTGCGGCAAGGACTGGCACGACATGGGATTCATCTCCGCGTCCCCGCTGTCCGTGTACTGCATCATCCGGCAGGACTGCAAGGGAGAGGTGACGGAGGCCGTGTTCTCCACGGCCCCGGTGGCCTACAAGCCCTGGGGATTCAGGACCAGCGGGGAGGCGGAGGCGTATCTGGAGGCACAAGCCAAAGGTGAACCTGTGGACATCGACGGCTCCGGCGTGGTGAGCGTGCTTATCGGCACGGCCCACAGCGAGGTCGTGGGCGAGGACGGCGACAGGCACTATTACATCGACCAGCAGCACTCCGGCAGGATTGAGCTGCAAGTGGTGGAGGTGCAGCCGTTTACTCCCGTGCTGGCAGCCGATTCCGGCTCTGCGGACGCGCTGCCCGAGGCCCTGTGTCCGTTCTGGCGGCGCGAGGGCAACCTGTTCGTGTTCAAGGGACTCTTTGCCCGCCCCGGCATCACGCTGACGGACGGCCCGGACATAGGCATAGGCCTGGAGACGGCCAACGACGGCCAGGCCGACAACGACACCGACCAGCCCGGAGACAGCCGCCTGGGCGGCGTGCAGGACATCCGCTACAACGATGTCAACGTCCAGCCGCATATCCGCAGCGGCACCATCGACATACCGACCGCCGACACCCGGCAGCGGCACGCCACGGGCGTGATTGGAGGAGTGACTGTGGAATACTCCGAGACAGGCGGCAGCTACATCGAGGACGGCATCATCCACGTTGTCCTGCGAACTGACGGCGGCAGCGTGCCCGGCAGCGGTTCAGGCAGCGTGCCCGGACCTACCCCCGGTCCCGGCAGCGGCTCCGGCTCGCCCGACCCCGACAATCCCACGCCCACTCCCACGCCGGGCTGCAACTGCAACTGCGTGGAGTACACCTTCGACCCCGCCTATTTCATCGTGCAGGACCACAACGTGAGCCTGAACGCGCAAGCCATATCCGACTTGGTGGACGAGGTGCTGGGCGAGATTTCCGTAGACGTGAACGTGGAGGGCCTTGTCGAGCATACGGAATACGGCGAGCTCAAGGCTTCCGGCCAGGGCTCGGCTCCCGGCGGCGTGGACTCGCGCATCAGCTACTAATCCGCTATGGCCTGCAATCCCAGACAGCAACACGTCACGCTCGACCGCGAGGCCCTGAAGGCCCTCGTGCGCCAGCGCGTCAACGACCGCCTGGCAGCCCTGAACGGCGGCCTCTCACATGCCAACCATGACGGGTACTACTCCCCCGCCCGGTGGTGGGTGGACCGGGCGCGCACCATCCGCCACTCCATGAGCACGTCCGGCTCTGTCAGCTATTCCTACCCGACAATCACCATCACGCTCACCTACCATGCGGGCACCACGAATTGACCTCGGCTGCAACTCCGTGTGCTTCTCCGTGAACCCGTGGCGGCAGTCCTTCCTGCGCCGCCTGTTCGCGGAGCGCGGAATCAAGCCTCCGCGTTTCGTGCAGGGGCGCAGGGTGAAGCCGACCCGGCCAGGAGAACCCGCCGCCTACTCCGGGCTTGCGCTGGATTTCATCGAGGCCCTGCTGGAAGCGGACCGCCGGGCGCAGCCCTTCCTGCTCATCTACGAGGACGATGCCTTCCCCTGTGCCGACCCGCAGGGGGAGCTGGAGCGCCTGCTGGCGGCCCACCCCCTCCCGGCGGACTGCGGCATCCTGGCCCTGGGCGACATCAACGGCGTGAGCCGGGTACGCGGGCGGCAGACGCTCCTGCTGCCGGACTGCGCCCCGGTCTACACCCGCCTGGAACCCGGCGTGGCCGAGAACAAGGGCAGCCATGCGCTGCTGATATTCCGGCGGGCGTTCATCCCCTATGCCCAGGCCATCATCGAGAACGGAGTCACGGATTGCGCCACCTCCAGGATATGCCGCTATGCCGACATCTCCGCCTACGGCCTGTTCCGGCACCCGCTGTTCACCCAGCACAAGTTCCCGGATGGTGGCCACAGGTTGCCGGAGCTGTTCGCCTACAACGGCAGGGCGGGGCTGGAGGAGATGTTTCCGAACCCGACCGCGCTCACGCGGGTGCTGCTGCCGGACGAGCCGCGCCGCTTCTGGGTGCTTTCCAATGCTCCGGGCAAGGACTTGAACCGCCTTGCGCTTGCGGAGGGAGAGGCGCTGGTCTTTCTCAACCGTGCCGTGGATTGGCCGCAGGCGCAGGGCTTGCCCCTCCGCAAGATTGCCCTTTGCCGCCGCAACGCCCGCAGCCAGGGGGAGTGGTTCCTGCCCAAGGCTGGCGGGCTGGAGGGGTTCGACGACATGCTGCTGCTCACCGACCGCGTGGTGGAGGCCGAGCATGCCTGGATGAAGGATTACCGCCATGCCACGGGGTACCACCCCACGACCGGGTGGATTGCCTACCGATTGCTCCGCGAGCAGTTCCCGGCGGCGCGCATCACGCTGGTGGACTTCCTCCCGGATGGTGACATCGGCACGTACAAGTGGCCGAGGCATGCCTGGGGATGGGAAGCGGAGTTCTACCGCAAGCACGGCGTGGAGGTGGTGAGCGCCTTGGGGATTTACAATTGACGATTTGGAAAGTTGGGCGCGCCTGGGCGCGCGGAGCGGAACGCCGGGGAAGCATACAGGTTTCCCAATACTGTATGCTTGACAAGGCGGGTAAAGCCCAGTGGCGGCGGGGTTTGCGTGGGGCGGGGCGGCGAGGGGCGGCGAGCAACCGCCAGCCGGAAAAACGCTTGAACGGCAACGGCAATTTTTTTGCAGGATTGGGCTTGACCTACAGTATTGCCAATACTATAATCATCCGCCCGCAGACGGAAATTTGCCCGCGCATTAACCATTATTCCAATACTATCATGAAGAGAACCATGTTCATTACCATGCTGGCTGCCGCCCTTGTGGGCTCGCAGGTGTTCGCAGACTACATCCCCACCATCACTAATGCCGGCAAGGTGAACGATGGGTTTTATGTCGGTGAATATAGCCAAACGGAGGATGTCTCCGGCGCGAACGTGACAATCAATGAGGTGCAAGAAGGCGGAGAAGACTTTTCGCGAATCGGAGTCTATGGCGGCTACACAATAGGAGAGCAAGCGGCAGCCTCCAACAACAAAATCACTATGACCGGTGGTCAGGTGCAGAGTTTGTTCGGAGCCCTGGGAAAAACCACTGTCTCCGGGAATACCGTTATCATGACCGGAGGCAAAGTTACTTCCCTGAATGGCGGCTTTTCCACCGAAAATGAAGCGCTTGTTGAAAAGAACGTTGTCATTGTGGCGGGAGACAGCGTCGTAGGCTATTTGATTGGGGGCGGGCTTAACACGGTCAGTGGTGCCGCCAACGACAACAAAATCTATCTGGTGGGCAAAGGAGCCACCGCCACCATTGCCGATGCCCAAGGCAACACGGATACATATACGGGCGGTGCAATCTCGTTGAACACTGTTTTTGGTGGAAGAGGCCCCGTTTCGGCAGGCAACTCCATTGACATCTACGGCACCGGCATTACCGCCTCTGGTTTAGTGAAAGATATGCAGATCCTCAACTTCCACATTGCAAATCTCGACGACGGAGCCACCCCCATGATCACGCTGCCGAGCGGGCTCGACCTTACCAAATTCCTCGTTCCGACGGAGGAAAACCCTTCTCCCGAATTGGCCCTCACCTTTGATGCGCTGGACAGCATGGAATGGAAGCCCGGGGCTTCCGTGACCCTGGTGAACGCCGAGAGCGGCATCGGGATAGACGAGTCTCTGCTTGAGAAAGAGTACAACATCTACCGGAACGGCGACCCTGACAAAATAGTGCTGGGCACGGCCACGCTGAAGCTGGAACAGGGCGAGGGCACCACCGAGATTCTCAAGCTCGTGACAAACGGCAACGTCCCCGAGCCCGCCACAGGCACACTCTCCCTCCTGGCCCTGGCAGGTCTCATGGCCCGCCGCCGCAGGAAGTAAATTGTTTGGCTAGAAACACTCGCGCCCCGCTTGGCTGTATGCCTTGCGGGGCGGTTTCTTTTTGACACGCGGGGAGAGGGTATGGACATCTTTATCAACACCGCCGACAAGGCAGCCCCGCTCCTGCAAGCCAAGCCCTGCGGCACGCCGTTCACCTCCCTGCGCTACAAGCGCGGCGGGGACGTTCCCATGACCATCACCCTGCTGGGGGTGAAAGCGGCCTCCGGCGTCCGCGTGGGACTGAAGCAGCGGGACCGCTACGAGGCCCCGATGCTTGCATACGCCGAGGCCGAATCCCCCGCAGGGGAAGCGCCGGACGGAGGGCTGCAATTCAACCTTGTCCTCCGCGTGGCAGGAGAGGAAATAGACAGGCTCCTGGCCGTGGGCTCCGGCTGTGACGGCCCCGTGCCCGCCATCATCCCGGTGGAGACGGAAATCTGCTGGCAGGAGGACGGCATGAACCGCACCTCCGACTCCGTACCCTCCGTTATCGCAAACGACATCATCCGTTCCTCAGAGCCCCCGCAGGACGGGGAGACAGCCTACCCGGAGCCCGCGCTCGTGGCCACCAAGTCCTGGGTGAACGGCCTGCATGCCGGGGCCGGACAGCGCGGCCTTGTCGAGCTGGAGGACGGCGAGCCCCTAGGCGGGACCTACACCGCCGTGGCCCTCACCGAATCCGGCTGCATAGCCGTACCCGCCGCCACGTCCTCCCTGCGCGGCACCGTGAAGCTCGGCACCGCCCGCAAGCTGCCAGGGGATTCCGTGCTTCTGCCCGTGGGCGAGCGTGCCTCCGATGGCGGGCTGGCCGTGGATGCCAGCGGCTTGTCCGCCTATGCCGTGGCCAGGAAGAACGGCTTTGACGGCACCGAGGAGGAGTGGCTGGCCAGCCTGAAAGGCGAGCCGGGCGAGCGCGGCGAGCAAGGCCCGCAGGGCGAGCCCGAGAGCATGCTCCGGGAAGTGGTGTACGGCCCCGGCACCAGCAACGCCATGTGGAACTACGCCGTATTCGCCGCCGGGCTCATCCCGCCCGGCAAGCTGCAGCGCATTGTCATCCAGGCCCGCCCCTCCGGCAATCCCCCGCATGCCGTCTATCTCGGAATCATGCAGCAGCAGGACGACAACTCCCGCGCAGACGCATCCACATGGGAGTTCCTGGGCGGCAGCACGAACGCCGTTATCCAGCAGAACGGACAGCCCGGCGCGTGGGAGTTCGAGGACATTGAGCTGGCCCCCGGCAAGCCGGTCGCGCTGGTGGGCATGGCTGAGCGGGATACAGGCTGGAACATGGCCACGCTTGTCGGCTGCCGCGGTCTCCACCGGGCTGAGGGAGACACCACCAGCCGCATGGCTGCATCCGCCGTGGTGGATTATATCCCGGAGCTGCGGGCGGTTGTGCGTCAGGGGCTCGGCCAGCAGCTCACGGACCACGAGCAGGACGCGTCCCGGCATGTGAACGCCGGGGAGCACGCCGTGCTGTCTGCCGCCGCCCAGGGCGCTCTCTGGATTCCCGGCTCGACCGGGGCTGTCACCCTGACCGGGGAGAGCGGCGACGGCGTAGCCATGTCCTCCGCCGACTCGCTGGGGCGTGTGGAAGCCCGCCCCGGCGGCGTGACCATCACGGCCAAGCGAGCCCCGCAATGGCTGGATTCCGGCGGCACCCCGGCGTTCTTCGACATACGCACCAGCAAGGACTTGACGGCCACCGACACCAGCATTTCTGCCATGGAGGCCCGCATCTCCGCGCTTGAGTCGGCAGACGGAGGAAACGGCAGCGGCCCATCCGCGAAGCTCGTCTACTTCCGGGACAATATGACGAACTGTACCACCCCTTTCCCCCAGGAGGCTATGGCCAGCCTGGTGCAGGGCTGCCAGGACCACAATTTGCAGGTATCCGTCATTCCTGTGGGCGACTACGCCTTCCTCGTTATCCCCTACGACAAGTCTGCATGGACTGACAACGATTTCGGTTTGTTCGTATGGGGCGGCTTCCTCGGCCGCTACGCATCCATAGACTGCCAGGCCAGGAGCCTTGACATTCCGTGATTTCCGGGCCGGGGAGATAGACTTGAAGCAACGACAGAAACAGAAGCGACATGTGCATACGAAAGGAAAACGAGCCCTGGTGGGCCTACTTGGCCCGGTGGCTGGTGGAGCAGCCCCGCGTCCTGCTCTCCATCGTGGGCCTGGTGGCCGCCGGGGTGTTCTACTACGACCTCCGGGCCTACATGCTGGAGCAGCAGGAGGTGCAGGCCAAGACAGTCCGGGTGCTGACGGAACTCTCCATCCGCCTCCAGAATATCGAGAAGCGGGTGGAAAAAATCTCGCCAGCCCTTAACCGGGCGGGAGCCGATGCGTATAATGGAGAGTAGTTATCATGTTCATGCAAGCCGCCATGCCTCCGGGCGTGGCGGCTTTTTGTGCAACACGTTGCTGACAAGTTGTTTATATTCAAAAAAGACTAAGAAAAAGCTGGCATTTTCCCCGCAACCTGCTATACTCTACAATAGACAACAAGCTGAACAACAATGGCTAACATCAACCCTACATTCTACTGGATTCGCCAAGAGGCGCAGCGCAGGTTCAATTCTGCGGAGGCAAGTTTCATGAACGCCCTGGCAACGTGGCGCAGGCTCGCGGAAAGCGGGGCCCACGGCTGCGATATTCGGCAGGCCGGGCAGCGCGCCGTGTTCGAGGCCCAGGCGCTCCTGAGCGCGGAACGGAAGCTCACGGAGGCCGGCCTTTCCGGCAACGCCCACGCCATAGCCCAGGCCCGCGAGGTGGTGTTCCCCGGCGCAGGGATCCAGCGCAACCGCAACCGGGGAGACTGGAGCAAATGAACGGAAAGGAGGCAGCCATGGAAGAACTTGCCGGGTATTTCCGCAGCCTAGGCCCCTTCGGGGGAGCCGTGCCTTTCCTGTGCAGGACCACGGGTCAGGCAGTCCGCCTGACCCTCTCGCTGCGGCCCTGGGGGAACATCGTCCGGGTGGAGGACCACAGGGGCAACACGGGAGTCCTTGTTGCCGACTTCCTCCGGGTGGAGAGCGGCACGCTGGTATACGACAACCCGGTCCGGGGCGCGGTATACCCCCGGCTGGAGTACATGCCTGCTGCAACCCATTGAAAATAAATGCAGAAAAAGGCAAAAAAAAGCTAGACACAACTTGCCGATATGCTATACTGTACAAGGAGACAAACACCTGACATACAATGAACAAGGACGAAATTAAAGCACAGTTGGACGCCGCCTGGGAGAAGTACTACGAGCTGGAGGACAAGGGGAACGAGATAGCCGGGAAGTTCGGCAAGGACAGCCCCGAGTTCGCCAGCGCCGTAGCCGAGTTCGTAGCAGCCCGGCAGCACAAGGACGAGCTGGGAGCCCGGTACGAAGCCCTGACCCGGAATGGCCGGAAATAACCCGGCCCCCGAAAGGGGCGGCTCTTTCAGAACGGCTGAAAAGCCGTTCTTTTTTTGTCGCAAGACGTTGAAAATAAATGCAGAAAAAGGCAAAAAAAAGCTAGACACAACTTGCCGATATGCTATCCTTTACAAGGAGACAAACAACTGATTATCAACCCATTAAACACACCTACACGAACATGAAGCGCGACATATTGAACAAGACTTGGGAAGCCCTCGACAACTGGGTGACGGACATACTGGAGGAAGCGATACTCACGGCAGACGACAGGCAGAGGCGGGAGTGTACGCTGGACGCGGAAGCGCTCGCGGCAACGGCAGCCCGATTCAGGAGGCTGGCGGACACCAAAAGCGAGGTCCAGAGGTTTTTTGATGCCATCGGCAAGGACCGGGCGCAGCGCATGGTGAATATGGGGCTTCACCCCATAATCCGTTGAAAATAAATGCAGAAAAAGGCAAAAAAAGCTAGACACAACTTGCCGATATGCTATACTGTACAAGGAGACAAACAACTGAATATCAACACATTAAACACACCTACACGAACATGGACAACAACAACGACAACATCAGCATCATCGGGGACTTCATCGACGCCCAGACCGACTACATCACCAGCAAGACCCGCTACGAGGGCCTGCGTAACGACTACCGCGTAGCCAGCGAACACGCCGCCCGGCTCCAGGAGCTCCACGGGCGCCACCCGGAGAGCAAGGCCATCGCCGTCAACCTCCAGCACAGCCTGGAGTGGAAGGCGGCCATCCGCGCCAAACTGGAGAACGCCAAGGTTGAAATCAACTACTCCACCGCCGCATTCAACGCCGCAATCAGCCAGGCTCAGGAAGCGGGCATCATCCGGCAGACCGGGACGGAGTGGTGGCAGGTGGAGCTCAAATGAGCGCCACCCGGACTGGCCGGAGGGAAATCCCCTCCGGCTTTTCCTTTGGCGCGGACGAGCGTTTTTCCTCGACAAAACCAGAGCAGAGTGTTACAAGCGTGGTGGTTATTTCCTATGAACAAGACTATTTTATCTATTGCGTTTACAGCCCTACTGGCCGCCGGGCATGTTTTTGCGGCAAACTCGTATGAAACCATACAGATGTGGAAGGAGCTGGCGGCACAGGGCAATCAGGAAGCCCAGGCCGCTCTTGCCTTAGCCTATTACGAGGGGGATGGAGTGCTCATGAACAAGAGCGAGGCTGTCAAGTGGTACCGCAAGGCCGCTGAACAGGGGTGTGCCCCAGCGCAGTACCTTCTCGGCTTGTGCTATTACAAAGGCGATGGCGTGGCGAAGGACTTGCAGCAGGCTGTCATGTGGTTCCGCAAGGCTGCTGAACAGGGGCTTGCCGAAGCCCAGTTCAATCTCGGCGTGAGCTATGAGAACGGCGAGGGCGTGGAGAAGGACTTGCAGCAGGCCGCCATCTGGTACCGCAAGGCCGCTGAACAGGGGTGTGCCCTGGCCCAGTTCAATCTCGGCGGGTGCTATAAGAACGGCCATGGCGTGGCGAAGGACTTGCAGCAGGCTGTCATGTGGTGGCGCAAGGCCGCTGAACAGGGGCTTGCCCAGGCCCAGTACAATCTCGGCGGGTGCTATGTGAACGGCGAAGGCGTGGCGAAGGACGTGCAGCAGGCCGCTGTGTGGTTCCGCAAGGCCGCTGAACAGGGGCTTGCCGACGGCCAGTACAGTCTCGGCGTGTGCTATACGAACGGCTATGGCGTGGCGAAGGACGTGCAGCAGGCCGCCATGTGGTACCGCAAGGCCGCTGAACAGGGGTGTGCCCAGGCCCAGTACAATCTCGGCTTGTGCTATGCGAACGGCCATGGCGTGGCGAAGGACTTGCAGCAGGCTGTCATGTGGTGGCGCAAGGCCGCTGAACAGGGGCTTGCCCAGGCCCAGTACAATCTCGGCGGGTGCTATGTGAACGGCGAAGGCGTGGCGAAGGACGTGCAGCAGGCCGCTGTGTGGTTCCGCAAGGCCGCTGAACAGGGGCTTGCCGAAGCCAAGGAAGTCCTGAAAGGTTTTAAGGGAACACAATCTGCAGACACTGGTAATAAAACTCCCGAGCCCACCACCGGTGCTCTTTCCCTGCTTGCCCTCGCTGGCCTGGCTGCCCGCCGCCGCCGCAAGTAAGACACAAGTTCGAGTGGGGTAACCAAGCCCTGCATTGCGCACCCGCCTCCTGTTTACCGGGAGGCGGGCTTTTTGCGCCCCTGGAGCCCGTTTACCCGGCCCGGCAAACCTGCCCTCCCCAGCCCCGGTGAAACGACGTGGCAGGGGCCGTGGAGCGCGCTAGCGGCGGGGCTGTGTAAACGGGCCGCTCCAGACCAGTTTGTCGGCGCTGTCCCCTGGGGTTCCGGCGGCTGGTTGATTTCACATATCTCACTGTGTTTCAAAGAAATGCAGATTCAGACAAATGCTGTATTTTTGCTTGAAAATGCAATCTTGAGCTTTGATTATTAGAGGCTTGGGTTTCAGTAATACCATTTAGGACCCTCAAAAAGAATCCCGCATGGTTTACCGTGCGGGATTCTTTTTGCATAGTGTCCCAAGGGTATCGAAACCATGGCATTAGGAAAAGGCGCAAACCGTTCCGGGTGTCGTGGGCTGGGCTTGCCGGTGGCAAGCCCAGCCCCCTCGCCGCCAAGGCCATGCCTGGGCGGGAACCCGCGCCACAGGCGCGGGCGAGGGGGGCGGCCCCGAAGGGGGAATCCCACTGGTCACCCTCGCAGGGCCCCCGAACTTAGGTTCGGGGGCCTTTTCGCTTATCTCCCTAAGCGCTGGATTATCAATGGTTACGCAAACAGAAGAGTACAAGCTTGTCGCCCCCGTACCGCTGCCCACAAGGCCGTTTTCCTGTCGGCGGCACTCCCCGGGACTCGGCACTTTTGGAGCACCATTCACCCCCCTGAATGGGATGAAAATAGTTTGTAACCCGCTGAAAATCAATACCATTTTTTGTCCACCCCGACAATTCAGACACGTTTTCAGGCCAGACATTTTTTCAGCAAATCTGCACAATGTGCTGGAAAACGAGGAACAAGCGCCATGAATACCACATAGGGAAGTTTATGGCTGCATGGCCTCTTGTACCATGCTACGCCGTGACAGGCAATGAATTACATATTCAGCAAGGAACTACAAATCCGTCTCGCCCGCCAGCGCATTGCCCGGCCACGATGCTACCGGGGCCGCCGGGCGGCGGAAATTTTGTCTCTCCGATGGGCGCGAGTCCGCCAATACCACCCACGTGACGAAATGGGAATCGAACACGGCACAGCCAGGTGAGAGCCGGAGAGGCTGGCCGCCCGCTGTAGAGAGCGGGAGGTGACGCCGGGCCGCAAGAACTGTCTGTTCATCGGTGCGCCAGAGGAGGAGCGCAAGCGCTGCAAGGTGGGCGGCCTTGCCTGGCTGACCTGGGTGCTGGGCAAGCTGCCCGGTTACCGGGGTGACATGGAGGAGCTGATGCCCGCCGCCATGCCGAAAGCGGAGGAGGAGGTCAAGACCGCGCAAATTTGACGTGCCTGCCCGTCATCAGTCCACCGAATGCCTGCAGGGCACTCGTTGAATGCTTACCCTTTTCCATTATATCCCTAACCGCTGGCGATGTCCTGCCTTTGCGTGCTGATGGGACGAGGCTGGGGGGCGGCAGGCAATGTCCTTTACTCCTCCTCGAATACAACTTCCAATCCCACGGTGACACTTTGAGTCTCCGTGAAGATAAATGAGGACGGATAATGCGACCCATTCTTGTAATAGAACTGGATGAACCTGCTTTTAAACGCTTTTGGTAATTTCAAGATAACAACAGATTCGACAGGAGAATCATAAGGGTCATCTATGCTGGATACATATTCCTCATTGCCTTTGAGGTCACCCATCGTTAAACGGGAAATCTCACCAGTGGTGCAACGAGTCCAATCGTTGACTCGACAAGGGGGAGCCGACAGGGGTGGGTGCCGGTTAAAACAGTATTCGGAACAAAAGCAGTTCGAGAATAGTGCTTCAACGCCGCGAAGATAATGATAAGGCGGAGCGGAGAGATTATCCACAGAATACCTTGAACAACGTGCGCCTGCCCTCTGCAAGGCATCCAAGGCCAGCAAAGAAATAGATTCTTCCGGAATAAAGTTTTTCAATTGCATGGCTTTCTGCAGTTTCTGTGTATTCGTGTAAAAAAGCCGCTCCATTAGGGTAGAATCCCGCACCGCCATTCTGAATCGAGAGGCCGGAAGCCATAAAACCAGAGGGTTATCCGTCTTGTCTTCAATAAAATATGCATGGAGAATGAATTTCAGAGCATCAGATTGATAATATCTTTTTTTTCTGAGTCTGTCAATTTCATTGGTAAACTGACGGTATATGCCTTTCGATAAGCGGACGTCTTCCTCTTTTGTCATTACATCAAGGCGTTCCATGGTTTCATCAGGGGCTAAATCCTCCATGCCCAGATCCGAAAAGGCGGACGTGTTATGAGCAACAATCGAGGCTATAGAATAGACCGCCTCGTTTGCATCCTGCTGCGATTGAATGCCCGCCAATATCTTATTCAATGCATCGAGTTTGTATTCACATGCTTGCATGTACGATGCTGAACTTTCAACTGTCGGCAGAGAGCATGGAACAGTATAAAACAAAAGAAAAATCCTTATCGAAATAAACGCAATTATCAGTACCACTGTGAATGAGATTAGTGTCTTAATTTTCATTTTTATTAGAAAATTTTAGGCTGTGCTCTCAAGACAGGAAAGGATTTCAACGCCCACCGCACCGGTGGCACCCACGATGGCAACTCTGGGATTGTTCATGTTCACAATTCGGGGATGTCGCACACGCACAGCTCGTATGCGCGGGTAAGTATAGCGAAATCAAGCGTCTATTCAAGCATAATCTTTCGCGTTTCAGGGAAAACGCGCGTATCCCAAAGATTTTTTGACTCTTATTTTTCCCCGCGCAGTAGATGTATCAGCTCGGCATTGCCCCTTTTTTCGGCAAGGGAGAGCGGCGTTTCCCCTGCATCGTTCACGGCGTTCACATCGGCACCGGCAGCCACGAGCGTGCGGATATTCTCTGCATAGTCGGCCAACAGCTCGCGGCACCGGCGCTCGCATTCCTCGGGGTCGCCTTCATGCGGCATGCCTGTTTCAGGCTCCGCCAGCACGGCGGCATGCAAGGCGGTGTTGCCGCCCTTGCTGCGGCGCGTGGCATCCGCCCCGTGAGCCAGCAGATGTCGCATCAGATTGCTTAAGCCCCACTTTGCGGCATAGCAGAGCGGCGTATCACCCCATACGGCGGGCTGATTGATATCCACCCCCGCATCCATGAGCATTTGCATGTAATCCGTCTTGCTGTGGAGCCACCCTTCCCCACGGAAATAATACCGCAGCACCGTCACCCACGGCGTGCCGTCCTCCACATAGGCATCGTGGCGGGTCGGGTCAAACCCCGCCTCCAGCATACTCTTCACCTCGGCGGCATCATCCTGCTGCATCGCGCGCAAAAAAGCCTCACTTTCCCGCCCGAAGGCCGTATGCTCCCGCACCGCGGCTGCGGCCTGTTTCCACGGATTCCCCTCAGGCAGAGCCTCGGCAAGCTCCATGAATTGTTCGGGGTAAAAATTCCACAACTCCGGCAACTCCTCATCGGGGTGCATCCAGAGCAGCCTCCCTTTCTCGAAATACGTCTGTAGGACATCCTCGTCAAACCGCTCGCTGTGGCAGAGCCGTTGCACCGTAGCCCCCACCTCGGCATCGGCGCCGATTGCCGCGCGCACCCGAGCCGTCACCTGAATCGGCGTGCGCTGCCCCTTCGCCGCAGGGCGCACCTCTGCGGAAAGGAGCTCCCACAATACCCACGGGCGGCGGCTCGACTGTTCATCCAGCGGCACTTGCAGACCTCCGCACGCAGGGTACACCTTAAACGCGGGGAACTCCGAAGCCGCCGCAGGTAAAAGCGCAGCGCAAGACAAACAGACAGCGGAAACAGAAAAAGCAAAGAAACGGCGGAGCGGGGTATGCATATATGGTGGCCCCCTGTTTTTGACAGTTGGCGGCCATCTTTAATCCGCGCTGACAG
>JAUNQN010000058.1 GCA_030536145.1 Akkermansia sp.
GCATTCGACCAAGCATGAAATCACGGCGGCAAAGCATCATCAGCCCAGCATAGACAATTCACGGACGGGAAGAAACACCACGGAGCTATCATCCGGTGGCAGTTGGCGGAATCCGTACTTCAGGTAAAATGGCTTGACCCTATCATTCTCTGTATGCACAACCACTATAGAGCCGCAACCATTGGCCGCCCGCTGCCTAATCATATCCAAGGCATCCATCAGCAGGTATTCTCCATATCCCCGACCTTGGTATGCCCTGCTGATAGCCAGCTGCCCAATCAACCACCCGGGAACGGGATACCTTTCCCTAAACTTGGATACGACATCTTGGGGAATCAAATCCAGATTATCCCTGACCCCCCAGCGTTTCCTGTCCAGGCAGTAGGGAGACACCGTAACAACACCGATGAGCTCCTGTGTTTCCCTTTCCACGCAAACGCGCGCGATACAATGCCCTAGGGCGACTTTTTCAAGAAGCCCCTTGCGGATAAAATTGTTGATGCTCCTGACCCCGCAATTGAAAGATTCAAACGAACAGCTGGAGTCCTCGGCAAAGAGGATATCGGAACAATTCTCTATCATGCAAGGTCACTTGGGAGCGTTCTGGAACTGCTTGTAACGGGCAAATGCCTTTTGCAGGGCGGCGCACGGAGCACTGTCCTCCGACACAGCCTCCACAATGGCCTTCACCCCCAGAGGAGTCAACACCCTGGGGGAAGGTATGAAACTTTTCTTCTTGGATGAAAGAAAATTGTTTTTTACAAGAGTAGCCATAGCCCTACAAGCAGGATATTAGCACATTCAGAATCCTTGTCAACCCGGAATCTGAGCATTGAGGAATCACGTGCCTACTGCGGTTCCGCGACAGGGCGAAAAAAACCCGCCGGGGCGTGGGGCCCGGGCGGGGATGGAATGGTGATGCGGGAAACGGGGCTTACTTCTGGGCGGGAGCCTGGGGGGCAGCATTGCGCGCCGCCTCCACCTCCTTAAGGAGGTTGGGCAGGTTCTCCTCGGCAAAGTCGCGGTCAATCTGCTGCTTCACGTGAGCAGCCATCTGGCCCTGCAGGCAGTCCACAATCTGGTAGCCCACCTTGCGGGCCTCGCGCAGGTCGTCCACGTTGCGGGCGCCGTTGGTCAGGATGTAGAACTTGGTATCCAGCAGGAACTGCTTGTTGCTCGGCAGGGCGGTGGAAAGGCAATCGTTCACCACGGCAAGCCACTCGTCGGGGGTCTTGGTGCCCTGGTTGATACCATCCACAACCTCACCCAGGCGCTTCTCGAAATCAGCGCGCTGGGCGGCGGCATCCTGCTGGCTCATGGTCGTGTAGCCACCGGCCTTGCGTGCGGCAGGCTCCATGGCCTGGTACACAGCATCCAGGGCCAGCTCCTTCTCCCTGCCCTCCAGCTTGTTGGCCTTCTTTATGTCCTTCTGGGCCTTGGTGGCGCGGTCTAGGGAGAACTTGAGGTCCTCAAGCTTCTTGTAGCCGGAGAAACCGCCCACCACGGTACCCTTGGGGGTAACCACGATAACGGTGGGGAAGCCGGCGGTGGGGTACTTGCGGCACAGCTCGTCGTTCTGCTTCTTCACCTCCGCGGGGAGCTGCTTCTTCTTGGGGCAGTCCACCTCCATGAGCACAAACTTGTCCTTGGCATAGGCCTCGAACTCCGGGGTATCCAGCACCTCCTTGCGGAGCTTGATGCACCACCCGCACCAGTCGGAACCGGTGAAGTCCATGACCACCAGCTTCTTCTCAGCCTTGGCCTTGGCCTTGGCAGCCTCAAAGTTGTCCATCCACTCCGCGGCAAGCGCGGGGGCCACCAGCGCGGCCACGGTCAGCATGGTTAAGAATTTCTTGAACATGAGCACACTATACCATCCCCCCGCCGTGTTGCAAGCCTAAAAACGGCAACTGCCCGCATATGCTGTAAAAATGCCTTGCCAGCATCTGCCTGATACTGTAAGCTTCCCGTACAATAAGACATACCTATGCAGACAGAGCCCCATTGCAGCCCCCCCTGCCCCCGGCATACCGCACGGCAATCAAACCTGGAACTGCTACGCATACTGAGTATGCTGCTGATAGTGCTGCATCACTATGCGCTGCACGGATTATGCCCCATGGACAAAGCGGACCCACCGGCGGGGTGGCAGGTGGAAATCCTGCAGTTCGGCGGCGGGGTCGGTGTAGCCCTATTTGTCCTCATCAGCAGTTATTTCATGGTAAGCTCCCGTTTCAGCGGGCGTAAATTCATGCGGCTGTGGGTACCCGTGGTCACCATAAGCATGAGCTTGTACCTGGCATTCCGATTCATTCCGCAAGAGGGGATAACTCCTCACGGTGGCATATTGGCCATGTGTACGCAATTCCTGCCTATCCTGTCCGGGCAATACTGGTTCATTACGACATTTACGCTGCTCATGCTGCTGAGCCCGGCCCTGAACATGGTCATGCAAAGGGCCGGCCGCATGCAGATAATAGGGATAATAGCGGTTCTGGCAGCATTCTGCTGCGCCCCCACGGTTATTCCGTATGTCGCGTATAGCAGCGGGGAGATTACCTTATTCATCCTCCTGTATTTCCTGGCCGGGTACATGCGGCTGCACGGGCGCTCTCCCCAAGGGCATGCGGGTGCCTGCCTAGTCGCATTCCTTGTCATCCTGGCAGCCACGGAAGCAGTGGTGGCTGCAACCTGCGGTGCAGAATCCATCTTCCTGAAAAGCCTCCACAAGGCATGTGCCGCCAAATTCGGCATACCAAACCTGTTGATGGCAGTCTTCCTGTTCCGCGCTTTCCTGGGTATGAACCTGGGGAGCAGCAAGTGGATCAACAGCATAGCCGCCTGCACGCTGGGCGTGTACCTAATACACGACAACGCCTACATGCGCCCTTTCCTGTGGAGAAACATATTCCACTGCCGGGATATGCTGGCGCAGGGACCGGCCGCCATCTGGTGGCACTGCATCACCACCGTGCTGGCAGTGTACATAGGCTGCACCATCCTGGCCTTCATCTGGAAACAAACGGTGGAGCGGGCGTACATAACCTGGGTGGAGCCGCGGCTGCTGCCCCTGCTGCGGCGGGCTGGCGGATACGCCGCGGGGGGGCTGGACAAGTTTTGCAAGCGGTACATTGACCGCGATTGAGACTGAAAAGGCGGGGCATGCCGGTGTGGCATGCCCCGCCCTGTGGTTAGCTGCGGCCCCCGGTGACTACTTGGAGGTAATCACCATGTTCGGGGAAAGGCCGTAGGTCTGCGGCTCATACATGAGCTGGGCCTGGGCGGGCGGGGCGGTGGAGACACCGGCGCGCTTCACGCGGGCGTAATAGCGCATGTTCAGCAGGTCACGGCCGGCCCACCTGGTGCAGAAGCCGCGCACGCGGTCCGCCAGGTATTCCTTGTGGTCGAACCAGCGGCTCCAGGCGCAGGACTCCAGCCCGGCGGCCTGGCTGCGGATGGCGGGGTTCACGGCCTCCATGCAGGCGGGCAGGTAGTCCTCCAGCACAAAGTATTCCAGGTCACGGTCCATCTTGGCGCAGGTAAGGGTGACGCGCACCACATCCCCCACGCAGAACTCCGTGGCGGGGCGCCACACGCCGTCCGCACCCTTCTTCTCATACAGGCGGGTGATTTGCAGCCCCTTCTCCGTCACGCCGGGGTAGTCGGCAGTATTGGGCTGGGCCTTGGCGCGCACGATGGCGTACACCGTGCCCTGCGTGGCGGTGTAGGCGGCGGGGCACTTGCCCAGCTCCTGCCCGCGCTGCACCAGGCCGAAGCTGGTGACGCCGTTGCCCAGGGCCATGGTGGTGCCGTCTGCCGTGCGCACGGTGGCGGACTGGGCGGAATCCGGCTGGCGGCGCAGGTACTCGTGCAGGGCAATGAGGGTCCAGGCGCCCTGCCAGGTGGAATAGTGGCGGTAGTCGTGCCCGCGGGTGCGCATCCAATCCAGGAAGGCGGCGTGGCCCTGCTGCGGCTTGGTCTCCAGGGCATAGATGAGGGCCAGGTCCGCATGCACGGAGCGGGGGCACCACCAGGAATAGGAGTAGCGGTCCTCATCGTGCTTCCTGTCCTGCTCCAGCAGGGCGGCAAGCTCCGCCTTCACGGCGGCGGAATCCCCCAGCGCGCGCGCCACCTCATAGCGGGTCAGCGCAGAGGTGTGCTCGCGGTACTTCTCCTTCCCCGCCTCCTTGCGCAGGTAGGCGCGCAGGGCGTCCATCCTGTCCTTGTCCACGGCATAGCCGTAATCCGCGGCCAGGTCCAGCACCAGGGCGGCGTGGGCGCTGGCCCACAGGCAGGACTCCGGGGAATCATCCCAGTAGCCCAGGCCGCCATCCGCCTTCTGGCGCTTCAGCAGGCGGGCAATGGCCTTGTCCACCACCTGGTGCGCCTGGGGGGCGGGGGTCTCCGCCATCTGCGGGCAGACGGGGGCCAGGCGGTCGTACATGAGCCAGGGCAGCAGGCCGGTGGACGTCTGCTCCGTGCAGCCGTACGGGTAGCCCAGCATGAAATCCACACAGCCGGCCAGGTGCAGCAGCGGGTTGGCGGAAAGCTCCACCGCCAGCTCCCCGCGGGTGGAGGAGGCCAGCTCCGGCGCCAGCAGGGCGGCGGGGGTGAGCAGCGGCTCCTGCGCAGAAAGCACCAGGTGGTGAGCCTCCTTCAGCAGGGGGGCGGGGAAACGCACGGGGAACTTGCCCTGCACCGCATCACCGGGGGCACCGGCGGCGGTGGCCACCCAATCCAGGGTGCAGGTACCCTCCTGCTGCGGGGCCACCTCAAACTTGAGCGTGCCGGTGGCGCGGGGAGCCAGGCGTATTTCCTGAGCCGGTGCATCCCCCGCGCCCTGCAGCTGCACCTGCCAGGTGCCCTCTGCATCCGTGTTGTTGGTCACGGTGAGCGGCAGCAGCAGGCGGTCCCCCGTGCTCATGAAGAACGGGGTGCCTGCGGTGAGCATGAGCGGCTGGTTCACCTCCAACTTGCCCTCCGCCTGGCCGAAACGGTCGCCCGTCTTGTCCACCGCCACGGCAAACACGCGGTAGGTGGTCAGCGTATCCGGCAGGGTGAGCTCTGCGCCGAAACGCCCCTGCGCATCCGTGCGGGCAGCACCCTGCCACAGGGCCACGGGGGCAAAATCCGTGCGCAGGCGCGGCGCGGGTGCATCTGCCTTGGCCTTCTTGGCGGCAGGGGCAGCCTGCGGGGCGGGGGCAGCCTCATTTGCCTCCACGCAGGGTACAGCCGCTGCCAACAGCATGCCATCGGCGCAACATTCTTCGGCTACGCAACAGTCCTCATCTGCTGCCACCCCCTTGGCGCCGTACAGCCGGTTCACGGCAGGGACACGGGCAGCGTGCAAAGACGGCCCGTCGACATAGCCGTAGCGGTACACGCGGAAACCGTCCTCCTTGCGGCTGGAGCACTCGCCGCGCCACACGCCCTCCAGCAGGGCGGCCTGCAGGCTCCCGGCGGTTCCGGAGCCGTAGCGGTCATGGCGGCTGCTACCCAGGTAGGGGATACGGCAATGGGCGGAGAAGGCGCGCTCCAGCTGCGGCATGGAATACCCGGTCACGGAAAGCATGCCGGCATCCACCGCATAGAACGTCACCTCCGCATCCGCGGGCTTGCCGTCCGGCAGGGTCACGGAGCCGCCCAGCAGCAGCTTGGCACCGGGGCGGCAGGACTCTGCGGGCAGGTCCAGCTGCACGCCCAGGGCACGCTGGGGGGCGGGTATATCCAGGGTCAGGGAATCCGTGAGCATGCGGGTGTAGAACCCGCGCTTGTCCTTGGCGGGCATGACTGCGCGCAGGCCCACGCTGCCAGTCTCGCCGGGCAGGTATTCCGGGGCAACGGCGTTCTCACCCTCCTTCACCTCCAGCAGGGATCCGCGCACGGCACCGGAACCGCTGCAAACCAGCAGCGCGGCGGTGCCGGCCTGCCCGGAGGACAGCACCGCACCGCCCGGCACAAGCCCTGCCCCGCTCCCGGGCTCCGCCTTTTCCAGCTCAAAGCGGCAGTCCGCCTCATCCTCTTTCCCATAGCGGCTCACCCAGAAATAGGGGTGGTCCGTGAAACTGCGTCCCGCGGTATCCGTGCCGGAAACGGCCAGGGTAAGGGAAGCGGCATCCCCAGCTTGGGCCAGGGCCTCGTCCAGCCGGGCAAGCTTCACGCCCTCACGGGAGTTGGCGGGCACGTCCACATCGCCCTCCCACAGGGTCTTCTCCGCGCGGGTGACGGCGGTAAAGCCGTTCGGCAGGGTCTCCCGCTTCACCTCCACCCTGCCCTTCAGCACCACATGCACCCGCTGGTCACGCGCCAGCGGCTTGCCAGCCCCGGCAGCCTCCTGCAGGGAGAGGCGGCGGGTGGAGTTGTCGAAATCCACGGTGAAATCCGCATTGTAGAACGTGCTGCTGCTGCCGAAGCGCTGCACCTCCTCGCGGTCGTTGGTCACGGTGCCGGAAAGGATCACCTGGTGGCGGTTCCTCTTGTTGCCCTCTGCGGGCTTCACGGAGAACACCTTCTCCCACACGCCGTCCGCACCCAGGGCGGCCACGCCCTCTGCGGGCACCTCCGCATGCCCCAACGTGCAATCAGAGCGGAGCCTGTACTCCACCTTGGCCCCGGAGAGCGGGGTGCCGTTCAGGTCCCGGGCACTGATTCTCACCTTCACGGCCCCGGCACCCACCTGCTCCAGCTCCAGCTTGGCGGCGGGCTCAAAGGAATCACGGCGGAACACCTGGCAATCCACGGATATGGAATCCAGGATGGAATTGGCGCGGTGGCCCAGCCGCACGGAGTAGTCTCCGGTGACGTCCTCCTCCCCGTCCGGCAGGGTGAAGGAGAAGTCCACGGCGCCGAACTCGTCCAGCAGCAGGTCCTTCTGCTCCACCAGGGTCTTCCCGTTCGGCTTGCGCACGCGCAGCGATACCCTGCGGTCCGCCGGCAGGGCGGATACGTTCCCCGGGCGGCACTCACGCACCACGGCATGGTAGTGCACGGTCTCCCCGGGGCGGTACAGGCGGCGGTCCGTAAAGGACTCCGCGCGGGTCTCCACCCTCTCCTCCGCAGGGGTGCGGGCGGAGTACAGGCGGCGCAGGTCCCACTTGTCCATGGCGGGAATCAGGTAATCCTCCCCGCTGCACACCAGCGTGGGCATCAGGTCGGCACTTCCCACATTTACGGCAGCGGGTTCCAGGCGGGCCAGGCCGTTCACCACGGGGAAACGCTGTTCCACCGGGGCGTCCTTGCCCTTGCGGGAGAGCACCACCTCCCCCTTCTCCACAGGCTTGCCCGTCACGCGGTCTGTCACCAGCACCAGGGAGCCGTCGTCCAGCTCCACCTGGTGCAGGTCCGTGACCTGCACCATGAAACAGGTGGTGTACGCCATATCCGCCGCAGCAAGCCCCACGGACTCCAGCGCGGCGGCCGCGCGGGCATCCGGCTCCTGCTTGAGAGCCACCAGGTACAGGCCGGGCTGCGTGTTGCCGCCGGTCAGGGTATCCAGGTCCAGCACCTGCTCCGCCGTATCCGCATAGCGGGGGGATTCCAGGGGCAGCGTGTGCTCCGCATAGGCATGGGCGGTAGCCATGGCGGATTTCACCTTCAGCCAGCGGGCGGCCACATCTGCCGCGGCCTGCTTGGCGCCGCGGCGGGTCCATTCCACATCTTCCTTGTCTGCCAGGCCGGGCACCAGCCGCAGCTCCTCCAGGACGCGCCGGTACTTCTCCATGCAGCTGGACAGCGCCCTGCCGTCCACCTCTGCCACGCGCTCATAGGCATTCACGGCGGCGGCGGCATCCCAGCGGTAGGCTTTGGCAGACACGCTGCGGCAGCCCGTGCCCTGCAGGCGCATCTTGTGCTCACCGTGCAGGGGCAGCACGCCCGCCGCACCGCTCTCCAGGTCCACGCGGGGCGCGGCGGGATTCAGGTTCAGGCGGTGTACGTGGTCGCGGGTCATGGGCAGGCCCAGCTTGGCGCAGGAGCCGGCCTTCAGCGTGAACTCCGCCAGGGCGGGCATGGGGGCCTGCACCTTCACGCGGAATCCGCTCACGCTGTCCGGCTCTGCATAGCTCCAGCTTACCTCTGCCGCCGGCTTGGCCCCGGCAGGCTCCTCATCATCGCCATACCCGCCAAACTGCCGCCCGGGCAGGCGCGGGGCGGCGGAATCACCGGGCCCCAAGGCAAAGGTATACAGCAGGCGGTCGAAGGCAAAGGTATAGGTACCGCTCCCGGTCACCAGGGTCTTGGACAAGCCGTCCGCAGCGGTGGCAGCGGCCACCCCGCCGATGCTTATCCCCATGTCACGGAAGGCGCGGCGGGCGGTCTCGCCATCCACCGGGGCAGAGAACTGCACCTCCAGCACATGCTCCGGGCGGTCGGGCGCGGCCGCCTTCCCGTTTTCCACCTTCACCGGGAAATCCAGGTAATCCGTCATGCCCGTCCGCAGCTCATTCTGCACGGTGCAGATGGGGGCACCGCCATGCAGCAGGCCGCTGCCGGCGGCCGGCGCCGCCGCCAGCTCCCACCGCGTGCCGTCCGGCAGGGGCTCTGCGGGGCGCACCAGCACCGCACCGGGTATCACCGTATCCCCGGTCACGGCGCGTATATCCTCCGCCGCGGCACGGCTCAGGTCCAGCAGCTCCGGCGCATGCTTGAAAAGCAGCGGCTCCGCCACGGCCGCCACCTTGCGCCCGCGCGCCTTCTTGCCGTCCTTCGGCACCTCCACGTATGAGAAACTCAGCGGGCTCTGCGGGGAAAGGGACAGGGCCTCCCTCGTGACCGCCCAGGAGGGCGCACCCACAATGGTGGCCAGGCCCGGCACGCCTGCAGGGGCGCTCCGCTGCCCCAGGGGCGTATCCTGCGCGTGGAACCTGTACTCGCTCCGGGCCAGGGGCTTGCCGCTCAGGTAGGTCACGCCGGGCTTGAACTTCAGGCTGAACTCCGTGGCCACGCTGGTGCCCTTGGCCGGGCGTATCAGCAGGCGGTTCTGGTCCTCCCAGTACACGGCGGGGCGGTGCTCCGGGTCTCCCGTCACCTCAAAAAGGTCCTGCCCCAGGTCTGCGGGGCTGAGTTTGGAATCCCCCCCATGGCCGCGGCAGGCAAGCCGCCCGGCCTTGGCCACGGTCAGGCTCACCACCGGCTCATCCAGCACAATACGCAAATCAGGTGTTCCCCGCACGGGTACCACCCCTGGATCCGCCCCCAGCGTGGTGCCGCCCAGGAGCACTGAAATAAAAGGTATGCTTTTCAGGTTCATATCAGGTATAGGTGATTATGGGATATTATGGGGAAAACGGCTCCGCGTTTCAAGCAGAAAACCTACCAAAACGCACGCGCCTTTCCACCCACGCTACATGAAAGCTAAGGCACGCCGCTCACCCCATGCGCAGGAAATGCCGCATTTTCTTGAAAAAAAACCGCCAAATTTCGTTTTTTGCTGTGCATCCCGGATTTTCGTGTCAAACTAGTGTCTAGTACCGGGGCAGCCGCAGCATCTCCGGTGCGGGACACCCCGTACAAGGAGCTGGACACCATCCCGGAAGTGGAGTGTCCCCCCCATGCGGTGCCACTGCTTTGGCACGTACCGGCGGAAGCCTGCATGCGCTCCCGGCTTGCGCCTACGGGGCATCCACCCACGGCACGGGGATGAGCGCCCCGCCGCGGGAGAGGCACAGGCGCTTTTCCTTGCGGAAAGCGGTGAAACCACCCGGAAGGGTGATACAGGACTGGGCAGCGGCGGGGGAGATGATGGATTCTGCAGCGGCCACGTGGCGCGCGGAAAGGTCCGGCACGCCGGCGCGTTTCAGGTAGCGGTGCAGCACGGCGCGGCAGAAGGCGGCGGGGCGGCCCGCCAGGGCGGGCAGGTACAGGCGCCCCTGCGGGTCTGTGAGCGGGAGGAGTGAAAGCGCTGTTTCCAGTGCATCAAGCGTATCCTGCTGCAGGCGGGCGCTGCGGTTCAGGATGGGGGAGACATCCCGGCCCATGGCGCGGTTCAGGGCGGGGATTACCTGCAGGCGCAGGGCATTGCGCGCCACATCCGGCACGGCGTTGGTGGCGTCGTCTCGCCAATCCTGCCCCTGGTCCGTGAGCCAGGCGGTGATTTCTGCGCGGGTGAGCTGCAGCAGGGGGCGCAGCCAGGTGGTGGCGGCATCCTGCCGCACGGGCTGCATGCCGCGGCAGCCGGCGGCACCGCGTGCCAGACGGAACAGCACGGTTTCCGCCTGGTCATCCGCATGGTGTGCCAGGGCCACGGTGTTTCCGCCGCAGCGGGCGGCGGCGGCCTGCAAAAGGGAGTGGCGCGCGCGGCGGGCGGCGGTCTCCAAGGATTCCCCGCTCTCTGCCGCCAGCTGCGGCACGGAGACGCGGTGTTCCTCAAAAGGCACGCCGAGGCGGGCGCAAAGCGCGGCGCACCAGGCGGCATCCTCATCTGCGGCGGCACCGCGTATGCCATGGTGCACGTGGCAGGCCAGCAGGGCGCAGCCCAGGCGGTGCAGCAGCAGCAGCAGCGCCACGGAATCCCGCCCGCCGCTCAGCCCCAGCACCACGGTGCGCCCCGCCAGGTGCGGCAGGCACTCCGGCACTAGGGGCAGGTCCCCCTGCCCCTGCGTGCGCGGCGCGGGGGGGTCAATCCTCGTCGTCATCGGCCGCGGCCTTCTTGCCCTTAGCGGGAGCGGCCTTGCCAGCCTTGGCCATATCCGGGGCCACGGCGGCAAAGACCTCCTCCGGGGTCATGTCCTCGGTGGCCTCCACGGCCTTCACGGCGCCGCTGGCGTACAGCACGTTGATGCTGCTCTTGTGGCGGTTGCCGATGGTGGGCATGACCATCTTGCAGAAGGAGGAGAAATCATGCACGCTCTGGCTCTTCACGGGGTTGCCGTCCGTAAGCCAGGGCAGGGTCTCCAGGCGCTGCTTGGCGGTGGTGCGGATGCAGGAGTTGGGGTTCTCCGGGTCCTCGCTGGCATCTGTCCAGGAGACGTAGGAAACCGTCTTGTAGTCTGCGGTGAAGCTCTTGCCGTCCAGCTTCACGCGGTTGTCCAGCGGGCAGTGGAAGTAGGAGGGGAGCTTGAGCTTGCCCTTGGGCTTGTCCGGCACCACGGCATCACAGGCATCCAGCTGGGCAAGGGCGATCCACCAGCCGTGGGTCTCGATGAGGTTGGGGGTGTCGGGGTCGTCATCCATGCCGCTGGTGGGCAGCAGGCCGGTGTGGGCCATGTCCTCGCCGTACAGGATGCCGAGCTTGCCGAGCTGCTCCAGGTTTTCCTTGCAGACCTGGTCATCACCGGCGCCGGCGCGGGACCAGATGGCAACGGCGGCTATGCTGCCGATGGTGGCCAGGATGGCAATCACCACCAGGAGCTCAATCAGGGTAAAGCCCTTTTTCTTGCGGAGGAGCGGTGTTTTCATACTCCCCCTACTCTACCACAAATCACCTGCGCTGCAAGTAAAAAGGGGCGGTTTGCCGCCCGCGCGCGTAAAAAACCCCCTCTCCGCGCGGGAAAGGGGGTTCTCTCTGTTCAATCTATCTCGCCAAAATCAGGAGTGCATGGGCATGAGCACATACAGGAACTCGTCTGCCACGCGCATCACACCGGGGCTGGAGGCGTCGATGAGGTCCAGGGAGACCTCCGTATCGCCCACGGCCTTGAGCGGTGCAAGGATGAAATCTGCATTGAAGGTGATGGCCAGCTCGCGGCCCTGGTAGTCGATGGGCATCTCTTCGTGGGCCTCGCCCACGTCAGCGGCGCTGGACTGGACCTCCATGGAGCCGGGCACGAAACGGAAGCGCACGTTGTTGGCCTTCTCCGAGGAGAGCAGGGAGACGCGGCGCACGGTTTCATGGAGCTCCTGGGCCGGCATGGTGATACGCTCGTTGTAGTGGCTGGGAATCACCTGGCGGTAGTTCGGGTAGTTGCCGTCTATCAGCTTGGTGATGAGCAGCGTATCCCCGAAATCAAAGAAAGCCTGGTTGGTGGTGATGCGCACCAGCACATCACCGGCATCACCCAGCAGGCGGTGCACCTCTGCCACGGCGCGGCTGGGCAGGTCCACGCTCACGGCGGAGCTCTCCGGGAACTCCAGCTCGTTCTCAAACAGGGCCAGGCGGCGGCCATCCGTGGCCACCAGCGTCAGCTTGCCGTCCTGGAACGTGGTGTAGATACCGTTGAGCACATAGCGGGAACCATCATTGGAAATGGCGAACTCCGTGTAGCGGAAACCGCGGTTCAGCATGGCCTGCGGCACCTTGAACTCACGGGATTCCTTGATGACGGGCAGCCCCGGGAACTCGTCCGCAGCCAGGCCGTTGAGCTTGAACTGGGCGCGGTTGCAGCGGATGGTGGCCACCGTGCCCTGCACGTCGATGCTCACCTCGCCGTCGCGCATCTCGCGGATGATGCTCTGGAGCTTCTTGGCGGGCAGGGTAATGGCGCCCGGCTTCTCCACCATGCAGGGAATCCTGGACTCGATGGTGAGCTCCATGTTCGTGGTGGTCAGCTTGAGCTCCCCGTCTGCGGCGTTGAGCAGCACATTGGAGAGAATAGGCATGCTCGGGCGGGTGGAAACCACGCCGGCCACCTTGTTCAGTCCATCAAGCAGAACCTGTTTCGCAAGTGTAAATTTCATATCCTGTCCTTTGTTGGTGCCATTCTACCCTTCATGCGCGCGAATTGCAAGATAAATCTTGGGCGCAACATGATTTAGCGTAGTTTTTGTTTTAGCTATACCATATCTTGTGGCATTCTCTCCTGTCTTGACCATGCGGCGGGGCTCTGGTAGAATGCCCGCATGGCGTATCTGGAGCTGCAGGATGTGCGGGTGCATTTTCCCGTGCGGACCACGTGGGGCACCACGGGGGAATATGTGCGCGCGGTGGACGGCGTGAGCCTTTCCGTGCGCAAGGGAGAAATCCTGGGCCTGGTGGGGGAATCCGGCTGCGGAAAATCCACGCTCTCCCGCGCTGTCATGCAGCTGCAGCCCGTAACGGGCGGCCGCATAGTGCTGGACGGCACGGAGCTCACCGCGCTCTCTGCCGCAGAGGTGCGGCGGCGGCGGCTGGATTTCCAGATGGTGTTCCAGGACCCGTACGCCTCCCTGAACCCGCGTTTCAGCATCTTCAGCACGCTGGCAGAGGCCCTGGGGCGCCGGGAGCCGCTGCCCGCCAAGGGGCAGGAGGACGCCGTGGCGGAGCTGATGGAGCGCGTGGGGCTCAGCCCGGAGCACATGTTCAAGTACCCGCATGAGTTTTCCGGCGGGCAGCGCCAGCGCATCGCCATAGCC
>JAUNQN010000059.1 GCA_030536145.1 Akkermansia sp.
ATACCGTGCGGGGAAAAAATCAGCCGACTTTCAAATTATTATTGACTTAGTAAATCAATTTGCCAGGCATCCGGGGCAGTTGCGGACGAGGTGGCCGGGGGAGATTTCCACCAGTTCCGGCACGTGGTCCACGGGGCAGAGGGCGGGGTTTCCGATGGTGTTGCGGGGCTTGAAGGCGCAGCCGCGGATGGGTTCCCGCAGGGTGGGGGGAAGGCCGGGGATGGTGCTGAGGGGCTCACCCTTGGCCTTGGCAGAGGGGATGGAGGCCATGAGGGCGCGGGTGTAGGCGTGGCGGGGGGCGGAGAGCAGCTCCTGCGCGGGGGCGGATTCCACGATACTGCCGGCGTACATGACCTGGATGCGGTGGGCGTACTGCCGCACCACGCCCAGGTCATGGGTGATGAGGATGACGGCGGTTCCCAGCTCCCGCTGGCGCTCCGCCAGCAGGTCCAGCACCTGTTTCTGCACGGTCACGTCCAGCGCGGTGGTGGGTTCGTCGGCAATCAGGATTTCCGGGCGGGTCACCAGGGCCATGGCAATCATGACGCGCTGGCGCATGCCGCCGGAGAATTCATGCGGGTAGGCCAGGGCGCGCTTCTCCGGCTCCGGGATACCGGTGCGGGCCAGCTCCTCCACCGCCAGGCGGCGGGCCTCCCGCCAGCCCATGCCCCGGTGCAGCACCAGGGGCTCCGCCACCTGGTCACCGATGGTCATGCAGGGGTTCAGGCTGGTCATGGGGTCCTGGAAAATCATGGAGATGCGCCTGCCGCGCAGCCTGGCGTGCTGTTTTTCCGGGGCGTGCAGCAGGTCCATGCCCGCAAACAGGGCGCGGGCATGGGCGGGGATGACGGCGGGCGGGCTGGGCAGCAGGCCCATGAGCGCGGAGCAGGTCACGGACTTGCCGCTGCCAGACTCGCCCACAATGCCCAGGGTCTCCCCGGCATCCAGGTGGAAGGATACGTCATTCACCGCGTAGTTCACACCGGCGCGGGTGTGGAACTCCACGGAAAGGTTGCTAACAGTCAGAAGGTGGTCCGGCATAGGTCAGGAGCGGCGGCGGAGGTTTGTGGGAAGAATCTTGAGCTTGTCCCTGTACTTGGCGATGGTGCGGCGTGCCACGGTGATCCCCCTTTGGGCCAGGGCCTTTTCCAGCGCAGCATCGGAGAGCGGGTGGGCGGGGTCCTCCTGCTGCACCATCTGCAGGATGAGCTGCTGCACGGCATCTGCAGACACGGCGGCATCCCCCTCCCCCAGGGCGGCGGAGAAGAAGCTGCGCAGGGCGAACACGCCGCGGGGGCAGCGCAGGAACTTGCCGTTCACGGCGCGCGACACGGTGGAAACGGCGATACCGGTATCCCCGGCCACGTCCTCCATGCGCATGGGCAGCAGCGCGGCGCGCCCGGCGCGGAAAAAGGCCTGCTGGCGCTCCACCATGGCCTGCGCCACGGAAAGGATGGTCTGCTGGCGCTCCGCAATGGCGCGGATGACCTCCCTGCCCTCCCGGAAACAGCGGGAGAGGTAGCGGCGCACCTCCGGCTTGTGGGCCTGCTCCGCCATCATCTCACGGTACTCTGCGGAAAGCCCCAGGCGCGGCACGTTCTCCCCGGTGAGCGTGGCCACAAAATGCCCGTCCGCATCCGGCAGCACCAGGATATCCGGCACAATCACGTTCTGCTCCGTGCGGGCAAAGCCGCTGCCGGGGTCCGGGTTCAGGCGGGAAATGCGGTAGGCGGCGGCAGTCACGGCGGGCTCGTCCAGCCCCAGGGCGCGTGCGGCCTCCGCATAATGGTGGCGCACCAGGGCATCCCACTGCTCCCGGAGCAGGCGCATGGCGGGGGAATCCTGGGGCTCCCCGGCGCGCTGGAGCTGCAGCATAAGGCTGTGGCGCAGGTCTGCCGCGCCCACGCCGGGCGGGTCCAGCTCCTGCACGGCAGCCAGCGCGGCGCGGAAAAGGGCGGCGGGCATCTGCTCCCGCACGGCAATCTCCTGGGGCGGCTCCCCAAAGTAGCCGTGCTCATCCAGGTACTGCACCAGGGTGAGCGCCGTCTTCTCCACCGCGGGCGGCAGGGCGTTCTGGCGCAGCTGCCCCTCCAGGCTGGCAAGCAGGGTCTGCTCCTCTGCCAGGGATTCTATAAACTCGCCGTGGCGGCGGGTGGCATCAAAATCCGGCGGCATGCCGGGCACGGGGGCATCCGCGGGCTCCGGGGCCTCGGCCGGGGGCAGCGGGTCCAGCTCCTCCAGCGCGGGGTTGGAGAGCATGGCCTGGCCGGCAATCTGGCGCAGCTCCATGTTGGTGGCCTGCAGGGCGCGCATAAAGAACTGCATGGAGGCCGTGGCCACCATGGTCTGGTTCATTCCCTGCCGCATCTCTGCCATGCCCCAAGACTACCAAATCCGCCCCGTTTGTTCAAGAGAAAGGTGAGACACCGCGCCATGCGCCCCTAGTCCTTGGAGGACTTGGGGTCTATGGCATCCCGCAGGCCGTCTCCCAGGAAATTGAGCGCCAGCAGGGTGAGACAGAAGGCGGCGGCAGGGAAAATGAGCAGCTCCGGGCTCACCTCCATGCGGTCCGCCCCCTCCTTAATCAGCGTGCCCCAGGAGGAATTGGGCGCGCGCACGCCCAGGCCTATGAAGGAGAGCGTGGATTCCGTGAGCATGATACCCGGCACGGCCAGCGTGGTGTACACCACCACGGTGCCCAGCAGGTTGGGCGCAATGTGGCGCAACAGGATGCTGAAATGCCCCAGGCCCAGGGAGCGCGCCGCCAGCACGTACTCCTGGGATTTCACCTCCATGGTCTGCGTGCGCACAATGCGCGCCAGCGTGAGCCAGCCCAGCGCGCCGATGGCCACAAACAGCGGCACCAGCCCCAGGATGGGCGCCACGCTCTCACGGCTCCACCCGGTGGCCTGCACCACCCAATCCGTCAGCTCACGGCTGGGCGCCTCTATACTCAGGGAAAAGACGATGACCAGCACAATGAACGGCAGGGCGAAAAGCACATCCACCGCGCGCATCATGAAGGCATCCACCTTCCCCCCCACATAGCCGGATACCAGCCCGTACGCCAGGCCGATGGCGAAGGACACCACCGTGGCCACCACGCCCACCAGCAGGGAGATGCGCCCGCCGTACAGCACGCGCGCCAGCAGGTCACGCCCCAGCTGGTCCGTGCCGAAGGGGTGCGCCCAGGAGCATCCGGCGGCTATGTTGCCCAGGTCCGTGGCGTTCGGGTTCGGGATACAGGGAAAGAGCGGCAGCAGGAAACAGGCCAGCACCATGAGCAGCAGGAACAGCAGGGATGCCACCGCGGCGCGGTTCTTCATCAGGCGGCGGCGGGCATCGCTCCACAGGGAGCTTCCTTGTTCATACTGGCGCATATCAGCTGTTGCGGAGTCTGGGGTTCAGGGCTACCAGGGCCAGGTCCACGGCAAAGTTGGCAGCCACTATCAGCACGCCGTAGCAGAGCACCAGCCCCTGGATAAGGAAATAGTCGCGGTCCGTGGTGGCGTTCACAAAGTGCAGGCCCATGCCCGGCACCTGGAAACAGCTCTCCACCACAAAGGAGCCGGTAATGAGCGCCGCAAAGGCCGGCCCCAGGTACGACACCGCCGGCAGCAGCCCGCTGCGCAGCGCATGCACAAACAGCAGCCGCACCGTGCCCACGCCCTTGGCGCGCGCCGTGCGGATGAAATCCGCGCCCAGCACCTCCGTCATCCCGCCGCGTGTCAGGCGCGCTATGTACGCCGCATTCACCAGCCCCAGGGTAAGCGCGGGCAGCACGGCGCAGAGCGGGTTGTCCCACCCGGCCACGCTCAGCCCCGGCACGTGCATGCCCAGGGTAAGGCCGAATACGGGGGCAATCACAAAGGCGGGAATGCAGATGCCCGCCATGGCCAGGAGCATGATACCCGCATCCGGCCAGCGGTTCCGCCAGTACGCGGCCAGCATGCCCGCGGGTATGCCCGCCAGCACCGCAATGGCCATGCCCAGCACGCCCAGCCACAGGGATACGGGGAATGCCTGGGCTATAATCTCGCTCACCTGCACGCCCTCCCGCACCAGGGAGGGGCCGAAATCCCCGTGCAGCAGGATACCCTTCCAGTAGTTCAGGTACTGCACCCAGGCGCCCTGGTCCAGCCCGTACAGGGAGTTCAGCTGAGCCATCACGTGGTCCGGCAGCTTGCGGTCCCCCAGGAAGGGATTGCCCGGCAGGCGGCGCACCAGGAAAAAGGTGATGGTCTGCAGGACCAGGATGACCAGCAGGCCCTGGCCCAGGCGTTTCAGGAGCATGCGTATCATGGCGTGTCACGGTGCCCCACTTCCACGGCATCCAGGGGGTGGTTGTCCAGCAGCAGCGGGTACCAGCCGCGCACGTCCGCTGCCTTCAGGTAGGTGCGGCGGCTCCAGTAGAGGGGGATAACGGGGTACTCCCGCAGCATGTACTGCTCCGCGCGCGCCAGGGCGGCGCGGCGTGTCTCCGGCGTGGCGGCCTGCGCGGCCTCCCGCAGGGCTGCATCGCACTCCGCGCCCTGCCAGCCGGTGCAGTTGTTGCCGCCGCCCCCGCGCCACAGCTCCACAAAGGTGGCGGGGTCCAGGTAATCCCCGCTCCAGGAGGAGGAGGATATGTCATACTCCATATTCTGCTGGGCGGATTTGTAGGCCGTCCACTCGCAGGAGCGTATCTCCACGTGGATACCCAGGTTCTCCTGCCACATGGCCTGCATGGTCTCCGCCATCACCCGCTGCACGTCCCGGGAGGTCGTCATGACCTCCAGCGCGGGAAAGCCCTTGCCGCCGGGGTAGCCGGCCTGCGCCAGCAGCTGCTGCGCCAGGCGCGTGCGCGCGGCCTGGTCCATGGCGGCATCCTCCCCGGCGGGCAGCTCATAGCCGGCCCCGGGCGGGGTGAAGGTATAGGCGGGAATCCCGGCGCCGCGCACCACGTCGGCCACCAGGGCGGCGCGGTCCACCGCCAGGGAGAGCGCGCGGCGCACCAGCGGGTTGTCCAGCGGCGGGCGCGTGGTGTTCAGGCGGTAGAAGATGGTGCAGTAGTACGGGTCCTTGCAGAAAAGCTGCGGGGCGCGGCTGCGCGCCATGGAGATGAGTTCCGGCGGCACGTTGTTGGTAATGTGCAGCTTGCCGCCCATGAACATGCGGGTTTCCGTGTAGCCGTTCACAATGGGCAGGAAACGGATACCGCGGTTGCGCACCTCTGCCGCGCGCCAGTAGCGGGGATTGGGGCGCACCTCCAGGTAGTCGTTGAACCGGTGGCCCGCCAGCACATACGCGCCGTTGCCCACCCAGGCTCCCGCACGCGTCCACAGGCTGCGGCGGTCCAGCATGCCGCCCGCGGCCTCCACCGCATGCGCCGGCACAGGGTACCAAGTATAGTGCAGCAGCAGGTTCGGCAGGTGCGGCGTGGGCCCGCCCAGGGAAAGCCGCAGCGTGTAGTCGTCCGGCGCGGATACGCCCACCTCCTCCCACGGGCATTCCCCGCGATTGTACCGCTCCGCATTGCGGATGGGGTAGAGCATCTCCGCGTACTTGCCGCCGTACTGCGGGTGCAGCAGGCGCCGGTACGCGTACACAAAGTCACGCGCCGTCACGGGCTTGCCGTCGCTCCACTGCGCATGCCGCAGGTGGAACGTCCACTCGCTGGCGTCCGCATTGTGCTCCCAGCTTTCCGCCATGCCGGGGTGCACGGCGGCATCATCCTGCGGGTCCGGGCGCACCAGCCCCTCCAGCATGGCGGAGATAATCTTGCCGTCTGCCACGGCGGTGGCCTTGTGCGGGTCCAGGTTCTGGGGCTCCTGGTTGTTGCCCACCAGCAGCATGCCCTGGCGGGACGCGCGCTCCGCAGAGCTGCCGCCATCACCGCAGGCGGCAAGCCCCAGGGCAGCCAGCACTAGCACAGCAATCCGCATGCCTTACTTGTGAACCTTCACAGAGGTGCCGCCGGGGCACACGGAAAAGAGGAACGCCGCCGTGGAGCGGGAAAGGCGGATACAGCCGTGGGAGGACGGCCTGGAGCGCATGGGCCCCTGGTGCAGCCCCACGCCATCCCATGTAAGGCGCATGAAATACGGCATGGGGGAATTCGGGTACAGGTTGGAGGAATGGTGGCGGTCCTTCTCCAGGATACTGTAGGAGCCGGTGGGCGTGGGGGTGGATTTCTTGCCGGAGCACACCGCAAAGCTGTACAGCTCCTTCCCACCCTGCAGCAGCTTGCCGCGCTGCGTGGAAAGGTTGATGTCGATTCGCTTGGCCACGCCCGGCACCATGTTCTTCTTCGCCTCGGCAATGCGCTCCGCCTCGGTCTTCTGCGGCTTCTTCTCCTCCTCTTTCTTTTCGTCCTTCTTCTCCTCCGGCTTGGTATCTGCCGCGGTATCCGGCTTGTTCTGGCTGAACCAGCCCTTCTTCTGCACCTTGGCCGCATCGGCGGCATTCGGCGCAGCAGTATCCTTGGCAACCTTGTGGGAGGCACACTGGGTCAGCAGGCCCAGGCTCAGAACGCATGTCAGGGGAAGGAGAAAACGCATGCACAGAGCCTAACACGCCGCCCGCTGTTTGTCAATGACGGAGAGCGGGCCAAGCCCGCCCGGTGTGTGATTTTCCCACAGGGTCCCCTTGACGCAAGGCTGGGCTGCGGCTATACTGTGCGCATGGAACACTACGCGCTCATCCTTGCAGGCGGAAGCGGCACGCGCTTCTGGCCCCTTTCCCGCAACGCCAAGCCCAAGCAGCTCCTGGACCTCTTCGGCCAGGGAACCATGCTGCGCCAGGCCATCGCGCGCCTGAAAGGCATCGTGCCCGCAGAGAACATCTTTATCCTGACCAACCACCTGCAGGAGGCGGAGGTGCGCCGCCAGGCCGCGGAGCTTCCGGCGCAAAACATCGTGGCAGAGCCCGCGCGGCGTGATACCGCGCCCGCCGTGGCTCTGGGCGTGGGCCTGGTGGCCGCACGGAACCCGCAGGCCAGCATGATTGTCATCCCCAGTGATTCCCTCATCACGGATACCCCCGCCTTCCAATCCCTGGCCGGGGAAGCACTGGACCTGGCAGACCGGGAGCAGGCCCTCATCACCATCGGCATCAAGCCCACCTGGCCCTGCCCCGGGTACGGCTACATTGAGCGCGCAGGCAAGCTGCAGGACCCCACACTCACCCACAACTGCTATGAGGTAGTGCGCTTCCGCGAGAAACCCGACACCGCCACCGCGCAGCAGTACCTGCAGAGCGGCAACTTCTCATGGAACGCCGGCATGTTCATCTGGAACGTGGCCCACGTGCGCGCCCAGCTGGACGCCCACGCCCCGGAGCTGGCAGGGTTCATCGACCGCCTGGCCGCCGCCGCGGACACCCCACGGTTCATCACCCGGGAATTCCCCGCTCTCACCCCCATCTCCATAGACTTTGCCCTGCTGGAAAAGGCAGACCGCGTGCTGAACTTCGAGGCCACCTTCGACTGGGATGACGTGGGCTCCTGGATTTCCGTGGGCAAGTACCTGCCGGACAAGGGCGAGGCCAACGTGGCCAACGGCCCCCTGGAGTCCGTCTCCGCCTCAAACAACATCGTCTTCACGGATTCAGGCAAGCAGGTGGCGCTCGTGGGCGTGGACGACCTCATTGTGGTGGACACCGGGGATGCCCTGCTGGTGGCACGCAGGAGCCAGGCCGACGCCATCAAGAACGTGGTGGCCAAACTCCCGGAAAACCTGCTCTGACCCGCACCATGCACCCCGCCCTCGGCATAGATTTCGGCCAGGCCCGCATCGGCATCGCCGCCACGGATCCCTGCGGCATCCTGGCCCACCCCGTGGAAAGCATCCACCTGGACCGCACGGAGCCCCTGGAGCGCATCGCCCACCTGGTGCAGGAGCGCGGCATCCGCACCCTGGTGCTGGGCCTGCCCCTGCGCCTGGACGGCACGGAAGGAACCGCCTGCGCCAAGGTGCGCGCCTTTGGCGACAAGCTCCACGCCCGCCTGCCGGAGCTCCCCCTAGTCTATGTGGATGAATTCCTGACCACCACCGTGGCCCAGGAAAAACTGCACGCCGCCGGCAAGAAGGCCAAGAACTTCAAGCCCATCATAGACCAGGCCGCCGCCGTGGAAATCCTCAACAACTGGCTGGGCCTGTAACCCCGCACGATTGGTGCGCCCCCCATTCCACGCGCCGCAGGCGCGCGTATTTCCGCATCTCCGCTGCGGGGCGCGCATTTAGCGTTTTACAAACCCGGCGCGCTGTGCTAACATAGGCGCTGCTATGGAAAAGACACTCTTCCAGAAAATAGCCGACAAGGAAATACCGTCCGACATGGTGTACGAGGACGAGCTGTGCGTGGCGTTCCGGGATATATCCCCCTCTGCGCCGGTGCATGTGCTGCTGGTGCCGCGCAAGCCGATACGCGATATAGCCTGCGCCACGGCGGAGGATGCCGCGCTGCTGGCGCACCTGATGCTGAAGGTGGGCGAGATTGCCCGCGCGCAGGGCATTGCAGAGGGCGGATTCCGCACGGTGATGAACACCGGGGAGGACGGCGGGCAGACCGTGCCGCACCTCCATATCCACATCATTGGCGGCCGCTCCATGCAGTGGCCCCCGGGTTAGGCCGCAACAGGCAGGTAGAGAGGCAGGAGCAGAGGCAGGCAAGCCGTGAGCACGTTGCCACAGACCCGCGTGGAGAAGACGGTGTGGGTATCACAGCACACCTTGGAGGTGGTGTTGCCCTGCAGCCGACTGCGCTTGTCCTTCCTGGAGGAGGGGCTGGTGCGCTGCCGCTATGTGACCGGCCCGGTCTTTGAGGACATACCCAGCTACGGCCGCGCGCCGGAGTACCGCCCGGAGCCCCCGCCGCTGGCGGCAGAGGCGCATGAGGAGTACCTGCAGGTGGCCACCGCGCGGCTCACCCTGCGCATACGCCTGGCAGACGGCGGCCTGGAGTTCTATGATGCGGAGGGCGTGTGCCTGTGCGCGGATGGCGAGGGATTCGGCCACCGCCTGAACGACCGCACCGGGGAGGACCTGGTGTGGGTACGCAAGAAGATGCCGGAGAAGGCGCACTTCTTCGGCCTGGGGGACAAGCCGGGCAAGCTGAACCTGCGCGGGCGCCGCCTGGAGATGTGGGGCGCGGACCACTACAAGTTCACCCCCGCCAGCGACCCGCTCTACAAGAGCATCCCCTTCTTTGTGTGCCTGAACGAGGGGCGGCAGTACGGCATCTTTTTCGACAACACCATGCGCTCCTACTTTGATTTCGGGCGGGAGCGGCCGGACCTGCTGCTTTTCGGCGCAGACGGCGGGGTGATGGACTACTACTTTATCCTGGGGCGTGATGCGGTGGATACCGTGGCCACGTACACCCGGCTCACGGGGCTGCCGCCCATGCCGCCCCTGTGGGCGCTGGGCTACCACCAGAGCAAGTGGAGCTACTACCCGGAGCAGATGGTGCAGGACCTGGCGGACGAGATGCGCCGCCGCCGCATTCCCTGTGATTCCATCCACCTGGATATCCACCACATGAAGGAGTACCAGGCGCTCACCTGGGACCGCACCAGTTTCCCGGACCCGCCCGGCATGATCCGCCGCCTGGGGGACCAGGGGTTCAAGGTGGTCTGCATTGTGGACCCGGGTATCAAGATCAACCCCAACAACTATGTGTGGCGCAGCGGGTTTGAGCGCAATGTGTTCTGCCGCCGGCACGATGGCGCCCTGCTCCACGGCACCGTGTGGCCGGGGGAGTGCAATTTCCCGGATTTCACCAGCCCGGATACGCGCAAGTGGTGGGCGGGGCTCTTCCACCGCCAGGTGGCGGAGTACGGCGTGCGCGGGATATGGACGGACATGAACGAGCCGGCCATGTTCCCGGACAAGACGTTCCCGGACGACACGCGCCACGCCTTCGACGGCTACTCCTGCTCCCACCTGAAGGCGCACAACGTGTACGGCCAGTGCATGGCGCAGGCCACGCGCCGCGGCATGGAGCAGAGCGCGCCGCAGCGCCGGCCATTCGTGCTCTCCCGCGCGGGGTTTGCCGGGCTGCAGCGCTGGGCCGCCACCTGGACGGGAGACAACGATTCCGACTGGGAGAACCTGCAGATGGCCAACGGCATGGTGCAGCGCCTTTCCGCCAGCGGGGTCTCCTTCTGCGGGGCGGATACGGGCGGTTTCCTGGGCCACCCCACGCCGGAGCTCTTCTGCCGCTGGATGCAGATGGCCGCCTTCCATGTATTCTTCCGCAACCACAACAACGGAGAATTCGGCGGGCAGGAGCCCTGGTGCTTCGGCGACATGGTGGAGGACCTGGTGCGCAAGGCCATAGAGGACCGCTACCGCCTGCTGCCCTACATCTACACCCAGTTCCACCTGTACCACAGCACCGGCGTGCCGGTCATCCGCTCCCTGGCGCTCATGCTGCATGAGAACACGGACATGTACTGGCGCGGCACGGAATTCTTCCTGGGGGATGCCCTGTACGTCATCCCCGTGCACTACAAGGGGCAGAGCGAGCAGAAGCTCTTTGTGCCGCCCGGCACCTGGTACTGCTACCACACGGACCGCCCCGTGCCCGTGAGCAACACGGAATTCATCACCCCCACGCCCATGAGCCACATTCCCGTATTGGTAAAGGCCGGCTGCGTGGTTCCCCGCTGGCCCGTGCAGCAGTACGTGGGTGAGCTGCCGGCGCCGCCCTGCACGCTGGACCTGTGGTGGGCGCCGGACACAGAGGAAAGCAGCCGCCTGTACGAGGACGCCGGGGACGGCCCGGAGGCAGAGCACTTCGGCGCCTACCTGCTGCATGAGTTCCGCTACCGCTCCACCGCCCGCGGGTTCACCCTGCGCGCAGGCCGCAGCGGCAGCATGCCCGCCCCGCGCGCGGAATTCACCGTGGCCCTGCACGGCCTGCCGCAGGATGCCGCACCGCGCGCCTTTGCAGACGGCAGGGAAACCCACGGCCGCTTTGATGAAAAGCGCGTCTTCCGCTTCCCCGTGCCCTCCGGATTCTGCACGCTGGAGCTCAACTTCTGATTTCCCACCCCCTGCCCCCGCCGCCATGAGAAAGGACGCATTCGAAAAGGTCATCGCACGCCTGGACAGCCTGGAGACAGAGGACCTGCGGCGCGTGTTCCTGCGCATGGCCGCAGACAAGGGGCTGCTGCAGGACGTATTCGATGCCCTGCGGGACGGCCTGGTGCTCTTTGACCGCGAGGGCAAGGCCCAGCTGGCCAACCGCGCCGCCGGGCAGATATACGCCCGCCCGGTGCATGAGCTGCTCAGCGTGCCGTTCGAGGTGCTGGTGGGCGGCACCTGCCGCTGGGACGAGCTGAAGGACAGCGGCGTGGCCATGAGCCGTGACCTGCAGGTGAACTACCCGGAGCCCCGGCACTACAATTTCCTGATGACCCCCGTGGGGGAGGGCGCGGAGTACCTGCTGCTCATCCACGACGACACCGAGACCCGCATGCAGGGCGAGGAGGACGCGGAGGCGGAGCAGATGAACCTGCTCAGCTACCTTTCCAGCGCCGTGGCCCATGAAATAGGCAACCCGCTCAACTCCCTGGGCCTGAACCTGCAGCTGCTGCAGCGCAAGCTCCGCAAACTGCCCGCAGACGCGCAGCAAGGCCTGCTCCCCCTGCTGGAGGACGCCCTGGGGGAAACCCGCCGCCTGGATACCCTGCTCAAGCAGTTCCTGCAATCCATGCGCCCCACCCGCCTGCAGCGGGAGCCCGTGGACCTGGCGGAAATCATCCGCAAGGTGCTGGATGTGCTCACCCCGGAGATTGCCCCGCGCGGCATTGCCGTGCACACGGAGCTGGACGAGGCCCAGCCGGAGCTCTCTGCGGATGCCACCCAGCTCTTCCAGGCCTTCTACAACCTCATCCGCAACGCCTACCAATCCATCCCCGGGGATAGCGGCGGCATCTTCATCGCCACGGACCACAGCGATTCAGAGGTCCGCATCATCATCAGCGATACCGGCTCCGGCATCTCGCACGAGGTCATGGGCTCCATGTACGAGCCCTTCCGCACCACCAAGAAAAAGGGCCACGGCCTCGGCCTCCTCATCGTCCGCCGCATCGTGAAAGACCATGGCGGCTCCCTCGCCTTCGCCTCCAAGGAAGGAACCGGCACCACCGTCACCATCACCCTGCCCCGCGCAGACCGCATCGTCCGCCTTCTGCCGGCCTGACCCGGGGTCATGCAAGAAATCACACTTTTTTCATTTTCCCTTGTGCATCCCCCGTGCGGGCGTATTATAGGAGGGTTGGAACACCACACACTTTCTATGTAAGCATCAACGAAACACCATGTATATTGGGCATAAACTGGGCAGCAATAGAGAGATATGAAACCATAGTGTGCCAAATAGCCAAACACGATACATAATACCTAATTTGTTTACTGCAACTTCAAGATTTTAGCTACAAGACCTTAGTACTGTCACATAACCATGCTACGAGATAATTATGATTTTATGTTATTTGATTCTATTCAATTAATTCACAAAAACCAGTGTCTTTTTGTAAGAAAAACCTGTTAATACAATAGACCGTACCGTTTAGGTGGTGTAGGTTGAATTTTATATGAATATCGAGTAAGCCATCTTGGTTTATATCTTTAATACATATTGAAGCTTGATGAGGTGTAAATATATCTGTATCATCACATGAATCATAGACCTTAATAGCAAAGAATTGTGTTTGAGAAACAGGAATGTATAGATGTCCATTTCCTTTTTTAGTTAACTCTAAATAAAAAGAATGAGATGGTGTTAGAAATTCTATGAGTGTATTATTATATTCCTTATCAAATTTCTTTAGTTCTTTTTCTAATAGTGCATTTAATTGACTTAGTTCGCATTCATAATGACGATCAATTGTTACATCTTTGCAAAGATCGTGTTTGGAACACATGTAATCACTTGCAAACAAAATATCAATGCATTGTTTATGCGTTTGATACACACATGAGTTTGTTGTTACAATCCCTAAAATAACGCACCTAAAGAACATATTTTTAAACATAAATTAAAAAAAAATCGATGTTTTATAAGTGGTATACTATAGTTATCTTTAGTACAAGTTAATTTTACGTCATAATCAAATAGTGCATACGCGCGCAAGTATTTTACTCCGAATAACAATTTCTTTGTAAGCATTCAACGAGTGCCCTGCAGGCATTCGGTGGACTGATGACGGGCAGGCA
>JAUNQN010000022.1 GCA_030536145.1 Akkermansia sp.
GCATGTGCGTATTGTACACATGCCAAGGGGATATTAACAGCTCCGAATAATTGGGGACTAGGTACTATTTACGATTTGGAATAGAGCGCGCCCCAAAGGGGCGCGGGGGGCGGTGCCGCCGGAAAAGCAGAAACGGCCCGGCAGGGTGCCGGGCCGTTTGGGAATGTTGTATCGCGGAAGCACCGTATGCTTACTTGCGGCGGCGGCGGGCGCAGAGACCTGCCAGGGCCAGCAGGGAGAGGGAACCCGTGGCGGGCTCCGGAACTGCCGGGTCGGAAACGGTCTTCACCAAGGAAACCTGCTCGTTAGCATAAGTAACAGTGTAGGTTATCCCCTCGCTGTCAACTAATTCACGGTTCGAGAACACGGAAGCCGCAGACATCTGGGAAGGATTGGTGCTGCCCTTCATTGTATCCACACCATTGAAAAGAGTAATTGCGCTGCTACCTTCCGAATCCAGAAGCTGCTGCAACAGGGAGCCAGCCAATTCCACATCGCCCTTACCCAAGTCTAGGTCGCACCCCAGTGTCAGGACACCATTCATGGTCAGCTTTGTTGTGGAGTTCAAATCCAAGTCCGCATTCAGCGTAGTGGCAGCAGCGTTCGTAGCATTCACCGTCAGAACCGTAGCCGTAAGTTTTCGTCCGGAATGGTCGGACTCGCTACCAAGGGTAAATGTAGCTCCTCCAGCAAGAGTCAGGGAGTCGGCAGCATACGTCGTGCCTGATTGCTGCTCGATTGTCATCGTACCATTCACCACCAGTTTGGGGGAGGTCATGGTCACATTGCCGAATTTCTGAGAGGCACCCTCGGCCACTACCAGGGTCACGCCCGCACCAATTTCTCCTGAAAAGGATGCCTCTGAACCTTGCGTAATTGTCAACGTTGCAGCAGTCACACCGTTGTTGCCCGCCAAATTGCAGAGCTGAATGTTGCCGTTCACTCCTGAGAGTGATTTCACAGAAGCCTCTGCAACATTGAGTTGCACAATGCTCTTTCCATTGCCTGATGCCTGTTCAAACTTGAGATTGGCATTGCTTACTGCATCAGAATTGCTGAGTACAAGGTAGTTTGTGCCTGTATTGGAACCCGTGCCAGCGTGAGCCATGGCAATTGTGCCGCTGAAGCTGTTAGCCCCTGTCAGGTTCGTGAAGTTGATGGAGCCCCCATCCCCGTTCTCTCGACGGAAGCGCACTGTGGACCCTGCACCTCCCGTCAGAGACTCGATAGTCAGGTCTTTGCCGTTCTTGAAGCCTAAGACATATTCCAAATCCGGGTTGTAGTTCACTTTCTGCAGAGTGATGACACCTTCTTGGATTTTCACATTGGAGTTGTTTTGGGTCAGGTTCAACTGGGCTTTCAGGGTGGAAGTGGGATCTCCTGTCAAATTGTGGGGAACCGCACCACCAGGCCCGCCAGAAAGGGTCAAGTCCGAGTTCCCTGTATGATTGATGACATCCTCGCTGGTATAACCGTTAATCTGGTTCGCATTCCATGTAGCGGTGCCCACGTTCGTGGTCCCGGCTAAGGCTGCTGTCCCCATAGCCAAGAGTATTGCAAGAGTCTTTTTCATGTAAAGTATTGAGTTAGTGTTTATGTGGTGCGTGTCAGGGGAATCCTGCCCTCGCGCATTGGACAGCTCATCCCCTGACACGCACGATGGCAAGTATACAGTATTGGCAATACTGTAGCAAGCAAAAAGTTAGCAATACATGAAAAAAACTGCATTTTGGAGGCTATCGACCGCCTTTAACAAAACAATAAGTGAAACAAGGAGATATATGAAACACGATTCTATTTCAATGCGTTATGTTAGCTCGAGCGCATACAGCATTGCCAAGGCTGTATGCAAGACAAAACGGTGGCAACTCTTCGTTTTTTCTATTTATGCTGGTTTCGATGAAACGGGAAGCCTGCGAGTGAAATGGCATATATCGGAAAATCGTATTCAATATCAATTGATAAGAAAATGAAAAAGTGTACAGTATTGCCAATACTGTACACTACGCCCGGAGCTGCTGGACGTGGCATTCATTGCGCAAGAAGGCGCGTCGGTGGGTCCAGTTAACAACAAACTAGAAAGAGATAAACATGAAAAAGACACTGATAGCACTGATGGCTCTTGCCAGCGTGTCCATGGCTGCTCAGGATTATCCTGCTGAGTATGATGCCAGTAGCCCTACCTCGTACCAGTTCTATTTTGAAATTGGGTCAACTGATCCTATCGCAGACGGACGCGTACTGACTCTCCAGTACTTTACGTTTACCGATAGTAATCTGTATACAGATGGGATGAAATTCAACGTGACTGGCGAAAATTCAGCCATTACCCTGACGTTAGGTGCAGGTGCAATCGCAGATGCTTGGGATGGTTCCAAGGCAGTTATTAAATCCAATACCACTTTCACTCCTGATCGTGCCTCCGACCGGAGCGCAACATTTATGGGTACAGATGGGAATGCGCTGGTTATTGACAAAGACGTGGTATATCGTGTAACCGCACTTAAGAGCAATAATTTGCAAAGCGTTGTGCTTGCTCGCTGGGATAAAACATCTGAAGATTACATAGATGTGAGTTCTGTTACTTTTAATGGTAATCTGAATGGGAGTGGCGGTGGCGCAAATGCACTTTCTACTCTGCTTAATAGCGACTATGCCGTCGCTTCTCCTCCCCAGCCGTCTCCTGTTCCGGAACCTGCCACGGGCACGCTTTCGCTGCTGGCGTTGGCCGGGCTTTGCGTCCGCCGCCGCAGGAAGTAAGGCTAGCGCTACTGCGTTTTTAGTGCATCCGCCCGTGTTTGAAGCACGGGCGGATGTTTTGTTCAAGTTATGAATCATGCGGGCGGGATTGTCCCGCCCGTCCGCCATCCCTGCGCCGCAGGCGCGCGTCCCCTAGTCGCCTTGGCAACGTATCTTGTAGCGACCCCACGGCGGCCTGTCTCGGCGTAGCAAGCGAGCGCCAGCGAGACGCGAAGCCGGGAAACCGTGGTGGTGACCCGCTATGCAGTCGTTAGAGGGAAACCCCGTTGCCCGCATGCCTCGGCGGAGCGGTCCGGTCCCCTGCATAACTATCCGCCATTTCCGGCAGGGGCCTGGCGGCCCCTGCCGGTTTTCATCATCACTACCAAGACCTGCACGGGGCAGGTGAAGGGTTAGCGGAGCGAGCGGCCGAAGGCTAGGCGGTCGTACTGCTCATTTGCGTAGCGGTGGCGGGGGTGGTTGGCGTGCATGTAGGCATCATGCAGTGGGTGTGCGGGGTCATGGGCGATGCGGTGGGCCTCGTCGCGGTCGTCTGCGGGCGGGCCCTGGTGCATGGGAGCCTCCTGCCCCTGGCGGGCGAGCTCCAGCAAGAGGCGTGCGAAATCCGCATTGGCGCGCAGGGCGGGGTTTTCCGCGAGTTCCTGCACATCCACGCCGGCGCGGCGGCCGGAGGTTTCCAGGAACTTGGCCACGGTGGCCATGTTGGCATCATACTCATGGCCCCACTCCTGCTGCAGGTCTGCCTCTGCGGCCTCCACGGCGGCCTGTGTGCTGCGCCGGTAGTCTTGCAGGAAATGGCGGCCCTCCTGGGCGTAGCGGTCCACCAGGGCCTGCATGGCCTTGGGTGGCACGCCGTAGTCAAAGGCGACGCGGGAGAGGGAATCCGCCAGGCGGGGGTCCCAGATTTCATCCGGGGTGTCCTCCGGGCGGGTGATGCAGAATTCCTCTGCGGTGGCGGGCAGGCCCACGGCGGTGCGGAATGCCTGCATGCGGGGCTCGTCGGCGGTGTCGGGGTAGCCCTTCATGCGCTCCAGGTTGGCGTAGCTCTTGGCCAGGGCCTCCGGGCGGCGGAATTTGGCCAGGGTGGCGGCGTAGGGGCGCAGGTCCTCGAACCGGGAGAACCAGTCCGGGGAGAAGGCGCCGTCCTCTGCCAGGAGGGCGGGGGCGGCGGGTTCCGGCATGGGGGCGGCATTCCCGGTTGCATCGGCAGCGGGGGCCGTATCGTCATTGTTCTTGTTGGTGTTCATTGTCTTGTTCTAGTTCTTGTTTGGCTTCCACCCGGGCCAGCTCCAGCTGGCTGCGGATGACAAGGAATACTTCCCGGTGGGCGTCACGGCGCATGGCATCCAGCGGGTCATAGCAGCCGGGCTTGCCCTGGAAAACGGGCAGGTGGGTCTCAAACCGCTGCTCCAGGTGCTCCAGGGCCTTTTGGCCGATGGGTGTGCCGAAGGCGGCCAGGAGCAGGCGGCGGTTCCGGCGTGCCTGTTCTGCGGCGGGGTTGCGGGGGTAGATCATGGGCGTGGTGCGGCGGGGCTGGCGGTTGCGGGGGCGGGGCTTTCCTGCTGTGCGGCCAGGGCGGCGGCGTCTGCCTCCCGCCGGCGGCGCATGCGCTTCACGGAGCTTTCCGGGCGCAGGATTTCCTCCGGCACGCCATCCAGGCGGGCGCTGAGGCGGAAGGCGCGGTCCAGGTCCACGTGGTCTGCCACGGCGGGATCCATGGCAGCCATGGCCTGCAGGCGCTGCAGGGTGCGCTCCATGCCCTCTGCCTGCAGGCGGCGCATGATGGTGGCAATGCGGCCCTGGTAGACCACGCGGGGCTCTGCCAGTTCCGTTTCCCCGCGTGCGTTGGTGCGCAGGGCGCTTGCGGGCGGGCGGGGGAAGCAGCCCATGCGGAAGAGCAGGGCGAACACGCGTTCCATGAGCGGGCGGAAATCACTGGTGAACAGGGTGAAGGAGGGTGAGAAGAGCATGACGCGCTCATTCTCCCGCGCGTACACCTCTGCGGCGCTCATCTGCTGCTTGCGCTCGCTCCAGAGCTCCAGCATGGGCACAAAGAAGGCGCGGTTGATGGATTCCTGCTTCTGGCGCAGGCGGTCCATGCCCACATCATAGCGGCCGGAGGTGGCCCACTCCCTGGGGAAGCCCAGGCTGGCGCTCTCCGGGTTGATGAGGGTGCGGCCGCCGGCGCGCAGGTCCACCTCCCCGGATTGGTTGGCGAGCTCCAGGATGCGGGGGAAGGCGGCCACCTCTCCCAGCATGTCCAGGATGCGGTTCAGGAACTGAGCCTGGCGGATATCCGGGTACACCAGGCGGGCGGGTGCCAGGCCGTACGGGCCTTCCCCCCAGCGCAGGAAACGGGTGACCATGTAGGGCATTTCCCGGTAGCCGCCCTCCTCCACGGTGCAGTGGTCGTCCAGGCTGTAGTACAGGCTCTCGAAGGGCATGTTGCGGGCATCCGTGCGCCTGGGGTTGCGGCGGTGGCGGGGGCGCACCACGTGCAGGAAGGCCAGGCGGCCCAGGTGCGGGTCTGCCCCGGAATCCAGCAGGGCGCGTGCGCGCGGGCCCAGGGCTTTCTTGCCGAACTGGGCGGCGGCCTGGTGCGGGGTGAGGGTGAATTCCCGCATGAAGGTGTCCACCGTGCCCTCGTCATCCTCTGCACAGACAAAGCGGCCGCAGGGGATGTGGCGGAACAGCAGGCCGCCGCGGCGCGCGCTGCTGCAGAACAGGCAGCCGGTGCCCAGGCCCACGCGGTCCAGGAAACACTCGTGCAGCTCCGTGTAGAAATTGCTGCGCGCCAGTTCCGCATTGGCAATCTCTGAGCAGCGGTTGAACCAGGATTCGGCCTCGTCCCCGGCATCCGGGTCTGCGCAGCTCCATTTGAACCACAGCTCATGGCCGGGGGTAATGTAGCTCATGTGGCCGCTGGCCAGTTTCTGGCAGGCCTCCACGGCGGTGGTATCCCCCAGGCCGCGGAAGGAGGAAGCGCCCGGCGCGGTGTCCTCCCCGTCCTCCTGCCGGGCGGGCAGCACGTAGCGGCGCAGGGTCTCCCACCAGGAATCCCAGGGGGCGCGTGCGGCCTTCAGGCTGTTGTAGGTGCGGAGCAGGTCGTTCATCAGCCCAGGGTGGTGTTGTTTTCCTGCTGCTGCTGCTGCCGCGCGGGGTCGGCATTGGCGTTCAGGATGGTGGAGAGCAGGCCGCGGCGGCGGCTGTTCCGGCTGTTGTAGTCCCGCGTGGTTTCCTGCGTATCCGTGTAGGTGGTCACGGGAATGGGGTTGGTGGCGGCGGCGGGCGCTGCGGAGGGTTTAGTGAATCCCATGGTGGGTGTGTCTTTCTATGGTATCTGGGTTATGGACAAAGTGCCGCCAGGCGTGAATGTGCGGGGCGGGGTTGCGGAGGCCGCGGCGGAAGCAGAGCAGGGGCAGGGACTGCAGCCCGCGGCCCAGGCGCAGGGCCAGCGGCAGGCTGCCCGCCAGCAGGTGCACGTACCATGCATCTGCCGCGGCGGGGATATGCCGCAGGTCCTCCCACTGCCCGGGGCAGGCGGAGCATACCGGTTTGAGCAGCGCCACCAGCGCCGGCAGCCATACCACCACGCCCGCCGGGTTGGCCGCAAGCGCCGCCAGGTCATCCCCCAGGCTGCGGGCGGATGATGCATAGTAGCGTGCGGCAAGGGCGCGGGCATCGTGGTTCATGCCCGGCACCATACCCTGCCGCGGGGCGTTTGCCAATCTCCGGCACGGGGCGGGCGGCAGCCTGCCTGCGGCGGGCAGGTCAGGCGGCCCTGCGGCGCTCCATTGCCTGCCAACCCGCGCTGTGCCATGCTTTAGCCGCGCCCGGAACCAGGCGCAAGTGAACAAAAGATGGAAAACGATACATTGCCCGCCCCTGTGCCCAGCGCAGTGGATATATGCAACCTGGCCCTCAGCAAGCTGGGGGAATCCCCCATATCCGGAATAGATGCCAACGGCACGCTGCCCCAGCGTATGTGCTACATGCACTACCACCCCGTGCGGCGAGAGGTGCTCTGCGTGAACCGCTGGAGCTTTGCCGTGCGGCAGGCCACCCTGCACAGCGCGGATGCCGCCGCGGCGGAATCCGGCCATGCCGTGCCGCACGCCCTGCCGCAGGACTGCCTGCGCGTGCTGGAGGTGCGCTCCCCCGGCTGGACCCTGCGCGGCCGCACCGTGTTCTGCCCGGCGGGGGATATACGCCTGCGCTACATAGCGGATGTGGAGGATACGGAGCTGTTCGACCCGCTCTTTGTGGAGGCCTTCGCCGTGCGCCTGGCCTGCAAGCTCTGCATTCCGCTCATCAACAGCACCACCACCCGCCAGGCCCTGCTGGAGGAGTACCAGCGCATTGCCCTGCCGCAGGCCAGCCATTTCAACGCCGTGCAGGAGCATTCCAACGATGAGGACCACCCCCTCTACCGCCTCTGGAAGCAGAGCCTGGGCCGCAAGGACTGATTCACCCGCCGGGATAGCACACGCCATGAAAGCCATAGATTTTGCCTGCCGCCTGCTGGCCCGCCTGAACCGGGACGACATGCCCGCCGCCACCCGCCAGGTGCTGCTGGCCGTGGCCGCCGGCCTGCCGGAGGCCCCGGATATCGCCCGGCTCACCGGGCTGCTGCCGCAGACCTGCAGCAGCCTGCTCACCACCCTGGAGCGCCAGGGCTATGTGAAGTGCCATGACCGCAGCCACCGCGGGTTTTCCCTTACCCCCTGCGGCAAGGACCGCGTGGCCAAACTCTTCTCCTTCCTCCCCCATGCCTAGGAAACGCCACCTGACCATTGAGGAGAAGCGCGACTGGCTGGCCGTGATTTTCCGCGACGAGGAGGGTACCTACTCCCAGGCGGACAAGTTCAAGGCCATGGTGGAGGATACCCGCCTGGCCGAGCTGGAGCAGGAAAAGGCCGCCGCCGCCCCACCGGAGCAGAAGGAGGACCCCACGGATATCCTGGCCCACCTGCCCCCGCCCTTGCCGTAGCATGGTTGCAGGCAGCGGGCTGGCAGGGGGAGCAGGATTGGGGTAATCAGCAGCACGGGTAGTGCGGTGCATGCAGGGGACCACCCCGCTCTGCGGGGTTCCCCTCTCAGGCCTGCAAAGCGGGTCACCACCATAGCTTGCGCTATGGCCTTGAAATGGTGACGTCGCTGAAGCGACTATGAAGCGCGCGCCTTCGGCGCGAGGAATGGCGTGGCTGCCTTAGCCGCCACGGGGGTGGGCTTATGCCCGCCTTTTTTGCCGTGCGGCCACAGGCCGCACTCTTCCTAGTCGCCTCGGCGACGTCACCATAATCAGACCACGGTGCCCTGTCTCGGCGTAGCATTAGCGAAGCCGGAAAACCGTGGTGGTGACCCGGGTGATAGTCGTTAGAGGGGAACCCCGCTTTGGGGGGTGGTTCCCTGCATTACCTGCGTCAGGCGGGAGAGGAGAGCCATGAGCACGCGGCCGGATTCACCCAGCTTGCGGGGGGAGATGCGGTCCATGTTGTCCTTCGGCGTGTGCCACCAGTCCCCCTGGCCAAAGAGGGCGATGAGGTTGAGGCTGTCCACCCCGGCATCCAGGTAGGGCTGGTGGTCATCCATGTAGGAGCCGGGGTAGGCGGTCCACTGGTCAAAGGAGAGGCCCAGCTCACGGATGACGGCCTGGTACAGGCTGAACATGTGCTGCGAGGTATCCACGGCGGGGATGGCGATGATGTTGTTCCTGCCGCCCACCATGTCCAGGTTCACCTGGTAGCGGGGGAGCTTGCCGGCGCGGCGGCGGACGTCGTACTTGGAGCCGTACAGGCCGTCCTCCTCCGTCATGCGGCGGGCGAAGGATTCCTCGCCGTCCAGGAAGATGAGCTCCACCTGTTCCGCGGTGGCGGGGGATTGTGCCAGGAGCCTGGCGGATTCCAGCATGACGGCGGCGCCGCTGGGCCCGTCGTCCGCAGAGACAAAGTCCTTGGCGATGTTCACCTTGGTGTCGATATGGCTGCTCACCAGCACGGGGCGGGTGTGCTGCCCGGTGCCGAAGGTGGCGCGGAGGTTGACCATGGGTGTGCCGTTGGGCGCGGAGAAGGAATCACGGAAGGTCTGCCAGCCGGCGGCATGCAGCTGCTGCTCCAGGTAGTCCAGCTGGGCGGCGTATGCGGGGGAGCCGCTGTAGCGCGGGCCGCGGGAGCAGATGGCGGCGCAGTGCACGTAGGCGTTGTCGCCGGAGAAGGCGGGGCTTTCCACCAGGGCCGTGGGGCGCGGTTCCGCCGCGGCGGTGGCGGGGGGGGGAGGCGGCGTGTCGTCGCAGCAGCAGAGCAGGGCGGCCAGTACCAGGGGAATGACGGGGCGGCCTTTCATGGGCGGCGGGGTGTTCAGAGCTTGGCGGAAATGCCCATGGCCTGCAGCAGGCGCTCCAGGTCCTCCTGCCCGGCGTAGGGAATCTGGATGACACCGCCGGACTTGCCTTTCATGGAGATGCTGACCTCTGCGCCCAGGTTCCTGGCCAGCTGCTTGCAGGCCTTTGCCACGGGGGCGGGCAGGGCGGGGGCTGGGGCGGGTTCCGGCGCGGGGGCGGGGTTCAGGATGCTGCGCACCAGCTGCTCTGTCTGGCGCACGGTCAGGCCCTGGCGCTCCACGCGGTTGGCGGCCTGCAGCTGCTGGTCGCTGTCCTTCAGCTGGAGCAGCACCTTGGCATGGCCCACGGTAATCTTGTTGTTCTCCAGCATGTCGCGCACGTCTGCCACCAAGTCCAGCAGGCGCACCATGTTGGCCACCACGGCGCGGGATTTGCCCACGTGCTTGGCGATGACCTCTTGTTTCATGCCGAATTTGTGCTGGAGCAGGCGGTACTGCTCTGCCTCTTCCAGCGGGGTCAGGTCTTCTCTCTGCAGGTTCTCGATGAGGGCGATTTCCGCCACCTCCTGGTCCGTGGCCTCAAAGAGGACGACCTTCACCTGCTTCATGCCCAGCTTCTTGACGGCGCGCAGGCGGCGCTCACCGGCTATCAGCTCGTACTTGCCGTCCACCTTGCGCACCACCAGGGGCTGCACCAGGCCGCGCTCACGGATGGATTCCGCCAGTTCCGCAATCTGCTGCTCGTTGAAATGGCGGCGCGGCTGGAACGGGCAGGTGGCAATCTCACTGACAAGGGCCTGGATGACGGATTCCCCGTCCACCTTGCCGCTCAGTGCGGCAGGCAGGTCGTTTTTCTTGGCAATGAGGGCTCCGAGACCCTTTCCTAAGGCTGGTTTGGACATGGCGGTGCGGGGATTCTACACGAAACAGGCAGGGAAATCAATCCTATTATGCGCGGGGAAGACAAGAAAGCGGCGCAGCCGTGGCTGCGCCGCTGAAAGGGGGTGGTTTTGGACCGGGCTCAGCGCTTCTTGGTGTCCTTGGCGGGTTTCTGCGCGGCCTTGGGGGTGAGCTGCACGGAGAAGGCTTTCTCCGGGGCTTCTCCCCAGGATTCGCAGGTCATCACGCCGCTGAGCTTGCCGTCGTTGTCCAGGTGCAGGATGAGCATGCCGTCCTTGGCGTCGTACACCTCTGCGGTGGGCTGGTCGGGGTCGTACTGGCCGTCGTAGATGGTGATGTTCACCTCGGAACCGCCCTCGCCGCGCATCAGCTCGCAGCGGCCGGCAATGTCCAGGCTGGCCTCCGGCAGCTTGGTGTCGTAGATGGAGCCCACAAACTGGATGGAGGTGTCGAACACCTTGGCCTGTTCAATGTGGAGGGTAATCTCCCCGAAGTGCTTGCCGCGGGTCCATTCACCGGCAAAGTTGTTGCCGTCGGCCAGCATCTTGGTGCAGGTTTCCTGCCACTGCTGCTGCTCTGCCTGCTGGGCGTCCACCTGCTCCTGGGTGCGCTTGGCCTCCTCGTCCGCGCGGGCCATGAGCTCCGTGAGCTTCTGGCGGGCGGCTTCCTCACGGCCCTGGTTGAAGGGGGCGGCCTGGGCGTTGAAAGCGGCCACCTTCTCCGTGATTTCCGCCTTGCGGGTGGAGGTGAACTCCGGGGTGAGCACGGGGGCACCCTCCGGCAGGGCGCTCTCTGCGGTGTAGTCCGCCAGCTCCAGCAGGGCGGCGGTGTTCTGGTTCATAGAGCGGAAGCTCCAGGCGCCGTTCTCCCAGGTGGCCTCGAACGTGGCGCTCACCTCCACCTCCTGGCCGGCATCCGCCACTTTCTTGTACACGGGCTGCTCTGCCAGCTCACGCAGCTCCAGCAGGGCGGCCTGCAGCTCCTGCGGCAGCTCCTTGGCCTTGCGGTCCTCCTCGGAGATGAGGTCCGTGGGGGCGCCCACCTGCACCAGGTAGGCGGAATCCGGGCGGATGGCCAGGTTGGCGGCCTCGTTCACGGCCTGGCGCTCCTTGTTGAACTCCTCCGGCGCGTTCGCCTTGCTGTAAAGGTTCTCCTTCACCACCATCTTCAGCGTGGTGGAAATGACCTGCTTGCCCGGGGTGGCCTTGCCGTTCTCTGCCGGCACCAGGTCGTATGACAGCGCGCCCGGCGTGGCATACCCGCACGTGCCGAGCAGCTCCGTGGCCGCACGGCTGATTTCCTCATTCGTGGGAGCCTCCGGCACCTTCGGTGCGGCCGTCTCCGTGTTTTGCTTGCCTGCCTGGTCCGGCTTCTGCGCGTCGTCCGTGCAGGAGCTGGTCACAAGCGTGGCGGCTGCAGCCATGAGGGCAGTGATGAGCAGTCTCTTTTTCATAATCTTTCTAGTGTGCGCCCTGCCGTGGGTGCAGCAGAACGGCGTTATTCTGCACTAAGTTTCACCCTTTGTCAAGCATACACACCCGCCGTGCCGCCTTTTTCACGCGCATGACACAACGCATGCATGCGCGGAGCCTAACAGCTTGACACAGTACTCGCCTATCCGTTATAGTCAGGGAAAAATGGAGCAGAAACAAGTCTACATCATTGATACCTGCGCCCTGCGCAAGCCGAATGCCCTGGAAATCCTGCGCCCGCTGGTGGAGGCCGGGCATGAGGTGGCGGTGCCGTACCAAGTACACCGGGAGCTGCTCCGGCAGCAGGAAAGCCAGCCAACCTTGCCGGAGGCAGAGCGCAGCGAGGAGCCGGCGCGGGCCCTGGCGGCCATTCAGGAGTTGCAAATCATTCCCTGGGGTGATACCGGGATAGGCGGCCCTGCGGACAAGGAGATATTCTGCTATTGCATGGAGAACTGTTCCGGCGGGTTGGGATTGGTGACCCAAGATTTCAACCTGTCCATGGCGGTGATGGAGTTTTGCCCAGGGGTGCAGGTGCTGTATGTGGGGGAGCGCAGGCTGGTTCCCTTTATGCCTAAGCAGTATTACCAGCTTGCCGGGGAGTTCCGTGAGGTTTACCTGACCGCTGCCGGAATGGAGGCTTTTTCATCCTTTCCCTTGGCGTTTTCCCTGGCCGCCGCAGTGGTGGACAAGGGCGGACGCGTGCTCTTTCCTTCCCATTCCCGCGGGCTGCTCTCTGATGGTGCCGCTGCCTTTTGCACGGAACTGGAGCAGGGCGGCTTGCTGGAAATTATGCCTGCCCTGGGGCCGTGCGGGGAGAAGGTTGCCCTGCAGGCGCGCCTGCTGACCGGCTGCGCGCCGCACAAGGCGCTGCTGCTGGTGGGAGAAGGCGATTCCGCCGATGAGTACCGTTCCTTGGCCGGCCGACGCCTGGCATGCCTGAAAAAATCCGTGTTTGAGCTCGGCTCTGTGGTGGATGGGAAGTTGTTAGTGCCGCTTCCCGCAGAAACGGCTGGCCTGGCCCCTGGCACACCCCCGGAGCCGGAGGAGGCAGCGGCACCGCAGGAAGAAGAAAGACATCCGGCGGTTGAGGTGCCGCCCCTTGTGGAGGAGCTGACCCCTGTGGAGAAGAAGGTGATGGACGGATTGCAAAAGCGCCATTTTGCCCAGGCCACCCAAGTGCTCAATTCCTCCAGGCCTGAGCTGGTGACTGTGGCGCTGCTTGCTGCCTATCTGGAACTTTTGGCAGCCAAGCAGAAGGCAGGCGAGGCGGATTTCTCCACCCGTTTTACAGGGAAAATTTCCAAAAAGGCGTTTCGTGCCATTCTTGAGCGCATGGGCAGCTGTGCAGGGGCGGAATCCTGCCTGGAAACGCTGGATGGCTGGGCGGCCACCCCCCTTGGAGGAGACGCCAAGCTGGCAAAAGCCATCACCGCCATCGCGGACCTCTTGCGCGGCAAGATGAAATAAGCGTGCTGCAGCCCTGCCGGGGGGAGAGACCGGTTCAGTAAAGTAAAAAAATGCTGCTGTCTGCTCCTGCGGCAGTCTTTGTGCTTGCACTGCGGGGGTGGAAATGCTAGTATTCCCGCCTATGAAAAATTATGCACAGCAGCTTCTGCGTTATCCGCAGATGGGTATATCACTGGATCTTTCCAAGCTTCCGCTCACGGATGAGTACTTGAAGGAAATGCAGCCGCTCATAGAGCGTGCGTACGGGGATATTGCCGCGCTGGAAAGCGGCGTGATTGCCAACCCTGATGAGAACCGCATGGTGGGCCACTACTGGCTGCGCAACAGCGCAATTGCCCCCACGGCGGAGCTGAAGGCGGCCATCGACGGCCCGCTGGCAGATTTGAAGGCCTTTGCGGCAGATGTGCATTCCGGCAAGGTGTGCGCGCCGAACGGCAAGCCGTACAGCACCTGCCTGGTCATCGGCATCGGCGGTTCTGCGCTGGGCCCGGAGCTGGTGGCGGATGCCCTGCCTGCCCAGGGGCTGGCCATGCGTTTCCTGGACAACACGGACCCGGACGGCATGTACCGCGTGCTGGAGACCCTGCCGCTCACGGAGACGCTGGCTGTGGTCATCTCCAAGTCCGGCGGCACACCGGAGACCCGCAACGGCATGGTGTGCGCCCAGAACTACTTTGAGAGCAAGGGCGTGTGCTTTGCCAAGCAGGCCGTGGCCGTGACCGGCGTGGATTCCAAGCTGGACCGCGTGGCCGTGGCAGAGGGCTGGGTGAAGCGCTTCCCCATGGAGGACTGGGTGGGCGGCCGCACGTCGGAGACCTCCGTGGTGGGCCTGGTTCCCGCCGCCCTGCAGGGCGTGGATATCGACAGCCTGCTGAAGGGCGCCGCCGACATGGACGCCTGCACCCGCGTGGCGGATACGGACAACAACATGTCCATGAAGCTGGCGCTGGCCTGGTACGCCGCCGGTGAGGGCCACGGCCGCAAGGATATGGTGGTGCTGCCGTACAAGGACAGCCTGGTGCTCTTCTCCAAGTACCTGCAGCAGCTCATCATGGAATCCCTGGGCAAGGAGCTGGACCTGGACGGCAAGACCGTGCACCAGGGTATCTCCGTGTACGGCAACAAGGGCTCCACGGACCAGCACGCCTATGTGCAGCAGCTGCGCGACGGTATCAACAACTTCTTCGTCACCTTCATCGAGGTGCGCCAGTCCCCCGCGGATACCGTGAAGGTGGAGGGCAATTTCACCGCCGGAGACTACCTGCAGGGCTTCCTGCGCGGCACGCGCAAGGCCCTGGCAGAGAGCGGCCGCCAGAGCATCACCATCTCCATCCCCACCGTGAATGCCTACACGCTGGGCCAGCTCATCGCCCTCTTTGAGCGTGCCGTGAGCTTCTATGCCAGCCTTATCCACATCAACGCCTACCACCAGCCGGGCGTGCAGGCCGGCAAGCTGGCCGCCAATGTGTTCCTGAAGCTGCTGGCGGATGCCGAGGCCGCCCTTTCCGCCACCCCCGCCACCGCCGCAGAGATTGCCGCCAAGGTGGGCGCGGACGAGGAGGACACCTACCACGCCCTGGTTCACATTGCAGAATCCGGCAAGGCCAAGTGGAACCTTGGCGCCTGCCCCTGCTGTGATGCCTTCTCCCTCTAAGGTCACCACACCCCGATAAACCATACACCTGAAACACGCACCATGAAAAAGCTCGCCCTCTCCCTCCTCGGCCTGTCCCTGCTGGCAGGTCTCTGCTCCGCACCTGCGCTGGCCCAGGGCAACAAGCCCACGCCCTCCAACCAGCAGGGCGGGGATTTCAACGATGATTCCGATGCCGCCCCGGAGGATGGCGCCAAGGAGAAATCCAAGGTGGCCCAGGCCCTGGAGAAGTGCGGATGGGTTACCGATGAACGCCCCCGTGAGGCCCAGGTCTACTTCATTATCCGCGGCAGCATGCAGAATGATGGTGCCATGGTGAAGAAGCTTGCGGATATCCGCAAGAAGTCCGGCCGCGGCAAGAACGTGGAGATTGAAATCATCTACATCTGTCTGGACCGCGACTACGATGAGACCAAGGACTGGATGAAGGATGAGAAGGTGAAGCTGCCCGTGATGCAGGCGGACAAGGTGAACACAGACCTGCCCTGGCCGTACAAGCAGACCAACTCCGACGTGCACCCCATGATGGTGGCCATGGACGGCAAAGGCAAGAAGGTGGACCAGGCTTGCGGCGGTGCCGTGCTGAACATGGTTTCCAAGTGGAAAAAGACCGTGCGCCAGTACAAGGCCAAGAAGGCCCGTGCAGGCAAGTTCTGATTCAGGGCAACAGTTGTGCAAACAGGCAGGTCCGGCCGGAAGGCCGGGCCTGTTCTTCAGTAGGGATTAAGGATTAGGGATTAGGGATTAGGATTTGTAAAAATTCCGCGCCGTAGGCGCGCGAAAACTAGTCGCTTCAGCGACGACACCATTATCAGACCATAGCGCAAGCTATGGTGGTGACCCGCGCCGTAGTCGTTAGAGGGGAACCCCGCTTTCCGCTGGCCTCGGCGTAGCCTTGGCGGAGACGGGGCGGGGTGGTCCCCTGCCATAACCGCTCCACCTACCGGGTGGTTCAACCACACAACCGCACCACCCACCCGGCCGACCACCTCCCTCAAACACGCATCCCCCGTCACTCCCCCTGTCCGGCTTTCTGCCGGCGGATTCCCGGCAGGGTGCAAACGGCTGCCATGAGCAGCCAGGTGACCAGGAACGGGGTGATTTCCAGGTACAGGCCCAGGGTGGCCAGGTGGTGGGCGGCGCAGAGCAGGGCGGCGGGTACGGCACCCAGGATGGGGGCGCGCCAGGCGCGGGGCAGGAAAGCCAGCAGCAGCATCAGCTCACAGAGCAGCAGGGCGGCCCAGAAGGCGGTGTTGAAATCACGCGGGAAGGGGAAGGGGCGGAGCACCGGGCCGGGGGGCGCCGCAGGCTGTGCGGGGCGCGGGGCGGGGGTATCCAGCAGGCGTGAGACAGTCTCCGCCAGCAGGCGGGTGCGCCCTGTGGCAGTTTCTCCCCCCGCGGGCTGCACCAGGATGACCGGGGCGCTGCCCGTGCCGCGGAAATCTGCCGCCATCAGCTCCGTGAGCGCCAGCATGCGCGTGTGCACACCCTCCAGCGGCACGCGCCCGCAGTCGTCCAGCGGCAGGGTAAGGGGGCCTATGGTGATGCTGCGGCCCAGCTCTGCCGTGACCTGCTGCGGGGAGATGCCGCGGTGGGTCATGGCCAGGCGCAGGGGCAGGGTGGGCACCACCAGGGGGCCCCACTGCATGAGTAGGGGCATGGAGCGTGGTTCCGCGCTCTCCGGCACGCGGGTATAGATATCCTGCCCGTCCCAGTCTGCAGCCCAGGGGAAGGGCAGGGCGTCCGGGCTGTCTGCCAGGGCGGTGGGCAGGGCGCGGTTGGCGCGCGGCAGGCCGCCGGTGCGGCCGCGCACATTGGCGGCGGGTATGGCGTATTGCGCCAGGGCGGCGGGCGCGGGCTCCGGCAGGGCGGTGGTGCAGGGGCGCAGGCCCACGCAGGCGCGGGGAAAGCGTGCCAGGGCGGCGGTAAGCATCTCACGCCCCATGGTGCCGGCCTCCTCCCGCCAGGCCAGGGGGGCGGAAAGCGCCAGGCTGCCCGTGCCGGTGGAGGAGAGTTTTTGCAGGATAACCGCCAGCTCCTGCGGGCCGGGGGACATGGAGGCAAAGCAGGCGCTGCAGGAATCCGCATCCAGCAGCAGGGCCACGGCCAGCGGGCAGTTGGCCCGGCTGGGCGGCAGGGGGGGCTGCCCGGCGGTGGCGGGTTGCAGGGTGGCGGTCTCTCCCGGCTGGGAGATGCCGGTCAGGGAGCAAAAGGAGCGGTAGAACGCGCTGTCTGCACGCAGGGAATGCGCCGGGTGCCACACCAGGAGCATGGCGGCGGTGCCTGCTGCCCACAGCAGGCGGGTCAGCACTGTGTGAGTTCCAGCAGGCATTGGGCAACGGGGCGCGCGGGCGAGCCCGCGGGGGTGTGGGCGGCAGCGTGGCGCAGGGCGCGCATGCCGGGTTCAATCATCTGCAGGTACCAGTCCTTGCCCTGGTTGTAGCCTATGTTGCCGAAGGCGCCCAGGGCCTGCATGAGCCGCTGCATGGCGCAGGCATAGAACACGGGGGCATCCCAGCGGCAGCCGGAAATCTCCAGCCAGCGCTGCAGCAGGCGGTCTCGCTCCGCCTCTGCCAGGTCCATGTAGGGATCGTACAGCAGGGATGCCAGGTCATACTCCCAGCGACCGTAGCGCATGCCCTGGAAATCAATCAGCCAGGCGTGCCCGCCGTGCAGCATGATATTCTGGCTCTGGCAGTCGCGGTGCACGGGCACGCGGGGCAGGGCGGCCAGCCAATCCGCCATGGCGGCGGGTTCCGGGCGCGCCATGAAGGCGGCGGCATCCCGCCCCAGGTGGCGGCCCAGCAGGTGCTCTGCAAAATAGCCCTGCTCCCAGCGGTACAGGGCGGTATCAAACGGCGGCTGCAGCTCCCAGTCCGGCGTGAGCGCGTACAGCGGCGCCAGGGTGCGGAAGGCGCTCTCGTACGCCGCCGTGCGCTCTGCCGCAGGGGCGGATTTCAGGGAGAGCAGGTCCTGCCGCCCCAAATCCTGCACCAGGCAGGCGCCGCAGCCCCGGCCGTAGTCCGCCTCTGCCAGCACCTCCGGCACGTGCATGCCGTGCGCGGCCAGCCCGTGCGCGGCGGGAAGGAAGGAATTGTTGTCCGCCCGGTCCGCCGTCCAGTAGATACCCAGGCAGCTGCCGCAGCGCGCTATGCAGCGGCCGGAGGCACCGGCTGCCACCGGCTCCCACGCGGCATCCCCCGGCTGCTCACCGCTGTGCAGGTGCAGCAGCCGGGTCAGGGCCTGCTCGGCTTCCCGGGGTAGTTCCGCCATGGCAGGTTCAGCACTTGAAAAAGCTGCCGCCTTCCTGGTCTGCCGGTTTGGGTGCCGGGGCAGGGGCGGGGATTTCCTGTGCGGGTGCCGGGGCGGGTGTCTCCTGCGGCTCCGGCTGGGCGGGGGCGTTGAAATAGCTGGGGGCTGCCTCGCTCTTGCGCACGCCGCCCTTGGCGGGTGCCGGGGCAGGGGTGCTCTTGGCCTTGCGCGGCATGGCCATGGGCACGGAGGCCGCCTCGTTCAGCATCACCAGCTTCTCCAGCTGCAGCAGCACCTCCACCAGAATCCACACCGCTGCTGCGGCGGCCAGCGGCCATGCCGCTCCCGCCAGGTCCTCTATAAACTTGAAATAGCCCATGCTGCGCGTCACGGTCCCGGCATAGCTGATGATATTCACTATGCCGCAGAACGCAAAGAGCGCTGCAATTACCCTGCCTGCAATGACTGCGATAAACATAACACCTGCAGTTTACCAAATCTCCCCCCGCTGCGCAAGCGGAGAGTGCGCAATCACGACAACAAAAAAGACCTGCCGTTCGGCAGGTCTTTTTTTGAGCATCCCCATGCGGATTCGAACCGCAGTTCTATGACTGAGAATCATATGTCCTAACCCCTAGACGATGGGGACCTTGGTTAGGTTTGTCGCGTGGCGACGGGCTGATTATAGCAGATTGAAACCTGGTGTCAACACTTTTTTGAAAGTTTTTTCATTTTTTTCGTCCGGGCGGGATAGAAAGGGGAAAGAGGGCTTGCCAAACAGGCGGGAAAGGACTAGAATGGGAGGCACCGCCGGAAGTGCGGTATACCGCCATGCAATTTGACTTTACAACCTGTGCAGCCATTGCCATATTCCTCGTGGTGTACGCGTTCATCATCTCGGAGCGCCTGCACCGTACCGTAGTAGCCCTGCTGGGCGCCATGCTGATGATCATCTTCGGCTGCGTGAGCCAGGAATCCGCCTTCTATTTCCACCACGCGGGGGAAGAGGTGAAGGAGGGCTTCATCGACTTCAACACCATCGCCCTGCTCGTCGGCATGATGATCCAGGTGCATGTGCTGAGCAAGACCGGCCTGTTCAACTACCTGTCCGTGTGGTCCGCCAAGAAGACGAAGGGCAGCCCCGTGAAACTGCTGGTGGCGCTCTCCATCCTGGTGGCGGTCTGCTCCGCGTTCCTGGACAACGTGACCACGGTGCTGCTGACGGTGCCGCTGACCTTCACGCTGGCCAAGGACCTGAAGATTTCCCCCATGCCCTTTGTGATAGCGCAGGTGCTGGCCTCCAACATCGGCGGCACGATGACGCTCATCGGCGACCCGCCCAACATTATGATCGGCAGCAAGGTGGCGGAGATGACCTTCATGGCCTTCATGACCACGTTGGTGGTGCCGTGCCTTATCTCCTTCGTTGTCACGGTGGCGCTGCTGCTGGTCATCTACCGCAAGGACCTGCACGCCGGGGAGGCGGAGCGCAACGTGGTGATGAACATGAGCACGAAGGGGCTCATCGTGAACCCCGGCCTGCTGGTGAAGTGCGGCATTTCCCTGGGTATCACCATCCTGCTGTTCTGCTGCCACGGTTTCCTGCATGACCTGCTGCACGGGCTGGATATCCAGCCGGGCACCATAGCCGTGCTGGGTGCGTCCCTGCTCATGCTCATGGTAATGCCCAACAAGGAGGAAAAGGTGGTGGAGACCCTGGAGAAAGTGGAATGGGCCACCATCTTCTTCTTTGCCGGCCTGTTTGTGCTGGTGGGCGGCCTGGAGTCCCAGGGTGTCATCAAGGCCATGGCAGACGGCGTGCTCACCCTCACGCACGGTGACATCCCTGCCGCCACCTTCTCCATCCTGGGCCTGAGCGCCATCATGTCCGCCTTTGTGGACAACATACCCTTTGTGGCCACCATGATTCCGCTGCTGAAGGACATGGGCGCCACCGCCGGGTGGGATTTTGCCACCATGGAGCCGCTGTGGTGGGCTCTCTCCCTGGGTGCCTGCCTGGGCGGCAACGGCACGGTCATCGGCGCCAGTGCCAATGTGGTGGCCCTCTCCATTGCCCGCAAGCACGGCCTGCACGTGAGCTTCATGCAGTTTTTCAAGGTAGCCTTCCCGCTGATGGTGCTTTCCATCATCATCTCCGGCGTGTACCTGTGGATTGTGTTCCTGTAACACGGCGGGCCACGGCCCGGAATACAGGCGGCGGGGTGCCCTGGCGGGTGCCCCGCCGCCCTGCTTTTCGCGTGCGGGCGCGTAACAAATAGGAAAAAACGGCGGATTTGCGCTTGACAGCACCGGGGTTCGGGAGTATATTCCGCGCGCCTGTCCGGGGGCTACTCCGCGGGTGCCGAATTCAGTACAACCTGATTTAAGCTATGACTCCAGAATCAAAAAAATGCCTGATTAAGATATTGGTCATCCTGGCGCTCACGCTCGGGGTGTTCCTTGTTCCGTTCGAATCGATGGGCGTGCCCGTCAATTCAGTGCAGATCAGCGTTATCGCGCTGTTCGTGCTTGCTGCCTTGATGTGGATTCTCGAACCCATTCCGATTTGGACCACATCCGTGCTGGTGATTGCCATCTGCCTGCTGGCTCTCTCCAACAAGGCCTTCAATTTCCTGCGCCCGGAGGGCGGCTCCTATGACAAGAAGGCCGTGGCCGCCATGGTGGCCGATGCCGTGGGTGAGGTGGAATGCGCCAAGCAGCCCTCTGTGAAGGATCCCCAGAAGGACGGCACCATCAACTGGATCAGCCCCCTGGAGAAGGCCCAGAAGGACGTGAACGAGCGTCTGACCAAGAAGGGCAAGTTCAACGTGGAGGAGTTCTACACCTCCATGCACTATGTGCTGCTGAGCGCCTCCAACAAGGCAGCCGAGGCCGCCGCCAAGGGCACCGAGACCGGCAGCACGGAACCCGCCCAGCTGGCAGTGGATTCCACCTACCAGGCCAAGCTGGCCGAGGAGCTGAAGGAAGCCTCCGTCCGCCTCTCCCAGGATGATATGCAGAAGCGCATCAAGGGCCTGGCCAAGCAGAGCGTGAACATGATGAGCTCCAAGAACACCATGGCCACCTTTGCGGACCCCATCATCATCCTCTTCCTCGGCGGCTTCTTCCTGGCCTCTGCCGCCACCAAGTACGGCCTGGACAAGAACCTGGCCCGCGTGCTGGTGAAGCCTTTCGGCACCAACCCCAAGTTTGTGATGCTGGGCCTGATGACCGTGACCGCCCTGTTCTCCATGTTCATGAGCAACACGGCCACCGCCGCCATGATGATTGCCATCCTTACCCCGGTGCTGGCCCTGCTGCCGCAGTCTGACCGCGGCCGTATCGCCTTCGCCCTCTGCATTCCCCTGGGCGCCAACATCGGCGGCATGGGCTCCCCCATCGGCACGCCCCCCAACGCCATCGCCGTGAAGATGCTCCAGGAGCTTGACCTGAACGTCAGCTTCGGCAAGTGGATGTCCGTCGGCGTTCCCTATGTTATCATCCTCCTGCTGGCCGCCTGGGTGGTCTTGATGTGGATGTTCCCCATCAGCGCCAAGAAGCTGGTGCTGGACTTCGGTGAGGACTGCAAGTTCCGCAAGGATGCCAAGGCCATCGTGGTGTACGTGACCTTCGCCGTCACGGTGCTGCTGTGGGTCACGGCAGACCTGCTCAAGTTCGGCGTGGATTCCAACACCATCGCCATCATCCCCATCGCCGTGTTCGCTGTCACGGGTGTCATCACCTCCAAGGACCTGAAGGCCATGGAGTGGGATGTGCTGTGGCTGGTTGCCGGTGGTTTCGCCCTGGGCGTGGCCCTGGAGGAGACCAACCTGGCCAAGGACCTCATCAGCGTGATTCCCTTCGGTGAGTGGAGCTTCTTCGTGCTCATGGTGGGTGCCTGCTTCATCAGCATGTTCGCCGCCACCTTCATGAGCAACAGCGCCACCGCCGCCCTGCTCATGCCCATCCTGGGCGGTGTGGCAGGCGGCATGATCCAGGCAGGCAGCATGGATGGCCAGATGGCCGCCGGCCTGCTGGTGGCCGTGGCCTTCTCCACCTCCCTGGCATTTGCACTGCCCATCTCCACGCCCCCGAACGCCATTGCGTACGCCACGGGCATGGTTCCCTCCTCTGCCATGGCAAAGGCGGGTGTGGTGCTCTGCATGCTCGGCTTCATGCTCGCCATCGCCATGTCCTACATGCTGATCGGCATGGGCTTCTTCTCCTAAGGAAGACCGCTTTCCAGCCGCTGCCGGGTTTGCCGGCAGCGGCTCTTTCCTCCCCCCTCTTTTTTAACAATACATACTCCTTTTTACCTGTTATGAACACCAACGCTATTATCGTGCTTTCCGCCATGGCCGCCTCCTGCGCCTTTGCCGCAGAGACCGCCGAAACCAAGGACTGGACCGACGCCGTGACCAAGGCCCTGACCGTGTACCAGAACGACAACACCTTTGTGAAGAAGGTCAAGTTTGCCTGGATGGAGCAGTTTCAGGTGGCTGATGTGCAGCCCAACGGCAGCAACGGCCTGCACCTCAAGAAGGGCGCCAGCCCCGTGAACGAGGAATTCCGCCGCTCCTGGGTGGGCGTGAACGTGGATTTCTCCACCGGCACCAAGTTCCACACCTGGGGCCGCATCGGCGGCCTGCCCTACCGCAAGACCTACAAGGGCGGCCGTGAGGTGAAGGGCTACTCCTACGCCAACCTGTTCGACATCTGGGTGTCCCAGGACATCAAGCCCGTGCAGGGCCTGACCGTGAAGGCCGGCAAGATCAAGCCGCTCATCACCACGGACTACTCCACCGCCTCCTCCGCCCTGTGGTGCGTGGAGCGCTCCGTCATCGGCAACCAGTACGGCCTGGATTCCAACTGGGGTGTGGACGTGACCTACGCCCCCAACAAGCAGGACAAGTTCTACGTGCAGCTCATGGCCAACGACCGCGCCACCACCGACAAGAACATGTCCAACACCGACGTGTACCGTGACGGCCGCGGCCTGAAGGGCGAGTTCGGCTGGGAGGACAAGTGCTTCGCCATCGTGGGTGCCTCCCACAAGTTCAACGTGACGGAGAGCGGCTACCACGCCGTGAGCGCCCAGTACGGCCATGATTTCAACAACGAGTACCACCACGCCCGCAGGAAGGGTGCCAACTGCTTCGGTTTCAACACCCAGGACATCGTCTCCCTGGGCTACGAGTACAAGCACGGCAAGTTCCACGGCCTGGCCAACCTGGTCTCCAGCTTTGAGACCAACGCCGGCGACGGTGCCAACAACATCGGCATCCAGCTCCAGCCCATGTACGCCATCTGCCCGCATGCGGACCTGGTGTTCCGCTACACCGGCGTGACCGGCCACAACTCCTGCAAGCTCTCCTCTGACCGCTACGTTTGCACGCAGACCACCGCCCCCGCCTGGGTGGACAGTATCAACACCTTCTACCTGGGTGTGGACCTGTACGCCTCTGCCAAGAACAAGAACGCCGCCAAGCTCATGCTCGGCGCAGAGTACCTGACCGCCCGCAAGGGTGGCAGCGACTGCTACAACGGCTGGGAGTTCACCACCGCCTTCCGCTGGAACTTCTAACCCGCCCCAAGGCGATATACCGTTTCCCCCGGGGAGATGCCCAACCGGCATCTCCCCGGTTTTTTGCGGGGCGTGCCGTTCATGCGGTGGTGCAGGGCGGGGCGTGCGCGTTATTAGCCGTGCGTGTGCGGCGTTTCAAGCAGCTGGGTCTGGCGTGCAGCGCGGGAGCGAATTTTATCCACCACCAGGGAACAAATGCTGCACAAGCTGTCATCAGTGAAGTAGTACCGGGTGCGGGTGCCTGCCTTCTTTTTGTCGACAATGCCGCATTCTGCCATGAGTTTCATGTGCCGGGAAACCACACTTTGGCACAGCCCCAGGCGCTCTGTCAGTTCCCCGATGGAGGCCTCGCCTTCCGAGCATATAGAGCCCAAGAGTTGCAGCCGGACGGGTTCTGACAGGATTTTGAAATACCCTGCTACTTCATTCGTCATCTGGGGACTGAACTTGATGGATTCTAACTTTTCTGCCATGACTTGCATTTTACCATTGACTTTGGGTGCAAGCAAGTTTATTCTGCATATCGCGATATGCGTATATAAACATGAAAGTAGATATTTTACAGGAACGGTTGAAGGGGGGCACAGCCCAGGTGGTGGATGTCCGCACAGGTGCCGAATGGCGGTCGGGGCACATCGGAGAGGCCCTGCACCTCCCCCTTGATGTCATCTTGGGAGGGCAATTGCCGGACGTGCCCGCCGATGGGCGCGAGATGGTGATTGTGTGCCAGAGCGGGGTGCGGGCAGCAAAGGCGCAGACGTTCCTGCAGGAAAAGGGGATTGGAGCGGATGTGCTGGATGGCGGGATGAATGCGTGGGCAGAGGCCGGGCTTCCCCAAGCAAAGGAAGCGAATGCCGTATCACTTGTCCGGCAGGTGCAGATGATTGTGGGCCTGCTGAATATTCTGGGGGTGGCCCTTGGACTTGGAGTCAGCCTTTGGTGGCTGGTTATCCCTGTTTTTGCAGGCGCGGGATTGCTGATAGCAGGGGTGACGGGGACTTGCGGACTGGCCTTGCTCCTTGCCCGTCTGCCGTGGAACCGTTAAGCCTGAATTGTTTCCAACGAACAACTTGCAAATGCATACACAAAATATGAAAACCAAGAGAACAATAATTATAGGAGGCGTGGCGGGAGGTGCCACTGCGGCAGCCCGGCTGAGCCGGCTGGACTCAAAACGGGAAATCACTGTCTTGGAGCGTGGGCCTTACGTCTCGTTTGCAAACTGCGGCCTGCCCTATTACATCGGCGGTGTTATAGAGAAAGAGGATTCGCTCCTGTTGGCATCTCCGCAGCTCTTTCGGGAGCGCTACGGTATTGAGGTCATGGTGAGGCACGAGGCCCGCACCATTGATCCGGACAGGAAGACGGTGAGCGTTGCAAACCTGGCTACAGGGGAGGAAATGCTGATGGAGTATGATGAGCTTGTCCTGTCTCCGGGGGCATCTCCCATCCGTCCGCCCATGCCTGGGATAGACCTGCCGGGGGTGGTGACCTTGCGCAGCGTGCCGGATGCCAACACCATCCAAAGCTATATCTCCGGGCACCGTGTCCGCCGCGCCCTTGTGATTGGAGCGGGATTCATTGGCCTGGAGGTGGCAGAAAACCTGCACCATGCGGGTATTGCCGTGAGTATTGCGGAAGGGGGAAGCCATGTGCTTCCTCCCCTGGATGCCCACATGGCCACCTATGCGCGTGAGATTTTGGAAACGAACGGCATCATTGTGGAAACCGGGTGCATTGCGGCCGGAATCCGCAGCACTGCGGATGGTAGCCTGCAAGCCTATAACGATGCGTGGAGCAGTGCAGAGGTGGACCTGGTTGTCCTCGCCATTGGAGTGAGGCCGGAAACGGACTTGGCTCAAAGTGCCGGTCTTGCCATAGGGGAGACAGGTGCCATCCTGGTAGATGAACACATGCGCACCAGTGTGCCGGGAATATGGGCGGTAGGAGATGCCGTACAGGTGACAAGCCGCCTTACGGGCAAGCCTATGCGCCTGGCCCTGGCCGGCGTGGCCCAGAAACAGGCCCGGGTGGCGGCGGATGATATCGTGGGTCGCCCCGCCGCCTTTGGCGGTGTTTTGGGTACAAGCGTGTTGAGGATATTTGATACGACGATTGCGATGACCGGACTCAATGCCGATGTGCTTGCCCGCAGCGGTGAGAAGGATTTTGAATACGTGGATGGACATCATACCCAGCATGTGGGCTACTACCCGGGCGCTGCTCCCATACACGCAAGACTCGTATTCAGCCGGAGCGATGGGAGAATCCTCGGCTATACGGCTATCGGGCGGGATGGCGCGGCCCGCAGAGTGGATGTAGTGGCGGCGCTCATGGGGCACCGGGGAACGGTGTATGACATGGCAGAGGCAGAACTCTGCTATTCCCCACAGGAGGGCGCTGCCAAGGATGCCGTGAATCAACTTGGGCTTGCCGCGGTCAACAATTTGACTGGTATGCACCCCGTGGCGCACCGCCCGGATATACGCCCGGACAGCTATCTGCTCGATGTCCGGGAGACCGCTGAAGTGGAGCGCGCACCCTACGCGGGTGCCGTCAATATTCCGCTTTCGACTCTCCGGCAGCGTCTGGCTGAAATTCCGCGCGACAGGGAAATCCTGGTATTCTGCCAAAGCGGGGTGCGCGGTCATTCCGCCACCGCTCTCTTGAATGACAGGGGATTCACGGCTAGGCACCTCAGCGGGGGATATTTATCCCTTGTCCGCCCAGAGTGAATGATGCCTGACCCGCTCCGGGGAGATGTCCAGCGGCATCTCCCCGGTTTTTTGCGGGGGGTGGAGGGGGCGGGTTGGTAATTCGGTGGTCCCCTGCATCACCGCACCACCCATCCCGCCCGCCGCCCCATCACCGCGCCTCCCGGCGGCGGCGTGACATGATTTTCACGTACATCATCCATGCTTGGCCTTGACACGGCGGGTGCAGGTGCTATCATATCCGCACTATGACACAGGATGCCCTTCTCAAGATGTTGGAGGCGGATGCCCGCCTGAGCGACCAGCAGATAGCCGACCGGCTCGGCCTGCAAGCAGCTGACGTGGCCGCCAGGCGAGCTGCCCTGGAGGAGGAGGGCCGCATTGTGGGTTACCAGGCCATTGTGAACGATGACACGGAGGGCGTCTCCGCCATCATCGAGGTGCGCTGCACGCCGGAGCGCGGCGGCGGTTTCAACCACCTGGCCCAGCGCATTGCCCGTTTCAGCGAGGTGCGCAGCTGCTACCTGATTTCCGGCGGGTTCGACCTGCTGGTGCAGGTGGAGGCCAAGACCCTCATCGAGGTGGCCCGCTTTGTGAGCGAGAAGCTCTCCAGCATGGAGGGCGTGCTCTCCACCGCCACGCATTTCCGCCTGAAGACCTACAAGCAGAACGGCCTGCTGTTCGGCGAGGAAGTGAACCACGACCGTCTCATCGTAGCCCCCTAAGCACGCCATGAACTGGGATAAAATGCTTTCCAAACAGGTGGTGGACCTCCCCCGGTCCGGCATACGCGAGTTCTTCGACCTTGTCACCGGCAGCAAGGATATCATCTCCCTCGGTGTCGGCGAGCCGGATTTCGTCACCCCCTGGAATATCCGGGAGGCCGCCATCTTCTCCCTGGAGAAGGGCCACACCACCTACACCAGCAACTACGGCCTGGAGAGCCTGCGCCGCGCCATCTCCAAGTACGTGCAGGACTTCTTCCACGTGGAGTACGACCCCATCGGTGAGATCCTGCCCACGGTGGGCGTGAGCGAGGCCATCGACCTGGCGCTGCGCTGCCTGCTGAACCCCGGTGACGAGGTGCTGTACCATGAGCCCTGCTATGTGAGCTATGCGCCGAGCGTGAAGCTGGCGTACGGCGTGGCCACGCCGGTGGAGACGAGCATCGACGACCTGTTTGCCCTGAACCCGGCCAAGCTGGAGGCGGCCATCACGCCCAAGACCAAGGTGCTGATGCTGAACTTCCCCACCAACCCCACGGGTTCCATCGCCCCGCTGGATACGCTGCAGAAGATTGCGGAAATCTGCATCAAGCATGACCTGTTCGTGTTCACGGATGAAATCTATTCCGAGCTGCGCTACGACGGCCAGGAGCACGTGAGCATTGCCAGCCTGCCGGGCATGAAGGAGCGCACCCTGCTGCTCCACGGCTTCTCCAAGGCCTTCGCCATGACCGGTTTCCGCCTGGGCTACGCCTGCGGTCCCCGTGAGCTTATCGACCAGATGGTGAAGATTCATTCCTACACGATGATTTGCCCCACCATCACCTCCCAGGAGGCAGCCATCGAGGCCCTGCAGAACGGTACCGCCGCCATGCATGAGATGCGCGACAGCTACCACATGCGCCGCGACTACATCGTGAAGCGGTTCAACGACATGGGCATGGACTGCCACCTGCCCGGCGGTGCCTTCTACACCTTCCCGAGCATCCAGCGCTTCGGCCTGAGCTCCAAGGAGTTTGCCCTTCGCCTGCTGCAGGAGAGCCGCGTGGCCGCCGTGCCGGGCACGGCCTTCGGCGCCTGCGGAGAGGGCTACCTGCGCTGCTGCTATGCCACGGCCTTCCACCTGCTGGAGGAGGCCTGCGACAAGATGGCCCGCTTCTGCGACACGCTGCGCTGAGCCGCCGCACCCCGCACGCCATGCCAGGGGACAATACGGAGAACAACGCGCCGCGCTTCCCGTCTGCCGATGGGGAGGCGGCGCTTTTCCGCACCTATGCGGTGCCCTTCCTGCTGTTCATGGCGTTTAGCGTGCTGCTGCCGGTGGCAGAGGGCAGCGTGAAATGGGACCACCCGGCCGCCGCCTGGTGGCAGCGCATGCCGGAGCTGCCCGTGTATGCCCTGCAGGTGGCGGCCTGCGCCGCGTACCTGTGGCGCGTGCGGCGCGGGGTGGAGTGGCGCTGCACCCCCGGTGCGTGCCTGCTGGGCGTGCTGGCGGGGCTGCTGGGCATTGGCCTGTGGCTGGTGCCGTATGTCATGGGCTGGATTCCGCGTGAGGGCGGCTTTATGCCGGAGCTGGTCCTGGGCCACGGCACGGCAGCCACGGCGGCGGCATACGGCCTGCGTTTCCTGCGCGCGGCGGTGGTGGTGCCGTTTATAGAGGAGTTTTTCTGGCGCGGGTATCTGATGCGCTGGTGCGTGAACCGGGACGAGCCGCACCGCGTGCCGCTGGGGCAGGGGAGCCTGCTCTCCTACGCCGTGGTTACCCTGGCTTTCATGCTGGTGCACATGCCTGCTGACTATCCTGCCGCATTTTTGTATGGAAGTCTGGCCTACCTGGTGGTAATATACACGCGGCAGCTGGTGCCCGTGGTGCTCATGCACGCCGTAGCCAACCTGGTCATGGGCATCTGCGCCGTTTCACTCAATCTTCCCCATCTCTGGTAATATGGACTATTTCAACATCTTTGTGGCCCTGGTCATGGGCGTATCCCTCTCCGCCGCGTGCGGGTTCCGTGTCTTTGTGCCCCTGCTGGTGGCTGGCCTGGCCGTGCGCTTCGGCGGCGTTCACGTGGGGGAATCCCTGCAGTGGATTTCCGGTGACGTGGCCCTGGTGGGCCTGGGCGTGGCCACCGTGGTGGAAATCCTGGCCTACTACATCCCGGCGGTAGACAACCTGCTGGATACCGTCTCCGTGCCCCTGGCCGCCATAGCCGGCACGGTGCTGACCGGCGGCCTGCTGGCGGATATGCCGGATGCCATGCAGTGGACGCTGGCCGTGGTGGCGGGCGGCGGTGTGGCCGGTACGGTTTCCGGCACCACTGCGGCGGTGCGTGCCGCCAGCACGGGTGCCACCGTGGGCCTGGGCAATCCCGTGGTCTCCACTGTGGAGAACGGCTGTGCCACCGTGGGTGCCGGCCTGGCCCTGTTCATGCCCCTCGTTGCCGGAGTGGGGGTAATCCTGCTCGGCGTACTCGTCTTCTGGGCCTGGCACAAGCTCCTCGCCAAGCGCCGGGAGACCGCAGAACCCGCAGCCTGAACCTGTTTTTCACCCTTATGCAAGCATTCATCCTTGGCGCCGGCCTGGGTACGCGTCTGGCCCCCCTCACGCATATCCTGCCAAAGCCCCTCATGCCCATATTCCAGAAGCCGCTCATCCAGCACATCATGGACCACTATATCCGCTGCGGGGTGGACAGTTTCATCGTGAACATTTCCTGCCTGCCGCTCATGTGGGAGCGTGCCTTCCCGGAGGGTACCTACCGCGGCTGCCCTGTGCAGTTCAGCCAGGAGGAGGAGCCGCTGGATTCAGGAGGCGGGCTGAAGAAAATCATGCCCCTGCTGCAGGACCCCACCGCGCCCCTGCTGGTGCATAACGGGGATATCCTGACAGACATGCCCGTGGCGGAGATGCTGGCCGCCCACAGGGCAGGGGGATTCAAGGTCACCCTGGGCCTGCGCAGTGTGGACGGCAAGAAGAACGTGGGCTACGACCCCGCCACGGGGCGCATTACCGATATGCGCCACGCCCTGGGCGTGGACCCCGGCTCCTACCAGTTTGCCGGCCCCTATGTCATGGAGCCGGAGATTGCCGCCATGTTCCCGGCGGAAGACAAGTTCTCCATCGTCCCCGTGTGGCTGGAGCTCATCCGCAGCGGGCAGATGGGCGGCTACGTGTGCGATTGGGCCAACTGGCATGAGATAGGCTCCCCCCAGACCTATCTGGATGCCGTGCTGGAGCTGCAGTCCCGTGAGCGCATCCACCCCTCTGCCGTGATAGCGGCGGATGCCGACCTGGGGGAGGACTGCGTGGTGGGGCAGGATGCCCACATACCCTCCGGCTGTGTGCTGGACGACTGCATCGTGTGGCCCCGCACCCACGTGGCCCCCGGCACCTACCGCCGCTGCGTCATCACCCCCCGCATCACCGTGCAGGTGTAACTGCCTGGCTGCTCGTCCTGTGGATGCAGGATGAGAAAAAAGCACCAAGCCCCCGCAGCCGTTGCCTCGACTGCGGGGGGGCTCCTTTGTAGAAGGGTCCCAAGCGTAGGATGGTGAAAAAAAAACGTTGACCGGCGGTCAGCGATTTGCTATAAGGTGAATCAAGAAGGAGCTCCCGCATGAACAAGCACCAACAGGCATCACTGGCGACACGCCGGAAACTGGTAACCGCAGCCTTGGAGATATTCAAGGAAAAGGGCTTCGGCACAGTGGTGGTGGAGGATATAACCCGGGCTGCCGGGGTGGCAAAGGGCACGTTCTATTCCCATTTCAAGCGGAAGGAGGACATTGTTATCGAGATTTGCCGCGAGCCCTTCCGCTGCGCCTGCGAGGAGGCGGTACAGTCGGAGGACGACATCTTGACCACTCTGGAGCGCTACTACCGGCGCTTCCTGGAGTGCATCGAGATATACGACATGAACGTCTGCCGCGCATGGGTCAGGGATGTCATCGACCCGAACGGCGCGCCCGAAGACCGGGACAACCACAAATGGGATTACGATGTGCGGAGTCTCCGCAGCATTTTCCAAAATGCCGTGGACAGGCGGGAATTGCGCCCGGATACGCCTGTGGAACTGCTCACGCACCTCCTCGTCAGCCAGCTGTATGGCATGATGACCTGCTGGTGCATGTCAGACGGGCGGTTTAAACCGCAGGAATGGGCGGAGCGGTTTTGCGCTGTCCAGATGCCCAGTATCTTAATCCCTTACCTCATATCAGGCAAACCATGAAAGACAAGAGAATACTGGTGGCGTACTTCTCCCGCACGGGGGAACAGTACGGGGTCGGTACCGTTGCCAAGGGCAACACGGCGATTGTGGCAGAAACGATTGCCAAGGCCACGGGCGGTACCTTGTTTGAGATAAAGCCCGCCAAGGACGTGTACCCCATGACCTATGATGCGCTCATCGCCATGGCCAAGGAGGAGAAAAAGGCCCAGGCGCGGCCCGCGCTGGAGAAGCCGGTGGACAACTTTGCAGACTACGATGTGGTGTTCCTGGGGTATCCGAACTGGTGGGGAGAGGCTCCGATGCTGCTCTACACGTTCTGTGAACAGCATGATTTCACCGGCAAGGTGCTGGTGCCCTTTGTGACACACGAGGGCAGCGGCATGGGCGGCACGGAGCGCAAGCTCTGCAAGGCCGCCGGCTCCCCCGCCATGGCAGAGGGCTACGCCGTATACGGCCATACGGCCCAGCGTGAACCTGAAACCCTGCGCGCACAGGTGGCCGCCTGGCTCGCCCGCCTTGATTCCTGATTCCCCCGCACGCCATGAAAACATACCTTTCCATCCTATCCGCCACGCTGCTGGCCTTTTCCGCCGCAGCGGAGCAGCCCAATGCAACACAGCAAGACAAGACCATGAACAACAAGATTACCCAGACCGCCGGCAGGGATCAGCTCGGCGACTTCGCTCCGGACTTCGCCCATTTCAACGATGATGTCCTCTTTGGTGAAAACTGGAACAACAGTGATATCGACCTCAAGACCCGCTCCCTTGTCACCGTGGTGGCGCTGGTGTCCATGGGGATGACGGACAGCTCCCTCCAGTACCACCTGGAAAATGCCAGGAAGCACGGGGTGACAAAGGCGGAGATGGCCGCTGTCATCACGCACGTGGCGTTCTATGCCGGGTGGCCGAAGGCTTGGGCGGCGTTCCGCCTGGCCAAGGAGGTGTGGAAGGAGGCCGAGGCCCCGCAGACGGCCCTGGAACGCCATGCCCAGTCCATGATGTTCCCGCTGGGGCAGGAGAACACCGCCTACGCCAAGTACTTCATCGGCAAGAGCTACCTGGCTCCCGTCTCCACGGAGCAGGTGAAGATGTACAACGTGACCTTTGAACCGCGCTGCCGCAACAACTGGCACGTGCACCACGCCAAGTCCGGCGGCGGCCAGATGCTCATCGGTGTGGCCGGGCACGGCTGGTACCAGGAATGGGGCAAGGAACCCGTGGAAATCAAGGAGGGTACGGTAATTCATATCCCGGCGGGCGTAAAGCATTGGCACGGAGCCGCCAAGGATGGCTATTTCTCCCACCTGGCCGTGGAGATTGAGGGTGAGGAAACCTCCAACGAGTGGCTGGAGCCCGTGACCGATGCCGAGTACGACAAGCTGCCGCAAGGAAACAACGCACTATAACGATGAACAACGACATTGAATTGCGCAAGGCGGCCATGCGCCGCTTTGAACAGATGATTAACACGGCGGACGATGCCCTGGCGGAGGAGCTGGTAGCGGAGGACGCACCTTTCTTCACCCCTGCCTCCCCGGAGCCGCTGTACGGCGGGCGGGGCTACCTTTCCGTGGTGCACTGGATGCGCAGCGGTTTTTCCAACGTGCAGTGGAAGGCGGAGGAGATGGTGGCGGAGGGCAACACCGTTGCTGTGCGCTGGACCCTGACCGGCACCCATGACGGCGAGTTCATGGGGTATCCGGCCACGGGGCGTTCCGTCCGTTGCTCCGTCATGAACTTCTACCGCTTCAACGAGGAAGGTAAGATTGTGGGTGACATTGCCGCCGAGGGGATGATAGGCATCATGCGCGGTATAGGCATTGCAGTCTGAGACGGGATTGTTAGGCGAGGCGGTTCATTGCATGCTTGACATTCCGGCGTGATGGTGTAAAACAGGAAACATGATGAAGAACATTCTGCTTGTAGCTGTCCCGTTCCTGCTCCTCGGTCTGGCTTTCGTGTCCTGCGCGGACATGCAGTCCGCCCCGGAGCAACCGGCCCAACCCGCCGCCCCGCAGGGGGATGACATCACCCTGAAGGTGGGTGAGAGCGCCGTCCGCGTGCTGGACGGCAACCCCACCACCGGATATGTGTGGACGGCACAGGAGCTGCCAGCCGATTCCGCCGTGAAGGTGACCACGCGCATCATGCCTGCGGAGGCAACCAAGGAACCCGTCTGTGGTTCCCCCAGCCCCACCGAGGTGACGATTACCGCCGTGAGACCCGGCACCGCCACCGTCAAGCTGGTCTATGCCCGCCCCTGGGAGAAGGACGAGGCTCCCTGGAAGACCAAGGAATACCGCATCACCGTGCAGCCTGCGGAGTAATCCGCCCGCCGTATGGGCAAAGGGGGACACCCGGCATCCGGGTGTCCCCCTTTCGCGTTCCTTGGCAGGGAAAATCCGGCCCGTGGCAAGCCGCCCGGCGCGGCCTGAAGCAAGAAAAATTGCACCCCGTTTCGCGCGCGCGCGTTAAGGGTTGTCTTATGCGCGCGCGCGAAGCGGTATGACAAAACGGATATTTTATCCTTGCAAAACTGTGGGCGCGGAGTATGCTGGTGGCAAGCAAGAAACACACATTATGAAACAGGATAAAGTCATCTTCTTCGATACGACGTTGCGGGACGGCGAGCAGTGCCCGGGAGCATCCATGAACCTCCGCCAGAAGCTGGAGGTGGCGCGCCAGCTGGAGAAGCTGGGCGTGGATGTTATCGAGGCCGGCTTCCCGGTCATCTCCGACGGCGACTTTGAGGCGGTATCCACCATAGCGCGCACGGTGAAGAAGTGCCGCGTGGCGGGCTTGGCGCGCTGCGTGGAGAAGGATATCCGCGCGGCGGCGGCAGCCGTGGCCCCTGCGGGGGACCGCGCGCGCATCCACGTGTTCCTGGCCACCAGCCCGCTGCACCGTGAGTTCAAGCTCAAGAAGAGCAAGGAGGAGGTGATAGCCATGGCGGTGGAGGGCGTGAAGCTGGCCAAGAGCCTGGTGGATGACGTGGAGTATTCTGCGGAGGATGCCAGCCGCACGGAGCATGACTTCCTGGCGCAGGTGGTGGAGGCGGTCATCGATGCTGGTGCCACCACGGTGAACCTGCCGGATACCGTGGGCTTTACCACGCCCGGGGAGTACGCCGCCATGATCGGCTACATGAAGAAGCACGTCAAGAACATCGACAAGTGCATCCTTTCCGTCCACTGCCACAACGACATCGGCCTGGCGGTGGCAAACTCCCTGGCCGCCGTGGGAGCAGGTGCCCGCCAGGTGGAGGGTACCATCAACGGTATCGGTGAGCGTGCCGGCAATGTGGCCATCGAGGAGGTGGCCATGGCCCTGACCACTCGCCCGGAGGCCCTGGGCTTTGCCGCGGGCGACGTGCCGCACAACCTGAACACCCGCGAGATTGTGAAGACCAGCCGCGTGGTGGCCCGCATGAGCGGTCTGGCCGTGCAGCGCTCCAAGGCCATTGTGGGTGAGAACGCCTTTGCCCACAGCTCCGGCATCCACCAGCACGGCATCTTGGCCAAGCGTGAGACCTACGAGGTCATCGACCCCGCCACCGTGGGCTGGGGAGAGACGGAGCTGCCGCTTACCAAGCACTCCGGTCGCGCTGCCGTGAAAGCCCGCCTGGAGAAGTTGGGCCACTCCCTCTCTGCGGAGGAGCTCACGCAGGTGTTCGAGCGTTTCAAGAAGGTCGGCGACAGCAAGAAGTTTGTGTACGACGACGACCTGGCCTCCCTGGTGAACGACTCCCTGGACACGCACAACGGTGTGTGGAAGATGGTGCATATCCAGTTTGTGGCTGGTGATGCCTGCCAGCCCACCGCCACCGTCACGCTGGAGAAGGAGGGCAAGAAGTTCACGGACTGCGGTATCGGTAACGGCCCGGTGAATGCCTGCTTCAAGGCTATCGACCGCATCACCCGCACGAAGGGTGCCCTGGTGGGCTTCAACGTGCAGGCATCCTCCTGCGGCCAGGACGCCGTGGGCGAGGTGGCCGTGAAGGTGCAGTTCGGTGACGAGAACGAGAAACCTGTCTCCGGCAAGGGTGCCGCCACGGATATCATCGAGGCCTCCGCACGCGCTTACCTGAACGCCGTGAACCGCAGCCTGACCCTGGCCCGGCTGAACCAGGACAACGCCTGATGCCTACACCCCCATGCCGGAGCAGGTGAAAATCATCGTGGGCCTAGGCAATCCCGGGCGGGACTACGCGGAAACCCGCCACAACGTGGGGTTTATGGTGCTGGACCGCCTGGCGCGCCGTTTCGGCGCGGTGTGGAAGCTGGACAAAGGGCGCAAGGCAGAGCTGGCCTCCGGCCCCGGCGTGCTCCTGGTCAAGCCGCAGACCTACATGAACCTCTCCGGCGAGTGCGTGGGACCCATCATGCGCTATTTCAAGTTTGCCCCGGAGCAGGTGTTCGTGGTGTATGACGATATCTCCTTCCCCGTGGGCACGCTCAAGCTGCGCGCGGGCGGCTCCGCCGGCGGGCACAACGGCATCAAGTCCCTCATCGCCCACCTGGGCACGGAAAAATTTCCCCGTGCGCGCGTGGGTATAGGCGTGCCGGGGCAGAAGGATATGGTGGGCCACGTGCTGGGCAAGTTTGCGCCGGATGAGCGCCCCCTGCTGGAGGAGTGCCTGGCCAAGGCGGAGGAAGCCGCCGTGACGGTGCTGCAGCAGGATTTCCAGGCCGCGGCCAACAAGTTCAACACCAAGAAGGAGAAGAAACCCAAGCCCAAGAAGGAGCCGGCACCCCCTGCGGATGCCCCGGAACCCGGCCGGGAACCTTCCCCCGCCGCAAATGCCGCCCCCGCCGAATAGGCCGGGGCGCTTTTTTTTTGCCCAAATGCCGCCTTCCCCGCGCTTTTGGATTGACTTGCAGGGTGGCTTTGTTATCCTTGTAGCAAGCATTACAAGGCTTCACTATATGAAACTTCATCTCCCGAATCTCCTGCGCGCGGCCCTGCTGGCATGCATGGCCGCTTTCCCCGTTGCATCCGCCGCCACCCTGATTGCCGACGGCGTGGATTACAACAACCTGACGAGCTCCACCCGTTTCTTTGACAACGGCAAGGGCTACTACTATGTGGCCGGCTGGCAGCCCTGGCGCGGTGCCGGTGAGCTGTTCAACCAGTTCCACAACTTCTCCTTCATGGGAGACTGGGCATCCTACATGGGCGAGAACGCCATGACCGTGACCGCCTTTGCCCCGCTGCGCGACGATGCCAACACCTGCTGGTACAACACATCTGCCAACATGCTTGCCTACTGGGAGTCCTACTACGGCATCTTCTACGAGGGCGACCGCACCCTGCCGTACGGCTATACGTACGACAAGCAGTACCTGACCCAGCTGGGCGGCACACAGTCCCTGAAGATTGACAAGCTGTTCTACGACACATGGACCAACGAGGGCGGCGATTTCATGATGATGAGCGCCTGGTACCTCAACGGTAGCCACGTGTGGGCCGAGATGGGTGACGAGGGTTTCTCCGAGTTGCGTGACTACACCAGCAAGGGCGGATATTTCTCCAAGTGGTTCCCCACCTACCAGTCTACCTTCACCGTGTACCAGAATGTGGATGGTGATCACCAGATGCAGGACATGAAAGCCCTCACCACCGTGCTGGAGGAGGCTTTCGGCACCGTGAAGAACAGCGACGGTACGCTGAGCCACACCGCCACCGGCCAGATCGTCTACTTTGGCATCAACGCTCCCGTGGGCGGCCATGCCGTGACCTGCTGGGGCTATGAGACCGGCGCAGACGGCAACGTGAATTGCGTGTACCTCACCAACTCCGACGACGGTATCTACTCCCTCTTCAAGGTGTACCTCAAGATGAACGAGGGTGAAATCTACCTGTACAAGGATGCCGCCTGCACTCAGTACTGGGATTATGCCGGAGCCAACTGGTACGTGGACGAGCTGGAGTACATCCCCACGCCGGACAGCCTGAAGAACATGTACAAGGCCTATTCCGAGAACGAACTGGCCTGGAGCGGTACCGCAGCCAACTGGAGCAATACCCCCGCTACACCTATTGATGTGGCCCTGCCGGATGCCTCCAGCGGCTGGCAGGTGCAGGTGAGCGGCAAGAACTACGCCGCCAACTTTGATGCCGGTCGTTCCATCTCCTTTACGGATGCAGCTGCCGGCTCCAAATACGCCGGCAACGTGAACATCGGCTCCGACGTGCAGGCCAAGTCCGTGGCCGTGAATGCCGGATCCGTGGCGTATAAGTTCACGGGCAACGGCCACACCGTGACTGCCGACAGCCTGGTGAAGAGCGGTACCGCCACCGCCACCATGAGCAATGTGCGCCTGGCTGCCGCGGAGCTCACCGTCACGGGCGGCAAGCTCTCCATGGAATCCGGCAGCTCCGTTGCCGGCAGCACCGTGCAGGTGCAGGGCGGCACGCTGGCCATGGCCGGCGGTTCCCTGCAGGCCTCTTCCTCCGTGCAGGTGACGGGTGGCCAGCTCTATTTCTCCGCTCCCACCCAGGCCACCACCCCCACGCTCACCATCGGCAGCGCCGGTTCCCTGGGCTTCCTGGTGGACAACGGCGCCCTCTCCACCCCCGTGCTCTCCCTTACCGGCAGCCTGACCCTGCAGGGTGTGGTGGCCGTGAATTTTGAGAACGTGCAGAGCTCCCAGGTGTCCGTGGGTTCCCCGTACCGCCTGGTTTCCTCCACGCAGAGCATCTCCGTGACGAACCTGGGCAACGTGGTGGTGAGCAGCACAAGCGTGCCGAACCTGGATTCGTTCGAGTCCTACCTGGAGCGTTCCGAGGATGGCAAGAGCCTCTACCTGGTCTTCTCCGCCGGTACCAAGGTGTATTGGGCGGGCGGCACTTCCGGTACGTGGAATACCGCTTCCGAGAACAAGGTCTGGGCTTCCGCTCAGGGCGGCACTGCAGATCGCGGCTATGACGGCGACTACCTCTCCGCCTGCTTTGTGGGCGGCAACGGCACCATCTCCATCAGTAGCGGTGTGAAGGCCACGGAGTGGCTGCTTTCCAATGCCAACTACAGCTTTACCGGGGCTGCCAACCTGACGGTCAGCAAGCGCATTACCGTGGAGAACGGCTCTACCCTGACGATGGATGCCGCTCCCGGGGCAGCCAGTGCCACGCTGAAGGTGGATTCCTCCAGCAATGTGACCGTGAACGGTGCGGGCGACCTGGTCCTGTGGGGCCTCGATAACAGCGGCAGCGTGACCGTGGCCAGCGCCGGCATGAAGGTTTCCTCTGCCATATCGAACGGCGGTACCGTGTCCGTGGGTACCGGGCTGACCCTGGGAGGCGGTACGGCCAACAGCTTCGGCAAGCTGACCGTGGGCGGTGCTGTTTCCTATGACGGCGGCGCCGGCTCCCTGAGCGTGGGCGACGGCTCCAAGATGGGCTCCGTGAACGGCGGTGCCTTGACCATCACCGGCGGCTCTGCCACTATCACCGGGGATTCCACCCTGCAGACTCTGCGCGGCCAGGGCAACCTGACGGTGAACGACGGCCTGACCCTGACGGACGAGACGAGCTACGGTGCAGCCCTGACGGTGGGCAAGACCCTGACCCTGGGTGCCAATGCCACCATGGGCAGCGTGACTGCCGGTACGGTGGACGTGGCCGCAGGCATGACCCTGACGGTGACTGGAACCCTGGATGCGGCCACCCTGGTGGTGAACTCCATGGATACGGCCGATTCCCCGCAGTACTTTGCCGCAGACATGGTGAACAATGCCACGGATTTCAGCCTGAGCGACAGCGTGCTTGCCACCCTGCGCGGCTTTGACCTGGTGAGCGGCGAGACGCTCTGCCTGCTGCGCAACACCGGGGCCACCCCCTTTACCATGGACCACCTGACGGTAAACAAGACCACCCGCGTGGACCTGCAGGACGGCGCTAACCATGTGGTCAAGATTGGCCAGGATGCCGCCGGCAACGTAATCCTCACCGTGAGCGTGGCGGACATTGTGCAGTGGAACAGCTCGGATATGAGCTGGAACAACAGCAAGGACTGGGATAAGAACGGCACCAGCGTGGAATACCCCGATACAACCACGAGCGTGGGCTTCCTGGGAGAGGGTACCCCCACCGTGCTGCTGGATGGTGACAAGACCGTCAAGTCCGTGCTCATTGAATCCGTTTCCCAGAGCTACCAGATAGTGGGACCGGGCACGCTGAGCGCGGAAACCATGACCGTGGGCGGCGGCAACCACTCCTTGGGCGACGGCAAGACGGAAACGGGCGTGAAGCTCAGCGGTAACCTGCTGGTGGCTGCCCGCGGCGGCTTGGCCGTGGAGAAGGCCGCCAAGCTGGAGGCGGATACCATCACCATCGACGGTAGCGGCGTGGGCCTGAAAAACTCTGGCCGCATCACCGCCACCCACCTGGATGCCTCCGGTGCCATGATTGTCAACCTGGGCTCCCTGACGGTGAAGGACGGTATCGTGGGTTCCCTCCAGAGCTCTCAGACGCTGCAGTCCCAAGGCGGTGACCTCACCGTGCTGGAGGATGGCAAGCTCACCATTGTGAAGGATTCCCGCGTGGGCTACCTGGACAACCGCGGTGCCATCTCCATGACGGGCTCCCAGCTGAACCTGATGCAGAGTACCATGAAGGGCGGCGACGTGACCGCCAGCCGCGTGGTCCTGAGCGCCGGTTCCAACGGCTTCGATGCCCTGGTGGCCTACCTGGTGTCCGGCAACAGCGGCACGCAGTCCACCCTGTTCCTGGGAGACGGCACCAACATCGTGAACCTGGTGGGAGACGGCTCCCTGGTTGCCAAGGACGGCACGGTAGCCATCGACAACCCCGGCGATGAGCTCAACGACCTGACCGTGGACACGGAAACCACCCTGCAGTTTGGCGCAACCTCCAACCCGCTCTACAGCGTCGGCAATTTCCGCGGCGTGGCAGACAGCACGGATGCGCTGCTCCAGACCACCATCCGCGGCACCTTTGACAACAGCGGCGAGCTGGTTTCCAACCGCGCCCTGGTCATGGCCAACGTGGTGGCCAACGGCGGCGACGTGGCCGCCCCGGCACTCACCCTGGCCGGAGCAGGCAACAGCTTCGGCAATGTGGAGACCTCCTCCATCACCTTCTCTGCCGCACCGGTGCAGGGCACGCCCCTGATGCAGGTGGAATCCCTGGCCCCGCAGGAGGATGCCGTCAGCATCACCTTTGCCGCAGCCCCCGCCATGGCAGATGGGGCCTATGAGATTATCAGCGGCGCCGGAGAGACGGCAGAGAGCTGCACCCTGAGCAACGCCGGCCTTACCGTGCTGCGCCGCTCCCACATGGATGGCACCCTGTACGCAGAGGATGACAGCCTGTGGCTGGGCCTGACCGTGCTGCCGGACAACCTGTACCCCCATATCAGCGACACGAACGGCTCGGCCGGTGCCGCCATGGTGAGCAATGCCTTCTTTGAGCTCTCCCCGCAGCTCAACCGCAACGAGTACGGCGACCTGTCCAACGCCCTGGATGCCCTGGACGAGTACACGGGCAAGGGGGACACCGGGAAGGCCAGCCGCCTGGCCGCAGCCGTGGCCGGTGCCTCCATCCCCACCCTGGCAGAGGCCCAGAAGGGCGACCTGGAGCGCCAGCTGCGCGCCATCCGCAACCGCACCACCACCATGGGCCTGAACACCTGCTCCTCACCCAAGGGCCTGCCCTATGTGAACGCCTGGGTGAACGCCGAGAGCGACTACCGCAAGGTGCGCTCCGACAAGAACCTGCCCGGCTACACGTACAGCTCCTGGGGCGGTACCGCCGGCGTGGACCTGGATGTGGCCGGCAGCACCACCGTGGGCATGGCTGTGACCGCCATGTTCGGCAAGGTGAAGTCTGACGACGTGGACAACATGAGCGGCAACCTGGACAACATCTACCTGAGCGCCTTTGCCCGCTATTCCCGCCGTGCCTGGGTGCACACCCTGGTGGCCACCGTGGGCTTTGCGGACGTGGACTACAAGCGCAGCGTGGAAGGCCTGTACGGCGTGAAGGGTGACACCACCGGCACCTCCTTCGGCCTTATGTACGAGGCTGGCTACACCATCGCCATGAACGAGGACGCCACCGCCTGCATCCAGCCCATCGTGAACCTGAGCTACATGCACACTGAGCTGGACGGCTTCTCCGAGAGCGGCAGCGATGCCGCCCTGAAGTCCGGCAGCATGGACAGCAACAACTTCACCCTGGCCGCCGGTGCCCGCGTGCAGAGCACCTTCGGTGCCAACGTGTACAACCGCACCTCCCTCTTTGAGGGGCGCGCCCTGGTGAAGGGCTATTTCGGTGACCGCGACACCACCGCCGGTGTAAGCCTCACCAGCCTGGATTCCGCCCGCGGCAGCGTCAAGTCTTCCGAGACGGGCTCCATCGGCCTGGAAGTGGGCGCAGGCCTCTACATCCCCGTGGGCCTGGAGGGCGGCACCCTGTTTGTGGACGGCTCCGGCGAGCTCCGCCAGAACAACATCAACCTCAACGCCACCTTCGGTTACAGGCTCAACTTCTAATGCCTGTTCCCGCAGGGCAGGAAACAAAGCCCCGGTGCCGTATCGGCACCGGGGCTTTTCTGCCCATTCAAGGAGGGCTCAAGTTACTTCACGCGGAAATACACGGGCAGCACGCGCAACTGTACCTTGTCCGCGCTGTCACGGAACGTGCCCTTGTACATGGCGGCAATATGGTAGAATTCACCGCCCGGGGTGGCCATCACGCCCATAAAGCAGGCATCCGCATCCTTGCCGAACACGGCCCGCAGGTAGTCGCAGATGACCTTTCGGGTGGTTTCCTCGTCCGTGTCCTTGCCCAGGTAGGGGAGCAGGGTGATGGCATCCTCCTCGGAGCTGCCGCGCCCGCCGCCGTACACGGCCTTGTCCACGGCATCATGCTTGGCCTGCAGGGCAGCCAGCCAGGCCTCCTGCTCGCGTTTCAGGTCTGCAGAGGCTTCTTCCATGTCAGGCAGGCAGAGCATGCCTTCCATCGCCTCGTTCTCCGCCAGCATGATATCCGTGATGGGGGTGCGGCGGATGTAGAGCTGGTAGACCAAGGCGGGGGCAAAGGAGATGTCCGGGTCGTCTGTGCGGCTTTCGCACTGCCACCAGGCCTCTGCCACGGCTTTGAGGGCGCTGCGCATGGCCTGCACATCTGCTTCCGTGGGTTTCGGCGCATCCTCCGCCACCAGCTTGTCCGTGGCATCGAACGCCGCTGCCAGGGCCTCTGCCGCCTGGTCGGTATCCTCCAGCTTCTGCACGGCATCCAGCGCCGCGGCAGCCTGCCGCAGCAGCTTGGCGCAGGCCGCAATTTGCGGTGTCTCCGCCTCCGGGGCAGGCTGGTCTGCCGTTGTCTCCGGGGCAGGGGCTGCCGTATCACCGGGCTGCGCGTATGCACCCAGGGCCGCCAGCGCGGTGGCCATGCCTATCAGTGTATTTCTGTATGTGGTATTCATGGTGTTCTATACCCTTGTAATACGCCTTCCGCAGAAATGCCTGCGGGAAAATGAAAAAAAGCACCGGCGTAGGCCGGTGCTTTTTCGGGAAGGGGGGGGGGAATCAGGCCTTGGGCTTGATGACGGCAATCTTGCCGGAGCGGGTGAGCATTTCCACGTTGTAGTCGGACATGAGGTCCAGGAAACGGCTGATGCGGGAAACACCGCCCGTGCACTCGATGGTGAGCGTGTCGCGCGTGGCATCCAGCACCTTGGCGTCGAAAATGCTGCACAGGTCCATAATCTTGTGCATTTCCTCATCCTTGGCCAGGCGCACGCGCATGAGCACCACCTCTCGGTACACGGTGGGAGCCTGGCGGAAATCGATGACCTCCACCACGTTGATGAGCTTGGAGAGGGCCTTGATGATGACCTCCAGCTTCTCGTTGTCCTCCTTCACCTCAATGCTCATGCGGGAGAAGCGGGGGTCCTCGCACGGGGCCACGTTCAGGGCCTGGATGTTGTAACTGCGGCCGGAGAACAGGCCCGCCACGCGGGAAAGTACGCCGAACTTGTTCTCCACCAGGACGGAAATGGTATGTGTGGGTGTATTAGAGGTCATGAGATGAATCAGGTACGGCATGCAGGATACCGCAAGGAGCGCCGTACGTCAAGCCCCTTGTGCGTTAGGCTGCGTTTCTGTGGCTTCTGCCGGGGTGGCGGGGGCAGGGGCGGCGGGTTCTGCGGGGGCCGCCTCCGGGGAGAGGGCGCGCAGCTTCTCACCCCATTCCGGGGATACGTCCGATATCATGTCCAGCATGGCGGGCTGCCACGGCGCCATGAACACGGAGGTGAGCTGCACGCAGCAGAACAGCACCAGCACGGCCAGCAGGCCGCGCGTGGCAGGTACCGGGCGCTCCTGCACCGGCAGGGTGGAGCTGTGGGCATCCCACGCCGTGATGCCGCGTGAGCGCAGCTGCCAGCGGGAGATGAGCATGGCCAGCACCGGCAGCAGGGAGAACATCATCCCCAGCCCCATCACGAACATGAACATGGTGCGCCCCGCCGCGCGGCGGAAGGTCAAGGTGCCCGCCGTGCCCGGCTCCAGGTGCCGCACGCAGATGCCGAACATGTGCTTGCCGGGTGTGGTGCCCAGGGTGCAGAGCAGCAGCGGCTCCAGCACCAGCATGCCCAGCCAGAACAGCGGGCCGCTGGGCAGCAGGAGCTGGTTGAACGGCAGCTTGAGCAGGTAGATGCCCAGGAACACCAGCGTGGTGTACAGCCCCATATCCACCAGGCGCGCCAGCAGGCGCACATGCGGGCGCGGCAGGTACAGGCGCATGGCCCCCTGCGGTATGTCCGCCTCCGTGGGCGGGGTGGCCGCATGCTCTGCGGCCGCAGCGGGTGCGGGAGTGTCGTCCTCGTCCAGCTCCGGCAGCGGGTCTTTCGGGTCGTAGGTGATGTGCTTGCCCGTGCGCTCCGCCAGGAAATCCGTGAGCGCGGGCAGGTCACGCAGCGGCTGCCAGCCGGTGGCACCCGCGTGCCAGCCCAGGGTCTCGTCCTTGGAAAGCTCCCCGCGGCGCACCATGGATATCATGTCCGGCACCGTTACCGGGCCGCGCCGCTTTTTGTCCTTGTCTATCCAGTATATCTCCATGGGGACGGTATCAGTTGCTGCGCAGGGCCTGGGCGGGGTCCTGGCGGGCCACGATGAAGGCCGGGACCACGGAGGCCGCGGTGACCATCAGGAATGCCTTGAACGCCTGCCAGGCGAAGGTGGCGGGATCATACACGGCGGGCAGGTTGATGCCGTGCGCCTTCATGGGGAAGGGGTCCAGGCCGATGCCGGCTAGGGCAGCCTGGATTTCCAGGCGGTAGTACAGCACCACAATGGCCATCACCACGCCCAGGATGGCCCCCATGAAACCGATGATGAGCCCCTGCCAGGTGAAAATGCCCATAATCTTGCCCGGGGTGGCGCCCAGGGCCTGCAGCACGGCAATCTCACGCTTGCGCTGCATGGACATGGTGAACATCACCGCCATGATGCAGAAACTGGCGATGAGGGAGATGACGGAAAGCACGAAGCTCATCATCACGCGCTCGTTGGCAATGAGCTTGTGGAACTCCTCGAACCGGCGGGTCCAGGGGGTAATGCCCCAGCGCAGGCCCATGGGGGCCTCTGCCGTGGGCTCCGTGGGGGCGGGCAGGGCGGCCTCCAGCAGGCGGTCCACCTCCTCCGTGTCGTTGGCATCCGCCACGCGCACGCACAGGCCCTGTACGATGCTCTTGCCGCCCTCTGAAACGCCCATCATGTCCTGGGCAATCTGCAGGGGCAGGTAGATGTTCGGGCCGCCGATGTTCTCCGGGGCCTGGTAGATGCCGATGATGGAGAGGTCCACGGGCATCACCATCTCGTTGATGCTCTTCACGGCTTTGCCGTCCTCCTTGTCGCGGTCCAGCGCGGCCAGGGCGGCGGCGGTGTCCTTCCATTTCTGCTGCTCCTCCTGCGTGTAGGGCTTGCCCTCTGCATGGCCCTGCAGCAGCTCAAAGAAGGTGTTCAGCGCATCCCGCTCCCCCAGGCGCAGGCGGTTGTCCTGGAAATTGAACAGGATGGAGAGCAGGTGCTCCGCCTTGGCCTTGTCCACCGTGCAGGCACCGTCCCCGGCCTCTGCGGCACCGTCGAAGAAGGTATTGACGCCCTCGCAGAACTCCTTGTTCTCATGCGTGGCCAGCGGGTTCTGGATCATGGTCCAGATTTCCGCAATCTCATCCATGTTGCCCACGGGGGTAAGGTGCAGGGTATCTCCCACGCCCAGGCCCAGCGCCTGCGCCGTGGTGTAGGAAAGCACGCACTCCTGGTCCAGGCCCTCGCCAAAGTCGAACGTGCCCTCCTTCAGCATGGTCTGCAGCGGTTGCAGGTGGGAATCGTTGTGCGGCTCCACGGAGTTGAAGCGCACGGTCATGCGCCCGGTGGCCGTCTGGGCTATGGCCTCGTTCTCCAGCTGCGGGTACACGCTCACCACGCCGGGTATCTGGGAAATCTTCTCCTGCAGCGCATGCCAGTCATGCTCCGTGTCGGATATGGAAAGCCGCTGGAACCCGTCGTTCATGTCCAGCACATAGTGTGGGGCAAAAGCCAGCACCTTCTCACCCATCTCCTTCTGCAGGCCCTCCATCACGGAGAGCACCACTATCAGCACCATCACGCCCAGGGCCACGCCCACCAGGCATATCAGGGTGATGATGGAGAACATGCTCCGCAGCGGGTTCAGGTATCTCACCGCCAGCATCAGGCTCAAGTTGCGTCTCAGTATCTTCATGCGTGCGTGGGGAGTATCCCCCATATTCCCCCGCCGCGCAAGCATAAATGCTGGCATGCCGCGCGCTTTCTGCCGCGCAGTACGGAGTTTAGCCTTGCATGTGCCCGTTTTTCTGCCATAATTCCTACCCGCACTTTCAGGCTATGCTGAACCAGGAAATCATCATCGAGGCAGAGACCGCCGCCATCCAGATTCCCGGGGGGAACGCCGTTATCCTCCCGGAGGGCTCCCGCATCTACATCACCCAGAGCCTCGGCAACTCCATCACCGCCGCCACGGATATCGGCCTTGTCCGCATCTCCCGCGAGGAAGCCGCCCGCGCCGCCATCATCCCCCCGGAGGAGGCCAAGCCGGAGGCAGACGAGAACCTGACCCTGGAGGAACGGGTATGGAACGTCCTCCGCAACATCTATGACCCGGAGATTCCCGTGGACATCGTGAACCTGGGCCTGGTGTACGGCGTGGAGGTCATCCCCCAGAAGGAGGGCGGCGCCCAGGTGAACGTGCAGATGACGCTTACCGCCCCCGGCTGCGGCATGGGGCCCCATATCATGGCAGAGGCGGAGATGAACATCACCGCGCTGGACGGTGTCAAGAACGTGGACGTGGAGTTTGTGTGGGACCCGCCGTGGAACCAGGACATGATGTCCGAGGAGGCCCGCATGCAGCTCGGCTACATCTGATTTTTCCACCCTTATGCCCAAGATTACCCTGGAATTCACAGAGGAGGAAATGCGCGACCTGGCAGAGGTGGGCGCCATGACCCTCACCATGCTCGGCCAGGCCATGCCGGAGAGCCGCAATCCCCGCGTGGACGCCTGGCACCGCCTCATGGTCGGCATCCTGAAAGCCGCCCGCTCCGTTCCCGGCATTGCCAAGGACATGGAGCTCAACCCCGATTGCGGCTACTGGTTCTTCAAGCACGCCTACGTGGACCGCGCCTTCTACTCCGACCTCATGGACGAGAGCCGCGACGCCATCTTCTGGGAGGAGCTGGTCACCCGCATGGCCACCCAGTGCCTGGCGGAAACCGTGGGCCAGGAGACCATGGAGCGCATGGCCCCGGAGGAGCGCGCCGCCCGCACCTCCTCCATGGAAAAAGCACTCTGGAACGAGGTCACCCGCCACGGTATAGACCGCCTCTTCTTCATGCTCCCCCCGCAGGAAAGCTGAGCGCTTGCCTATGGCAGCGGGGGGCGGCCGGCTTACTCCGTGGCCCCGGCTTCCCGCAAGAGCTTCTTGCATTCGGAAGACCTTCGCCACATGTATACGCTGAAAGACGAACAGGAGGCAGCCAGGCAC
>JAUNQN010000060.1 GCA_030536145.1 Akkermansia sp.
CTTGTACGCCTTGACCCACCGTGTGGCTGTGCGTCGGCAGATATCCAGCGCCCGGAGGGCGCGGGGTTCCCGGGTGGGTGGTGCGGCGGGAGGGGTGGTGGTGCGGTGGTCCCCTGCATAATTGCATGACGGGTTCGGCGGGGTGGTGTACGCCACAGCACAAAATAGCGCCTTGCCATGCGGCGCGCAATCTGGTAGGATAGGCAGGTAGCCGCCACGGCGGCGCAAGGTTTCATTTCAGTACAAGCATTTTTTTCAAACAGAAGCATGAAAGCCTCCATCCTGCCCCTTATGGCCCTGGGCTGCTGCCTGCCGGCCCCCTTTCTCACCGCCTGCGGAGACGGCGGGAAACCCGCCGCCGCACAGGCGGCGGACCCGCAAGACGCCGTCTCCGTATTCCACATACTGCCCAAGCGCGTGCAGGACACCCGCGATTGGTACGGGCAGACCTCTGCCACAGGCAAGCAGGAAATCCACCCGCGCATCACCGGCACGGTGCAGGAAATCCACTACACGGAAGGCGCACGCGTGAAAAAGGGAGACCTGCTCTACACGCTGGACCCCACCCTGTTCCAGGCTGAGCTGGAGCGCGCCCGCGCCAACCTGAAAGCCGCGGAGGCCGCCACGCAAACCGCCCAGGTGGAGCAGACCCGCACGCAGAAGGACCTGGAACGCAACGAGAAGCTCAACCCCAGCGGCGCCGTTTCCGACATGGACCTGCAGACCGCGCGCCACAACCACCAGGCCGCAGTGGCCGGGGTGAAAACCGCCCGCGCCCAAGAGGAACTGCAGCGCGCCGCCGTGCGCAAGGCGGAGCTGGACCTGGAGCGCACCCGTATCACCGCCCCGGAGGACGGCATCGCCGGCATCAACAACGTCTCCCCGGGTGATACCGTCAACCCCGCCTCCTGCCTCACCACCATGTACGCCGCAGACCGCATGGAGGTGAAATTCTCCATCACCAGCGAGCAGTTCCTGGCCGTGCAGCAATACCTGGCCGCCGGCACGCCCGTGGAGTTCCGCCTGGTGCTGGAGGACGGCACCCTGCACCCCTCCACAGGCCACGTCACCGCGCTGGACAACATCATCACCCAGAACGGCATGATTGTGGTCACCGGCGCCATAGAGGCCCCGGGCGCCGCCCTGCGCGGCAACATGACCGTGCGCGTGCGCATAGCCACCGGGGAGAAGGATGCCCTGCTGGTGCCGCAGCAGGCCATCTCCACCCAGCAGCTGAACACCTTTGTCACCGTGGTGGACCCGCAGGGTCTCCCGCGCCTGATTCCCGTGAACACCGCCGGCACGTATGAGACCAAGGTGGTGGAAAAGGACGAGTTCTCCACCGTGCAGCCGCTGGTGGCCATCACCGGCACACTCAAGCCCCTGGCGGATTCCCTGCGTGAGCTGGGCTACGCCCACCCGCAGGATGCCCCCGTGGTGGCAGACAGCGCTGCCGCCGCACACGTATCCACCCTGGTGGCGCAAAACGCCCGCGCCGCCCGCACAGGCGCCCGCCCGGGCTCACTGAAAACGCGGGAGCTCAGTTTCAAGCCCGCCGTTTCCCCCGCCATGCGCCGGGCTGCCCTCTCCCTCACGGACCCGCGCCCCGCCGCCGGGCTGCAGGCCACGCTGCCCCCCTTCCCCGTGAAAGTGGCCCCCATGCTGCGGCAGGATGTGGAAATCAGCCGCACCTGGAAGGCCAGCCTGCGCGGCGTGCAGGAGCCCATGCTCCGCCCCCGCGTCTCCGGCATCCTGCTGGGGGACACGGGCATCCCCACCGGCAGCCTGGTGAAGGAGGGGGACCTGCTCTTCCGCATAGACCCGCAGGACTATGAGCTGGCCGTGGAAACCGCGCGCGCCGCGCTGCAGGCCGCACAGGCCGCACAGGAGCAGGCCGCCGCCAAGCGGGAGCTCTGCAAGGACGATGCCGACCGTTTCCACAAGGTAGCAGCCAAAATGCCCGGATCCATATCCGAGAAAACCGTGACAGACGCCGACTTGGCCCTGCTGGCCGCAGAGGCCGCCGTATCCCGCGCAGAGGCAGAGGCGGCACAGGCACAGGCCGCCCTGCACACCGCCGAGCTGAACCTGGGCTACACCCGCATCACCTCCCCCATCAACGGCCGCCTGGGTGACAGCATCGCCGCAAACGGCTCCATGGTCACCCCGGAGAGCGGCCAGGCCCTGGCCATGGTCTCCTCCACGGACCCCATGCAGGTGGACCTGAACGTGAGCGGGCTGGATGCCCTGGCCGGGCTTAGGGAATACGCCGCCGGGCAGGCCGGCAGCCTTGAGTTCGACGTACAGCTGGAGGACGGCACCCTGCACCCGCACCGGGGCACCGTAACCGGCTGCGCCGCAGATATCAGCAAGACCACCGGCACCCTGCACCTGGTGGGGCGCGTGCCCAACCCGGGCGCGGCCCTGCGCTCCGGCACCCCCGTGCAGGTGCGCGCCGTTTCCAGGCAAATCAAGAACGCCTGGCTGGTTCCCGCCCGCGCACCCATCAGCTCCGGCGGAAACACCTTTGTCATCGTCCTGCAGCCGAATACCCCCGCCCCCTGCATGCTACCCGTGAAACTCCGGGAAATTGTGAATATCCCCGTCACCGGGCCGGACGGCAAGCCAACCGTGCAGCCCATGCAGGTCATTGAGCCGGATGAAAGAATGCTCTCCGCCCTGGTGCAGGCCATCTACCACACGGATACCGTGGCGCAGGCCATCATGCAGTACCACAAGACCGCCAACTGGAAAGAGCTGGCCGGCGCCCTGCTGCCGCAGGAAAGCCCCGCCGCCCTGGAGGCGGACATGCAGGCCTCCGGCGCGGAAACCTGGCGTGAATACCTGCTGGCCAAGACCGGCGCCGCGAATGAGCTGGAGCTCATCGCCCGCCAGAACGGCTGCGCGGACCTGATGGAGCTGCTGCTCAAGCAGCTCGGCGTGCCGGACGGCACCATGCCGGATGTTGTGGTGGAAGGCACGCAGCTGGCGCTCAAGACCGCCCAGGAAAACATCTCCGCCAGGGCAGATGTGAACCTGCTCCGCCCCGTTCCCTTCTCCTACACGCCCACCCAGCCCGTGGAGGAATCCGTGACCTCCAAACCCGCTGCTGAACAGAACTAACCCCATCCTCCCCCTCCCATGTCCCCGTTCTTTATCAAGCACCCCACCATTGCAGCCGTCATCTCCATCGTTTGCACGCTGCTGGGCATCATCTGCATCACAGGGCTGCCCGTCTCCCAGTACCCGGAGATAGCCCCCGTCACCATCTCCCTGAGCGCCACCTACCCCGGCGCCAATGCCAAGGAGGTGGCGGAATCCGTGGCCCTGCCCATTGAAAACCAGCTCTCCGGCATGGAGGGGCTGGATTACGTCACCTCCACCTCCGCCAACAACGGCACCTGCTCCATCAACGTGGTGTTCCAGCCCGGCAGCGATCCCAACACCAGCCAGCAGCTCACGTACATGAAGTACAGCACCGCCGTCTCCTCCCTGCCGGACACCGTGTCCAAGATGGGCGTGGCCATCACCCAGTCCTCCGGCCTGCCGCTCATGCTGTACTCCCTGGATTCACCGGACGGCTACTTCAACCCGCTCTCCCTCACCGGATACGCCTACCTGAACATGGTGAACGAGCTGAAGCGCGTGCCCGGCGTGGGCAATGTCATGGTCTTCGGCGGCCAGTACGCCGTGCGCATCTGGCTGGATACGGACAAGATGGCCCAGAAACACATCTCCGTGCAGGAGGTCTACCGCGCCGTCAGCTCACAGAACGCCATCAACCCCGGCGGCTCCGTGGGCGCGGAACCCATGCCCGCCGGCCAGGAATTCACCTACACCATCCGCAACCAGGGCCGCAGGCAGTCCATCGAGGACTTCGGCAACATCACCGTCCGCTCCCAGGATACACAGGCCGTCAAGCTCCGGGATATCGCCACCTTTGAGCTCGGCTCCCAGTCCTACTCCCTCTCCGGCCGTATCAACGGCCAGCCCGGCACCGTCATCGCCATCTACCAGGCGCCCGGCTCAAACGCCCTGAAAACCGTGGAGGCGCTCACCAAGACCTTCCATGAGATGGAGCAGTCCATGCCCGCCGGCATGCGCGGCAGCATCACGCTGGATACCACCAAGGCCGTGGATGAATCCGTGAACGAGATTGTGGAAACCCTGGTGGAGGCGCTCATCCTGGTGGCCATCGTGGTGTTCCTGTTCCTGCAGGGCTTCCGCGCCACGCTCATCCCGCTGCTGGCCGTGCCCGTCTCCCTGGTCACCACCTTCTGCTTCTTCCCCCTGCTGGGCTTCACGCTGAACACCGTCTGCCTGCTGGGCATGGTGCTGGCCATCGGCCTGGTGGTGGATGATGCCATCGTGGTGGTGGAGGCCGTGGAATCCCACATTGAGAAAGGCATGAACCCGCGGGAGGCCACCTTCGCCGCCATGCGGGAGGTAAGCGGCCCCGTGGTGGCCATTGCCCTGGTGCTGGCCGCCGTATTCCTGCCCAGCGTGCTGCTGCCGGGCATCACCGGCACGCTCTTCCAGCAGTTCGCGGTCACCATTGCCGTGTCCATGCTCCTCTCCGCGTTCAATGCGCTCACCCTCTCCCCGGCGCTGGCCGCCCTGCTGCTGCGCCCCAAGACAAGCGGCAAAAAATCCCTGCTCCAGCCCTTCTACAACGCCTTCAACAAGTGCTATGACGTGCTGGCGGCCAAGTTTGCCGCCGCCTGCGGCTTCCTCTGCCGCAAGCTCTACATCTCCATCCCCCTGCTCGGCCTGCTCTGCGCCGCCATCATCCCCGTGTCCTCCTCCGTGCCCGGCGGCTTCCTGCCCGCAGAGGACCAGGGCTTCCTCATCTCCGGCATCATCATGCCCCCGCGCGTCTCCATGCAGCGCCTGGCGGAGCAGGCCCGCGTGGTGGAGAAAGTGCTGGCCGCCGACCCCGCCGTGGAAAACACCGTCTCCATCATCGGCATGAACATGGCCAGCGGCGTGCAGTCCGCCAACGCCGCCTCCTTCTTCATCTCCCTGAAAGACCTGGACAAGCGCCCGGAGGTGGACGGCAAACACCCCTCCGCAGACCAGGTGCGCGACCGCCTGCAGGCCGCCCTGATCATGAGCGGGGCAGACGGACTCTGCTTTGTCACCTCTCCCCCCGCCATCCCCGGCGTGGGCACCAGCAACGACATCACCCTCACCCTCCAGGACAAGACCGGCCTGGGCGTGCCCGCCCTGTACCGTGAAACCACCCGCCTGGAGGCCGCCCTGGCAGCAGACCCCGCCATCACCGCCGCATCAGACATGATGATGCCCGCCGTGCCGCAGAAAGCCACCAAGGTGGACCTGGACAAGTGCCTGGCCCAGCAAGTGGACTACGCGGAGCTCAACTCCATGCTCCAGTGCTTCAACGGCGCCTCCTTCATCAACTACTACAGCCAGTTCGGCCAGCAGTGGCAGGTCTACATGCAGGCACAGGGCAGCGACCGCGTGAACACGGACCAAATCGGCAACTTCTACATCAACAACTCCCTCGGTGAGCCCGTGCCCCTCAGCACCCTCGTCACCGTCAGTGATATCACGGATACCGAATTCGTGCTCCACCAGTCCACCTACAACGCCGCCAAGATCAGCATCACCCCCGCCCCGGGATTCTCCACGGAGCAGGCCATGCAGGCCGCAGAGCGCATCTTCCGCCAAACCTGTGACACCACCAAATTCTCCATGGACTACGCGGATATGAGCTTCCAGCAGAAAAAGGTGCAGGACGGCCTCGGCCTCGGCGCCATCTTCACCATGTCCGGCATCTTCGCCTTCCTCATCATGGCCGCCCTGTATGAGCGCTGGAGCCTGCCCCTCTCCGTCTTCCTCTCCGTCCCCGTCGCCGTGCTCGGCGCCTTCCTGGGCCTCCTCCTCTTCGGCCTGGAGCTCAACCTGTACGCCCAGATCGGCCTCGTCATGCTCGTCGGCCTGGCCGCCAAGAACGCTATCCTCATCGTGGAATTCGCCGTCATGCAGATGGAGAAGGGCCTGGATGCCGTCTCCGCCGCCGTAGAGGCTGCGCGCCAGCGCCTGCGCCCCATCCTCATGACCTCCTTCGCCTTCATCCTGGGCTGCGTACCCCTGCTCACCGCAGAGGGCTCCGGCGCACTCGCCAGAAACGCCATCGGCGTGGTCGTCGTCATCGGCATGTCCATCGCCTCCCTCCTCGGCGTCTTCTTCATCCCCTGCTCCTTCGTCTTCATCATGAAACTCTTCCGCACCAGGATAACCAAGAAACCGGAGCAGGATGCAGACGAGCTCTCCGCCATCGCCAAGCTGGAGGCAGACAAATCCTGACCCCGCCCCCGCCATTCGGCGAAGCGGAGGATAAATGCATAACACCGGGCCCGCAGGGCCCGGCATCGGAAGCGGGCCGCGGCCCGCTTCTTTTCATATCCCCGCTCCACCTTTTCCCCTGCGGCCAGCCAAATACCTTGACTTGCCCCCGTGCGCGGGTATAATGGAGGCAACATCACGTTCATACCATGTCTTTCAACATCCGCAACGTAGAAATCGGTGGCGCCAAGCCCTTCTTCATCCTGGGTCCCTGCTCCCTGGAGAATGAGGAATTTGCCTGGGAAATGGCCCGCAGCATCAAGGACATCTGCACCAAGCTGGATGTACCCTTCATCTTCAAGGCCTCCTACGACAAGGCCAACCGCACCAGCGTGAAGAGCTTCCGCGGCCCCGGCCTGCAGGAGGGCTGCCGTATCCTGGCGGAAATAGGCCGGGAGCTGCAGGTGCCCGTGGTGACGGACGTGCACACGGAGGCCCAGGCCACCTATGCGGCAGAGTATGTGGACCTGCTGCAGGTGCCCGCATTCCTGAGCCGCCAGAGCGACCTGCTGGAGGCCTGCGCCAAGACCGGGCGCCCCGTGAACATCAAGAAGGGCCAGTTCCTGGCCCCGTGGGACTGCTCCAACATCTGTGAGAAGATGCAGGCTTTCGGCTGCACGCAGTACATGCTCTGCGAGCGCGGCACCAGTTTCGGCTACAACAACCTGGTGGTGGACATGCGCGGCATGTACTGGATGAAGCAGTTCGGCTGCCCCGTGGTGTTCGATGCCACGCACTCCGTGCAGCGCCCGGGCGGCCTGGGCGGCGCCACCGGCGGAGACCGCGAGCTGGCCCCCGTGCTGGCCAATGCCGCCATGACCATGGGCATCGACGGTGTGTTCATGGAGGTACACAAGGACCCGGACCACGCCATGAGCGACGGCCCGAACCAGGTATACCTGCGTGACCTGGAGAAGATCCTGCACAACCTGATGCTGGTGCGCAAGGCATACGAACAGATGATTTGATGCGCACCGCCGCCACAGCCGCGCTTGCCGCCGCACTGCTTGCCCTGCCGCTCATGGGCCGGCAGCCGGCTGAGCAGGTGTCGGACACCGTGGGGCGCGGGGAGTTCCCCGGCCTGCAGTTCCTGCCCCCCGGCAGCACGGTGAGCCATATCACCCTGCCCCGGTATGAGAAGCACCGCCTCACCTCCCTGGCCAAGATAGCGCGCCTCTGCGTGGAGACGCGGGACCGCATCTCCCTCCAGGGTATCACCGCCACCCTCTTCTCCCCGAACGGCTACAAGACCACCGTCACCGCCCAGGGCGGCACGTACGACTTCAAGACCCGCCGGGCAGAGAGCACAGGCAACACCGCAGTGAAGGACGAGCGTTTCTCCGCCCGCGGCGGCAGGGTGGTGTATGATTCCGGCACGCGCAAGGGCGTGATGCTGGGCCCCGTGCGCTCCTCCGTCTCCGCCGCCATGTTCAGCAATACGGCCAAGCCCGCCCCGCAGAAATGAAACGCGCCGTCCTCATCTCCCTGCTGGCAGGAACCCTGCCCGCCCTGGCCGCCCCCGCCGCTGCGGAGCCGGACTGGGTGCAGCCCGCCTGCCGCGCCGCGCAGGAGCTTTCCGCCCGCTGGCAGCAGGAATCCCTGGCGGTGGATGCCACCCTGAAGGACCTGGATGCCCATGAGAGCGGCCGCGAGGGCGCCGCGGACGACGATTTCTCCCCCGCGCCGGAGGACAGCATAGCCACCTGCATGGGCGGCCTGTACTTTGACAGCGATACCTCCACCCTGGTGTACATGGACCGCGTGCTGCTCACCGACAGCCGCTTGCACCTGTATGCCGCAAACCGCCTGTTCATACGCCTGCCGCAGGGCTCCAGGCCCGCCGATACCAAGGCGGACAAGGACACCGCCCCGGCCGCCCAGCCCAGGAAAGGCAAATCCCTGGACCAGCCGGAGAAAGCCACCGCTAGGGCAGAGGAACAGCTGACCGGGAATATCCGCCAAATGCCCGGCAGCGTGACCGGCGGCACCGTGCGCGTGCAGGCCACGGATGCCGTGGCAGACGCGGATGCAAACTGCCTGCTGCTGCTCTCCCCCGCCGGGGCCGGCCCCCTGCTGGTGACCCAGGGCGCAAACTCCATCCGCATAGAGCCGCAGGAGGACAAGCCCGCCCTGATGCTGGCGGATGCAGAGGGCAACCTGGTGCTGCGCGGCGCCCACATCTCCATGCGCTGGGAGGACGAGGAGGGCAACACCGGCAAGCTGGAAAGCGCCGGCGGCTGCCTGGTCTACCACGCCGCAGACCACACCGCCTACCTGGGCGGCCACTCCTCCATGCAGCACCCGCGCGGCTCCTTTACCTGTGAGCAGGGGCTCTGCGTGCAGATGGACGCCGCACCCGCCGCCAAGAAACCGAACGGGGATTTCCTGAGCCAGTTCTCCGCCATGCAGTTCCGCGGCCTGGTATCCGTATCCGCCGCAGGGAACGTCAAGGCCTCCTTCGATTCCCGCTACGCCGCCTGCGGAGACCGGGTGGACTACAACGCCCAAACCGGGGCTTGCGCCGTGCAGGGCGCGGATTGCTTCCTGCGCTATGATGCCAACAGCCTGGTGGCCGGCAAGGAAATCCGCATCCATGAGAACGGGGACATAGACGCCCTGGGCGCATCCGTGTCCGGCACCTACAGCCGCACCGCCGCAGACGGCAAGACCGCGCTCTCCGGCATCTTCTCCGGGCAGGAGCTGCACTTCTGCGCCGCAGAGGGCGCCGTCTCCACCACAGGCCCCTTCCGCGCCAAGGACCCGGAGCTGGACTTCTCCTGCGCCGGGCCAGTCCGCCTTACCCTGCACCGCAAGCCCACCCCCGCCCAGGCGCGCCCGGGCATGCCCTGCCCCGCCCTGCTGGACTATGATACGGTGGAGACCATCCACGCGGAGCAGTCCGTGCAGCTTGCCGCCCTCTCCCCGCAGGGGGACATCTCCGCCGCGGCAGACCTGGTGGATGCCAACCTGACCACCCGCACCGCCACGCTCATGGCCGCCCAGGGCAACCACCTGGTGCTGCAGGGGCGCGGCTACCGCGCCGCCGCCAAGACCGTGCAGGACGGCCAGTCCTCCCTGGACCTAGCGCAGGATGGTGCCATCACCCTGGCGGGAGAGCACATCAGCATCGATTCCACCGCGGGGGACCGCCCCAAATCCACCATCGTGGCCGTCTCCCGCAGCCGCAAGTCCACCCTCTCCGTGGACCGGGCGGGGGATATCACCCTGCTGGGCGACGACATTGGCATGGAAACCGCCGGCACCGGCGGCAGGAACGCCAAGGCCCGGTGCAAGGAATCCCTGCACCTGGACAAGGCGCGCGGATGCCTCACCACCGCCGGGGCCGCCACCGTGCAGGCAGACCAGGGTACCTTCTCCGCAAACGGCCCCGTGACCGCCTTCCTGGCCCAGGGCCCCGCCCCCCGCAAGCCCGCGGACGACCGCTTCGCCCACCTCTCCTACAACTTCACCGGAATCACCGCCCTCACCACCGCCTCCGGCGGCAGCATGCGCACCCAGCGCGCCTCCATGCAGTGCACCGGTCCCATGGAGCTGCAGTTCCGCCCGGATTCCGCACCCCGCCCCGCCCAGGATTCCCCGTACGGCAACCTGCAGGAAGCCCGCGCAGAGGGCCATGTGGAGCTGGCGGCCAAGGACAAGGACGGCGCTCCCGTCTATGCCGCGGGCGACACGCTTACCCTGGATGCCGCCACCGGAACCGCCCGGCTCACCGGCAGCACCGTCACCCTCTCCGACCGCTTCAACACCCACACCGCCGGCGGAAAGGGCGCTGCCGTCACCATAGACAGCAAATACAACGCCCGCATCTCCGGTGCCACCCAGCGCACCACCGCCACCAAGATTCACGACCAGATCGACAACCGCAAGAAAGAACGCTGACCATGCAAGATATCCTGCTTGAAGCCAAGGGCCTTTGCAAATCCTACCGGGAGCGCCGCGTGGTGGACCACGTGAACCTCACCGTGCGCGCCGGGGAAATCGTGGGCCTGCTGGGGCCGAACGGCGCCGGAAAAACCACCTCCTTCTACATGGTGGCCGGCCTGGTACGCCCGGATGAGGGTGAGGTCTCCTTCTGCGGGCAGGATGTCTCCGGCCTCCCCATGCACCTGCGCGCCCGCCTGGGCATGGGCTACCTCCCCCAAGAGGAATCCATCTTCCGCAAGCTCAGCGTGGAGGACAACCTCATGGCCATCCTGGAAACCCGCGCGGACCTTACCCGCAAGCAGCAGCGCCAGAAGGCGGATGAGCTCATGGAGCGTTTCAACATCACACGCCTCCGCAAGAGCCAGGCCATCCAGCTCTCCGGCGGTGAGAAACGCCGCCTCACCATCGCGCGCGCCCTCGCCTCCAATCCCAAGCTCGTCATGCTCGATGAGCCCTTCGCCGGCGTGGACCCCATCGCCGTGCAGGATATCCAGCACATCGTCGCCTCCCTGCGTGAGACAGACGGCCTTTCCATCCTCATCACGGACCACAACGTCCGCGAAACCCTCGGCATCGTAGACCGCGCCTACATCCTCTTCGAGGGCCGGGTCATCAAGGAAGGCGATGCCGAAACCATCGCCAACGACCCCAAGACCCGCCAAATCTACCTCGGCGAGCAGTTCAAGATGTAACGACAACCCGCGTCTGTTCATATTACCCCACCCCGCCGTTCGCCCGTCTCCGCTTCGCTACGCCGAGGCATAGGCGGAGCGGGGATAAATGGATGGTTCCGCGCGCCCGCAGGGCGCGGGAATTTTCACCACATTCTAAATCTTAAATCATACATTCTAAATCCCCATCAATTTCTTGGCCTCCGGGTGGCCGGACTCGGCGGCGCGGCGGAACAAGTCCAGCGCGGTGTCCTCGTCCTTCAGGATGCCGTCGCCCTTGTAGAGCATCACCGCATACTGGAACAGCGCGTTGATGTGGCCCTTTTCCCCCGCTATGCGGAACCATTCCGCCGCGCGGGCGGGGTCGCGCTTCAGGCCGCTGCCGGAGGCATACAGCACGCCCATGTTGTACATGGCCGTCAGGTCTCCCTGCGCCGCTGCTTTGCCGAACCATGCCGCCGCCTTCGCCACGTCCTTCTTCACGCCTATGCCGCCCGCATACATGGCACCCAGGCGCTTCTGCGCCTCCGGGTCATCCTGCGCGGCGGCCAGGGCATAGCACTGCGCCGCCTTGGCCATGTCCTTCGGCACGCCGTCTCCCGCAGCAAACAGCGCGCCCAGGTTGAACTGCGCGGGCGCATAGCGCAGGACTGCAGACCGGTGGTACAGCTTGGCCGCCTTGTTGCCGTTCCTGGGCACGCCGCGCCCCTCCGCGTACAGCACGCCCAGGTTGAACAGGGCGCGCGCGTGGTTCTTCTCCGCCGCCTTGGCATACCAGTCTGCGGCGGCCTTGTCGTCCTTGTCCAGCAGCCCGCCCTCCTCCAGCAGCTCGCCCATCAGGCACTCCGCCTCCGCATCCCCCAGCGCGGATGCGCGGGTGAGCCAGTGCTCCGCCTGCTCCGCAGATTTCTCCACGCCCAGCCCCGTGATGTAGGCCAGCGCCAGCTCAAGGCACGCGGCGGAGCAGTCCTGCTCCGCAGAGCGCTGCAGCCACTCCGCCGCCTTGGCATCATCCTGCGGCAGGCGCATGCCGCGGCGGTACTGCATGGCCAGGTTGAACTGGGCAATGGGGTCTCCCAGCTCTGCGGCGTTGCGCAGCTCGGTCATGCGGCGCAGCTCCTCTGCGTCCTTGGCGTTCAGGTGCTCCTGCTCGCGGGTCAGCAGCGGGCCGTCCTTGCCGCGTTCCTCCGTGTCCTTGTCCGGCAGGTCGGCGGGGGTGTCCGGCTCGTCCGCCACATCGGGCACGTCCGGCAGGTCGGGTACGTCCGGCACGCCCTCCAGGTCCGGTACATCCGGCAGGTCCGTTATGTCCACCGCCCCCTGCTGCCTGGCGCGGGATATGGCGGAAAAATCCCGCGGCCCCCGCGGCTTCTGCACGCCCTCCTCCGCACGGCGGGCGGCGGCGCGGCGCGCCTGTTCCGCCCAGGGCAGCCGCGCCTCTATCCGCGCGGCGGTATCGTCGCCCTGCGATCCGTAGTACCATATACCCGCAGAGCCGCCGACTGCCACCACGCCCGCCAGCGCCAGCAGCATGATTTTCCTGCGCCACGCGCTGCGGTAGCGCTCGTTCGCCTGCTCTCGTCCCTCGCGGTCCTCGTCCGTCAGGTACAGGTGCGGTTCCCCCACCCGGGTGGTTACGGATTCAGGGCGTATGGGTGTCCAGTCGGCGTCCAGGTGGTCGTTCGGGACCATGCGGTCGGGTTTAAGGTCGGCTGATTCGGGAATATCGGGCATATTTCAAGTAAGAAGTACGATGTGAGATGTAAGAAGTGGAAAGATTGCAGATTTATGGGGTTGTGGTGGCGGAGGCCAGCGTGAGTTTGGCGGGTTCGTAGCCTTGTGCGGCGGATAGGGTGAGCCAGCGGGTGGCCTCGGTGTCGTCCTGCGGTACGCCCT
>JAUNQN010000023.1 GCA_030536145.1 Akkermansia sp.
TTCCTCCACGGTTTCCGCCGCCGTTCATGCCGCCGCCGCGGTTGCCGCCACGGTTTCCACCGGCATTGCCGCCGTTTCCTCCACGGTTTCCGCCGCCGTTCATGCCGCCGCGGTTGTTGTTGCCGCCCTGCTGGCGGTTGTTGCCCTGCTGGCGGTTGGCGTTGTCTCCCGGGCCTACGCCCAGGGTGCTCAGGATACCCTGGCCGGCAAAGTTCACGAGCCACTGGCGTGCCTTGGTGGTAATCTCGTTGCGCAGGGCCATGGAGCCGGTGGCCTTGCCCTCCGTGGTCAGCACGCGCTGGCGCATATCAGAGCCAAAGTACAGGCAGAGGCCGGGCATGATGTGGTCCTTGTAGTCGGGCTGGGTTTCCTCGTCGTCCTTGCGGCCAATCTCCACCTCCTTGGAGACGCGGTCCGTGGCGTGCTCCTTCTCCTGCCCCTCCTGTTCGGAGGAGGCATCGTCTCCTTCCTCCTCCTCCCCGCCGCCGATGAGCTTGTTGAGCTTGTCCTCCTGGCCGTCGATGAGGTCCTTGGTGGAGGAGGGCACCTGGCCTTCCGCCTTCTCACGGGTTTCCCTGGCCTTCTTGTCGGCATCCCTGCGGGTGGAGCGCTTGCGCTTGTCGATATCGCCCTGGAGGCCGCTGCGGGCTTCGGTGGATTCCACGCCGGCCTCCTCGCCGTCGGTCTCCTCGCCCTTCTCTGCCTTTTCCCTGGCCTCCTTCTTCTTCTGGTCCGCCTTCTTCTTGGACTCCACGTCTGCGGAGATGTAGTAGGCATCCATGCCGTTGGTCTGGATATCGCGCACGCGGGCGCCCACGGCCATGAGACGCCATGCCCAGCGCTCCACCATCTTCTCGTTGAGGTCGGGGGCCTCGTACCCGGCGTAGCACAGGGCGCTGGCGCGGGTAAAGCCGTGGCGGTCGTTCACATAGGCGCCGGCCTTGAGCAGCTCGTAGACCATGCCGCTGTTCTCATCATACTTGGCCAGGTCTGCGGCGGCGCGCATCAGGGCGGTCTGCCCGGCGGCGTTCACGGCGTTCACATCCGGCTTCTGCTTGAGCAGCATGTCCATAATCTTGGCCATCTTGGCGGGCTTGTCCTTCACCTTCTTGCGGGCCTCCGGGTCCGTGGGGCAGCAGAGAACCATGAGCGGGGTGTTGCCTGCAAAATCCGTCTCCCTGGCGGAGCTGCCGGAGTTCAGCAGGGAGCGCACGGTGTTCACGCGCAGCTGCTCTATGGCCTCCATGAGCGCGGGGTTCACGCGGCCCCACTTGAGCGATGTGCCCATGCGGCCGGGCTCTGCATCCGTGTTGGCGTCCAGGGTGGCCAGGGTGCTCATCACGCCGCTGTTCTGCATGTTCTTGGCGTAGTGGTAGGCGGTCAGGCCGTTGGAGTCGTACTTGTCCAGGTCTGCGCCCATGCGGGCCAGCTCCGTGATGGCCTTGGAATGGCCGCCGATGGCCGCCATGATGACGGGGGTGCGGCCGCGGTTGTCCTCCGCATTGGGGGAAAGGCCCTGCTTCTCACACTCCAGCATGAGCTTGGTGCTGCCCACGGAGGCGGCCATGGAGAGCAGGGACTCGTCGGCGTTGTTGGTCTCGCGCATGTTCACGGCCTCCATAATCAGGGCCATGGCGCAGTCCTCGCGGTTGTTGCGCACGGCGTGCATCAGGGCGGAGTTGCCGCGCTTGTCCGTGTCGTTCAGGATATCACGCATGCGGTAGTCCGTGCGCAGCTTCTCTATGAAATCCTTCAGCAGGCGGGTGTGGCCGCAGGCGGCCAGCTGCATGAGCACGGTCTCGCCGTCCTTGGCATAGGCGGTGTAGTCCGCCTTCTTCTCCAGGAGCAGGTTGAACATGTTGGCGTCTCCCAGGCGGGCGGCGTAGTGCAGCGGGGTGTAGCCCAGGATGTTCGGCGTGTCGATGGGGCCGCCGGCGGAGCCGTTGTTCTTGTCCAGGTGGCCCACCAGGGTGCGCAGCATGTTGAAATCACGGGCAATGATGGCGTAATGCAGGGCGCAGAGGCCGTAGGGGTCCTTGGCAATCACCTGCTTCTCCTCCAGCCCGCCTGCGGCGTCGATGAGCGCATTCGCCACTTGGGGATTGCGGCCAAAGCAGGCCAGCATGAGCGGGGTCTGCTTCTCCAGCACCTGCCTGGTGGGGTTGGCCCCCTGCTCCAGCAGCACGTTCACGCAGGCGGCATCTCCCTGGTAGGCGGCCAGGGCCAGCGGGGTCAGGCTGCCCAGCTTGTCGATATGGATGCGGGAGAGGAAATCCTTCTTGTCCGGCTTGAGCTGCTCCTGGGCATCCTCCGTCAGGCGGCCCAGGCATATATCCGGGTCCAGGCCCTTCTTCTTTTTCTTCTGCCCGTCGGCGGAACTGCCCTGGGACTTGCCGGCGGCGGCCCCCTCGGCGGCATCCTTGCCCTCTGCGGACTGCTGCTCCTCCGCGTCCTCGAACACCTGCTTGAGCCCCTCGGCGTTGCGGTTCACCACCGCCTGGAAAATCTTGTAGGTGGTGCTGGAGTTGTCCTCGTCCCCGGCATCCGGGGCATCCACGTACTGGCCCTCCTCTGCGGAGCTCTTCTGGCGGGTGGGGTCCTGCTGCTGGCCCTGTTTCTGCTTGCCGCCGCTGCGCGCATTGGCACTATTGGCGGCAGGAGCCGCCCATGCCACGTTCAGGCATGCTGCCAGGCACGCCACTCCCCATGTAGTCCGCAAGAATGTCCGTTTCATGGAACAAAGGGTAGCATTTCCACCCCGGAACGCAAGGAAAAAGATTGAAAGAGCTGGAATTAGGACAAAACGGGCCGGCCCGCCGAGGGCGCACCCCGCACCACCCGGCCCTGTTTCCGGTTGACTTGTGACCCGTTTCCGTGCATGATAGCGCACACGGGGCAGGCAGCCCCCGGAAAAAGGACAAGATGAGTGCAGGACCATGGCAGATACGCCCCGCGCGGGAAAGCGACCTCCCGGCGCTGCTGGAGATATACAACCACGCCGTAGTGAACAGTGTGGCCACCTTTGACCTGGAGCCCCGCACACAGGCGGCCGGGCGCGCCTGGCTCTCCGCCCACACGGGGCGCCACCCGCTGGCCGTGGCAAAGCTGCACGGCACCGTGGCGGGCTATGCCAGCCTATCCCCCTACCGCCCCATGCCCGCGTATGATTCCACTGCGGAGCTTTCTCTCTACATCCACCCGGACTACCGCCGGCAGGGCCTGGGGCGCGCGCTGGCGGAGCATATCCTGGAATTCGCGCGGGCAGAGGAGAGCCTGCACCTCGTCGTCTCCGTCATCACCGCCTCACACGCCGTGAGCCTGGCCCTGCATGACAAGCTGGGATTCCGCCGCTGCGGCACCCTGCATGAGGCGGGGTTCAAGTTCGGCGCGTACCATGATGTGGTACACCTGGAGCTGCGGGTATAGCCCCACCGGCTCAATCCCGGTGGTACGGGCTGCCCGCCAGCAGGGTGTGCACGCGGTACACCTGCTCCAGCAGCACCACCAGCGCCAGCTCATGCTGCATGGTGTGGCGGCCCAGGCACAGCACGTGGTCGCACGCATCCCGCAGCGCCTGGGTGTGGCCATCCGCCGCGCCGATGAGGAACGCCACATGCTTGACCGCGCGGAGCTGCCACTGGCGCACGCGCTTTTCCAGCTCCCGCGTGGTCCAGTTCTCCCCCCGCTCATCCATGGCAATGCGCAGGCAACCCTCCGATGCCTCCAGCAGGCGCGTGGACACCTCCTCGGAGCTGCCCGCCTTCACATACCGCAGCTCCACCCGCCCCAGCGGGCGCAGGCGTTCCTCGAAAAACCGCACCCCGTCCCGGGCATAGGCAATACTGGGCTTGGCTGCTGCAACAATACGGAAATCCATACCCACAGCATAGCCTCCACCCCCGCGATTGTCAAAGGTTTTTCCGCGTCCCCGCATGTCCGTTTTTGTTGACATTTATGAACAATAGTATACAATATGCGTCACGAAGACAATGCCAGCCCCTGACACAGTCCGCTCAGTCTCCACGCGAACCCTGCAAAGGCGGTGCGCGCGCGGAGAACTTGTCCGCATACTCCCCGGCCAGTATGTACCGGCCGATATCCTTCCCACGGAAGACCGGGTAATGCAATGGATTAACCACGCCCAACCACTGGCCACCATGAACCTCATATCGGCCTTGAGTTTCCACCGGGCAACCACACAGATTCCCGACTACCTGTCCGTTGCCATTCCGCGCGGCACGCGCGGTCCCGTTGTGCTGTGCGCCCCGGTGCTCTACCGCCCCACAAAACCGGTACTGCTGCAAGATGGGTACGAGCAGCACCAGGGGGAATACGGCAGTTTCCGGGTAACCACCCTGGAGCGGACCATTGCCGATTGCTGCAAACACCGCAACAAGATAGGAATGGATGTCTTTCTCGAAGCCCTTCGCATGGCCCAATCCAGGCTCAACCTGGCAGAACTCTGCCGGCAGGCGGAAGCCTTGCGCATCCTCAACGTCATCACCCCTCATCTCCAAACCCTTTTTGCATGAAACTCAAGGAACAACTCGCGCAACGCGCCAAGGAACTGCAGCTTGCGCCCCGCCGCCTGCTCCAGCACTACGCCATGGAGCGCTTTCTCTACCGCCTTTCCTTGTCCCCCCACGCCAACCGCCTGTTTTTGAAAGGAGGAATGCTACTGGCGGGAATGGGGTTCACCCAAGCCCGGCACACAATGGACATCGACTTCCTCGGCCAACTGAACAACAGTACGGACAACATCAGGAAAGCTTTCCGCGAGATTGTCCACACCAAACCCGGAATACAAGACGGTGTATCTTTCAGCGACTCCTTCACGTTGGAGGAAATCACCAAGGACGCGCTGTATGTGGGAACCCGTGTGACTTTTGATGCCAATGTGGCCGGAGAAAAACTGGAAATGAAGGTAGATATCGGTTTCAGCGACGTGATTCTGCCACAACCGCAAGCACTTTCATACCCGTGCATACTGCCGGGACTGCCGGAGGCTCACCTGCTGTGCTACTCCAAGGAATCCATTGTAGCAGAAAAATGGGAAGCCATGGTGAAACTCAACCGCATAAACTCTCGCATGAAGGATTTCTATGACCTCTGGGTCCTTTCCCACGGGTACAGTTTTGATTACGACTCCCTTCGCCTGGCCATCACGGGCACCTTTGAGCGCCGGGGCACCAGCCTGGATTCATACAAATTACTTGATGCGGAGGCGTACAAGGATTCCAAGCAAACAGAATGGGCAACATATATCCGGAAGATGAAGGCCGACACCTTCATGCGCAAACCTCCGCTAGAACTTCCCCCTAAGGACTTCTCCGCCGTTATGGAACACATCATGCAGTGGTTGGCACCTGTAATGACGGGGCATCGTCTGCATAGGTGGACTCCGGGCAAAGGCTGGAAATGAGCATTGGCTGCCCTGCCCACGGCAAGGCGGCCCGGTGTTTCCACCGGGCCGCGGCAAGGGGCATGGATGTTCCGCAGCGCGGGTTACAGCCGTTTCCGCACGGAAATCCAGCTGCACAGCGCAACCAGGAACAGCAGGGCGCAGGTACCTGCGGAAAGCACCTGGTCCGCCAGCAGCTTGTCACTCCCGCGCAGGTAGAAATGCACCCCGCCCAGGATGGCACCGCCCGCGAGCAGGGCAATGATGCCCCACTTGTTGGCCCTCCACATGCTTTTCCACATAGGTGCGCGGCGCTTTAGTAGTTGGCGGCGTTGATACGGAAGTAGGCCTGGGGGTGGGCGCACACGGGGCACTCCTCCGGGGCCTGCTTGCCGATGACCAGGTGGCCGCAGTTGGAGCACTGCCAGATCATCTCCTCGTCACGGGAGAAGACCAGGCCGCCCTCAATGTTGGCCAGGAGCTTCAGGTAGCGTTCCTCATGGCTCTTCTCGATGGCGGCCACGCCCTCGAACTGCTTGGCAATCTCTTCGAAGCCTTCCTCGCGGGCCACCTGGGCAAAGCCGGCATACATGTCCGTCCACTCGTAGTTCTCACCGCCGGCGGCATCCTTCAGGTTCTCGATGGTGGAGGGAATGCCGCCGTGCAGCAGCTTGAACCACAGCTTGGCGTGCTCCTTCTCGTTGCGGGCCGTCTCCTCGAACAGCTCGGCAATCTGCACATAGCCGTCCTTCTTGGCCTTGGAGGCGTAGTACAGGTACTTGGTGTGGGCCTGGGATTCACCTGCGAATGCCGTTGCCAGATTCGCTTCCGTCTTCGTTCCTTTCAGTTCTTTCATGGTTATGGGAAATTCACCGCGGTTCCTGCCGCATTTCATACTACTGTACCACATGTGCGCTTTCTTGAAAAGTTAAAAATCAGCCGCTGCCGCGTTTTGTTGCGCGCGCAGGGCGCGGGCGTGATTTGGGCTTGCCAATCAGGGGGGCATCTGCTATGCTCACCCGCGTATGAAAAAGTCCCTTTTCTTGCTGGCAACCGGTGTTGCCATGATTGCAGCTTTTCCCTCTTGCCAAAGTTCCAAGACACTCCCCTACCCCGGCGGTGACGAGGAGGCGCTCTCCATTGCAGATGCCACGGCAGAGGGCATCATTCCCCCGTGGCTGAAGGAGGACGAGAGCGGCATGCAGGTGGCGGCCGGCGACCGCACCCCCACCGCAAACCGCAACGATTTCGCCATCCCGGAGGGTCCCGTGTCCTCCGGCGTATCCTCTGGCGGCACCAGCCAGAACCAGCCGGATACCTCCGTGGCAGCCACCGGTTCCTCCAAGCAGAACCACCCGGATACCGCCCTGGCCACCAACCAGAACGACGTGATGATAGACGGCGGCGACCCCTTGGCCAACCTGGATCCCACAGCCAATGCCTTCACCCCCGTGGTGGACAAGCCTGAGCCCCGCCTGGTGAAGACCGACAAGACAGGCAGGAAGTCCGGCAGCAAGACCGGCGGCAGCAAGTCCGGCAAGACCAACCTGGCCAGCACCAACAAGGGCACCAAGAAGCCCGGCAAGAAGATCAGCTCCTCCCAGCGCGCCATGGTTATCTACAAGGTACGCCCCGGTGACAACCTGACCACCATCGCCAAGCGCAGCAACACCACCGTGGACCAGATTCGCAAGGACTCCGGCCTGACCAGCGATGTTATCCGCCCCGGCCAGATTATCAAGGTGAAGTACACGCCTGACGGCTACAAGGCCCCCGCCAAGTCCACCACCAAGGGCACCGGCTCCAAGGGCAGCAAGAACACCGGCTCCGCCTCCACCAAGGGCACCGGCACCAAGGGCAGCCAGACCAAGGCCGCTTCCTCCGGCGTGACCGTGCAGAAGGGTGATTCACTCTCCGCCATCGCCGCCCGCAACGGCATGACCGTGGACCAGCTCAAGAAGCACAACAACCTCACGTCCGATACCATCATGGTGGGCCAGAAGCTGAACATACCCGGCAAGTCCCCCGCCCCCAAGAGCGCGGCCACCAAGCCCAAAACCAAGGCCAAGGCCACCTCCTCCGGCAGCTCCAAGAAGACCACCGCCAAGTCCGGCAAGAAGCGCTAACCCGCCCCACGGCACAGATGTATGAAAACTACCGCTACACTCGCCCTGCTGGCAGGCTCCGCCATGCTCCTGGGCTCATGCCAAATCAACAACGGGAAGGTTGACTTCTCCTGGGTGGGGGACCGCGTGCAACCTGCGGAGAACGACTCAGTGGACCTGGAAAGCCGCGCCAGCGGCCCCAGCGCAGACCTTTCCACCCCGCACCTGGCGGCAAATGCCGCCGGGGCCGGGGCGGTTTCCGGCACACCCGCGCCCACCTACGCGGCTGCCTACGCCACCCCCGCGGCTGCCGGCACCTACGTGGTGCAGAAGGGTGATACCCTGCTGGCCATTGCCAACAGGCACCACAGCTCCGTGGCCGCCATCTCCGCCGCAAACGGCATCACCAACCCGCGTGCCCTGCATGTGGGCCAGGCCCTGCGCATTCCCGGCGGCAGCACCGCCACCCGCCATGCCGCCGCAAAGCCCGCCGTGGCCAAGGCCGCACCCAAGCCCACCGGCACCGGCAAGTACACCATCCGCCGCGGTGACACCCTCTCCGGCATCTCCGCCCGCACGCACGTGCCCATGGCCTCCATTATGCGTGCCAACGGCATGAAAACCAGTGCCCTGCACGCCGGTTCCACCATCATTATCCCCAAACGCTGATGAAAACACGCCTCCTCCTTCCCCTGCTCCTGCTGGCCTCCTGCACCTCCACGCCGCCGGCGCACCAGCCCAAACAGCCCGCGCCGGGCACAACAAAGGCCCCGGAGGCTGCGGCAACCCCGGAGCAGCCCAAGGAGGAGGAGAAACCCAAGCCCGTGGTGCCTGCCGGTGACGTGAATCCCCTGGATATCCCCGGCAAGAACCGGGAGGGCTACACCAACCCCTACCCCAAGGGCAGCTACGAGTACTTTGTGGCCAAGCCCGCGTACCCCCGCACCCTGGCCGTGTACGAGGATGCCGACCTGCTGGCCCGCATGACCACCGGCAACTCCAAGATTATCGTCTGCATCCCCCAGCAACGCGCACGCCTGTATGTGGAAGGCAAGGTAGCCTTCGACTGGCCCGTCTCCACCGGAACCCACGGCCATGAGACCCCCACCGGCGTCTTCCGCATCCTTGACAAGGAGAAGGACCACAAGTCCAACAGGTATGGCAAGTTTGTGAACGCCAAGGGACGTACCACAGACAGCAACGCCGATTCCTCCAAGGGCGTGCCGGAGGGCCACACCTTCCAGCCCGCCTCCATGCCCAACTGGAACCGTCTCACGCTGGACGGCGTGGGCATCCACGGCGGCAGGGTGGTAGCCGGCCGCCGCCTCTCCCACGGCTGCATCCGCACCCCGTATGACGTGGCCGCCAAGCTCTATGAGCACACCATCGTCGGCATGCCCGTGTACATCTCCCGCGCCGTGGAGGACTACAACCGCGGCGGCTTTGTCAAGCCCATCGACGTGAAGTACCGCCCCATCCCCGGCAACGACTACACCGACGAGGCCCCGGCCAAGCCCCAGCAATCATGAGACCGCGTACCCTGCGCTGCGCCAACTTTGTCTTCTACCAGGGCACCGTGCTGCTGGTGCTGGCCGCCTGCGCATACGTGCTCACCCGCCGGCCGGAGCCCCTGCAGCTGGGCGCCGCCGTTGCCGGCATCATCGTGGCCCTGGCCTGGGGCGGCGCCTACCTGCGCCTGCGCTACAGGGTGGATGCGGAAGGCATAGAGCGGCGCACCCTGCGCGGCACGCAGCGCCTGCGCTGGGCAGACTGCACCGCCGCAGAGCTGCTGGATATCCAGACCCCGGGGGAGGAATCCCGCACCCTGGTACTCCACACCGCCGCAGGACCCGCCATGCGCATCAGCAGCGACCTGCTCTCCCTGGAGGCCGTGGAGGAGCTGGAGCAGGACCTCCGTACCCTCGGCATCCCCTTCCAAGGGTAAGCTTGCCCTATTTTTTATGCAGGCATTTCCGCCCGGCGCGTATTAAAGGGGTACAGAGAACACCATGAAAGCATCCATACCCCCCCATCCTCCGCCTTTTCCCGCTCCTGGCAGACCTGGGCGCCAACCCGGATACCCCCATGCAGGGCGGCAACACGCCCCTGCACCTGGCCGCCGGCAACTGGGCAGAGGGTTGCCCCTCCCTCAGCCTCTTCGCGGCGCTGCAGAACTGCGGGGCATCCCCGAATATTGAAAACAATGCAGGCGAATCCGCCCGCGCCACCCTGAAGGAGAACCTGTAGGAACCGCTGCCGCCGTACCCCCCACGCCGCACGGCTCGCGGAATCACAGCGTTTTTTCATTGACTTTCCGAGAAATTACACTAGACTAAAGGGAACAACAACAGGCTTTTGACACATGAAAGCAAAACTCCTCTGCGTAACAGCCCTTTCCGGCATTGCCCTGTGCTCCTGCGTGCGGTACACCCCGCGCGTGCCTGACATGCCCTACATACCCGGCAAACACACCACCAGCTCCCCCGCCGTGTGGGGTACGCCCCCCGCCGCCCCGGCCACACCCGCCGCCACCACCCCGGCAGCGCCCGCCAAGCCTGCGGCTCCCGCCCCGGCCCCGGCCAAACCGGCTGCCACGCCCCCTGCCAAGCCTGCCGCCACCCCCGCCAAGCCGGCCCCGGCCAAGCCTGCGGCCATTCCCGCGCCGCGCAAGGTGGACCCTGCCAAGCCGCTGGACCTGACCAAGCCTATCAAGCCCGCCGCCCCTGCCAAGCCCAAGGCAGAAACAAAGCCCGCCCCCAAGGTGTAGCCCAAGGTGGAACCCAAGGCAGCTCCAGCCCCGGCCCCCGTGAACGACCCGGCCCCGGAACCCGCCAAGAAGATTACCAACGAGGGCGGCAAGATTCCCACCGCCATGCGCGTGGAGGGTGACCCCACCCGCGTCTACAACCCGCTGGACCCCAGCAAGACCATCCGCATCATCGACAAGAAGACCGGGCAGCCCTACCCCAGCGGCAAGGAGCTGAAGGTGCGCAACACGGACTACCACTTCTACGTGCCGTAAAGCACCCGCACGGCACCCCACACGCCTGACCAGCCATGCCACGCTCCCCCTTCCATACCGTCGCCATCCTGGGCTGCGGACTCCTCGGCGGTTCCATTGCCCTGGCCGTGCAGAACTCCCTGCGCGCCGTGCAGCTGCGCCTGTGGGCCCGCCGCCGGGCCACGCTGGATTATGCCCGTGAGCACGGTTTCACCGCCGCCACCTTCACAGACCTGCAAGAGGCGGTGCGCGGCGCGGACCTGGTCATCCTGGCCACGCCCATCGGCGCCTTCCAGGATTTGGCAGAGCGCATGCTCCCCGCCCTGGACCCCGCCGCCGTGGTCACGGACATAGGCTCCGTGAAGGCGTACGTACACCGCACCACGGGCACCTGGCTCACGGAGCGCGGGTACTGCTTCATCGGCTCCCACCCCATGGCCGGCACAGAGCATACGGGCATAGAGAACGCCTTCGGCGACCTGCTGGTGGGTGCCACCGTGGCCGTGACCAATCCCCACGGCGCAGACGAGGACCGACTGGACCGCCTGGAGTCCTTCTGGCAGGGCATAGGCTGCAGCACCTATCTCATGGACCCCGTGAACCATGACCAGACCGTGGCCCGCATTTCCCACGTGCCGCACATACTGGCCGGGCTGTGCGCCCGCACCGCCGTGGCGGGAGAGGTACCCATGGCCAACCTGCAGCGCCTGGCCGCCTCCGGGTTCCGTGATACCACGCGCGTATGCTCCGGCCCGGCAGACATGTGGGCAGACATCCTGTGGGAGAACGATTCCGCCATCCGCCACACCCTGCAAGACTGCGTGGCAGACCTCCACCACCTCATCTACCTCCTGGAAAAGCAGGACAAGTCCGCCGTGCAAAAATGGCTGGAAGACGCCACCACCGCCCGCAGCGACGTCCGCAAGCACAGGGACTGATGTGCAAGTAAGAAGTACGAGGTGAGAAGTAGGAAGTAGGAAATTTACGCGCCCTCCAGACGCAAACAAACATAGGCGGACTTGTCCCGCCTTTCTTGCCGTGCGGCCTCAGGCCGCACTCTTCCTAGTCGCCCCGAAGGCCTTGGCGGAGACGGGGCGGGGTGGTCCCCTGCATGTACCGCACTACCCACCCCGCCGAACACACCACACCCCCACCATCCCCGCGCCCATCGGGCGCGCAAATTTTCCACCTCGGACTTCTCACCTCGTCCATCGAACCTCCCATCCCGCCCTTGGTTCAAAACGTGGATTTACATCGGCGTGGTTGGTGTTCCGTGGTGTGGCATACGGGGTTGGAATTTTATTGGTGCGGCACTACACCCGCCGCAAGGCATGGGCCCGGCTTCCCTGCGGTTCCAGCTTCTCTGCGATACGCCGAGACAGGACGCCGAGGCGACTCCCCTGCGGGCAGTCGGGGTGGGGATTGAATGGAAGACCCGCGCGCGAGCAAAAGTCGTAACTTGGCCGCCTTTTGCCCTTGCCTTTGGAGGGGGAGCTGTGGTATCCTCTGCGGTGAACATGGACAACTTTTGTGAATTAGATTGGAAGCAGTTGGCCGACCTTCCGGATGCGGAGGGGTGGGCCGGAATGTATGCGGGGGTGAGCAACGGTGCGCTGATAGTGTGCGGCGGTGCCAATTTCCCGGAGAAACCGCTGTGGGAGGGCGGGGCGAAGCGCTGGACGGACCGGGTGTTCACCATGGAGCCGGGCGGCGCGGGCTGGCATGATGCCGCGCCGCTGCCCAAGCCGCTGGGCTATGGCGCCACGGCCACGCTGCCGCAGGGCATGATGCTGATAGGCGGGAGCAATGCGGGCGGCGCGGTGGCAGACTGCTACATGCTGACCTATGCGGGCGGTGCCGTGGACTGCAAGGCCGTGGCCCCGCTGCCCGTGGCGCTTACCGGGCATGCCGCCGCCGTGATGGGCGGCAAGGTGTATGTGCAGGGCGGCAGCCTGGCCGCCGGGGAGCAGGATGCCGAGAGCCGCATGTGGGTGTACGATCCCGCGGCAGATGCCTGGAGCGAGGCTCCCGCCCTGCCGGGCCGCGGCCGTTTCCTGCACCAGATGGCGAGTATTGGCGGCAGTATCTATGTGCTGGGCGGTATAGGCATAGTACCCGGGGAGAACGGGCGCATGGTGCGCGAGATGCTCACGGAGGCCTGGAGCTACTGCGAGGCGACCGGCTGGCGCAAGCTGGCCCACATGCCGCATTTCTGCGGTGCCGCGCCCACGCCGGCCCCGGTCATCGGCGGGCGGATCTACCTGCTGGGCGGGGATGATGCCACGGTGAAGGGCTACACGCCCGCCAACCACCCCGGTTTCCACAACCAGAGCCTGTGCTACCACCCCGGCACGGACAGCTGGTGCGATGCAGGCCCCGTGGCCGCTGCGCGTGCGGTGCTTCCCTGTGCCGTGTGGAACGGCCTGGCCGTCATCGTGAACGGCGAGCAGCGCCCCGGCAAGCGCTCCAACCAGGTATGGGGTGCCAAGATTCACTGATTTACCCCTGATTACGCAAGATGAAAAGAGAAATCCTTACCATCCTTTCCCTGTCCCTGCTGCCGCTTTCCGCAGAGGTGCTTTCCCCCACGGAGACTATCGCCACGCAGGAGGCTACGGCCGCCCTGCGCATCGAGGCCCGCGAGATGGGCGACTACAAGCTGGATACCATAGGCCGCGCCGGAATGGGTGCGGTGAAACTGCGCCTGAAGCAGGCAGACGGCAGCTGCACGTCCTGTTTCCTGGCGTTCGGCGGTGCCAATTTCCCGAATGCGCTGCCGAATGCCAAGACCCCGGAGGAGCGCGGTGCCAAGGTGTTCTATGACGAGTACGGCCTGATTATGCCCCCGGTGAAAGGAAGTTTTGGGGACTACGCCGGGCGCGGCAAGCTGCCGTACCCAGTGGGCTATGCCGCCGCGGCTGCCATGCCGGCGGGCGGGGCTGCGGGGGAGGAGGCCTCCTTTGTGATAGCCGGCGGCTGCAATGCAGACGGCCACCTGGCCAAGGCGGTGGCGGTGCGCCTGTGCGGCGGCGACAAGGTGGAGACCACCCCGCTGCCGGACCTGCCCGTGAGCTGCGCCTACCCGGCGCATGCCGTCATCGGTAACCACCTGTACGTCATCGGCGGGCAGGAGAAGCCGGATTCCACGGAGGCGCTGCACCGCATGTTCCGCCTGGATATGGCCAATCCCTCCGCCGGATGGCGGGAGCTGGCCCCCATGCCGGGGCAGGGCCGCATGCTGGCCGTGGCCGGTGTGGAGAAGAGTAAGCTGTACCTGACGGGCGGCTGCTCCCTGCACGCGGATGCACAGGGCAAGCCGGAACGCACCTACCTGAAGGAGACGCTGGTGTACGACCCCGCCGCCAATTCCTGGGGCAAGGCGGCAGATGCGCCGGAGACTATGGTGGGTGCCGCCACGCCCATGCCGAACATGGCGGGCCGCCTGCTGCTGGTAGGCGGCGATCCCGGCCACTACTACCGCGCCACGCTGGATGGCCAGGCCCCTGCCAAGCACCCCGGCCAGGCCAGGGCCGTGTATGCCTTCAACCCCGTGCTGAATGCCTGGGCCAAGTACGGTGAGCTGCCCCTGGGCGTGGCCACGTTCCCGGCTGTGCAGCTGGGGCCGGGCAGCTGCACCGCCTTCACCGTGTCCGGCGAGACCCACCCCGGCGTGCGCACGCCCAAGGTTTTCATGATTAACGCCACACCTGCCAAGAACTGATACAACCATGCAAGAAACAATCAAATCCCTGCTGGATGCCTGCGCCTCCCTGGCCGGCACCACCCCCTGGGCCGCCATTGCCGTGGCGGTGGCCGCCGTGCTCTTTGCCCTGAAAAAGGGTATCAAGTCCCAGCCCCTGCCCAAGGCATCTCCCCTGAAAGGCCCGGGCAAGTGGGCCTGGATTGCCGTCATCGTCCTCTGGGTGGTGGTGATGCTGAACTACTTTGACCGCCAGCTGCTGGCCGTGCTGAACACCTCCATCACCTCCGGTGAGGGCGGAATCGCCATGGACCAGGCGCAGTTCGGCATGGTCACCTCCGCGTTCCTCATCGTGTACGCCGCGCTCAGCCCCGTGGGCGGCTACCTGGCAGACCGCTACAGCCGCAAGTTCATCATCCTGTGCTCCCTGGTGGTGTGGTCCTTTGTGACGTGGATGACCGGCAAGGCGGAGAGCTACGAGGAGCTGCTGGTGTGGCGCGGCGCCATGGGCATTTCAGAGGCCTTCTACATTCCCGCCGCCCTGGCGCTCATCTCTGACTACCACCGCGGCAGCACGCGCTCCATGGCCACGGGTATCCACATGAGCGGCATTTATGCCGGGCAGATGCTGGCCGGCTGCGGCGCGCTCATGGCCGGTGCCCCGTACAACCTGGGCTGGCGCCTCACCTTTGAGACCTTCGGCTTCATCGGCGTGGCGTATGCCATCGTGGTCATCTTCTTCCTGCACGACCCCGGCAAGGACACCGTGCCCGCCGCCGACGATGCGGAGGACGCCCCCGCTGCGGAAGAGGCCGCCACGGAGGCCAAGGCGGATGCCCCTGCACAGGATTTCGGCATTGGCCAGGTACTCAAGAGCCTGTTCACCGGGCGTGCCATGGCCATGCTGCTGGTCATGTATGCCTGCGCCGGGTTTGCCAACTGGTTCCTGATGGGCTGGTACCCGCGCCTGCTGCAGGATATGTTCCATATCAGCGAGGCCCAGGCCGGCCCCACCGCCACGCTCTGGATCAACATTGCCAAGTATGCCGCCGTGCTGCTGGCCGCCGTGGTGGCAGACCGCTGGTACCTGCGCAACAAGAACGCCCGCGCGTACGTGCCGGGTATCTGCTTCTGCGTGGCGGGTCCCTGCGTGATTATTGCCATGCTGCCCGCGCTGGGCGTGCCGCTGGGCCTGGGCCTGGTGGCCACCGTCGCCCTGGTGTCCATGCAGGGCATTGCCCAGGGCTCCCTGGATGCCACGCTCATGCCGGTGCTGCGCTCCCAGATTGACGAGCGTTTCTCCGCCACGGGCTACGGCCTGCTGAACCTGACCTCCGTGGCCGCCGGTGCCGTCATTTCCACCCTGGGCGGCGTGCTGAAGGACAACAACGTGGACCTGGGCATTCCGCTGAGCCTGGCGGGCGTGCTCATGGTGATTTGCGGTGCGTTCTTCTTCTTCCTGCCCAAAGCCAAGTAAGCCCCCCCTGCGGGTAGATTGCCAAAACCGGCCCGGTGTTCCCACCGGGCCGTTTTTTTGGGGGGCACCGCCGCCGTAAGGTGTGGGTGCGGTACCACACCCGCCGTTCGGCGGGGTTCCCGGGTGGGTGGTCCCCTGCACTACCAACACGCCCCCTGCGGAAAATCCCCCCACCTCGCTACACAACAAAAAAGGGAACCTCCTTTGCAGGAGATTCCCTTTTTTGTAGGAACGAAGCGGACGAGGCTTGAACTCGCGACCTCAGCCGTGACAGGGCTGCGCTCTAACCAAACTGAGCTACCGCTCCTTTCTCTTGGTTAACCCATCCTTTGCAGGTCGGGTGCGGGGGCAGTATACAGGGTACGGGATGGCATTGCAAGCCTTTTTTTAAAAAAATGCAATTTTTTGCATTTTTACGCCGAGCCCGGGGCAGGGCCGAAGATATACCGCAGCATGCTCTGGCGCCAGTCTGCACGCCACAGGATTTCCACGTGGCCGCAGGGCATGTGCTCCACCTGCACCACGGGGGCACGGGTGAAGCGGCGCACCAGGGCCAGGCTGCGGCGGGGCAGCACCACCCGGTCTTCATCACAAATGTACACATGCACCGGGCAGCGCACCAGCGGGGCATAGCGGGCGGAATCATACGTATCCGCCAGGCACAGGCGGGCCATCCAGCCGCACAGGAACGCCGGAACCGCCCGCAGGGGAAAGCGCGGGAAACGGCGGCGCATGAACTCCACCGCCGCCAGGCGCGCCACATCTGCCGCCGTGTGCACCATCTTGTCATACGGGCAGAGCAGCACCAGGCGGTCTGCGGCGGCGCGGGCGGCCATCTGCACCGCTATGCCGGAGCCCAAGCTGTAGCCCATCACCCACAGCTCACTGTAGCCGCCCATCTGCTCCCGCGCCCAGTCCAGCGCCATCACGGCATCCGCCACCAGGGCGGACTCCGTGGGCACCCCGCCGCTGCCCCCGCTGCCGCGGTAGTTGAGCAGCAGGTAGGAGTGCTGCGTATCCTGCTCCACCAAGGGCAGGCAGCAGCCCACGTTCGTGGTCTTGCCGGGGTAGCCCACAATCAGCGGCACATCCTTGCCGCGCGGGTAGAACCAGCCGCGCAGCACCGTGCCGTCCGCCGCCACCAGGCTCACGTAATGCTCCCGGCGGCCGTAGTCCTCATCCCGGTCACGCGTGGCGGGCCAGTACAGCAGGCGGTTTGTCCAGCGTTTCCAGAACATGAAACCGCCGGCTCCCCGCCGCACGCGCGGCACCCGGTACCTGTACCCCTGCAAATCCATACCCCTATCCTAACATATACCGGCCGCGCAGGGAAAGCGCAAAATGCCCCGCCCTGCATGCAGCTATGGAACCGCCCGGCTCCTGTGCAGGGGCCGGGCGGCGCAAGTCATGCCGTGGGCGGAAATCAGCAGCCGCGGATGACCTCCAGCGCCTGCTGCAGGTCCGCGATGATATCCTCCGCGTCCTCGATACCCACGGAGAAGCGGATGAGGTCCGGCTTCACCCCGGCCTCGATGAGCTGCTCGTCGCTCAGCTGGCGGTGGGTGTGGCTGGCGGGGTGCAGCACGCAGGTGCGGGCATCCGCCACGTGGGTCACGATGGCGGCCAGCTTCAGGCTGTCCATGAACTTGATGGCGCGCTCACGGCCGCCCTTGATACCGAAGGTGACCACGCCGCAGCTGCGCCCGCCGTCGAACTGGCGCTGCGCCAGCGCATAATACGGGTTGGAACTCAGGCCGCTGTAGTTGATCCAGGCCACGTCCTCCTGCTTCTCCAGGAACTCCGCCACCTTCTGCGCATTGGCGCAGTGGCAGGGCACGCGCAGATGCAGCGTCTCCAGCCCCAGGTTCAGCAGGAACGCATTGAACGGGGAGGGTATGGAGCCCAGGTCACGCATGAGCTGCACCGTACACTTGGTGATGTAGGCGCCCTCGCCGAAGGCCTCCGTGTACACCAGGCCGTGGTAGGACTCGTCCGGCTTGGTCAGGCCGGGGAACTTGTCGGCATGCGCGTTCCAGTCAAACTTGCCGCTGTCCACCACGCAGCCGCCCACCTGGGTGGCGTGGCCGTCCATGTACTTGGTGGTGGAGTGCATCACGATATCCGCGCCGTGCTCGAACGGGCGGCAGTTGATGGGCGTGGCAAAGGTGTTGTCCACAATCAGCGGCACGCCGTTCTTGTGGGCTATGGCGGCCATCTTGGCAATATCCAGCACCTGCAGGGAGGGGTTGGATATCGTCTCGCCGAACACGCACTTGGTGTTCGGGCGGAACGCCTTCTGGATTTCCTCCTCCGGCGCGTCCTGGTCAATGAAGGTCACGTCTATGCCCAGCTTCTTGAACGTCACCGCAAACAGGTTGTACGTGCCGCCGTAAATGGCGGAGCAGCACACAAAGTGGTCCCCGGCCTCGCAGATGTTGAAGATGGAGTAGAAGGACGCCGCCTGGCCGGAGGAGGTCAGGATGCAGGCCACGCCGCCCTCCAGCTCCGCTATCTTCTTGGCCACGCTCTCATTCGTGGGGTTCTGCAGGCGGGTGTAGAAGAACCCCGCGTCCTTCAGGTCGAACAAGCGCGCCATCTGGTCGCTTGTCTCATAGCGGAACGTGGTGGACTGGTAGATCGGGAGTACGCGGGGCTCGCCCTTCTTGGGCTGCCAGCCGCTCTGCACGCATATGGTGGATGGTTTCATAGTTCGCGCGCTATCATACACCCCATCCCCCCGCGCTGCAAGCACGAACTGCCCGGCCGCTGACACTGCGCGGTTGAAAAGGGGGCATCATACGCATACCTTACAATTGCTCAGCACATGATTCCCATGGAGCAGGAGGTTGTCGAAAAACATATCCAAGAATTCCCGGGTCTCGAAAATCCCATTCTTGACATCACTGTAGTTGGCACGGACCAAGGCATTGCGGAAATACCAGGAATTGGCGGCAAAGGGCTCGTTGTCAATCTCCAGGCCAAGCTTGTGGAGGTACTGGATGCAGAATACGGCGGTTGTGCGGGTATTGCCCTCCCGGAAGGGGTGAATCTGCCAGATACCGGAGATGAATTTGGCTACATGGCGGATAATCTCCTGCAGCGGGAGCCCGCGGTAGGAAAAATCCCGCTCCTGCTTGAAGTCGTAATCAAGCGTGTCCTCAATCATGAACGGGTGCGTGTAGCTCACAGACTCCCCGCCGAGCACCCACTCCCGCTTGGTGATGACGCAGCGGCGCCACATGCCGGCATGGTCATACAGGCCGTCGAACAGGCGCTCATGTATCTTGCGCAGGGTCACGGGGGTGAAGGAGGTGGCCTTTTCAGACAGGATGGCGGCTATGCGCGCGGCCACGGTATCCGCCTCCTGCACCCGCGCGGCATCCTCATCTGCCTCCCCCAGTACGGCGTAATACTCGTTAATCAGCTCGTTCGCCTCGTCGATTGAGATATCCCCCTCGATATGGCGGCACGCTGTCTCCTCCAGGTAGCGGGAAACGCTCAAACCATCCACCGCCTGCAACCCCACGGCAGTACGCCATGCACAGCATTTTTCATACTGTGTGCCTTCTTTATGAACCTGGTATTTGTCAAACACGGCAGCTTTCCTAGGGTTTGGTACTCCGCCCATTATACCACGGCACACATGCCGTGTCCACCCTAATTCCCTACCGCTACTTGCAGAGCGCGAAGGTGCGGAGGAAGGCGGGGCAGATGCGGCGGAGGAGATAGAAGAGCCCGATGCAGGAGCCGAAGATGAGGAAGGGCAGCACATAGCAGAGCTCCGGGCTCAGGTGCCCCTCTATGCTGCCGGTCAGGGTGTAGCGCACCATGTCCAGGATGGGGTAGTGCGTAACGTACACAAAGAAGGCGGCGGGGCCCAGCTTGGCCACGGCGGAGCAGAGGCGCGGCAGGTAGCGGCTGCACAGGCAGCCTATGCCCATGGTGGTGGCCACGCCCAGCAGCACCAGGGAGCTGCTCTGCACGGGCGGGTAGAACCCCCAGCCCAGCACATAGGGCAGCAGGGCCAGCGCACCCAGCACGGGCACCCAGGCGTATGCGGAGACCCAGCGGGTGAGCCGCTCCGTATCCGCCAGGCGGCGCAGGGCTATGCCGCCGCAGAAAAAGCCCAGGGCCAGCACGCTCTCATACAGGCGGAAGGGCAGCCAGCCCTGCCCGTGCTCCGGGCGGAAATTGGCCGTGGCGGCCTCCAGGTCCACATTGCACAGCACATCACTGGCAGCAAAGCACACCAGCCCCAGGGAGAGCAGCACCTTTACCGGCAGGCGGTGCAGCAGCGGGGAAACCAGCGCCAGCAGGATGAGCGTGCGCAGGAACCACAGCGGCACGTTGGAATAGGACCAGTAGCACCAGGAGGAAAGCCCCAGCTGGGAGACGACGCCCTGCCATGTAAGCCAGCCCCAATCCCCCTGCCCTATATGCGGGCTGTATGCCACCAGCATGCCGGCCAGCACCCAGAACACATACGGCACCGCCAGCTGCCGTGCGCGCCGCAGCCCCAGCCACTCCCCTGCCCCCGGCTGCCGGGTGAAGTACCCGGACATCAGGAAGAAGAAGAAGATCAGGCTGCGGTAGTTGAACAGGTCCACCACGTAGTTGACCGTACCATAGGTACGGTCGACATGGCGCAGGACCACGAAAAACGCGGTGTAGACGCGGCAGAAGTCAATCCACTGGACACGGGCGGCGGGCATGCCGGGTCTGCCTGGTTACTCCTCGCCGGAGCCGGGTTCCTCATTGTCCGCCTCGATGGCGCTGCGCATGCGGCGGGTGAGGAAGGGGCGCACCACCAGGCCGTACAGCAGGTAGCACAGGAAGATGAGTGCCGGGGCAATCCACGGGAAAGCCACAAAGGCGCACACGGACATGACGGCCATCAGCATGGCCATGATGGTGCCGCGCTTCTCAAAGTTCACGTGCTTGAAGCTGGGGTAGATGACCCGGCTCATCATGAGCAGGGAGACCACGGCCATCACCACCGCCATACCCACCTGCCAGCCCACGGGGATAACCAGGTTGCGGTTGGCGGTAATGTCGATGACCAGGTACATGGTGCTCACCACGGCGCCGGCGGCCATGGGCACCGGCAGGCCCACAAAGTCCATGCTCTGGTTGGGCTTCTTGGGCGCGGCGGCCATGCAGTTGAAACGGGCCAGGCGCAGCGCGGCGCACAGCAGGTACAGCACCGCTATGGCATCCCCCAGGTACGGCACGGGTATGTTGAACAGCACGGCACGCGCCAGCAGCATGGCCGGCGCTATGCCGAAGGAAACCACGTCCGCGATGGAGTCGAACTCGCGGCCGAAGGGTCCGTCGCACTTGCACATGCGCGCCACGCGCCCGTCCAGCAGGTCGAATATGCAGGCGGCAAAGATGAAGTACGTGGCCTGCTGGTAGTACATGAAGGCCTCCTCCGACCCATCCGGGAATTTCATTCCCTTGAAGATGGTGAGGATGGAGAAGAAGCCGCACAGCAGGTTCCCTGCCGTCAGCATGTTCGGCAGCACGGGAATCTTTGGTTCGTCCGGGTATACGGGAGGCACGGGAGCGCTCATGGTGAAAGTTCTGCTTATTGTGGGTATTGTATCCTAATTCCCTGGGGAAGTAAACCAGATAATCAGCCGAGAAGCTCGTTGGTCTTGCCCAGCAGGGCATCCAGGGCGGTGCGGTCCTTGCCGGAACCGCGGGCCATGTCTGCCTTGCCACCGCCCTTGCCGCCCACAACGGGGGCCAGGTTGCGGATGAGGTCGCCCGCCTTCAGGCCGGCGGCCTGGGCGGTCTCGCCGCAGTAGGCGCCCAGCATCAGGCTCTCGCCGTCATCCACCACCAGGAACACGGCGGCGGGATAGTGGCGCTTGCGCAGGCCGTTGAACAGCTCCGTGAGCAGCTCGTTGCCGCCCTCCGCGCAAAGCACGATGTTGCCGCCCGTCAGGCGCTCGGCCAGCAGGGCATCCGCCATGCTCGCGGCAGCGGCAGCGGCGGCTTTCTTCATGCGCTTGTCGGCCTCCAGGGCAGCCTCCTTCACGGATTCGCAGTAGGCCAGGTAGGCATCCAGCGCGGCGGTCAGCGCGGCGTAGCCGCGGGCATTCGCCACGGCCTCCGCCTGCTTCTCATCGGCGGGAACGGCAACCGTCTCCTGCCCCAGCGCGGCCAGCTTTTCATTGGCAGCGGTGAGCTTGGCCAGGAAGTCCGCCGTCTCCTGCGCGTGGTTCTGCACCACGGATTCCGCATAGTGATAGGCAGCAGCACCGCAAGCGGCCTCGATACGGCGCACACCGCTGGCGATGGCACCCTCGCTCATAATCTTGACGGCAGAACCGATGTCGCCCGTGTGGGCCACATGCGTACCGCCGCAGAGCTCCATGGACACGCCGTCGAACTTGCCGGGCTCGCCGCCCATCTGCACCAGGCGCACCACATCGCCGTACTTGTCACCGAAGAACTGGCAGACCTCCTTGTGCTGCTTGATTTCCGCCATGGGATACTCCTTGCAGACCACGGGCAACTCTGCTTCCACCCACTCGTTCACGCGTTCCTCCACGCGGCGCAGGTCCGCCTTGGAAATGGCACCGCTGTTGAAGTCGAAACGCAGGCGCTCGGGCTCCACCAGGGAACCCTGCTGGGCGATGTCCGCGCTCACCAGCTCACGCAGAGCCTTGTGCAGCAGGTGCGTGGCGGAGTGGTGAGCCTGCAGGGCGTAGCGGCGGATGGTGTCGAGCATCAGCACCACCTTGTCACCCACGGCGGGCGCGATGCCGTCCGCAGCGGAGATGAGGTGTGCGCGGGCCTTGCCCATCTGCTGCACGCCGATAATCTCCACCTCGCTGCCGTTCAGCTCCAGCGTACCGCCATCGCTCACCTGGCCGCCCATTTCGGCGTAGAAGGGGGTCTTGTCCGTGATGACGAAGAGGATGCCGTCGTTCTCATGCACCTCCGTCACCGTAGCCTCGCAGGTCATCTCGGTGTAGCCCACAAACTCGGTCACGCAGTCGGTCTTGATATCCAGCGCGCGCACCACCTGCTTCTTCTGCGCAGCCTTGGCGCGCTGGCGCTGCTCCTCCATCAGGGCGTCAAACCGCTCCGTATCGATAGCCAGGCCGCGCTCGCGGGCCATGAGTGCCGTCAGGTCGATGGGGAAGCCGTAGGTGTCATACAGCTTGAAGGCGAACTCTCCGCTCACCTTGCCGGCGGCAGCCACCTCCTTGTCGAAAAGCTCCAGGCCGCGGTCCAGCGTCTCGTTGAAGCTGGCCTCCTCGCGCAGCAGGGTCTCCTTGATGGTGGCGCAGCGGGCCACCAGCTCCGGGAACACCCCGCCCATCTCCGCCACCAGGGTATCCACGATATCGGAGAGGAAGGGCTTCTCCAGCCCCAGGGTGCGGCCGTAGCGCACGGCACGGCGCAGGATGCGGCGCAGCACATAGTTGCGGCCGCTGTTGCCGGGCAGGATTCCGTCTGCAATGGAGAAGGAAAGCGTGCGGATGTGGTCTGCAATCACGCGGAAGGCGATGCTCTCCTTCAGCACGGCGGCCTGCTCCGGGGTGGCGTCCTGCGGGTAGATGTCCACATACTTGCGGCCGGAGATTTCCTCAATCTTGGTGAAGACGGGGCGGAACACGTCCGTGCTGTAGTTGGAGACGCGGCGGCTGGTGAAATCCGTGAACCCGTTGGTGCACTGAATCATGGCGCAGGCGCGCTCAAAGCCCATGCCCGTATCCACGTGGCAGGCGGGCAGCGGGCGGAACGTGCCGTCCGTCTCCGCATTGTACTGCATGAACACCAGGTTCCAGATTTCGATGCACTTGTCGCTGTCCTTGTTGACCAGCTGCCCCTGCGTGTCGCCCTCCGGGGTCAGGTCCACGTGCAGCTCAGAGCAGGGGCCGCAGGGGCCGGTCTCGCCCATCATCCAGAAATTGTCGTGCATGTTGCCGTTCACCACGTGCACCTTGGGGTCCATGCCCTTGCTCTCAAAGAGGGCGGCCCAGGCATCATACGCTTCCTGGTCAAACTCGCCGGGGTTGCCGGCGGCCTTGTCCGGGCAATACACGGTGGCGTACAGGCGCTCCACCGGGAATCCCCAGCGCTCCACGATGAGCTCCCAGGCCCAGGCGATGGCCTCTTTCTTGAAATAGTCGCCGAAGGACCAGTTGCCCAGCATCTCGAAGAAGGTGTGGTGGTAGGAGTCCTGGCCCACATCCTCCAGGTCGTTGTGCTTGCCACCGGCGCGGATGCACTTCTGGGTGTCGGACGCGCGGCCCGGCTTGTAGGGGGCGGCCAGCTCACCCAGGAAATAGGGCACAAACTGGTTCATGCCGGCATTGGTGAACAGCAGGCCGGGGCTCTGCGGCATCAGGGATGCGGAGGGCACGATGGTGTGCTGCTTCTCTTTGAAGAAATCAAGGAAACTCTGGCGGATTTGGGCTGCGGTCATCATAACTGTGAAAGGGGGTGCGTAAATATGCTGCGCGCTAGGATACACCGCGCCCGCGCGTATGTAAAGGGCAAAAGAACGCCCCGCTGCGTTTTGTGCGGCAGCGGGGCGGGGTTGTCAGAACAGGCTCAGCACGGCCTCTGCGGCCTTGGCGGCGGCTCCGCCGTGGCCCAGCCGCGCCACGGATTCCCGCATGCCGGCCAGCACCTGGGCACGCTCTGCGGGATTCATCAGGCTCTCCAGCTCCTCCACGCAGTTCTCCGCGTTGAAATCCCCCTGAATCAGCTCCGTGGTCACCGTGCGGTTCTGCAGGATGTTCACCATGCCTATCCAGTTGATATCCACCAGCAGGCGGCCCACCATGTACGTGAGCGGCGCCACGCGGTACACCAGGGCAAAGGGCAGCTCATGCAGCGCGGCCTCCAGCGTAGCCGTGCCGGAGGTGACCAGCGCGGCATCCGCGCGGTCCATCAGGTCATGGTACAGGCCGGGGGTAATGTTCACGGCCTCCTGCGGCACGCCGGCCTCATCCGCCATGCGGCGCATGGTTTCCGCCAGCCGCTCCGTGCTGGCAGAGGTCATGAACCGCCACTCCGGATGCATCAAACGGGCCATTTTCACCACATCCAGGAACACGGGGAAATGGCGCTCTATCTCCCGGCGGCGGCTCCCCGGGAACAGGCCGATGAGGTTCTTCTCCCGCACGTCCGGGTTGCGCCTGGCCAGTATATCCTCCACCAGCGGGTGGCCCACAAACTCCGTGCGCAGACCCGCCGTCTCAAACAGCGGCTTCTCAAAGGGGAAGGTGCACATCATCAGGTCCAGCACGCGGGCCAGCTTGGGTATGCGCCCGCGGTGCCACGCCCACACCATGGGCGCTATGAAATAGGCAATCCGCGTGTTCGGGGATACGCGGCGCACCCGCTCCGCCAGGCGCTGATTGAATCCGGGGTAGTCTATGAGAATCAGGCACTCCGGCTGCGCGGCGGCTATGCGCTCCGTCATCTCCCGCAGGCGGCGGGCAAAGAAACGGATATGGCGCAGCACATCCACCAGGCCAATCACGCCGGCGGCATCCGCCCAGTCCTCCACCGCCGGGGCAGCCTCATGCATCTGCCGCCCGCCCAGGCCCTCTATCTCCAGGTCCGGCCGGCGCTCCAGCAGCTCACGGATAAGCAGCGCGCCCTGCTTGTCCCCGCTCTTTTCTCCTGCCACCACAAATATCTTCATGCCGGAATCCTACCACCCTGCGCACGCAATATCAAGAAAAAGGCATTGCATGGGCGCGGAATCCGTGCATAATACCCCGCATGCACGAACTCTTCCTCCGCTTTCTCGACCTCTGCATGCAGTGTATCCAAGACTGGGGCTACTGGGGCGTGACCCTGCTCATGGCCATGGAGAGCTCCATCATCCCCATCCCCAGCGAGGCCGTGGTACCCCCCGCCGCCATTGCCGCCACCCAGCCCGGCAGCAGCATGGCATTCTGGGGCGTGGTGCTGGCCGGCACCGTGGGCTCCTACCTGGGCTCCTGCTGCATGTACGCCGTCTCCCTGCTGGTGGGCCGCCCCGTCATCCACAAGTGGGGCAAGTTCTTCTTCATGCCCCCGCACAAGGTGGAAACCGCGGAGCAGTTCATGCGCGACTACTCCACCGCCGGCATCTTCTTTGCCCGCTTCCTCCCCGTCATCCGCCACCTCATCTCCATTCCCGCAGGCCTGGCCCGCGTGAACTTCCTCACCTTCAGCCTGGCCACCATCACCGGCTCCGCCATCTGGTGCTGGGTCCTGGCCTGGTTCGGCGACAAGGTAGGCTCTGAGAACCCCGGCATCATGGATTCCCCGGAGAACCTGGTAAACGCCATCAAGGCGGAATCTCACCTCGTCGTCCTCGGCGTCCTGCTCCTCGCCGCCCTTTACGCCGCCATGAAATTCATGACCCGCAAGAAAAAGCCAACCGGCACCACCGAGCAGGGCGGAGAGAAATAACGTATTCCTTACCACCCAACCGCCAATCCTTTAGATTAAAAAGCGTGAAAATCCGCAGAGCCACTGCAGATTTTCGCGCTTTTTCATTCTACACGCTTGTTTACAGGAACTTACAAACAGGATATAGGAAAACCGTAATTACCGAAAGCCAGGTAGACAAGCTCCTGAGCGGTACAGAACACCACCCCCGGCAGCATCTTGTCCGTGGTGCGCAGGGGCACCCCCGCCACGGCTTTCAGGTCTGCCAGCCTGGGGGTATTGCTGCGTTTCACCTCCATGGGGAAAACGGTCATGGCACCCTCCAGCAGGAAATCCAGTTCCGCGCCGCGGGCATCCCGGTAATAGCTCAGGCCGTGCATGTAGTGGCCGTAATCACTGAAATTGCGCCACAACTGGCCGAACACCCAGGTTTCCAGGATAGCCCCGGCAAAGGGACTGCCCTGCAGGGATTCCGCCGTGGGCTAGCCCGCCAGCCAGGCACACAGCCCGGTATCCATGAAATAGAGCTTGGGGCTCTTGGCAAGCCGCTTGGTGGTGTTCACGCGGTAGGGCTCCAGCAGGGTAATCAGCCCGGAGGTTTCCAGGATGGAAATCCAGGCCTTGGCCGTGTTGGTGGATACATCCGCATCCCGAGCTATATCCGCGTACACCAGCTGCTGCCCGGAGCGTGAGGCAGCGGAGCGCATCAGCTTGACAAATGCACCCTTGTTCCCCACCTGGGAAAGCTCCTGCACATCACGCTCCACATAGGTCTGCAGGTAGGAGTGGAAAAACGCATCCCGGTCCGGCGCGTCATCCTTGTACAGCTCCGGGTAGCCGCCGCGCCATATACGGCGGTATAATTCATCGATATCGCACTTTTCACCACTCTCCGTCAAGGTGGCCAAGTTCTCCGGCCGGAACTCCGGCACACCTGTCCCCTTCCCCGTCATCTCCCGCTGGGAGAACGAGTACAGCTCCATGATTCCCACGCGCCCGGCCAGGCTGTCACTCACGTTCTTCATCAGCCGGAAACGCTGGGAAGCAGTCATCCAGTACATGCTGTTGCGGCGGTTCTCGTCCACCTTGATCTTGATGGCGCGGAACAGCTCAGGCGCATACTGGATTTCATCGATGAACAGCGGCTGCCCCATCTCCTCCAGAAAGCCCATGGGGTCCTGCCTGGCCTGCTCTGCCAGCAGGTAGTTGTCCAGCGTCACATACTTCATCCCCTCCGGCATCAGGCTCTTGAGCAGGGTCGTCTTGCCCACCTGCCGCGCTCCCGTCAGGAGCAGGCACGGAAAGCACCTGGACGTGGTCAGGATGGTCTCTGCAATGCTGCGGGTATATGGAAGTTCCAATGCCATGTAACGGCGTTATAATACGCTCATCATCTGCACTTATCAATAAAAAGCGCGAAAATCCGCAGAATCACTGCAGATTTTCACGCTTTTTCGTTTTGCCTTCTGGTTTTCAATAGTTTGCAAACAGGAAGCAGGAAAGGCTGAAACGCCGACAGGAAATGGCCCCTCCCGCAATAGCAGGTGGGTTTTGCTACCGGGAAATACCCTTTCTCCGCATTACTGCACTATGGCTCAATCCTCATGTCATGTTTTCATCTATCTGTAGGACAACATACCGACTTCCTTCACACAGGGAAGTATACAGGTTTGCCAATGCTGTATGCAAGCCTAAAAATGGGAAAAGGCGGCGGGGAGGCGAATTCGCCGGATGTATAGAAGATTCGCTCCGGCTTGGTGAAAGGGGCGGACGGGTGAAATGCGTATGGTTTTCAACGGATTGTGTTGTAGGAGAAGTGTATAGCATTGGCAATGATGTACTATAAGCGCGCGTGAGACTCTCCCCACGTACGGGCACTTACCCCCGCACAGTCCGTTTTCCACCTGAAGCCACCAAATGACGGATACCACCGCAGTTTTGACCACCCCTTTCCCACCCTGCCGCCATGGCGGGGCCTATTCCCGTACCCTGCCATGAAAGTAGTACTCCTAGCCGGCGGCCTGGGCTCCAGGATCAGTGAGGAAAGCCACCTGAAACCCAAGCCCATGATAGAAATCGGCGGCATGCCCATCCTTTGGCATATCATGAAAGAGTATGCCTACTACGGGCATACGGAATTCATCATCTGCGCCGGGTACAGGCAGGAATATATCAAGAACTGGTTTGCCAACTACTTCCTCCACCGCAGTGATGTCACCTTCGACTATACCGGCGAAGACACGGCCATGACCATCCACCGCTGCCGCGTGGAGCCTTGGAAGGTAACCGTGGTGGATACGGGGTACAACACCATGACCGGCGGGCGCATCAAGCGCATCCAGCCCTATGTGGGCAATGAACCTTTCCTGATGACCTACGGCGATGCCGTCTGCGATGTCGAGATAGACAAGCTCATCGAATTCCACCGCTCCCACGGCAAGCTGGCTACGCTGACCGCCGTGAAAATTGCCCAGGACAAGGGCATCCTGGACATCTGCGGAGACAACGCCGTCAAGTCCTTCCGAGAGAAGAACCTGGCAGACGGCCCGCCCATCAATGCCGGATACATGGTCCTGGAACCCGGCGTTTTCGACCTGCTGGACGGAGACAGCTGCATCTTTGAGAAAACCGCCCTGGCCACGCTGGCGGAGCAGGGGCAGCTCATGTCCTACATCCATACCGGATTCTGGCAGTGCATGGACAACATACGCGAGCGTGACACGCTGGAAAAACTGAACGCAGACAACAAGGCTCCCTGGAAAAAATGGGAACACAACCGCTGAAACCCACGTTTATGAGCAAGAAAGACGAGTTGAAAAAGCAGATACTGGAACTCACCCGGCAATACTACGAGGAGGTTCATGCCCCCAAGAAAGACTTTATCCCCGGCAAGAGCTTCGTGAACTACGGCGGCCGTTTCTTTGACGCAGAGGAAATGGTCAACCTCGTGGATTCCTCGCTGGACTTCTGGCTGACCGCAGGCCCGTGGGCCACGCGTTTTGAAAACCGCCTGGCCAAATGGCTGGGGGTTAAACACTGCGCACTGACCAACTCCGGCTCCTCTGCCAACCTGCTCGCCTTCTACACGCTCACCTCACCCAAGCTGGGGGAACGCGCCATACGCCGCGGGGATGAGGTCATTACCGTGGCAGCCGGGTTCCCCACCACGGTGAACCCCATCATCCAGTTCGGTGCCATCCCCGTGTTTGTGGATGTGAGCCTGCCCGGGTTCAACGTGGACCCTGCCCTGCTGGAGGCAGCATACTCCCCCAAATGCAAGGCCGTGATGATGGCCCACTCCCTGGGCAACCCCTTCAACCTGGAAGCCGTGCTGGCCTTCTGCAAGAAGCACAACTTGTGGCTGGTGGAAGACAACTGCGATGCCTTGGGCTCTGAATACACCCTGAACGGAGAGACCCGCAAGACCGGCACCTGGGGAGACATAGGCACCTCCTCCTTCTACCCGCCCCACCACATGACCATGGGAGAGGGCGGCGCCGTATACACCGACAATCCCCTGCTGGACCGCATCACCCGCTCCTTCCGGGACTGGGGCCGGGACTGCTGGTGCCTGGGCGGAGTGGACAACACATGCAAACTGCGCTTTACCGGCCAGTTCGGCGAGCTGCCCCGCGGCTACGACCACAAGTACGTGTACAGCCATTTCGGGTTCAACCTGAAGGTCACGGACATGCAGGCCGCCATCGGCTGCGCCCAGCTGGACAAGCTGGACAGCATTGTGGCCGCACGCCGCGCCAACTACAAGACCCTGCACGACGGCCTGCAGGGCACGCCCGGCATTATCCTGCCGGAGCCGGAGCCCAACTCTTCCCCCTCCTGGTTCGGCTTCCTCATCGCCGTGGAGGAAAACGCCGGATTTACCCGCAACCAGCTCACATCCTATCTGGAAGAAAACAAAATCCAGACCCGCAACATGTTTGCGGGCAACCTCATCAAGCACCCCGCCTTTGATGAAATGCGCCAAAGCGGCACAGGCTACCGCCAGGTCGGCAACCTGAAAAACACGGACTTTGTGATGAACAACACCTTCTGGATCGGCGTATACCCCGGCATGACCGCCGCCCAGAACGCATGGATGATTGAGTGCATCCGCACCTTCTGCACTGAACATTACCACCAGGCATGATTGATTCATACAACCACTTCTTCAGCGGCAAGCGGGTCCTGGTTACCGGCCACACCGGTTTCAAGGGCTCCTGGCTCTCTATCTGGCTGCATGAGCTGGGCGCAGAGGTCGTCGGCATCGGCCTGCCCCCCGCCACGGAGCGAGACAACTTTGTCCTCTCCGGAATAGGCGGCAAAATCAAGGCAGATATCCGCGCAGACATCCGCGATGCCGCGCGGATGAAGCAAATCTTTGCCGAATACCGGCCGGAAATCGTCTTCCACCTGGCGGCACAGCCCCTGGTACGCCTCTCCTATGAGATTCCGGCGGAAACCTACGAGGTGAACGTGATGGGCACCGTCAACATCATGGAGGCCATACGCTGCACCCCCAGCGTAAGGGTGGCGGTCATGATTACCACTGACAAGTGCTATGACAACAACGAGCAGCCGGAAGGATATGTGGAAACAGACCCCTTCGGCGGCTATGACCCCTACAGCTCCTCCAAGGGAGCCTGTGAAATCGCCATCCAGTCCTGGCGCCGCTCGTTCTTCAACCCCGCGGACTACGGGGTGAAGCACCATGTCTCCATTGCCTCCGTACGCGCCGGAAACGTCATCGGCGGCGGAGACTGGGCAAAGGACCGCATCATCCCGGATTGTATCCGCGCCCTGGAATCCGGGACCCCCATCCCCATCCGCTCCCCCAAGTCCGTGCGCCCCTGGGAGCACGTGCTGGAGCCGCTGGGCGGCTACATGCTCCTGGCCAGGCACATGTGGGAATCCCCCACGGAATACTGCGAGGGCTGGAACTTCGGCCCGGAGGAAGAAAGCGTCAGCACCGTATGGCAGGTGGCTCAGGAGCTTGTTTCCTGCTACGGAAGCGGTGAACTCAGGGATTGCAGTGAACCGAACGCTCTCCATGAGGCCAAGCTCCTCATGCTCAATATCAACAAGGCCAAACAGCGGCTCGGCTGGAAACCCAGGCTTGGGTTCAGCCAATGCATCCGCCTGGTGGCACACTGGTACAAGAACTACCGCCAGGCTGATGCCTACAAGCTCTGCGTGGAGGAAATCGAGCAGTTTCTCCGTGCCTGACACCCCATGAAATACATCGTTACAGGGGCTACAAGCTTCATCGGCCAGGAATTGGTACGCCAACTCCTGGACGGGGGGCACGAGGTAGTGGCAGTCTGCCGGGAAAACTCCGGCAAGGCGCCCCTGCTCCCGCAAGAAGTAGAAATCGTATACTCCGATATGGGGCAATACGGCAGGTTGGATACACGCATACCCCGCGCGGATGTCTTTATCCACCTGGCATGGGATGGCACAAGCCACGCCGGCAGGGATGCCCGGCAAACGCAGCTTGAAAATATAGACCACACCATAAGCGCCATCCATGCAGCCAAGCGCATGGGCTGCGCCCTCTTCGTGGAATCAGGCAGCCAGGCAGAATACGGCAGTGTCACCACCACTATTTCCGAGGACACACCCTGCCACCCGTTCTCCGAATACGGCAAGGCCAAGCTGGAAATCAAGGAACGCGGGTTTGCACTGGCTGAGGAATTGGGTATCAAATACCTCCACCTTCGCATATTCAGCATATACGGGGAAAGGGATCATGGATGGACCCTTGTCATGACAGCCGTTGAAAAGATGATGCGCAACGAGCCTCTTGATTTGTCATCCTGCGAGCAACAATGGAATTTCCTCCACGTGGAAGATGCGGGCAGGCAAATTTGTGCGCTCTGCACACACGCTATCCACTCTCCCTCATTCTGCCGTGAGATATTCAATATTGCATCTACCGATACTAGGAAACTCAAGGAATTTGTGGAGTGTATCAAGGCTGTCACCGCCAGTCAAAGCCAGCTTTCATATGGGGTGCTTTCCCCCCAGAATACAGTATCCTTGAACCCGGATACGTCCAAGACTGCAGCAATTGTCAGCACCGATCCGGGTATTCCCTTTACAGATGGGATTCTACGAATCATCCAGCACAAGTTGCCTGCCAAACTTACACCTCAATGAAACGTATTAATTTATTGGATTGCACTCTCCGAGATGGTGGCTATGTCAACAATTGGCTCTTTGGCAAGGATACCATCTCGCGTTATTCCCGGAAGATTGCGGAGACGGGAATAGAAATGTTTGAGATAGGCTTTATCAAAGGCAAAACCTTTGATGAAAACAAATGCCTGTTCCCCGACATCAAGTCCATCACGCCATACATCCAGCCGAAAAACAAAAAGTTGTGCTACGTCGGCATGATTGATATGGGAAGCCCGGTGGATTTGGAAAACATCCCCCCGTATGACGGTACTTCCGTTGATGCCATCCGCATTATTTTTAAAAAGGATAAAATGAAGAAGGCCTATGAGTACGCCCAGGAAATCATAGCACGCGGCTACAAGACCTTTATCAATTTTGTAAGTACTGACCAATATTCGGATGAAGAGTTTATTGCAGGAATCAAACTCTTCAACACACTCTCCCCGTATGCAATGGCCATTGTTGACACGTTCGGGCTCATCAAGCGCAAGCAGTTCCTGCGGCTTGTCTACCTTGCAGACAACAACATGCTGCCTTCCATAGCACTCTGCTACCATGCCCACAACAACCTGCAACAAGCCATGGGGAACGCAGAAGCCCTGGTTGAGCTGAACCTCAAACGGGATATCTGCATAGACGCTTGCATCTTTGGCATGGGGCGCGGAGCCGGCAATCTCAATCTGGAGCTTTTTGCCGATTATCTCAATGAAAACTATGACACCTGCTACAGGATAGAACCTATGCTGGAAATCATGGATGAGCACCTCAACGACATATACAGGAAAAAACCATGGGGGTACTCGCTCCCCCTTTATCTTTCTGCATGTACCGGGTGTCACCCGAACTATGCACTCCATCTGGCTGAGAAAGATTCACTCACCGTCAAATCCTTCAACGAACTGCTCAAGGGCATCCCCCCCCAATACAAGGCAGTATACGACAAAGAGGCAGCTGAACGCTTGTATTCGGAATTCCAGGACCGCTACATTGATGACTCAGAAACCCTCCGCACCCTTGCCCATGAACTTCAGGGGCAAAAGATACTTCTACTGGCCCCGGGCAAGAGCATCATCGAATCCCGAGAGTCTATCATTACTGAAATCAAGACGAACCACCGGAAAGTCATTGCCTTGAATTTTACCGGGGCGGGATTCCCGGTTGACTTCATTTTCAGCAGCAACCTCAAAAGATACTGCAAGATTGAGGGCACCTCCCGTATTCCGTGCATTGTGACCTCCAACATACCGCAGGAACACCAGGCTGCATACCGCGTGAATTATTCCTCCTATACCTCTCAACATGCTGAAATTATAGACAATTCGGGGCTCATGGCACTCAGGCTCCTCTTGGCTTTGGGCGTGAAGGAGGTGGCTATTGCAGGCATGGACGGATACAGCAATGCCTTTACTTCCGATTACCTTGACAACACATTGTCCCATGTGTTCGAACAAGCGGCCGAGACACGCAACAACCTCATCAGCAAAGATCTTGCAGACATCAACAAACACCTCAGGACCACTTTCGTAACCCCCACACAGTACACTATTCAAACATGAGCAAGGTTGTAACATTCGGCGAAATTATGCTGCGTCTTTCCCCCCCCGGCTTCTACCGCTTAGGACAGACGGGACAGCTTGATGCCACATACGGAGGCAGCGAGGCCAATGTAGCGGTCTCGCTTGCCAACTTTGGTATTGAGTCATCATTTGTCACACGGTTACCCCGGCATGCCGTAGGACATGCCGCAGTCCAGAATTTGCAACGCTATGCCGTCTGTACACGCCACTGCGTGACGGGAGAAGGACGAATGGGCATCTATTTCCTGGAAAAGGGTATAGGTGAGCGCAGCAGCGTCTGCATATATGACAGGAATGATACGGCGATACAACAGGCCGCCAGGGATGATTTTGACTGGGATGCCATCTTCCAGGACGCTACCTGGTTCCATTTTTCAGGAATTACCCCGGCGTTGGGTAAGAATCTGCAGCAGATATGCCAAGATGCCTGTGCTGCGGCCAAGAAAGCAGGCTTGCTCATCTCTTGTGATTTGAATTACAGGGCAAAGTTGTGGAGCAGGCAAGAGGCTTGCGAAGCCCTGACGCAACTGTGCCAGTATGTGGACATCTGCATATGCAATGAGGAAGATGCAAAGAATGTGTTTGGAATTGCGGCATCAGGAACATCTGTAGAAGATGCGCAAATCAACAAAGCCGCATACGTGGAAGTTGCACAAGAGCTTGTGAGGCGCTTCAACTTCCAGAAAGTAGCCTTCTCCCTCAGGACATCTCATTCCGCAAGTGATAATGATTGGGCAGGTTTGCTTTATAGCAAAGGCCATTGCTGCATCTCCAAGACCCACCATGTCCGCATTGCCGACCGCGTGGGAGCCGGAGACAGCTTTGCCGCTGGCCTCATCTACTCAATAATCGCAGGAAAAAACCAACAAGAAACTATAGACTTTGCAACTGCCGCCTCCGCCCTGAAACATACCATCGAGGGGGATTTCAACCTTGTTTCCGTAAATGAGGTAGAACGAATCGCAGCCGGCTCTTCATCTGGACGAATACAACGCTAACTCATTTTTCTCATATGATTAAAGTATCAGATTTTATCTTCAAGCACCTGGTAGAAGCTCATAGTATCAAGCACTGCTTCCTCGTAACCGGGGGAGGAGCCATGCATCTTAACGATTCTATCGGCCATACAGCCGGGCTCACGTACATTTGCAACCACCATGAACAGGCTTCTGCAATAGCTGCCGAGGGTTACTATCGCACCTGCGGGCAACTGTGCGTTACCAATGTCACAACGGGGCCCGGCGGCACGAACGCTATCACTGGTGTCCTGGGGCAATATCTGGACTCTATCCCGGCATTGTATATCTCCGGCCAAATCAAAACAGCCACTTACAAACATACGTATCCTCACCTCAACCTCCGCCAATTGGGTGACCAGGAGGCTGACATCGTCAGCATTGTCACTCCTATCACCAAATATGCCAAAACCATCCTCTCTGCGGAAGATATAAAATACGAGCTGGACAAGGCAATCGACATCGCCCTGCAAGGTCGTCCCGGACCGGTATGGCTGGATATCCCGCTGGATATTCAAGGTGCAATGGTTGATGAAACAAGGCTGAGAGAATATTCCCGGGAAGGAGGTTCATCCGACTTCCGCCGCAGCATATGTCAGGAGCAAATCCCTGAACTCATAGAGCGAATCAAAACTGCAAATTCACCCGTCATATATGCAGGGAACGGAATTCGCCTGGCGGGCATGGAACGGGATTTCCTGCAACTCGCAGGCAAGCTCCAGATACCAGTTGTGACAGCTATCAGCGGGTCTGATTTGCTTTGGGAAGAACACCCGCTATACTATGGCCGCCCGGGAATATGCGGAAACAGGTTGGGCAATATCATGGTTCAAAATGCAGACCTCCTGATTATCCTTGGTACCAGGATGTCCATTCGCCAAACCGGGTATGCTTATGAACAGCTTGCTCCCCACGCATTCAAGGTAATGGTGGATATTGATCCGGCTGAAATGGCAAAGCCTACGCTCAGTATCAATATGGCAATTGATGCTGATTTGGCTGACTTTATCCCCCTGCTGAGGGAGCACGTAGAAAGAGAGCAAGAAATGCCCCATTTCGACGAATGGAGAAGCTGGGGCAGACGTACGCAGGAAATATTGCCAACACTCCTCGAAGACAATCCGGATTACCCAGGCTACACGAACTCATACAAGTTTGTAGAAGAGTTGTTCAATCATCTGTACAAAGGCGATGTAGTGGTAACCGGCAATGGAACAGCCTATACGTGTACATATCAGGCCATGCGCCTCAGGGAGGGAGTCCGGGTATTTGCAAACCAAGGCTGCGCCTCCATGGGATATGACCTTCCGGCAGCTATTGGGGCTATTACTGCGAACAAGACGGGTAGAACAATTCTTGTTACCGGAGATGGTTCCCTGCAAATGAATTTGCAAGAGTTGCAGACCCTTGTCACGTATAATATGCCTTTGAAGATATTCGTACTGGAAAACGAGGGTTACCTGGCCATCAAGACCACACAGAAGAGCTTCTTCAATGGTGAATATACCGGATCAAACCCCAGTTCGGGTGTAATATGCCCACAGCTGTCCAAACTGGCTGAAGCATACGGAATCCCGTATTTTTCCTGCAGTGAGAATGGAAGCAGCTTGCGCGAAACCATAGAATCTGCTCTCTGCACGCCAGGAGCGGCTATCTGTGAGATTCACATGCACCCGGAACAGACACTTTTCCCAAAAAGCGCCAGTTACATGGATAAAGCCACAGGAAAAATGACATCCGCGCCGCTCGACAAGATGGCCCCGTTTATGGATGTCCCATTGCAGGAGCAGTGCGTTTATCTCCCGTCTGCCCGAAACTAATCGCCTCCTCATTCTGTCACGATATATGCAGGCATCAGATAAAAGGAAGCAGAGCCTCGTCCAATTTATTAAATTCGGTATCGTCGGCATATCCAATACGCTTCTCGGCTATTTGATTTTCTGCATATGCGTGTACCTTGGCTTGCACCACCAGTTGTCCAATTTCATCGGCTTCACCATATCAGTACTAAACTCGTTCTACTGGAACAACCGCTACGTTTTCACCCTCAACACAGGAGAACGGAGAAGCAAACTCCATTCCCTGCTGAAGACATATGCGGCTTACAGCGTAACCGGCATTTTCCTGAACGGCGTACTCTTATGGCTCCTAGTCGACGAATGGGCATGCAATAGCTACCTCGCCATGTTTGCATGTCTCGTTATCACAGTCCCCATCAATTTCATCCTAAACAAGTTCTGGGCCTTCAAACCCCATAAGCCATGAAAAAAATCAGCATTCTCATTCCCTGCTACAACGAGGAAGAAAACGTTGTTCCCATCAGCAAGGCCGTCACTGCGGAAATGGCAGCCAGCTTGCCGGACTACGATTTTGAAATCATCTTCATTGACAATGATTCCAAGGATAGCACAAGGCCGCTGTTACGGGAGATATGCAAGACCAATCCCAAGGTAAAAGCCATCTTCAACGCTAAGAATTTCGGACAATTCAACAGTCCGTACTACGGGATGCTCCAAACGACGGGGGATTGCACCATCCTGCTGTGCTGTGATTTCCAAGACCCTATAGAAATGATACCCAAAATGGTGGAGGAGTGGGAAAAGGGCGCCAAGATTGTTTCCTGCATCAAGACCGCCAGCAAGGAAAACCCGCTTATCCGCCTTCTGCGCACAGTATATTACAAGCTCATCCAGAAAATGTCCGCCGTGGACCAGATAGAGCACTTCACGGGATTCGGCCTGTATGACAGCAGTTTTATCCAGGTACTGCGCGGGCTGCAAGACCCCACGCCTTTCCTGCGCGGTATAGTGGCAGAACTGGGATACAAGCGCGTGGCCCTGCCCTACACGCAAGCCAAGCGGCAGGCCGGATACACCCATAACAACTTTTTCACCCTGTTCGATGCAGCCATGCTGAGCTTCACCTCCTATACAAAAGTCGGCCTGCATCTGGTAACGCTCTCCGGCATCTTCCTGGCATGCGGAGCTATCATGGTAGGATTGGTGTACTTGTGCCTGAAATTGTGCTTCTGGAACGAATTCTCGGCAGGCCAGGCCCCCATGGTGGTGGGCTTGTTCTTCCTGCATGCCGTGGAGCTTTTCTTTATCGGCTTTGTCGGAGAATACGTTATGAGCATCAACACACGTGCGATGAACAGGCCTTTGGTCATAGAAGAAGAACGCATCAATTTCTAATGCACCATGTTCAAGGAACTCCTAGAATTTCACAACGAGGTCGGTAAAAAAACTTCCTTTTGGCTTCCCAGCCTACTCTTTGCCATAGGGGCATACAGCTTTTCCATACTGAATCCCACAATCAGCATAGATGACCTTACCAGAGACCTATATGTCGGCGAAGGGAACCTGATGCTGGCCGGGCGATGGGGCATGGTACTGTGGGTAAAGCTTTTCGGTATAACAGAATACTCTCCATTCATCGACAGGTACCTGGCCCTGATATTCTTGTTATTGGCAGCGTATCTCGCCTGCGTGGTGTTCTATACCATCAAACCGGCAGGCAAGCTCCTGCCCTACACCATACTGGCCTCCCTCATCGTCACCTATCCCCTTATCAACGAGATATGGGAATACACCGGAGCGAATTTCGTATCAACGGGCAACATGGCTTTGGGGGCACTGGCAATCATAACCCTTTTGCATGGCGCAAAGCTCCCGAAACCGCATAAAAGGAAGGAACAAGCGAAGTACATGCTTGCGGCGGCTCTCCTTCTTCTGTTGCCCTGCTCCAGCTATGAATCCGGTATATTCTACTACATCTCATTCGTGGCTTTTGTCATTTTTCACGAGTTGATAACCGGCAGGCACCCATACAGCATACGGGATTTTTCAGGAAAGATAGCCCGGTATGTTATCCCCCTGGCCACGGCGCTTGTCTTACGGGTCATCATCACCGTAGTCATCCTAAAAATATACCATCTCGACTTTCGCGCGGAGGGCGATGTTGGAAGCGATTGGTTAACGGGCAAACCCCTTGTAGATTCCCTTCTATCCTTCAAGGCAGAGATGGTTCTCTTTGGACTGAGCGGTCTCATATACTTCCCGGTAACGGTGATGCTGGCGGCGGCGGCAATTATCATGCTCATTGGCACATATGCCGCATGGAAAGCCAGGACATGGCAGTCATTTGCATTGGCCGCAGCCGCAGTTGTATCAACCTTTCTCCTTCCCTTCATCATGTGCAAGAGCGTAATGCCCCGCACAGCGCTGCCTTTCCATATACTAACGGCATACAGCGGCTACCTGGTATGCTGCTGCCTACTTGGGAGAAAAAAAATATATTTCACTGCAGCAGCCGGTCTGTTGATACTTTGTGTCCACCAGAGCACATACCTGAATTCCCTCTTGTCACTCAATCACATACGTTCTGAGAACGAGTTGAGTGCATTACGCCAGATGGGCCTCAAGCTCGCATCTACCCACCCTGGCAAAGCTGTGATATTCGTATCGTCCTACGACACCCGCAACATATTGACAGAACGCTTTTACTTGAACAGGACCTCTTGGAACCACCGGCTATACTCCTACATCAAGACACATCATACATCACGCAAGGGGAACCAGACATTCAAGTTCGTATCCACAAATCTGAATCCGTTTAGTGGCATCAATGGGAGGATTGGGGCATACAGGTTTCTTTTTTCCTACCTGGGATATGGTGATATCAATATCATCTATCCAGGCACACAAGAGGAAAAGCAACTCATCGCTGAAGCCGTCAAAATAGCTAAGGAGCAAGATTTCCCTCCCTACTCTATCCATGATATGGGCAACTATGTCATTGTCGTGCTTTCCACACCCATCCGGGAACATCCCGTATTGTAAACATAAGATATACGCACCCTCCCGCCGCCGCCCACAGGTGCCACAGCCAGGCAGCGGCGTGTGACTCAGGTCACACGCCGCCCACCTGCATCCAGGTCCTGGTGGCGGCGGGGGAGAGGATTCGGCGGATGTAGGCGTGCATGGATTCCGGGGTGACGGCGCGGAGGAGGGCGGGCACCTGGTCGTCATAGGCGGCGCCCAGGCCCAGCAGCTCGTTCACGGCCATGCCGCTTGCCAGTTTCTTGCCGGATTGCATGGCGAAGGTGCGGGCGGCCAGCAGGGTGGCGCGGGAGCGCTCCAGGGCATCTGCGGGCATGCCTTCCTGCGCTATGCGGGACAGGGTGGACTCCAGCGCGGCGCGGGCCTCTGCACACTGCTCCGGGGCGGTGCCCAGGTAGAAGAGCATGCAGCCGGCATCCACACCCAGCAGGCCGGTGGCGGCGGCGTAGTAGGCCAGGCCGCGCTTCTCCCGTATCTCTGCAAAGAGCGGGCCGGCCATGTCCCGGCACCATTCGGAGAAGATGAGCTGCTCCGCGCCGTCTGCCGCGGTGGCGGTGCAGCCGGGCACGGCCAGCACCAGCACGGCCTGCTCCTTGTCGCTGGGCTCCTGCACATCCGCCGCAGCCTGGGCGGGGGTGGGGGTGCCGGCGGCGGGCATGCCGGGCGGCATGGTGCAGAACAGGCGCTCCGCGGCGGCGCGGATGGCAGCGGGGTCTATATCCCCCACCACGGAGAGCACGGCATTCCGCGCGCAGAGGATACGGGCGGCGTGGGCCACCAGGTCCTGCCGCTGCAGGGATTCCACGCTCTCCACCGTGCCGTCGCGGTGGTTGCCGTAGGACACATTGCCGAAACAGAGGGCGCGCACGCGGCGGAACGCCAGCGCGGCGGGGTCCTCCAGGGAATCCAGGATATCCGCCACCATGGCCTGCTTCTCCGTCTCCACGGCGGCGGCGGGGAACGCGGGGTGCAGCGCGGCATCCGCCAGCAGCTCCAGCAGCGCCTCCATATCCTGCGCCAGGCCGCTCACGGAAAGGGTGAGCGTGTTGTTCCCGGCGGAGCCCTGAATGGAGCCGCCCAGGTTCTCCACGGCATCCGCCAGCTCTGCGGCGCTGCGGGTGGCGGTACCCTTCAGCAGGCATTCCGCCATCAGGGTGTTGATACCGGCGGTCTGCTCCGTCTCCACCGGGGATCCGGCGGCAAAGGCCAGCGTGGCGTATGCCAGCGGCACGCTGCGGTCCACGCGGGTGGCCAGGCGCAGGCCGTTCGGCAGGGTGTGCAGCTCCACCGCCCCCAAGCCGGCGGCGGCGGTGTCCGCCCCCTCTGCGGCATTGCTGCCGCGGGGGTCCACACTCACCTCGCACACGCGGTCCGGCACCAGGTACTCCCGCGCCACGCGGGCCAGGTCGGCATCCGTCACGCGGGCCAGGGCAGCCTCCCACTCCTCCATGCAGCGGGGATTGCGGGTCAGGTGCCAGGCCATGCCCAGGGTATCCGCCACGCCCTGCACCTTGGAGAGCACGCGCAGGCGCGCCACCTTCATCTGGTTGCGGGTGCGCACGCGCGCTGCGGCAAAATCCTGCTCCGGCAGGCGGCGCACATACTCCAGCAGCGCATCACGCAGGGCATCACGGTTCCCGCGGTCCACATCCGCCTCTATCACAAAGGCGCCCTCCCCCGTGCGGTCCGGCAGTGCCACCACGGATACATCATGCGCCAGCCCCAGCTTGTCATGGAAATGCTTGTAGAGCCACGCGGCGCGGCCATCCCCCAGGATAGCGGCCAGCATGGAGAACGCCGCGGCATCCCGGTGGTTGGAATCCGGCGTGCGCCAGGCCAGCATAAGCGTGCTGGTGGGCTGGGCAAACTCCCGGCGGAACGTGCGGGGGCCCCACTGGCGGGGCTCCTGCGGCAGCTGCACCTGCGGCAGCGGCGCGGCGGGCACATCCGCCGTCTCCGCCTCCGCCGCGCGGAAAAGCTCTGCGGGGTCCACATCCCCGCCCACGCAAATGAACACATTGCCCGGCACATAGCGCTCCCGGTGGTAGGCCACCATATCCCCGTACCGCAGCGCATCGAACTGCGCGCGGCGGCCGATGACGGGCAGCCGCTTGGGGTTCACCTTGTACAGGGTCTGCACCAGGCTGTGGTAGGAGGCATCCTGCGGGTCGTCCGCATACATGTCCATCTCCCGGCGGATCACGTCGCGCTCCCTCTCAAACTCCCCCTCCGGAAAAGCCGGGTGGAACACCAGCTGCACCAGCAGGTGCAGGAACTCCCGCCAGTGCTCTGCAGGGCCGTTGATGTGGTACACCGTGCGGTCTGAACTGGTGTAGGCATTCCAAGACCCGCCCAGCTCCGGCACGCGGCGGTTGAGCGTCTCGCCGTCCAGCTCCGCCGTACCCTTGAACACCTGGTGCTCCAGCAGGTGGGAAATCCCGGAGCCCAGCAGGCTCCCCTCCAGCGTGGATCCGGTACCCACCCACACCTGCACGGAAACAAGCGGGAACACGCGGCGCGGCGCCGCTACCACGGTAAGGCCGTTGGGGCATACATGCACTTGGTGATTCATGCCCCCACTATGCCACAGCCGTGAACGCGGGGCAAGCCCGTATCACGTCACTCCCCCTGCCCCCGCAGCACCCCGGCCGTGCCGCCTATCAGGGATCCCGCCGCACCCAGCCCGCTCCCGATGCTGCGCAGTCCCGCCTGGCGGGCGCGGTTCCGCGCATCCCAATTGTCCAGCAGCGCCTGGGCGCGCAGCGTGTCCGCCTCCTGCAGGGCCGCATTCGTGCGGTTGGAAATATCATCCTCCAGCCGCGTGGCCAGGTCCGTCTCCCGCACCAGGGTACTGCCCTCCTGCAGCAGGTTGGAGCGCGCGGCATCCCCCCGGGCGCGCGCCAGCTCCATCCGGGCATTGCGCTGCGCGCGGCGCTGGTTCTCCAGGGCCGTTTCCGTGGTGGCGGCGGCCTGGCGGTTGGCCAGCTGCAGCTGCGCATCCGCCGCGCGGCGCGTAGCCTTGGCCTCCTGGTGTTCCGCGGCGGCCTGCACCGCCTTTCCAGCCACCGCCGCAGCAGTGGTGATAATGGCTGTCGTAGTAAATCCCATAGTGCCGCCACCATACCCCGCACCCGCAGGCATGTCCACCCCCGCACCCTGCCCCGCTGCTCCTGCACGGGGGCGGGAACCTGCACCGCCCTTGGCATTTTACCCCCCCGCCGAACGGCGGGGGGACTCAATTGAGCCATGGGGACAGTGAATTATCCGCCCGGGGCGGGCTTATGTCCGCCCTTCTTGCCCTGCGGCCACAGGCCGCACTCTTTATAGTCGCCCCGAAGACCTCGGCGTAGCCTTGGCGGAGACGGGGCGGGGTGGTCCCCTGCAAGTCTGCACCACCCATGTGGCTGCACGCATTCACCCCCCCCAAATGATATTTCCGGAAAAATTTGCAAAAGATGAAAATGAAGGCTTGCAATCTCCGCCAAGAACGTGTATACTGCCCCCGCACCCAGCCTGAAAGGGCTGGGTTAACCAAGAGAAAGGAGCGGTAGCTCAGTTTGGTTAGAGCGCAGCCCTGTCACGGCTGAGGTCGCGAGTTCAAGCCTCGTCCGCTTCGTTCCTACAGAAAAGGGAATCTCCTGCAAAGGAGGTTCCCTTTTCTGTTGTGTACTGCCGCGGAGGTATACTGAACCCGCCACCTCGTCAAGGGACTTGCCGACCACAGGGAGGCATCACGGATGAGGCGTGGAAGCCCGGTGGGCGTCCACCCCCCGAGCCGCCCACCCCCCGGTGGGCGGGCCGCCCCGGGTTTTGGAAAAAGCCGGGGGCGAGGGGGGGGCCCGCGAGTTCAAGCCTCCT
>JAUNQN010000003.1 GCA_030536145.1 Akkermansia sp.
GAATGTGTAACCTATGTGCCTGAACTAAAGTGTTACCTATGTCCGCGGTGCACCGAATGCTTACACCCTCCCTCCCCTGCCAAAAGTCAACACAAATCCGCATGAAAATCCACGTTACCATAGCCCCCTGAAGAGCACCACCCCGCGCGCAGCGCGCTAACCCCAGTCGCCACTAGGCGACGTCACCATCATCAGTCACGGCGGCCTGTCTCGGCGTAGCAAGCGAGTGTCAGCGAGACGTGAAGCCGGAAAGCCGTGGGATTGTCCACGGTGGTACTGCCCTGCCGGGGCCCCCGCTACGCGGGGTAGTTCAACTACATCACCGCATTACCGATGGGATTGAACACACCTGCGCCTATGGTAACGGTGCGCCAGTCACCACATCTTCAGTGCTACGCCGTGGCAGGCCCATGAAAATGCAATCGTCGGTGCGGTAGCACACCCGCCGCATAGGCGGGGTTGCCGAATTGGTAGTGCGGTAATGCAGGGGAACACCGCGAATCGGGGTTGCCCTCTCACGAGTGCATAGCGAGTCACTCCCATAGCTTGCGCTATGGGCTCACTACGGCAAGTACGAGCTCAAGCTGCCGGGACGACATGGAGGAGCTGATGCCCGCCGCCATTCCGAAAGCGGAGGAGGAAGTCAAGACCGCGCAAATTTGACGTGCCTGCCCGTCATCAGTCCACCGAATGCCTGCAGGGCACTCGTTGAATGCTTACTCTTTTACCCTACTGAACTGATTGAATTATAAAGAGCAGTCCGCCAATTGTCCGCCATTTGTTCAGTCAGTTTTCCTTTGTCTACGAGATATTGAGTGGTAGATAAAACAGTTTGCTCCATTCCCTCTCCGATGGGGCTCAGGAGCCCTCTGTGCACGTGAAAACGACCTGTTGAGACCAAATCCCATGCGAATTTGTTCAACAAAATGGCAACAACAATATCGGGATTTCCTGTATCATACAATCCATCTCCTTTAAGACCTTTTTCAATAGCTTCTTGTATCCGCTTATCCTCCAAAATCTTGAGAATTTTATCTTCCACTATTTGAATGCCGCGTTTCTGAGCCCACGGATGATTATTCGTTCGTAGTTTATGCTTTGCGATTTCTAGGGGATTAGAGGCAGCTTCGAGACCGGAGCGTTTACCCGACATAAAAGCCACGCTCACGGCTACAACTACGCCAATAACGCAAATGACTGTAATTACAATGATTATAGGAGACATGATAAAAAACTAGCTCGCAAACACCATGCCTGCGCGCGTTATAGAGTTTACGCCCAAGCGTCGAGGGAGTCAATTTCAAAGTGCAAAAACCAGATTTTTTGACTAAAAAACCCCGGTCGGGAACCGGGGTCTACAGACGGGTAACACGGCGTTCGTGCCCAATTTACTCGCACAGGCTTCTTGGCGCCACCAGCGCAAGGTGCCGTCTGGGCCTTCACACTACCACCGCCCCTGCCCCAAGTCAATACCAAACCGCAAGAAAAAACGGGCTCAACGTAACAGACGCAGACCTGCCTACAAGATACGCCCAATGACGGACATCTGCCCGCGAGTGAGATTATTTTCCTGCGGGACGGTGGAGGAAGATTGCCCCCGGCAGAAGGCGGCGGGAGCACACGTCACTTCTTCCGGCGGCCGACGGCCTTCTCCAGCAGGGCCACCAGGGCATCATCCCGCTTCAGCTCCAGGGCGTGGTCTGCAGGGGTGTGGCCGGCATCGTCCTCCGCCAAGGGATTTGCCCCGGCTTGCAGCAGCAGCTCCGCCACGGGCACGCCGGAGGCATAATGGAGGGCCGTCCAGCCGTCGCAGTCTTCTACCTCCGTGGCAGCGCCATGCTCCAGCAGCAGCCGGACCATGTCCGCATCATCCTCAAACACTGCAGTCATGAGAGCGGTCTTGCCGCCTTCGTAAGCGGCGCCATCCACATCCGCACCATAGCGCAGCAAAAGGCCGGCCATAGGCAGGGAGCCTAATCCTGCAGCCAATTCGAGCGGAAACTCAAACGCCGCCGTAAGAGCCCCCGGGTCCACCCCATGCTGCAGCAGGCACTCTGCGGCCTGCAGGCTGTTGTGCCTGATAGCGGTACCCAGGGCGCTGCAGTCCTCTATGTCATCGGAGCCGTCATGGGAATACGGGTTCACCCCGCTCTCCAGCAGCCAAGCACACATGGGGGCATAATCACCGCGCGCAGCGGCATGCAGGGCGGCGGGGCAATCCTGCACACGCACGCCGACCTGCTCCAGGCGGATGGCCAACTCCACGCGGCCGTACAAGCCCGCCCACACCAGGGGGGCTATACCCTCCGCATCCGCCTGTGCGGCATCTGCGCCACCAGCCAGCAGGGTCTCCACCTCATCCGCCTGCCCGCGCACCACGGCGTAGGAGAGCGGCGGCATGAGGTACGGAGCCTGTACCCCCAGCCCAGCCAGCAGCTCCACGGTCTCCGTACTGCCGGAGCGGCACGCCTCATACATCAGCCCCCCTGCCCCGTCGCCACACAAATCAAGAGCCGCCCCGGAATCCAGCAGCAGGCGGACAACGGCAGCGTTTCCACAGGCCACTGCATTGATGAGCGGCGTCTCCCGACCATACACGTTCGCACGGGTTTCCCGTGCAGCATCCGGGTCCGCCCCAGCGCATATAAGCAGCTGTACAAGCTCCGTGTCATTATACTGGCAGGCACCCATCAGTGCCGTCTCCCCATAGGATGTGCGGGCGGTGGCATCCGCGCCGCGGGCAAGCAGCCGGCGCACCTCCTCACGCTCGCCTGCATAGGCAGCACTTACCAGCGCTTCATGTAGGGACTCTTGTGCCATGCCACGGAGTGTAGCACACATACCCCGCAGGGGGCAAGGTAAAAAAGGGTTCCCTCCCCCGCCGGGCGGCGGGAGAGGGAACGCGGAATAAGGTTGGTGATACCTCCGGGGTTTACTCGGCGGCGGGAGCCTCGGTGGTCTCGGCGGCGGTGGAACCGGTGGAGGTGGTGGTGGCGGGGGCCACGGGAGCGCTAAGCTGGGGCAGGTCGATGATCTCGATGATAGCCATGGGGGCGCTGTCCGTCTTGCGCTGGCCGAGCTTCACGATGCGGGTGTAGCCACCCTGGCGGGCGCCGCCCTCGCGGTTCTTGATGGCGTCGGCCACCTCGGTGAAGAGCTTGGCGACCACCTTGGGCTGGGGCAGGGTTGCAAGCACCTGGTTGCGGGCGTGCTGGCTGTCCTTCAGGCCGAGGGTGATGAGCTTCTCCACGTAGGGGCGGAGGGCCTTGGCCTTGGCGAGGGTGGTGGTGATGCGGCCGTTGCTGATAAGGCTGCAGGCCTGGTTGGCCATCATGGCCTTGCGGTGGGATGCCGTGCGCTGAAGCTTGGCTTTCTTAACTCCGTGTCTCATAGTATGTGCTTAGGTTAGAATTGTTGTGGTTGTGTCTTTACTCGTCGTCGTCGTCGAAGGCGTCGATGTTGTGGGTAATAAGGGCCTGGAGGTCGGTGCCGCGCACCTCGTCGCCGGCATCGCGCAGGCGGGCGCCGCCGTTGGCGGGAGCCAGGAGCTTGGCATCAAACTGCATGCCCAAGGACAGGCCGTGCTGCACGAGCTTGTCCTTGATTTCGTTGAGGGACTTCTTGCCGAAGTTGCGGTACTTGAGCATTTCGGCCTCGGTCTTCATGGCCAGCTGGCCAACGGTGGTGATGTTGGCGTTGTTCAGGCAGTTGGCGGCACGCACGGAGAGCTCGATTTCGTTCACGCTCATGTTGAGCAGCTTGCGGAGCTGGGCGGTGTTGCCGGACTCCTCGGCGGCGGAGGACTTGTCGAACTCCACGCTGCGGCTGTCGCTGTCCACGAACACGTCCAGGTGGTGGCGCAGGATGCTGGCAGCCTGCAGCATGGCATCGTCGGCGCTCACGCGGCCGTCGGTCCACACGTCCAGGATGAGCTTGTCAAACTCGGTCATCTGGCCTACACGGGCGTTGTCCACCGCGTACTTCACGCGGGTCACAGGGGAGAAGATGGAATCAATGGGGATGACGCCGATGGGGCGGTCCTTGTCGTTGTTGTCCTCGGCGGTGTGGAAACCGCGGCCCACGTTGACCTCGAAATCGCAGTCAAAGATGGTGTTCTGGTCAAGGTGGCAGATAACCTGGTCCTTGTTGACCACGGTGTACATGTGGTCCTCCTTGATATCAGCGGCGGTAACGGCGCCCTGCTTGGTAACGCGGAGGGAAATGGTGCGGGGCTCCTTGCCGTGGTGGATGAACTTGACCTTCTTGAGGTTGAGGATGATTTCCGTGACGTCCTCCACCACACCGGGGAGGGAGGTGAACTCATGCTGTGCACCGGCGATGCGGACGCTGGTGATAGCGGCACCTTCCAGGGAGCTCAGGAGCACGCGGCGCAGGGAGTTGCCGAGCGTGTGGCCGAAACCGGTCTCGATGGGTTCCGCGATGAAAGTGATATGGTTGGGGTCTTCCGGGTCCTCGATGCGCTCGAGGCGGTTCGGAATCTCGAAGTGGGCCAGCTTGATGACCCCGTTATCTTTGATTTCTTCTTCAGACATAGTAGTGATTGACCGGGTTTCCCCCCATGCGGGCTCTGCTTCCGTGGAAAAGGAGGACCGACGGCCGGATTTGGTAAACCCGCGCGGGGAAAGGATACCTGTTCTGCGCTGACATGGCAAGCCTTTTTTGGCAATTCTGTCATACTGGGCCAAGTTTTTTTACAGATTGTGCGCCAAGTGAAAAAAAGCGCTCCCTGCGCGGGGGCAGGGAGCGCGGTGAAAGGTGTGTGCGGGGGGGGCTTACTCTCCCATCACGCTGGCGAGCATCTGGGCTATGCCGTGGAAGGCGGCGGCCACCTGGTTCCGGCCGGGGTCTTCCAGGGCCACGGGGTGGCCCTCGTCTCCGCAGGAGCGGGTGGAGATGTCCAGCGGCACCTTGCCCAGCAGGGGCACGCCGAGTTTCTGGGCCTCGCGCTCGCCGCCGCCTTCTCCGAAGATGTTGTACACCAGTCCGTCGCTGGGGCAGACGAAGTAGCTCATGTTCTCGATGATGCCGAGGATGGGGGTGTTCACGCGCTCAAAGAGGCCCACGGCCTTGCGGGCGTCGATGAGGGCGACCTCCTGCGGGGTGGTGACGATGACGGCACCGGAGAGGTCCACGGTCTGCACGATGGTGAGCTGGATATCACCGGTGCCCGGGGGCATGTCCAGGATAAGGAAGTCCAGCCCGCCCCAGTCCACGTCACGCAGGAACTGCTGCACGTAGCGGGTGGCCAGGGGGCCGCGCACGGCCACGGGGGCGGCCTCGTCCACCAGCAGGCCCATGGAGAGCAGCTTGATGCCGTGAGCCTCCACCGGCAGGAACTGCTCCTTTTCAGAGCAGCCGGGGCGCTCCTTGGTGCCGAACATGAGCGCCATGGAGGGGCCGTAGATATCCAGGTCCAGCAGGCCGGTGCGGTAGCCCAGGCGGCTGAGCGCCACGGCCAGGTTGGCGGAGACGGTGCTCTTGCCCACGCCGCCCTTGCCGGAGGCCACGGCGATGATGTGCTTCACGCCGGGCACGCTGGATTTCCAGTCGGCTGGGTCGTCGTTGGGGCCCTTGGCCTTCTTCTGCTCCGGGGCGTGGTGCTCAATGTTCACATCCAGCTTGGCCAGGCCGGGGAGTTCCTTGATGACGGCCATCACGTTCTCGTAGATGTAGCGCGGCACGTCGCCGTTGCGGCTCTCCACGATGAGGTCCACCGTCACGTGGCCCTCCGGGGTCACCTGGATGTTCTTGACGAGACCGAAGGAGACGATATCACGGCTGAAGCCGGGATATTTCACCGTGGTGAGCGCGGCGCGTATCAGTTCCGGGGTTAATTTGGGTTCAGACATAAGAGGTAATCAGTTCTTGGCAGGGGATTTCTTGAAGCGCTTCCAGGGCATGACGATGGATTCCACCACCCAGGTGAAGGCGGTGCAGCAGGCGCGGAACACGTACACCGCCGGGTGCAGCAGCGCGCGCAGCCACTGCACGCGCTCATACAGCAGGCTCAGCACCACAATGGAGCAGATGACGCTGAACTTGAACACGATGCCCATGTGGAAATGGATATCCGCCTGCTCCAGCGCCAGCTCCGTGCAGAGCGCGGCACCCACAAAGCCTACCAGCAGGAAGGCCGTGTAGTTCAGGATAGGGTGCTTCTCTATAATGGTGATGCACCAGCCGGCCACCACCCGCAGGGCGGCAATGCCGATGAACACGCCGGAGCAGACCACCCAGATGTGCAGGCTCTCCGGGATTTCCGTGACGTTGTTCACCATGCCCACGGCGGCCACCACGTTGTCCAGGGAGAGGGAGAGGTCCATCAGCTCAATGCCCAGCACGGTCATGAGGAAGGATTTGCCCACGCGGGCGGCGTGGGACCCGTGCTCCTGCTCCTCCGCCGGGTGGAGCTGCACATGCTTGCAGCCCAGGTAGATGAGGTAGAGGGCGCCGAACCACTTGACCCACATGTTGTGCATGAGCCAGGCCACCAGTGCCAGGGCAATGCCGCGGAAGGTGTACGCGCCCGCCAGGCCCCAGCGCAGGGCGGATTTCTGCTGGTGCTTGGGCAGCTGGGCGGCCATGGCGGCAATACCCAGCGCGTTGTCCACGGAAAGCAGGCCCTCTATCAGGATGAGGTTGAAAATCACCATGCCGCTGGCGGAAAGGAACGCCCCCATATCCGGGATGCCCTGCCATGCCTCTGTGATTTCTTGGAACATAAGCGTGTGCGGGTGGGGCTGTCAGGCACGGGAGAATTTCTCCACCTGGGTGGCGGCACAGCGCACGCACTCCTGGCAGGGCACGCGGTTGGCGCCCTTCAGGTCACGGCAGCAGGTGGCACCGTTCACGGCGCGGAACCCCTCCACCATCTCCGCCGCCTTGTCCGGCAGCAGGCGCGTGGCGGCATACAGGGCGCCGCACATGCCCTCCGGCGCGCGGCCGCCGCCGCAGGCCTTCATCTCGTCCACCAGGTCCGTGCGGCCAAAGGCGGCGCAAACGGTCTGGGCGCAGTTGTACATGTGGGGCGGCTGGCGGAAGGTCTCCAGGGCTTTCTCTATGGCATTCATGGTTGTTCTCTGTGGTTAGGGGGGGGGGGGAGGTAAGGGGGTCAGCGGAGCATGTTCAGGGCGCGGCGGGTGGCGGCCAGGGCGGCCTCCACATCTGCGGCGGTATTGTACATGGCCAGGGAATAGCGGGTGGTGCCGGGTATGCCCAGCGCCTGCATGAGCGGCTGGCAGCAGTGGTGGCCCGTGCGCACCGCCACGCCCATCTGGTCCAGCAGGGTGCCCAGGTCATAGGGGTGCACGCCGTCCACCACCACGGAAACCAGGGCGCCGCGGTTCTCCTGCGGCCCCAGCACGCGCACGCCGTCCATGGCGGCCAGCCCGGCATACAGCTGCTGCACCAGGGCGTTCTCATGCGCGCAAACCTGCTCCAGCCCCTGCTCCTGCAGGTAGCGCAGGGCCACGGAAAGGGCAATGTTGCCGGCAATGTTCGGCGTGCCTGCCTCATACTTGAACGGCAGGGTGTTGTAGGTGGTCTTGGCGAAGGTGACCTCGCTGATCATCTCCCCGCCGCCCTGCCAGGGCGGCAGTTCCGCCAGCAGCTCCTCCCTGCCCCACAGCACGCCCACACCCGTGGGGGCGTACACCTTGTGCGCGGAGAAGGCATAGAAATCACAGCCCAGAGCCTGCACATCCACGGGCAGGTGGCCGGTGGACTGCGCGCCGTCCACCAGGGTGACGGTGCGCGGGTTGTTGCGGCGGGCGGCAGCCACCGCCTGCTGCACGGGGTTCACCACGCCCAGGGCATTGGAGATGTACGGCAGGGCCACCACGCGGGTGCGCGGCCCCAGCAGGGCCAGGTAGGCCTGCATGTCAAAGGTGAGCTCCGCAGTGAGCGGCACCACGCGCAGCTCCGCCCCCGTGCGCCCGCAGAGCATCTGCCAAGGCACTATGTTGGAGTGGTGCGCATCCGTGGTCACAATGATTTCATCCCCCTGCCCCACCAGCCCGGCCAGGGAGAGCACCATGGCCACCAGGTTGATACTGCCGGTGCAGCCGGAGGTAAAGACGATTTCACGCGGGGAGGCGGCCCCCAGGAAAGCGGCCACGCCCGCGCGCGCCTGCTCGTAGGCATCCGTGGCCAGGCGGCTCAGGTAGTGGGCGCCGCGGTGGATATTGGCATTCTGCGCGGTGTAGTAGTGCTGCAGGGCATCCAGCACCACGCGGGGTTTCTGCGTGGTGGCGGCGTTGTCCAGGTAAACCAGGGGCCTGCCCTGCACCGTGGTACCCAGCAGCGGGAAATCGGCGCGGCAATCAGGCATCTGCGCTCCCCCCCTTGAGGTGTTCCGCCAGGCGGTGGGCGGCCTGCGGCACGTACTCCTTCCACTCCTCGTTCCCGGCCCGGATCATGGCGGTGATATCCCGCGGAGTCTTGAACAGGAGCTTCTGGTTGAAATAGGGCACCTCCACAATCTCCCCGCTCTGCTGCAGGTGGCGGTACAGGTAGTGGTACTTCTCCGGCGCGCGGTAGGTGCCGGCGGTCACAAACTCACCCGTGGTGCGGTTCAGCCAGGGGGTCACGTACAGCTTGGTGTTGTTCACAAAGATGTGCCCCATGCTGGAAAGGATACCGCCGGTGCTGTCTGCCCACTTGTCCTTGAACAGCTCATTGAGCAGGCCGATGGAAAGGGCAATGGCCACCGGCTCCTTGGTGTACTTCTTCAGCAGGGTGGACATGCGGTGGAAATGGGCGATGTTGGTCACCATCACCGTCTTGCCCAGGGCGGCCAGGGCCTCCACGCGGTCCAGGAAAGCCACCAGATCCACCGCGCTGCCGCGCAGCAGGTTGGAGAGGGAAATCTCACAAATATCCGCCACGCGCCCGCGCTGCTCCTCCGACAGGCCGGCCACAAACTTCTTGTGCACGCTCTCCATCATCTCCATGTGGATGTTGCAGATGGGGGTGAAACTGCCGCGCATGAGCACGATGGGACGCTTGTAGAGCAGGTCTGCCGGCTGGGCCACGGAGCCGTCCGGGCGGAACACGGTGGCCTCGCACAGGCCGCTCTGCACCAGCTGCAGGGCCAGGAATCGGTTGTCGAACATGCCGAACCCGTGGCCGGAGAAGCGCATGAAGTCTATCTCAAAGGAAGCGGGGTCCAGGTTGTTGCTGATACCGGCCACAAACTCATCCATGTGCTCACGCTTGTAGAACAGGGAGTGCAGCACGTTCACGCCCAGGATACCCAGCAGGCGCATCTGCAGGTCATGGTCCGGCACCAGCAGGCGCACATGCATCACAAAATCACTGGGCGGGGCACCGGGCTTGAGCTGGAAGCGCACGCCTATCCAGGCCATCCAGGGGCCGTTGTCCCTGTAGCCCTTGCACTTGCAGGTGTTGGCATAGGCAAAGAAGCAGGTATCCTTGCCGCGCTTCTCACCCAGGCGGTCCACCAGCTGCCGGAACTCGTAGTCCATCATCTGCTGCAGGCGCTCCTCCGACACGTAGCGGCGCACGGGACCGTACAGGCTGTCGCTCACGGTCATGTCATACGCGGAGATGGTCTTGGCCACGGTGCCGGCGGCACCGGAGGAGCGGAAGAACCAGTTGGCGGTTTCCTGGCCTGCACCAATCTCCGCAAAGGAGCCGTAGACAGACTTGTCCATGTTGATGCAGAAGGCTTTTTCCTGTGTAGCGGCTGCTTGCGTGTAATCGGAGGCCATGGCTGGGGAAAGGGGGATGGGAGTGAACGGGATCAGATTTCGAGGGGGAGGAGAGGCAGGTTGCGCAGGGTGGGCGGGGGCGGCAGCTCAATGGTGCTGTCCACCTTGGGGCCGGCGGGTTCCTCCGGGTCCTCCACGGTGTCCACCCCCTCCGCAGAGGATGCGGCGTCTCCCAGGTCCTCCGGGCAGGTGTAGCGGGGCTGGAACTCCGTATCCGCGCCGTAGGGGTCCGTACCCGTCAGCACCTTGCCCTTGGGCAGCACGGGCAGCACAGGCAGCACGTGGGTGGAATTCATCTGCCCGGCGCTCATGTCCAGGAAATCCATCAGGGAGGGGCTGCCGTCACCATGCACCGGGCAGATACCCAGGGTCATGTCACCCTTCGGGAAATACTCCAGGTACGTGGGGCGCACGTAGGTGGGCTTGCCGTCCCGCATCACGGATTCAAAGCAGAAATTGGTGGCCACCTGGCCAGACATGCGGCAGATTTCCACCTCCTCGGTATCGGCCGGGCGGCGCACAGGCACATCCTTGAACCCGGACTCCCGCGTGGCGGCCAGCACCTTGCCCAGGATAGGGGCGCAGGTGTCGGAGGCAAAGGCCTCCGCATAGATGGGCTGGTGGTCGTTCAGGTAGCCCACCCACACGCCGCAGGTCAGGGCGGAGGTGTAGGCAAAGGCGGCGGTGTCGGAGAAATCGTAGTTGGTGCCGGTCTTCACGGCACCGTTGAAATTGTCCGGCAGGTAGGGGCGCACGCGCTGGGCGGAACCCTTCTCCATGGACTCCCGCAGGATGTTGTGGATGCGGTACGCATTGCACGGGGAGGTGCTGGAGGCCATCTTGTGGGAAACGGCCAGCGGGTTTTCCCAGAGAATCTTGCCGGCGCTGTCCGTAATCTTGGAGATGACGTAGGAGCCGATGGGGCGGCGGCCCGTGTTCGGGAACATGGTGTAGGCCATGGTCACCTCCTTCAGGGATGCGGGCTCCGCACCCAGGAAGGCGCGGGGGTAGAACTGGGGCTTGGCCTCCGTGCTGCTGGCAATGCGCTGCGGCGGGGTGATACCGGCCTTCTCCAGCGTCTCCACAAAGCACTTGGCACCGCGCTCCGGGTTGGAGCACAGGGTGATGCCCAGGCGGGCGGAGGCGGCAATCTTGGACCACTCCAGGCCCTGGCGGGCGGTGATGGAATCCAGGTAGCGGCCCTTGCCTACTTCCATGCCCCACTCGCCCAGCACGCCCTCGCTGCCGCCAATGCCGGCCAGACGGTTGTCCATTGCGTCGTCCAGCAGGCGGGAACAGGGCGTGTAGCCGTTGTCGAAAGCGCAGAGGTACAGGAAAGGCAGCATGGCCGTGCCCAGCGGGCGGCGGCCGGATTCAATGATGTCGAAATTGTCGCGGTCAAAGCCGCGGCCGCCCACGTAGGCCAGCGTGCCGCCGGTCTTGTTGTCCACCACAAAGACGGCGCCGTCAATGTAGCGGTGCTGCTGGCAGCGGGGGTCGGAGGTCTCGTTGTAGCGCACGTGGGAGTACCCCTCATGCTGCTCCACCTTTTCCAACTGCTCCTTCAGGGCCAGCTCTGCGGCCTCCTGGGTGCGGCGGTCGATGGTGGTGTAAATCTTGATACCGCGGCTCTTGATGATTTCCTCGCCGCGCTTGGGGTCCTGGAAGATGTCGATGGCCTTCTGCTGGATGAGCGTGTGCAGGAAGGAGACGTTGCGGCGCAAGGGCTTGGGATTCAGGTCCAGGGGTTCCGGCTTGATCTGCTCCACCTGGTCATGGGTGAGCATGCCGGAGCGCTCCATGCGGTCCAGCACGTCGTTCCTCCAGCGGCGGTTCAGCTCCGGGTTCTTGATGGGGTTGTAGTTCTCCGGGTTCTTGATGAGTGCGGCAATACTGGCGGCCTCCTTCACGGAGAGGTCTGCCGGTTCCTTGCCGTAATAGCCCAGGGAGGCGGAGCGGATACCGTAGAAGCCGCGGCCGAAGCACACGCGGTTCAGGTAGAACTCCATAATCTGGCGCTTGTCGTACTTGTCCTCGATACGGCGGGCCAGGAAAATCTCCACGATCTTGCGCTCCCAGCGGCTGCCGCCCATGGCCTTCACGCGGTCCTCCAGGTCGTAGGCGTTGCGGGCCAGCTGCTGGGTGATGGTGGAGGCACCCTGGTTGGCCTGTCCCCTGTTGGAGAGGGTTTCCTTTGCCGCGCGGGCAATGCCCATGGGGTCGTAGCCGTGGTGGGTCCAGAAGGTCTTGTCCTCCTGCGCCACCAGGGCGTTGATCATGTTCTCGGAAATCTTGTCGTAGGTCACGTAGCTGCGGTTCTCGTCGTAGATACGGCCTATCTCCTCCTGGTTGCGGTCATAGATGATGCAGGGGTGGTCCAGGTTATTGATGTCCTCCAGGTTGAACTCCTCCGCGTACTTGCTGTACTTGGCGGTCACCAGGTTGAAACCGAACCAGCCCAGCCCGGCAGCCAATGCGGCCAGGAAGAGCAGGAGAATGAACAAACGCAGCAGGCACGAGCCCCTGCGCTTGCCGGGGCGGGCCATACGGGTATCCTTGCGGGCCAAGCGTCTGCGCTCTGCGGCAGCCTGGCGGCTCTTCTGGTATTCGTCCAAGTTTTCCATGCCTGCGCGAGAATTCTACCAGATGCACCCGCCCTTGGCAAGTGGAATTCAGGGCACGGGCGCGTTTCATTCATGCGCGCCGCCAGGGAATACCTCCCCCACCTGCCGGCGAATGCCGCGCGCAAAGAGCCACAGCACGGGTACCAGGAGCACCAATCCCGCGGCAGAGGACTCCGCCACGCCCAGGCAGATACCGCACTCCGGCGCTGCTAACAGGTAGGTGGTACACATCACGGTCATGAACATGGCGGGCACCAGCGTTATCCAGTAGAAGCGGCGGCGGTAGCGCAGCATCACGCTCAGGCTCCACAGGGTGATGCAGGCCAGCAGCTGGTTCATCCACCCGAAGTAGTGCCAGAGAATGCTGAAATCTATATTGAAGATGACAATGACGATAGCGAAGAGCGGAAGCGCCAGCAGCAGGCGGCGCCAGGTCTTACCCTGGTCAAAGTGCAGCATGTCCGCCAGGATGAGGCGGCAGGTGCGCATGGCCGTATCACCGCTGGTGACAGCCAGCACCACCACGCCCAGCACGGTGACTACGGCGCCCGTATCACCCAGCATAAACTTGCAGGAGGCCAGGATGGACTGCACGGGGGAAAGCCCGGCCAGCTCGTCATGCAGGGTCAGGCCCACTGTGGCCCACACCAGGGCCACCAGTCCCTCCACCACCATGGCTCCGTAGAACACGGGGCGCGTGTGGCGCATTTCCTTCAGGCAGCGCACCATCATGGGGCTCTGAGTGGCATGGAACCCGGAGATGGCACCGCAGGCTATGGTGACAAAGACCATGGGCCAGAGCGGCAAGCCCGCCGGGTGGTAGTTGGTGAAGAAATCCAAGTTGGGCAGCACCTCTTTTCCGCAGAAGGGCAGGCGCACCAGCATGCCGCCGGCCATCACCAGGAACAGCAGTGCAAAGAAGGGGTAGATGCGGCCGATGATGGCATCCACCGGCAGCACGGTGGCCAGGAAATAATACGCCAGGATGATGATGCACCACCAGTGCGGCAGCATACCCGCCACGCGCGCCACTTCCTCCGGCGTGTCCGCCAGGGAGCTGTGCGCCACAATGAAGCCGGCCAAAGTCGTATCCAGATGGGTGATTCCCTCCAGCATGTCCGCCGGGGTGCGCGTGAACACCACGCCCACCAGCACCAGCATGAGCACGCACACAAAGCGCATGATGCGCCGCACCGGCATGCCCAGCCAGTGGCCGATGAGCTCCGGCAGGTTCTTGCCGCCAGAATGGGCGGACAACAGCGCAGCCATGTAGTCATGCACGCCGCCCGCCAGCAGGCAGCCCAGCACTATCCACAGCAGGGCCGCAGGGCCGAACAGGCAGCCGGAGACCGCGCCCACCACAGGGCCGAGCCCCGCTATGTTCAGCAGCTGGATAAGGAATACCTTCCACGTGGGCATGGGCACGTAGTCCACACCATCAGCCCGGTTCATGCAGGGCATCACCAGGTCCATATGCACACCGAAGACGCGCTCCGCAATCTTTCCATACACGAAATAGCCGCCTACCAGCAACGCAGCACAGAAGAAAAACACAATCAACCCGGTCATATCCTGATACGTTTTACGCGCGGGGATATACGCTCCCCGCGCGTAAAAATCAAGCTTTATTTGCCACGTAGGCCTGTTTTATGACAGCAGGCCGGCTGCCAGCGGCATCAGTTGCGCTTGCGCAGCGCCTCGATGGTGGTGCGGGCAGAGTGGCGGATGATGGAGTCCGGGTGGTCGCTGAACAGCTCCACCACCGGCAGGGCATCCTTAGTGCCGTTGTCCTGCAGGTATTTCAGGATGGCGCCAATCTGGCGGATGGAGTTGGTGGTCTGCAGGCGGTCCAGCAGAGGTGCCTGCACGCGGAGCCCCAGGGATTTCAGGGAGGAGGCCCAGGCCACGGGGTTCTCACACCAGAACTCCACGATGGGAGCCACCATCTCGTCCGGGGTCTCACGGATAAGGAACTTGATAACAGCGTCGTCCACCTCCTTGTGCATGGAGTACCGGGAGCGGAAGTAGTTGCGGCACAGGTCGATGGATACCTTGTCCTTGGGATAGGAATAGACAATCAAGCCGCGGATGAGCTGGGTATATGTATCCTGGTCATCCCCCCACGGCTCCTGGAGCACGCGGGCAAAGGCATCATGCACCTCGCGGCGCAGGATATGCACGTCTGCATTGGCCAAGGCGTTGGCTGCCATGCGTACGCGCATGGGATCCAGGCAGCCCATCTCACTGATGTTGGCAGACACGAAAGAGGTATTGTTCGGGGAACCCAGCACCTCTGCGGAGAAATGGGAGACCATGTTGGCCTTCTCTGCATCATACAGCACCTCGTACACGCCTTCCTGCACATCCGCATAGGTCACGCGGCCCAGGCGGGAGAGCAGCGGGGAGATATCCTTGCGGTTTCCCTGCACGTTGGCCACCAGGAACAGGGCACCGTTTGCACGGGTGTACGGACGGGTGTATTCCGCACCCAGGATACGCGTCATCGCATCGCGGATGATATTGCGGGCGCGCCCGTCCTGCACGTCAATATACACACCATAGTGGGCCAGGTGCTGGGCGCGCTTGGCATGCTGCGTGTACACGCTGATATCGGCATCCGTGAGCACGCGGCGGTTATCCGTGGGGGTAATCACCGTATCCTCCGGGGTCACGGCCTTCTTCTCCTCCTCCACTACCACCTTGGCAGCGGGGGTGACAGCCTTGCCCACCATGGCCCAGAAAACCGGCATGTACCAGCCGCTCAGGACAAACAGGGCCGCAATGGAAAGAATCAGCTTGGGGCGGCGGCGGGTGGAGAAGTACACGAACCCGGCTGCCACCCAGCAGAACACCACGGACACGATGCGCTGCTGAACGGGATCCAGCTCCGTAATGGGCGTGGCGGAAGGATTACTCTCTCCTACAAGGAAAACGAACAGGCAAAGAATGAAGAGCACCACGCCTATACCGAAGCGAATCTTTCCGGCCGTACTGAAGGTCTCGCCGGTCAGGTAGCCGACGTTCATGCGCTCTGCGCGGGCGCTTTGGCGGCGTGCGGCACTCTTGTACTGGGCCTTGAGCTCGGAAAGTTCGTTGTCATTCAGCTTGGGCGCAGCCTGAAACTCCTTTTTCAGGCACTCCGGGCAGAAAGTCAGGTCCTCCTGGGAGGTGTAGAACATGCGGTGGCACTTGGAACACTCTACTTGCATACGCCCCCATTCTAGCAAGCGCGCCTGCCTTTGGCAAGCGCAGATTGCGCCTGTTTCACACCAAAAAAGGAACAGCACGCCCCGCAACGGGAACGTGCCGTCCATCAAATGCCGTATCGGCGGCTATCAAGCCTCGGCCTTGGCGGCAGCCTTGCGGGCAAGCTGCACGGGAGCCGTACCCTTGCTGTTCTTGGAGATTTCCTTCTGGCGCTTGATGTATGCCGTGCGACGACGGCGCTTGGTTTCCTTGCGATGTTGTTGACCCATAGTCTTTGTAAGTTTGTAGGCGGGAAATACCGCCTGGTTGATAGATGCTAATGCGCTATCATTGTATGCACGCGGGGGCGGCATGGCAAGGCAAAAATGCGCATGCGGCGTTTTTTGTTGCAATCAGGGCGGCGGGGTGGTAAGGTGGGGGCGTATGAGAGTAGCCATTCTGGGAGCCGGTGCGCTGGGCTGTTTCTACGGCGCCAAGTTGGAACAGGACGGGCATGATGTGACCTTCATTGCCCGCTCTGCGTATGATACCATCCGCAGGGACGGACTGAAAGTGCAGAGCGTGGACGGTGATATCCATGTGAAGGACGCCAAGGTGTGCCGCACCCCGGAGGAATGCGGCCCGGTGGACCTGGTGGTGCTGTGCTGGAAAACCTTCCTCAACGGGAACCTGGCTGCCGCCCTGCCCCCGCTGCTGGGCCCGGGCACGGAGGTACTCTCCCTGCAGAACGGCATGGGCAATGCAGAGGCCGTCTCCGCCTTCGTGGCACCGGAAAAGGTGTTCGTGGGCCTGTGCTTCGTGTGCTGCATGATGGATACGCCGGGCGTCATCACCCACCTGGAGGGCGGGGATATCCAGTTTGCCCCCTTTGCCGGCGGGGATGCGCCCGCCGCCCGCGCGGAGGAGCTGGCCGCCATGTTCCGCAGCGCGGGCATACGCTCCACCGCCTTCCGTGAGCTGGAGCGCATCCAGTGGTGCAAGCTCACCTGGAACATTCCTTTCAACGGCCTGTGCCTGGCGCACGGCGGCATCAGCGTGCAGCAGCTCTTTGCCATGCACGGCCAGGTGGAGCGCGCACGCGGCATCATGGAGGAAGTGTACGCCGCAGCGGAACTCCGCGGTTTTGCCCCGCCCAAGGATATTGTGGACACCCAGATGGAGCGCACCGCCAAGATGGGCCCCTTTGTGCCCAGCAGCGCCGTGGATTACCAGCGCGGCCGCCAGGTGGAGTATGATGCCATTTGGGGCATTCCCCTGCAGCGCGCCCTGGATGCCGGGGCAAGCGTGCCCCTGTGGGAGCAGCTCTGCCGTGAAATACGTGAACGCCTGGGCATGGCATGACCATCCCCCCGCACAGCAGGCTCCGCCGCGTGACCGCCCTCCTGGGGGCGCTGGCCCTGCTGGGGCTGTGCGGCTGGCTGCTCCGCTTTCCCGCCGCTGCGCTGCAGCGCGCGGAAACCGCTGCCGGGCTTATCCAGCCCCCCGCCCCCATGGAGCGGCAGGACGCCCTGGGGCGGCAACTCTCCTTCCTGGTGCTGGGCGGCCTGCGCTCCCTGACTGCGGAGCTGCTGTGCACAGATGCCACGGATGCCTGGCTCAGCCGTGACTGGCCGCGCTCCCTGCAGCGCTGGCGCCAGATTACCGCCCTGGCACCCCGCCGCGTCAACTACTGGATGCGCGCCTCCCGCGACCTGGCGCGCAATGCCGTGGCAGACACCAACACCCGCACGGACCTGCCCCGCCCGGAGCAGGCGCGCCTAGCGGATTCCTACCTGGCGGCGGGTGAGCAGTTCCTGCTGGACGGCATAGCGGAAAACCCGCAGAGCCCCCTGCTCTACCTGGAATTGGGTGCTTTCTATGAGAATCCGGCGCGGCGCCCGCAGTTTGCCAAGGCGGCGGAGGCCTACGCCCGCGCGCTGGAGCTGGGCGCACCGCAGATGTACCGCCGCTGGGTTTTCTACAACCTTTGCCGCATACGCGGCCGTGAGCAGGAGGCCTGGGAACTGGGCCGCCAAATATATGCCGTGCCGAATGCGCGCACCCCCTCCGTGCGCTGCCTGCTCTTCGTGCTCCAGAACAAGCTCTCCCTGCCGCAGGAACAGCGGATTTCCGTGGAAGAGCTGTTCGGCAGCACAGCCAAGGCACGCAGGGATCTTTCCGGCTTCCTGCACAATGACTTGCGTTTCCCGACCACGGGTGTGGCAGATTTCCTGGAGCTCACGCGCGGCAACTGATTCCCCCACGCGCGCGATTTTTTGCGTTTCTGCCTCATTATGAGATTGACCCCGCGCCGCCAACTTGGTAGACTCTCTGGCATGGTTCTGAAACAACCTCTCTCTTCCATATTACTACTCCTGGCGCTCATGGCGGGCTCCGGGCCCTCTTACGCGCTGGATGAAAAGCTCATCCTCAGCAAGCTCAACTACAGCGCCCAGCTGGAACAGCTGCAAACCAGCCTGGAGGACCTGGACCGCGAAAAGGACGAAGGCGCCGACAAGGCACGCCAGAAACAAATCCGCGACCAGCAGAAAAAAATCAAAAGCCAGCTTGCGGAAGAAAAGAAGCGCATGCACGCCACCACCGCCAAGTGCAAGGACCTGCTGCACCGCGTGGCCTCCGGCGGTGATATCAACATGACAGACAACGAGGGATGCACCCTCATCATGCGTGCCGCCCAGTGCGGCAACGACGATGTGGTGAAAATCATCCTGAAGGAGAATCCCCGACTGGACCTGCAGGACAACGCCGGCCGCACCGCCCTGAGCATGGAGCGCTCCGCCGGCGGCTCCACCATCTCCAATATCCTTACGGAACAGTGGGAGGATGCCGTGGCCAACGCAGACACCACCCTGGTGAAAAAGCTGCTGGCCAGCGGCGTTTCCCCCAGCCGCCTGGTAAAGGGCAACCCGCCCCTGGGCATCTTCATCAAATCCGGCCAGAACGACATGGTGAACGCCATCCTGGCCTGCGGTCCCCGGCTGAACGCCGTGATGGCAGACGGCACCCCGCTGCTGGAGCTGGCCATCAAGAAGAAGAATGCGGCGGCCATCAAGGCCCTGATGCAGGCCAACATGAACCCCAACACGCCGTTCCGCAACAACATGCACCCGCTCAACTACCTGCTCATTGCAGGCACGCCGGAAACCGTGTGCGCCTACATCAAGGGCTCCGGATCCAAGGTGGGGCGCCTGGGCATGGGCGGCATCAGCATCCTGAACCTCTGCGTGCGCACCTCCCCCAAGGAAATCATCAACGCCGTGGCGGATGAGATGAAATCCTACATAGACCGCGAGGACGACATGGGCAACCTGCCTGTGCTGGAGGCCGCCCGCCGCGGCTACCCGGAGGTGTATGACCTCATTGTGGGCAAGGGAGCCAAGGCAGACGCCACCAACTCCGCCGGCGAAACCGTGCTCATGCACGCCGTGCTCAGCAACCGCCCCGGCATGGTGCAGCACGTGCTCAAGACCTACCCCAAGGAAAAGATTGCCCTGAAGGACAAGGCCGGCCACGATGCCATGTACTACGCCCAGCAGGTCAAGAACGCAGAAATCCAGAAACTTCTCTCCAAATAAAGCACTTACAACACAAATATGGCTATTCACGTACGCAGAAAAGGCAAGGAGCTTGCCGAGCGCAAGAAAAGGATGATGATTTCCTCCATTGCCTCCGCGGCTACCGTCATCATCCTCGGCGGCCTCATCATGTACTTCATTGTGAACTACATGTTCTCCTCTCCCCCAGCTGATTTCCTGACCTACACGGAACCCCAGGGGTTCGACGAGACACCCAAGCCCCCCACAGAGGAATCCGCCTCCAGCAAGGCCGCCGCACCCTCCCCGGATATCAACCCCTCCATCGTGGTGGCGCTGGATGCCGCCTCCGATGTGGTCATGGCCCCCATGGACCTGAACATTGACAGCTCCGGCATCGGCAACGGCATGGGCATGGACGGCTTCGGCAGCGGTTTCGGCAAGGGAATCGGCGACGGAGGCAACGGGGTCGGCAAGGGCAAGGGTGATGGCGGCAAGGGCCTGAACGATGACGTACAGGTGGTGCTCTGCCTGGATGCCTCCGGCAGTATGGACGAGCTCTTCGTGGAGGTGTCGGACTCGCTGAACATGCTCATCAACACCATGAGCCGCTGCCGCCTGAACAACAAGGCTGCCAAGGTGAACCTGGGCATCGTGGTATATGGCGAGGCCGCCGGCAACGGTGCCCCCCGCGTGCTCACCCCCTTTACCAAGGACGTGCGCTCCATGCGCTCCAAGCTGAAGGAAATCCGCTGCGACGGCGCCGTGGAGCCCTGCGGCGAGGTGATTGACTTCGCCCTGAACAACTTCGAATGGAACATGCGTGACCGCCAGGACATGCTGAAGGTTATCTTCATTGCCGGCAACGAGGACTTCAAGCAGGGCAGCACGGACTACCACGTGGCCATGAACAACGCCCGCCGCAACAACGTGGTCGTGAACACCATCTACTGCTACCCTGGTGACGTGGAGACCGCCAAGAGCACCCCTGAATGCCAGGAGTGGATGGATGCCGCAGAGCTGGCGGACGGCATGGGCCTGGTTATCTCCATGGACGGCAGCGCCCCCACCGGCACGCCGGACGATGCCAAGCTGCTGGCCTCCGTGAAGGCGCTGTACGACCAGCCCGTGATGGCCATGGGCGGCCCCGCCTCTCAGGAGCGCTGCATGAAGGAATACAAGGCCCGCCCCGCCCTGCCGCGTGACGCCAGCGGCATCAATGACTGGCTGGCAGAGAACTCCGAGCTGCTGGTGCGCAGCTACGAGTGGGACCTGGTGGAGCTTTGCCGCCGCTACAAGGACGACTTCTCCCTGGACCTCATCGGCGGCCACGGCAACCTGCCCAAGAACCTGGTGGGCATGAGCGATTCCGATGCCTCCGCCCGTCTGCAGGACGCCGCCGCCGCCCGTGAGCGCGCCCTGAAGAACTACCTCTCCGCCTCCGGCTCAGGAAACGGTTTCTGCGCCAAGGCCCTCCGCGCTCTCAAGGAGCAGGCTCAAGAAAAAGGTATCGATATGCGCTTATGAACACTCAAGAGACTTCCACACCTGACAACGGGGTGAACCAACCTGCCGCAGCCAACCGCACCAAGCCCGCCCCGCGGGCCGTCAAGCGCGCCGGCACCACCCAAGGCGCCCCCAACCGCCAGCTCCACACCGTGGAGAAGGACGTGCTGGTCATCGAGGGCCTGCCCGGCACAGACTTCGGCCTGCCCTATGACTTCGGCCTGAGCTTCCTGCTCCACACCATGGAGGAGCGCCTGGTGCCCGGCACGCAGCTGCGCTTCAAGCTCTCCGCCCCCGTAGCCTGCACGGTGTTCCTGATCCAGTTTGATTCCCTGGGCGTGCCCTGCCGCCTGCTCCCGGTGGAGGAGAACGAGGAATGCCACATTCCCGCCGGCACGGAGACGCTGCTGCCGCTCACCAACGAGGACGAGCTGGTAGTGGGCCTGCCCGTGGGCAAGGACCTGGTGGTGGCCGTGGCCAGCGCGGAGCCCACCAATTTTGCCCAAGAGCTTACCAAGGTATTCCAGCAGATGGGTACGCGTCCCCACCCCGGCGCTTCCATCCAGCAGGCCATTGCCCGCAGCTCCGGCGGCCCCTGGTCCACCGCCTACCTCTACCTGCAGACGGAGGAGGCCTGAGCCCGCACCAACACACTTTCCCAGGCACCCTGCCCCGCACGGCAGGGTGCCTTTTTTGCTGCATCGCGCGCCCGCGCGCGCCTTTCGGATTGACATCTGCGGAGCTTTGCCCATAATGGAGACATGAGCAAGAAACTCTTAGCACTGGTTATGATAGGCTGCCTGCTGGCACCGCAGCCGATGACGGCTGCCGGGGATGACGGCGCAGCCCTCGCCAAGGCCTCCAAAAAGGCCAAGAAAGGCAAGAAAGCAGCCCAGCCCGCAGAGGAGGAGGCGGATGACGCCTCCGCCAGCCCGGAACTGGCTGCCGCCCGCAAGCGACTGCAGGAGGCCCAGGCCGCTGCAGACCAGCTGGAGAAAACCAAGAAATCCCGCAGCAGGGTAAAGCCCAAGTGGTTCAAGGATGCGGACAAGGCCTTTGCAGAGGCCGCCAAGTACAACCTGCCCGTCTGGGTGGTTTACTCTGACCCGCCTACCTGCGCCATCTGCCAGAAGTTTGAGAAGGAAATCATCAACAGCGGTCCCGTGAAGAACGCCAAGGGTGCCTACATCGGCTTCATCTCCAACACCCCCCTGCCGGAGTACAACTGCAAGGCCAAGCCCTACGGCTACCTCTACGGCCCGGACAAGAAGCCCATGATTCCCCTGCCCTACATGAGCACCAAGCCCGCCAAAGACTATGCCAGCCGCCTCAAGGAATACTCCGCCAAGGTGCTGGAGCCCCAGGAGAAGAAAATCACCCGTGAGCTGGAGTACGCCAAATCCCTGGTGGAGGCCCTGAAGAACGGCCAGCCCGCTCCCCCGGAGCCCAAGGACGAGGAGGAAGAGGATGAGCAGAACGGCATGAACAACGGCCAGGGATACGGCCCGAACGGTCCCATGCCGCCCCGCCGTCCCCAGCGCCCCCAGTATGAGGACGAGGAGGAGGATGACGGCAACTCCCCCAACCAGCCCCGCCGCCGCCCCATGTACAATGACGAGGAGGACGACGACGATTCCTCCCCCCTGAGCGGCAAGAAGAAGAACCCCGCCACGGAACGCGTGATACTGCCCCGCAAACCCACGCAGGAGGAGCTGGATGCAGAGGACGGCAACTCCCCCATGCCCGGGCCCTCCCGCCCCTCCAGGCGCCCCTTGCAGGGCGATGACTACGATGATGCCGGGGACAACGACGACCACCCCCTGGGCTAAGCACCAGTGCCATCCTTTCACCAAGCGCGCACCAAACGGTGCGCGCTTTTTTGGTGCCTGCGCAGCCTAGGCTCCGCAGCATTGCCGCGCGCGCCAAGCCTGGGTTCCCGGGCGGGTGGAAGCGAGCACTCTCCCCGCGGGCTTGCTACAGCAAACCGCTGCACCCCTTTCGGGATGCAGCGGTGAAGTAGTCCTTGCTTGCAGCGCGCGGCTTAGAAAGCGTAGCGCACGCCCAGGTTAGCGTCGAAGCTGTGGGAATCGCCACGGATGATGGCCTGCACGCCACCATAGATGGCCGTGTGCTCGCTTACCGGGACGGTCAGGCCGGTACCCACGTTCAGGCCCACCACGTCACGCTTGGGGGTGGTGATGATGAAGCGCTTGTCCGGGGCACCGACAAAGTTCAGGTCCAGGTCGGCGGTGGTGTCGCCCACGCTCACCGTCACACCCAGCTGGGCGGTCCAAGTGGCGTCCGGGGCATTGCGCACCAGGCTGAAGTCATGGATGTAGCGGCCACCGATGGTGATATCCGTGGCAAAGGCGCTCTGGCGGCGGCAGTGCAGGTTGGCAGAACCCAGGCCGGTATCGGTGAACTCATCGATACGGTTGATGTTCATGTCGATGGCCACGTACGGCTGGAGCACGGTCTTATCACTGTAGTGGTAGTCGTAAGCCACTTCCTCGGTGATGTTGATGGCAGTACCCTTTACGTCGTCGGCCTTGGCCCAGACGTTGCCGTTCATACCGCGCTTCACGTCGAAGTTGTGCAGGCCCAAGCCGATACCGGTGATGCTGCGCCAGTTGCCCTTGTGCACGGTGGCGTACACGTCCATGTACATGGAGTTCTGCTTGAACTTCATACCGCCGGTGGGGTTGACATGGGACCAGCTCATGGCAAAGTCCGCACCCACGCGCCAGTTCTTGCCGATGCAGGTGTCACCACCGATCAGGCCACCCCATTCGTTGCGGTTGTGGCCCATACCGGCGGAGCGGCGGTAATCCACATGCTGGTTGTCGTAGAAGGCCTCGGCGTAGATATCCGTGCAGCCCTTGTCGTGGCGCAGGTTGCGGCCGTTGTATGCGCGGCTGCGCAGGCGGCGCTGCTGGGCCAGGTTGCCTTCAATCTGGTTGTGCATCATCACAGCCATGGTGGAGCCGTTCAGCGCATCCAGCACCTTGGCAAGCTCATTAGCCTGCGTGTCGCCAGGGGTATTGAGCACCTCGTGCACAATCTCCTGCAGGTCCGGGGGCAGGTTCTCGATGTCCTTGTCCAGCTCCTTGATGGTGTCATAGGCCACCTGCTCGTTGCGGTCCAGGTCATCGTAGGCGTCGTCCGCCGGATAGCGGTCTGCAAGTTCCAGGTAGAAGCCCTTGAAGTCTTCATCGCCATTCAGCGTATGGATATTCGTATCCGAGAACTTGATCACATACAGGGCAGAGAGGTCACGGGCTACCAGCTGTCCGCTGGCGGTCGTCGTGAACACCCCGGTCTTGCCACCGTTGTCAAGGAATTCGCTGGTGTCGATAAGAGCCACACGACCTTCCGGGTTTGTCGGGGTCATCTGGCCAATCCAGTTATGGAGAATCGTGTTCCCGCTCAGGCTGATGTAGCCCACGCTGCTACCGGAAGCCAAGGTGATGGTACCAGCGGTATTGCCATTGGATCCGATGTAAAGGATATCCTCCTGCAGGTGCATCGTACCATTGCCGAATGCAAGCGTCGCACCTTCTGCAACGTCCAGATGGGTATTCACAGGAGCGTGCACGGTAGTGCCAGAAGTCAGGGTGAAGCCAGCCGTACCAGTAAGAGTATCCTTGGTGATAACAATATGCGGGGGATAGTCATCATGTTCATCAGCCTCATGGATGATGTTGATGTCCACGGAACCGCCGTACGGGTTCGGATTACCTGCAAGGCGGGCACCGTCATACAGGTTGATGGTACCGGCCTTCACCTGACCGCTGAGGTCGATGAGGGCATTGCGGGAAACCTCCACGTAACCGAGAGTGGCGTTGGAGGCAGCCCCCAGCACAAGGGAGGCATTTGCATTGCCGTCAATATCACCGACGTACATGTTACCGGTGTGGACGAGCGTACCCTGAGCTACCTTCAGCATGGCATAAGAACCATCTTTCGGATCTTCCGTATCGCCCAAGTACACGTCGCCGGCACCCAGCTTGGCTTCGCCGCCCTTATCGACGGACACGGAACCCTTACCGCCATTGAAACCGATGTTTACTTGACCACCCTCGACAACAAGTGATCCGCCGTTAACAGTGACAAAGCCCTGGCTAACAGCATCGTGGTTTTCGTCGTTCACACCAATCGTCAGAGCGGAAGTGGTCAAAGATCCGCCGTTGATAACCACATCGGCCACGCCACCCCACTCGCCAACGCTGGCATCTTCATAACCAATGGAGGACTCTCCCGCCACATTCACGGAACCGCCGTTGATGTTCATGTGAGCTACACCGTTGCCGCCCTCATTGTTGGTACCCAGCCTAAGGGTACCAACCTCGATCAGACCGGCAGACTCCACGGTAATATTGGCCTGTCCACCGCCAATAGAGGCCTCCAATGCGCCGGACTGCACCTTGCCGTTCTGGACAATCAGATTGCTCACGGCACTCTTGGAGCCGCCCATGGTCACATGGTTTGCAGCGGTGCTGCTTTCAACAACTCCTGTTTTCACAGTAGCGCCGTTCGTGATGGTGAGCGTACCAGTAGATGCCTTGTAGCCGGCACTCTCCTTGTGTCCCCAGCCGGGACCACCGATAAACAGAGCATTGGGCGTGGAGAAATTAGCTCCGGAAAGGGTGACATTAGCGTCATGGGCAGCAGCCATATCACCCCAGCCGATATTGACCGTAGCAGCGGCACCAGCACTGTCGCCCATACCAAACTTGTTGGCATCGGTAATAACACCATCACCGGAATAGTAGCGATTGGCAGTACCATCGCTTTCGATAGTCACATCGGCGTAGGTGTACGTCATAGCTGCAAGCAGTGCAGCCAGAAGCATCTTGGGTAATCTTGTTTTCATGGTCTTTGTTTTTGTGATAGAGGCGGTGTGATACGAAAGTATCCTTTAGTCCGAAAGCACTTTACTTGAAACCCCCTGTACAAGTCAAGCGCAAAAGCGCATTTCATGCAAAAAAAGGGTGGCAAAAGCAGGCTTTCACACCTTTCTGGTGAAGCAATACCACAGGAACTTGCTGTTGTGCACAAAATAGCGCTTGAAGAGACGGCGGGGTTCCTTGCACAGGCGGTAGAGCCACTCCAGGCCGTGGGAACGGATCCAGGCGGGGGCCTGCTTGACCAGGCCGGCATGGAAGTTGAAAGCGGCCCCGACCCCGAAATAGACGGCAGGCGGGAGCTGTGCGCGGTGGGTATAGAGCCAGCGCTCCTGCTTGGGGCAGCCCAGGCCCACCCACACGCAGTGGGCGCCGCTAGCCTGGATGGCGCGGAAAATCTCCTCATCCGTCTCTGCAGTCCACTGCCCCATGGGCGGGCAGAAATGCCCTGCTACCTGCACCCCGGGGAAACGTGCGGAGAGGTTGGCAGAAAGGCGCTCCACGGCTTCCTCCGTACCGCCGAGCAGGAAATGGCGCAGCCCGGCTGCACGGCCCTTGTCCCACATCATCTCCATCACATCCGGCCCGTACAGGCGGTGGGCATCCGCGCCCTTGCGGCGCATCAGCCACACGATGGGCATGCCGTCCGGGCAGATAAAGTCGAACCCGCGCACGCCGGCACCGTACTCCTCCTCACCCAGGATACGGGTGAGCACATGCACATCTGAATGAGCGCTGAGCAGCACCTGCCCGCAGCGCAGGGCGGATTCCACCCAAGCGGCGCACGCCGTCTCCAGCGTGGCGGTCACATAGGGGATACCGAAAATCTGCGTACGTGCCAAGTCTGCCATGGGCAGCAGCTTACAGTAAAGGGGGGGCAAAGTCAAGCCGCATGAGCGGCAATATCACTCGTTCCTGGCTCCGCAGGAGGGGCAGGTGGCATGGGGGTCCTTGCGCAGGAAACGGAACCCGCAGATGCGGCAGATGCGCGCATTCCTCCTGCGCTTCATGCGGCGGAACTTGGCCACCAGCTGGATGGGAATCCCGACGAGCAGGAGCAGGAACAGGCCGCCCCACACCAGGGCGGCAAAGAACTCATGGGGCTCCATGGGCTGCAGTTTCACGGCTGCACCCCCGTTTCCTGTTCCGTTTGGGGAGCGGGCTGCAGCCCCGGCGGCAGGCGGAGCATCTCCTCCCGGTTCAGCACGGCTGATTCCGGCATGGCCGGCACATCCCCCAGGGGCGGGGGTGCCTGCAGGCCGGGCGTGGCAGGTTCCGGCAGGCGTGATTCCGTTATCCGCGCATCTGCCGCAGCGCCGAAAAACGGAAGCTGGAGCGGGCTGCGACGGATGATGATGGCATCCGTCACGGCATCGTTCCTGTAATCCATCACGCCGATTCCGGCGCGGGGCGGCTGCTCCGGCATGCGCACCGGGGCATACCACACCAGCACCCCCAGGGCGGCAAAGGAAAGCAGGCAGAAAAACGGCAGACAGCCGCGCCGCGGACGGCGGGAGCTGGTGGCATGGCTGTGCAGATTCTCCTTCATCGGCTCATTTCTGGGCGGGCACCCCGGCAAAGCCGCAGGTGAACCCGTGGGCAAGCACCATGTCCGCCAGCTCGGTCATGGTGCCGGCAGGCACAGCGCGGTCCACCACCAGCAGCACGCGCACGCGGGAGGGCGTGGGGCAGTCCCAGCTGTCCAGGCACTGCTCAAACTCTGCCACGCCGCCCGCCAGGGCGCGGGATTCCACAAAGATGCGGGGCGTATCCCCCGGTGCCACGGAAACCACGTGGCCCAGGTCACGGTCGTACGATCCCATCACGAAATGGGATTCCGCCGGGCGCACGCGCAGGCCGTAGGAGGGGACAATATGGTTGGTGAGCAGCACCATCAGGCACAGCACCAGGAACAGGCTCACCCCTGCGGCCACCACTATGGCGGGGCCGCCATCCGTAAGGCGTGAGTGCTTGATATGGATACGGGGCATGGGAAAAATCAATCCTCGTCGCTGTCATCCGCCACGGTTTCAGGCTGCTGGGTGGCGTTCATGCGGGCATCACTGATGATATGCACGCACTCCATACCGGCGCGCTCCACGCTGTTCACAATCTTGCGCGCGCGGGAGGCCAGGTACATGTAGAAGAGGTAGGCGGGAATGGCCAGGGCCACGCCGGATGCAGAAAGCATGAGCGCCTGCAGCACCGTCTCCGCCACCATGGGCGGGGCGGCGGAACCCTGGGTCACGCCGGGTGTCTCATAAAAATCCATGAGCGCCAGCATGGTACCCAGGATACCCAGCAGGGGCATCACCGTGGCGCACATCTGCAGCAGGCTCACATGGCGCTCAATGCGGTACACCTCCAGCTCTGCGGCACCCAGGGCAATCTCCCGCAGCTCCTGGCGCTCCAGCTTGGGGCGCGCCAGCACGGCCTCCACCACGCGGGCCATGGGGCCGGGCAGTTGGCGGGCCTCGTGCAGGGCCTCCGCATACTCCCCGGCGCGGATAAGGGCGGAAAGCCCGCGCAGAAAATCACCGCTGTTGATATTCACGCGGTGGTAGTAGAAAAGCCTTTCCGCCACCACGGCCAGGGCTAGGGCGGCAAAGAAGAGGATGAGCCAGAACATGGGGCCCATGGCGGTAATCATCTCAAACATAAGCGGGAGGGATAATATGCGGTTTGGCGGGAAAGGCGGCGGGGAAAACCGCCCCCTGCCCGCTCTGCGCGGTACAGGGGGCGGTGATTTTCAGGCTCAGGCCTTGGGGCAGATGCTCTCTGCGCCGAAATAGGGCACCAGGGCCTCCGGGATACGCACGGAGCCGTCCGGCTGCTGGCACTGCTCCAGCAGGGCCACGTACAGGCGCGGCAGGGCCGTGCCGGAGCCGTTCAGCGTGTAGGGAGTGCGCACCTTGCCATCGGCATCCTTGTAGCGCAGCTTCATGCGGCGGGCCTGGTAGTCCGTAAAGCAGGAGCAGCTGGAAACCTCCAGGTACTTGCCCTGGCCGGGAGCCCACACCTCAATGTCGTAGGTCTTGGCGGAGGAGAAGCCCACGTCGCCCGTGCAGAGCTCGATGACGCGGTAGTGCAGGCCGAGTTTCTGCAGGATGCTCTCTGCATGGCCGGTGAGCTTCTCCAGCTCGTTCCAGCCGTCCTCCGGCTTGCAGATTTCCACCAACTCCACCTTGTCGAACTGGTGCACGCGGATCATGCCCTTGTTCTCACGGCCGGCGGAACCGGCCTCCCTGCGGAAGCAGGGGGTGTAGGCGGTCATCTTGCGCGGCAGGTCGCTCTCCTTCAGGATCTGGTCGCGGCACAGGTTGGTCACGGGCACCTCTGCGGTGGGCACCATGAACATCTGGTTCTCCTCCAGCCCGTACATATCCTCCTCAAACTTGGGGAGCTGGCCCGTGCCGTACATGCACTCGCGGCGCACAATGAAGGGCACGCCCACTTCCTCGTAACCGTTCTCCCCGGTCTGCGTGTCCAGCAGGAAATTGATCAGCGCGCGCTCCAGGCGGGCACCCAGGCCGCGGTACACGATAAAGCCGGAACCGGAAATGCGGGCGGCGTCCTCAAAGTTCAGCAGGCCCAGGCTGGTACCCAGCTCCACGTGGTCCTTGGGCTCGGCAATCTCCGGCTTGGTGCCCCACTGGCGGATTTCCGGGTTGGCGGTCTCGTCCATGCCCACGGGCGCGCCGTCATGCGGCATATTGGGGATAGAGAGCAGGAGCTGCTCCTGCTCCTCGCCGGCGGCGGTGCACACGGCGTCGAGCTCCTTGATGCGGTCGCCCACGGCGCCCATGCGCTTCTTGAGCTCCTCGGCCTCCTCTCGGCGGCCTTCCTTCATCATCTGGCCGATGAGCTTGGAAGAACTGTTGCGCTCCTGGGAGAGCGCCTGCTTCTCCGTCTCTGCGGCGCGGCGCTTCTCATCGCACTCCAGCACCTTGTCCACAAGCATCCAGTGGTCTCCGCCACGCAGGCGGACACGTTCCTTGACATATTCAGGCTTTTCCCTGACAATGCGGATATCTAGCATAACGCGGCTATTATACTCACCTGCGCGCGTGTTTCAAGCGCAAATTGAGGACAGAGAAAAACCTGTACAAACCGCACCGGCGGTGGTTAGATAGGAACCCGCCGTCGGCCATGCCCAAGAGACAGCAGAAAAACAAGGAAACGGCAAACCGCGCCGCCCCTGCCCCGCCCGCACCGTGCAAGCTCCGCGCCGTGTGCCGCGCTCTGCTGCCGGTGCTGCTTTGGCTTCTCACGGCGGCGGGCGGTTTCCGGTGTTTTGGCCAGCTGTATACCTACAGCGGCTGCCTGGGGGACTACTCCCTGCTGCTGCAATGGGCTGCGTGCGGGCTGGGGCTGTCCCTGCTCCTGCTGCTGCCCGCCTGCATCTGGCGCGCGGGATGGCTGCTGCACACGGCACTGCTGGCCCTGCCCTGCCTGCTGGGTGCCGCCGCGGCGGAAACCCTGCTGCTGCAGGATGAACACGCCTTCCTGCAGGAATGCCTGTGCCAGCCCCTGAACCGGGAAACGCTTCGCCTGGGATTCTCACGCCCGCGCGCCGCGCCTTTTTCCCACTCCACCCTGCGCCTGAACCGCAATGATGCCAACCAGCTGCTGCTGACCACGGATTGAGACAGGGCGGCTCACCACATCCACGTGGCGTTCCATATATTGAGCAGCGTGAGCAGCAGCATGCCGCCGCCCACACACAGCATGCAGGGCCACGCGCGGCGGCGCAGCATAACGGCCAGCAGCAGCATGGCCACCAGCGTGCAGCCCAGTACAAACTCCATCAGCGCATACGCCACAAAGAGCCCCTCCTCATAGCCTCCCTTCTCCTGCACATTGCTCCGGAGCACAGACTCCTCCCGGGGGAGGCTGTGCTCCGTAAAGGCCATCACCAGGTTGGAGACGGCTAGGGAGCGCGGCAGGACATGGCGGTAGGGCACAATGCGGTTGCCCTGCTGCATGCCGCAAACGGACATCTCCACGGATTCCGGTACGGGGCGATACTCGGCGGATATCCTGACCTTTCCCCCGCCATACACCCACGCCTGGAGTTCCCCGTCCCACGCTGCCCCCTCCAGCAGCTCCGGCACGGGGGCCATATCCGCCTGCGGAACCGCCCGGGTGGGGCAGGATTCCTCCCATTCCCAATAGGATAAAACACAGGGCACCCGGAAACCGCCCAGCTGCCATTCCCCCGGCATCTCCTGCAACTGCTGCTCCACATGCAGGCCGGAGGGCAGCACGGCATCACCCAAGACAGTCCATGTACTCTCAGCCACCTGCTCTGTGCGGCGCACCTCGCGGTACAGGTAGAGCGTCTGCTTGCGCACCCCGAGCAAATTATCCTCCAGCACCGGTATATCCACCGGCTCCGCCCTGCCTTCCACGCGCACCAGGCGCCCCTCGTTCTCCGGCAGCGGGACCGCGCTGTCCACGTTCACGCACAATTTCTCCAGGTCCGCCCCAGCCCGGCACTTCAGGGCCGCCTTGGCCATGTAATGGTTTGACACGGCCAGGAATACCAGCGCCAGCAGGAGCAGCACCCCCGCCAGCGCACCCAGGGCAATAGTGAAAAAGCGTCTCATATCTACCCCCTATAATACACCACCCGGGGGCATTGCACAGGGAAAAGTGCTGCGGCTGACAGATTTGCAGAAAAAGCGCGCGCCCCGGGGTACGGGACGCGCGGCGGGTGAGGTAAAACTGTTGCCGGGCGGCGGTTATTCCGCAGATTCCTCGGCTACCTCTTCGGTATCCTCTGCGGCGGCCTCTGCCTCGGGAGCCTCCTCCGGCTCCGGGGCGGGGGCCTGCGGCTGGGGAGCCGGGCGGCGGTGGCGGGCGGCCTCCAGCAGGAAAGCCTCTGCCACGCGGAACGCGCGGCGGGATGCCTCCTGGGCGGTGCGGTCGTCCATCAGGGCCAGGCCTTCCTCCGTCACCTCGCCCAGGTAGATTTTCCAGGCGCGGCGCACCAGCTCATCGGCGTCCACGCGCAGGTTCTGGCCGGGCTGGGGCTGCTGGGGGGTCTCCTTGTTGCCGCGGTTGCGGTTGCGGCGGCGCTTGCGGCGGTTGTTGCCGTTGCCGCCCTCGTTGCCGCCCACGGTTTCCGGGGTGGCAAAACCGGGGGCCACCACGGTGGTGCGCTGGTCCGGGTTGGGGATATCGTCCTCGCGGCGGTTGTCCTGCTTGTGCTCGGGCTTGCGGTCCTGGGGCTTCTTCTGTTCCGGCTTGGGAGCGGGGGCCTCTGCTGCGGCGGGGGCCGGGGCGGGAGCCGGAGCAGCCGGCTTCTCCGCCACGGGCTCTGCGGCGGGGGCTGCGGTCTCCTTCTTGGCCTTGGGGGCCTTCTTGGGCTTGGGCTCGGCGGCGGGCTTGTCCGCAGCTGCGGTCTTGGCCACGCGGGTCTTGGTGGTCTTGGCGGCCTTGGTCGTCTTGGGGGCGGCGGCGCCGGCATCCCCTTCGGCCTTTGCGGAAGCCTTGCGGGTGACCGTCTTGCGGGGCTTGGCGGCCTTCTTCTCCGGCTCAGCGGGCTGTGTATTCTCGTTGTCCATATTGCTTGCTTATTGTTGTTCCGCCACGTAGGGGTTCACCTTGAACGCCCACTCAGCCTTGTGGCTTGTACCGTTGGATGACTTCCAAGTGACGTGTACGGAAATGTTCGGCATGTAGATGCGCATGGGCACCTGCCATGAAATGGTCTTGGCTGCGGGGTCCACCTTGGCGGGCACGCGGCCGAAACCGCTGACGCTCATCTTCAGGGAGGACATGTCCACGCCGGCCACGCCGTTCAGGTTGGCCTCAATCAGGCCGAAATTGGCGGGCACGGTGGAATTCGGCCGCGGCAGCACGGCAAAGGGGGGCGCGGGCGTGGTGGGCGGCAGCGTGCCGGGCTCCGCTCCCAGGGTCATGGACGTGCCGGATTCCGCCACGCGGAAATCCATGGCGCTGGCAAAGATGGAGGGATCCGTGCCGAACACCATATAGCGGTGAATCTGGAACGGGTCCTCCGTATCCGTCACCTTGCCGGGAATCACGGTAAACGCGGCCACATAGCCGTAGCCGGGCATGCGCTCCAGCATCACGGGCGTATGGTAGCCGCCGGGGTAGCAGTACGTGTTGATACCGCCGAAAAGCTTCTCCAGGCGCTTCTGGGAATCACCCAGCTCCTTGTCCACAAACTTGGCGTACTCCTCCGGCCCCTTGGCCTCATGTGATTTCCAAGTCTTAGGATAGGGGTGGCTGGCGGAGTGGCTGCCGATGCTGGCGCCGTGCTCCATCATCTCCTTGATCATGGCCGGAGACATGCTGGTGCCGCGCCCGGAAAGGAACTCCGTGTACAGGAACAGGTGGAAGGGGTACTTGTACGCGCGCAGGATGGGGTATGCATCCGTGTACACGCTGCGCCAGCCGTCGTCCATGGTAATGAGCACGCACTTGGCGGGCAGCTTGCGGGCGCCGAAACGCCACTCCAGGAACTCCTGCATGCTGATGACCGTGAGGTCTGACTTGCGGATGAACTCCATCTGCTGGCGGAACTCCTCCGTGCGCATGAGCATCTCCGTGACCGGGGCGGTGTTGCTGAAATTGTGGTAGCCCAGCACGGCCACGCGGGTCTGGTCACGCGGCACCAGGGCACCCTTGGACTGGGTGGCCGGGGTGGCGGCGGTCCCGGCGGGGGCAATCTTCTGCAGCGCGGGGGTGGCCGTATCCACCTTCACCGGGGCGGGATCCACCCGCATAGGCTCCAGCTGGCCGGGCAGCTTCCCGGCGCACAGCACCAGCGCCGCAAGGCAGATACAGCGCAGCATGGCTCGGCAGTTGTTCATCATCTGCGCACAGGTTAGCAGCATTTCTCCCCCTTTGCAAGCCTTATCTTTAGCACGCACACGCGTAAAATCTGCGTATGCACCCCACCCGGCCCGGAGATTTTGATTGTTATATCCCCCTGCGGCATGCTATAATGCGCGCGCATGGAAGCGAATGAAATCATCTGCAGGCCCACGAAGGACACCTTCGTGCGCTTCTGCATTGTCCTGGCAGCCTTCTTCGGCTTCGGCCTGTACTTCTTCTACGATGGTGCCGTGGGCTACCGCCAGGCCAACGAGGTGTATTTCAGCTACCACACCTTTGCCCGGCTGGGAGAGCTGGCGCAGAAGGCCACCCCTGCGGAGTGGCAGCGCCAGGTGGCAGGTGCCCCGCTGCTGCGGGATACAGTGCAGACAGACAACGGCCCCGCCATACGCGGGGAGAAGGACAACTACCCCCTGCCCCGGGACTGCAAGGCCGCACAGGAATGCCCGCCGGAGGCACAGGACGCCGCTGCCATGCGCGCCGGCTGGAACGACTGCTGGACCGCCTACACGGCCCGCATGCACTACCCGGTGCGCGCGGGGGAACACCCGTACAACGAGGGGGCCATCCGTGAGCAATGGATAGCCGGCGGTGCCTGCATGGCGGTTTCCCTGCTCATCCTGTGGCTGATTTTCCGCACAAAAGGCCGCGTGCTGGCCCTGCGCGGGGATACCGTGACCGCCGCAGGGCAGGATTTCAAGGTGGGGGACATCACCCGCCTGGACCTGCGCCAATGGTGGGGCAAGGGCTCCAAGGGCGCCGCATACGCCACCGTGAACGGCCGCCGCATCAAGATGGACGGCATGACCTACGGCGGGTTCGGCGAGGGGGCACCCGCAGATGTTTTCATGAAGGCCCTGCTGGGGCAATACCACGGGGAAGTACTGGAATACAAGCAGGAGGATGAGCAAAAGTAACACAGCCCCGCACAGGCACAGCCTGTTGCACCGCTGCGGCAAGGGCCTTGCCACGGTGGCGCTCTCCCGGCGTTTCCACACCACCCTGCTCACCGCCGTGGTGGCGGTGGAGCTTACCATGCTGGGCGTGGGCGTGACCCGCCGCCTGGAGCTGGCAAACGAGGAATCACTCCGCGTGTCGGAAGCCATGATTGCCGCCATCGAGGCCCAGCAGCTCGGCTACCTCACCGGCACCGGCTCCGCCAGCATCGGCTCCGGCCAGGGCGCACAGGAGCAGGACAACACCCCCACCGGCGCCACGCCTGCCGACGACACGGGGGATGCCCCTGCCCTGCGCAGCATGGACCCCGCCCTGCTGGACTGGCAGGACCTGGGGGACACCCCGGAGGACACGGCGGAGACGGATGCGGAAATCCATGACGCCACCGCCGCCGTGGAGGCCAACCTGAGCCGCGACCAGCAGGACGAGCTGGACCGCCTGATCCGCAAGGGCGTGACCGCCCTGACCGCCGGAGACATGCGCCTGTGCATCCTGAGCCTGGAGCAGGCCCGCACCATAGCCCCGGACCACCCCGCCCTGCTGTACTACTACGGCCTGGCGTATGAGAAGCTGGAGAACCCGCAGAAGGCGCGCAGCCTGTTCACCAAGGTGTTCGAGATGCGCGACCGCGCCGGCAAGTACTTCCAGCGCGCCTCCCAGCGCCTCACCTTCGGCTCCGACCGCGGGGAGACCATGCGCGGCAAGCTCTCCTTCGGCCCCTACCAGCTGCGCCACACGCATGAGCCGGATGGCGGGGAGAACGTGGATATCCTGCTGCCGGTCATGCTGGCACCGGGGGAGGAGGTCTCCCCGGATGACATCTACATCACCATCCAGTTCTTCGACCTGGTGGACGGGCGCCGCATCGAGTTCTCCCGCATGGCCACACCGCAGCTCAACTGGCAGAACGAGAGTCCCTCCTGGAGCGAGTGGGAAGAAAACCTCATCATCACCTACAGCGTGCCGCCCCTCACCCCGGAGGAGCAGGACGCCTACGGCAGCCTGAAATACTACGGGTTCACCGCCAAGCTGTACTACAAGGGAGAGCCGCTGGACTGCATCAGCACCCCGTCCTCCCTCATCCTGCAGGAGCAGCGCCTGAACAGCCGCAAAAACAAGAACACCGGAACCTACCAGGAGGGGCTGCTGCCGGATGACGGCCTGGCCCCCGCCGGGGCGGAGGAAGCCCTGCCCATGTCCGATTTCCTGGAAACCCTTACCCCCTAAGCCATGTCACCCGTCTTCCCGGAACTGCCGAAGGAAATCGGCATCTACACCCTGACGCGCCTGCTGGAATCCGGCGCGCACACAGACCTGTACATAGCCCGCCAGAACCTGGTGGAGCGAGAGGTGGTGATGGAGGTGCTGCGGCCGGAGAGCACGGAGAAGGACGTGGAGGATTTCCTGGAATCCGGACGCCTGCGCGTGGCCGCCGCCGGCATGCCCCACGTGGCGCAGGTGCTGGAATCCCGCCAGGAGAACGGCGTGTGGTTCATCATCCATGAGCTGCCCCCCGGCTACTGCTACCAGGACATCGTGGCCGCCAGGCAGCGCATCTCCCCCCGCCACTGCTGCCGCACCATCTCCCATGCGGCAGAAATATACACCTTCTGCACCAAGCGCGGGCTGGATACGCTCAACATCTCCCCCGCCGGCACCTTCCTTACCGCAGAGGGCGGCGTGCAGTTCCTTTCCCCCGTCACCGCCTCCGGCCGCGGCACAGGCATTGCGGAGCAGATGAGCACGCTCTCCCGCATGCTGGCACCCACCCGCCCGGTGGATGTTTCCGGCGCCACGCGCTGCGCCAGCCTGCTGCGCTGGATGCAGAACGACGCCGCCGCAGACAGCTACGACTGGGCCAGCATAGGCACCACGGCGGATACGGTCATCAGCCAGCTGCAGGAGGCAGAGCCCCTGCTGGAAATGCCCCAGCCGCAAGTAAGCGATGCCACCCTGCGCCGCCAGCGCCGCCACACGCGCCGCGCCCTGCTGCGCCTGGGCGCGCTGGGAGCCGCCGCCCTGGTCGTTGCCACCTGCATTGCCTCCCTGGGCGCCATGCTCATCCCCATGGAAAAGGAGCATGCCATAGACCCCGTGCACGACGGCTACGCCTACTGCCGAGACGGCAAGAAGAAACTGGCCGTGAGCACCGCCATGGTCAGCGTGGCACAGTACGCCGATTTCCTGCAGCAGCTGGAATCCATGACCCTGGACAAGCTAGAGGCCATCAACCAGGGCATACCGGAGAACTGCCGCAACCACACCCCCGACGAGTGGGACAAGCAGCAGCGGGCCGCCACCACCCGCAGCGCCTTCCACGGCCGCAACCTCCGCCCGGACAGCCCCGTGACCGGCATCTCCTACTGGGATGCCCTGGCCTACGCCCGCGCCAAGGGCGGCAGCATACCCACGGCCCCCGTGCTGCAGGCCGCCCGCAGCCGCATGGCCGCCACACGGGTGCAGGAGTGGACCTCCTCCGAATCCCCGGAATCCCTGCTGCGCCTGTACGCCGCAGGCTGCCCCCTGGTGGCGGACAAGGACGGCACGCCGCCGCGCCTCATCCCCGTCAAATCCCCGGAGCTGCGCTCCTTCACCCTGGGCTTCCGCATAGCGCTGCCCGTCAACAAAGCCAAATAACATGAAAAAGATTACCGCCCTGTTCACCCTGGCGCTGGCCGCACTGGCCATGCTGCTGCCCGCCTTTGCACAGATTGAGGTGCAGCTCACCCCCAACCGCACGGACTACGTGGCGGGAGAGGCCGTGCTGCTGAACCTGACCATTGCCAACCACACGGATACCACCATCAACCTGGACAACCGCCCCGGCCACTCCTGGCTGAACATACAGCTCCGCCAGCGCGGCACGGACGGCATGGTGATGCCCACCGGCTCATCCCGCCACGCAGCCGTGAGCATTCCCCCCGGCAGCCAGCGCAGCATCCAGCTGAACCTGAAGAACCACTACGCGCTGGACATGCCCGGCGCCTTCACCGCCACCGCCACCATCCTGATGCCGGACTGCCGCACCACCTACACCTCCAACCGCGCCCTGTTCAACGTGACCAGCGGCGGCACCGTGCGCGCCTTCCCCATCCAGTCCCGCGGGCGGCGCCTGCAGGCCAGCTGCCGCCTGGTGCGCACCGCCAAGCAGGAGGGACTCTTCGGCCAGGTGATTGACCTGGACACCAAGCGCGCCGTGGGCGCCTGCTACATGGGCCGCTACATGAGCTTCATGCAACCCCGCATCATCATGGACGGAGCCCAGAACATGCACGTGCTCTGCCAGTCCACCCCGGAATTCTTCACCTACTCCGTCATGAACAACCGCGGCCAGCGCGTATCCTACCAGCTGTACAAGCGCACCGGCGGCCCCGTGGACCTGGTGAGCACCGGCAAGGGCTTCCGCCCCGTGGGTCTGGTGCCGTACAACCCCGCCGCAGAGGCCAAGAAGGAGCGCGTGCGCTCCACCTCCGAGCGCCCCCTGTAACCCCTGCCCCGCAACCCCATTCCCCTTATATAATAGAGTATGTCCTGTCCCACCATCGCCATCGTCGGCCGCCCGAACGTCGGCAAGTCCGCCATCTTCAACCGCATGGTCGGCCGCCGTATCGCCATTGTGCATGACCAGCCCGGCGTCACCCGTGACCGCCTCTGCGCCCCCGTGCGCATTACAGACTATGATGCCCTGGTGGTGGACACCGGCGGCATCGGCTCCACACTGGACGACGGCTTTGCCGCCCAGGTGGCGCGAGAGGCGGACATCGCCCTGAATGCGGCGGACTACATCATGTTCGTCTGCGACTGCCGAGACCACCTCACCCCCATCGACAAGGCCATTGCCGCGCAGCTGCACAAGAGCAGCGTGCCCGTGCTGCTGGTGCTGAACAAGGCGGATTCAGACAAGCAGGAGCTGAACCTGGGCGAGTTCACGGAGCTGGGATTCACGGACTACGTGTTCACCTCTGCCGCGCACGGCCGCGGGTTCCATGAGCTGGCCAAGAAGCTCAACACGGAGCTCAAGCGCATGGGCGCGGAGGAGAAGGAGGCGGAAACCGCCCCGGACGCCACCCCGGAGGAGGAGCCGGACCGCGAGGAGGTGGGCAAGGATTCCCCCATCCGCGTGGCCATCGTGGGCCGCCCGAACGCCGGCAAGTCCTCCCTGGTGAACGCCATCCTGAACGACAAGCGCACCATCGTCTCCGACGTGGCAGGCACCACGCGCGATGCCATCGACGTGCCCTACACGCACGACGGCCGCGGCTACGTGCTCATCGACACCGCCGGCATGCGCCCCCGCAGCAAGCGAGACACCTCCGTGGAGGTGTTCTCCGCCATGCGAAGCGAGAAGGCCATCCGCCGCTCGGACATCTGCCTGCTGGTCATCGACATGGCAGCGGGCGTGACCCAGCAGGACCGCCGCATCGGCTCCATCATCGCCAAGGAGTGCAAGCCCTGCATCATTGTGGTGAACAAGTTTGACCTGTACTGCCCGGAAGCCCCCATGAGCGCCCGCAAGGATGCGGTGAAGGAGCATATACGGGAGAACCTCTTCTTCCTGGACTACGCGCCCGTGGCCATTGTCTCCGCCAAGCAGGCCACCGGGCTGGAGGGTATTTTCAAGGCCATCCTGCGCGTGCAGCAGGAGGCGCTGAACATGCCCGGCACCGGTGAGCTGAACCGCCTGCTCCAGCGCGCCATGGAGATGAATCCCCCCGGCCAGCACCGCGTGCTGCGCAAGCGCCTCAAGCTCTTCTACGCCACCACGGCGGTGAATGAGAAATACACCACCATTCCCGTGCCCACCTATGTGCTGTTTGTGAATGACAAGCGCCTGCTGCTGGACAGCTATGCCCAGTACCTGCGCAATGCCATCCGCAAGCGCATCCAGGCCTCCGGCGTGCCCATCGTCCTATCCCCGCGCTCCCGCGTGCGCAACACGGACTAGGCGGGAATCAGGCCCAGGTGCGGCGCATCTCCGCCATATCCGTACAGCGGCGCAAGCTGTATTCCTGCTCCGGGGTGAAATCCGGGTAGCAGAAGGCCAGGTATTTTTTCATGCGGTTGCAGTGGGCAGCCGGCGTGCGCCTGGTGTGCAGGATACGCCCCGTCTCCTCGGATAGGATATCGTAGTACTCCCTCATCTCGTCCCGGGTGGGGGCGGTGCCCCCGCGCAGCATGCGGAACAGGTAGGGATTGCGCACCGCCCCGCGCCCTATCATCAGCCCAGCCGGGCCGTGGGCGGCCATGCGGGCGGCATCCTGCGCGGTGCAGATATCCCCGTTCAGCATCACCGGGCAATCCAGCGCCTGCACGGCCAGGGCGGCCAGCTCATGGTGCGGGGTGCCGCCGTACAGCTCCTTGCGGGTGCGCAGGTGCACCATCACCATATCCGGCTGTGCCTCTGCCAGCAATTCCAGGATACGGGGGAACTCTGCGGCATCCTGCCAGCCCAGGCGGCATTTCACGCTGAACTGCCCTGCGGGCACCGCCCGGCGCAGCGCGTGCAGCACGGTGCGGAAATTGCCAAGGTCACGCAGCAGGCCCGCACCCGCCCCGTGGCGGTTCACCAGGGGTGACGGGCAGCCCGCGTTCAGGTTGATTCCCGCCACGGGCAGCTGCAGCAGCGCGGCCGCATCACGCACCAGCGCGGAGGCATCACTCCCCGCCAGCTGGGCCAGGATGGGGCAGCCCGTCTCATTGCCATGGATGCAGCGCAGATTGTCCTCCCCCAGGGCACAGGTGGTGGCGGTGCTGCGGAAATACGGAGTGACAAAGAAATGCGGCAATGAGCCGATACGCGCCAGGGTGCGCATAAAGGCCAGGTCTGTCACATCCTGCATGGGAGCCAGGGCCAGCTGCATGCGTCCATCCTACCATGCAGCCCCCGCCATGGCAAGCACGGTATCAGTTTATGCTTGACAAAAGCGCGGTTTCAGTCCATAAAGCGCATGCGCGCGCGCCGCGCGCCAAATACAGGTAATAGATTTCCCTGCCATGAAGAAGACATACATCATGCTGATAGCGGCGGGTGCCCTGCTGGCCTCCTGCGAATCCACGAACAGCCTTGCCGCCATGGACGGCTATGCATTCAAGCGCGCCAGCGTGGCCACGGACCCCACGGCCAACGTGAACGCCGGCCACTGGGATGCCCCCGCCGGGCTGACCGGGCAGCACAAGATTGTGGTGGATACGGAGCTGCAGAAGGCCACCTACTACATCGGCGACCAGCTGGTGGGCACCTCCACCATCTCCTCCGGCAAGGCCGGCCACGGCACGCCCAAGGGCACCTTCCGCGTGCTGGCCAAGGATGCCAACCACAAATCCTCCACCTACGGCAGCATTGTGGACAGCGCCGGCAACACCCTGGTGGCAGAGTACACCCAGGGCCAGGCTATCCCCGCAGGCGGCCACTATCAGGGTGCCGCCATGACCAACGGCATGCAGCTCACCACGGGCGGCATCTGGATGCATGAGGGCCTGGTGACCTCCGCCCCGGAGAGCCACGGCTGCATCCGCCTGCCCAAGAAGATGGCCAAAATCTTCTTCGACAACACCCCGGTGGGCACCCCGGTTATCATCAAGTAACCCCGCTCCCAGCCTGTGAAACTCCCCCTCCCTGCCCTGGCCGTACTGCTCCCCGCCGCCCTTTCCTGCGGCAGCGGGGCCGCCACGCCGCCCGCCGGCATGCAGGGGCGGGGGTTCTCGGTGAACCTGGCTCCAGCCAAGGCAACCGCCCCGGCCAAGCCCGCAGCCAAGCCCACCCCCACGGCGCCCGCCAAGCCCGCCGCGAAACCCGCCGCGAAACCCGCTGCAAAACCTGCTGCCAAGGCTCCGGGCAAACCTGCGGCGAAAACCGCAGCCAAGCCCAAGGCCCCGGCGGTGAACACCACGGGCATGACCGCCTACCAGCGCTTTGTGGCCACCACGCGCAACTACCCCTCCACCATGGAGACCTACCTGGACAGCGAGCTGCTCAAGAAGGCCACCGCCAAGTGCCCCATCCGCATTTGCCTGAAACAGCAGCGCGGCCGCCTGTACGTGGACGGCAAGGTGGCGGCAGACTGGCCTGTCTCCACCGGGGGAGACGGGCATGAGACCCCCACCGGCAGCTTCTCCGTGAACGAGAAGGCCAAGGAACACGCCTCCACCCAGTTCGGCAAGATTGTGGATGCCAAGGGCAAGGTGGTGAAGAACAACGCGGAGTACGGCAAGGACACCATACCTGCGGGGGGCAAGTTTCAGGGTGCCCCCATGCCCAACTGGCTGCGCCTGTGCGGCGGCGTGGGCATACACACCGGCCGAGTGGTGGCCGGCATGCGCCTCTCCCACGGCTGTATCCGCACCCCGGATGCCATGGCCGCCCGCCTGTTCAAGATTGCAGACCTGGGCACCCCCGTGACCGTGGCCAAGGATATCGAGGACAACTGGCCCGGCAAGAAACCCGCCGCCACCAAGAAACCCCAGCAAACCGCCAAGAAATGAGCAAGGACGCCGATTCCATCACCTTCTACAACCGCTACACCGGCTGCATGGAGCAGGAAAAGGTGATGGGTGAGCGTGCCCTGCGCTGGGTGTACGGCACCCCCCTGGGGCAGCTGAGCCTGCACCTGCTGCTCAAGCGCGCCATTGCCTCCCGCATCATGGGGTGGCTGAAGGATTTCCCCCGCAGCGCACGGAACCTGGCGCAGTTTGTGGAGGAATACGGCATCAACATGGATGAGGCCGCCCGCCCGGTGGAGGACTACAAAAGTTTCAACGATTTCTTTACCCGCAAGCTCAAGCCGGGTGCCCGCCCCGTGTGCGGCGGCAACACCGTGGCCCTGCCGGCGGACGGCCGCCACAGCGCCTGGCAGGACGCAGCGGAAATCTCCGGCGTGTTTGTGAAAGGCCAGCGCTTTGACCTGCCCGCCCTGCTGGGCAGCGCGGAGCTGGCGGAAAAATACGCCCACGGCACTGTGGTCATCAGCCGCCTATGCCCGGTGGACTACCACCGCTACCATTTTGTAGCCTCCGGCACGCCGGAGGCCCCGCACCGCATCCCCGGCCCGCTGGCCAGCGTATCCCCGTACTGCCTGCGCCGCCGCCTGGCCTGGCTGTGGACCAACAAGCGGGAGCTCACCGTGCTGCACACGGATTCCGTGGGGGACGTACTCTCCCTGGCCGTGGGCGCCACCGGCGTGGGTGCCATCCACCAGACCTACACCCCCGGCTCCCGCGTGGAAAAGGCGGATGAGCAGGGATTCTTCGCCTTCGGCGGTTCCACCGTCATGACTTTCTTTGAGCCGGGCCGCGTGAAACTGGCGGAGGACATACGCCGGAACTCGGCAAACTGCGTGGAGACCTACGCCCGCCAGGGCGACCTGCTGGCAGAAATCTGCTGACCTGCCCCCTGCTCCACCGCCAGGCGTGATTTTCTGCGTGGCAGCCCCCATCTTTAGGCTTTATTTCACGGTGCAATTCGGCTATAATGCCGCCGCTATGTTACAAGCTGGTATCGTCGGTCTCCCCAATGTGGGCAAATCCACCCTGTTCAATGCCGTCACCCGCTCCCGCAAGGCGGAGGCGGCCAACTACCCCTTCTGCACCATCGACCCCAACGTGGGCATGGTGGAGGTGCCGGATGCCCGCCTGGGCGTGCTGGCGGAAATGCACAAGAGCGAGCGCATCGTTCCCGCCGCCATCGAGTTCGTGGACATCGCAGGCCTGGTGAAGGGCGCCGCAGAGGGCGCCGGCCTGGGCAACAAGTTCCTCTCCAACATCCGTGAGACGGACGCCATCGTCCAGGTGGTGCGCTGCTTTGAGAATGACGACATCATCCATGAGCTGGGCAGCGTGGATCCCCTGCGCGACATCGAAATCATCAACGACGAGCTCATCCTGGCAGACCTGGCCGCCATGGAGAAGCGCAAGGAGAGCCGCATCAAGAAGGCCCGCGGCGGCGACAAGGAAGCCAAGGCCGAGGTGGCACTCATCGAGAAGCTCATCCCCCACCTGGATGCCGGCAAGCCCGCCATCACCATGGAGCTCAGCGACGACGAGCGCAAGCTGCTCCACAGCTTCTTCCTGCTGTCTGACAAGAAGAGTATCTTTGCCTGCAACGTGAGCGAGGAGGAGCTGGCCGACGCCATCTCCAACCCGGATGCCCACCCCTACGTTTCCGCCGTGCGCAAGTACGTGGCAGAGCACCACAATGCAGAGGCCATTGTCATCTCCGCCCGCATGGAGGAGGAACTCTCCGAACTGGGCGCAGACGATGCCAAAGACTACCTGGAGGCCCTGGGTGTGACAGATTCCGGCGTGAGCGAGCTGATCAAGGCCGTGTACCACCTGCTGGGTCTGCGCACCTACCTGACCACTGGCGTGAAGGAAACCAAGGCCTGGACCATCCCCGCCGGGGCCAAGGCTCCCCAGGCCGCCGGGGTCATCCACACGGATTTCGAGCGTGGCTTCATCGCCGCCCAGGTGGTGGCCTACGAGGACCTGGTGGCCTGCGGCTCCATCGCCAAGGCCAAGGAACAGGCCAAGCTCCGAATCGAGGGCAAGGACTACGTCGTCCAGGATGGCGATGTGGTGGAATTCCGCTTCAACGTCTCCAAATAAACCACCCCGAAGGGCAACGGGCTAAAAGTTTTTTTGCCGCATGTCAAAAAAAAGCTTGCGCTCGCCAATGAATCAGATATACTGCCCGTATGGGGAGAGCTGTTTCCTGAACATACTCGCCAAAATCTCACTAAACATCACCAAAACACAAATGAAAAAGACACTCACTCTCTGTCTCTGCGCTGTTGCAGCCACCACCCTCTGCTCCTGCGGTGGCGGCAGTAACAACAAGGACAACACCCCCGCGAACGTCGTCTCCATGAACGATTTCGCCAAGGGCAAGAAATCCTTCAACATCACGGGACTGATGCAGACCACCATGCGCCCTGGTGTCATCGACAACGGCGCCAACACCGGCAACACCGGGTGGATTATTACCGATGGCACTGTTGATTTCTCCGGCGCAGAGTACAACTGCACTTACCAGTACATGACCAACGAGAAGGACTTTGAGGATGGCGTACCCCGCATGGGCTACATGCTCATTACCTTCAAAGACAGTGGTGCGCTTTCCAGTCCCACCGTGCTCCAGTGCCTCGGCCTGGCTGAAGACGGTTCCCTCTCCGGCGGTGCCCTTTCCTTCGATTTCAACTTTGTGACCATGGAAGTTCAGTGCCGTGCCGTACAGCAGGGTTCCGTGACTATCAACTACCCGGACCCCCAGGGCGAATACATCACCATCACGGGCTGGGTGCGCAACGTTTTCCTCTCCAACTTCTACGTCCGCAAGGGCGATGGGCAATAAATAACAGGACCGTCACGTAATGAACTTTCGTGCTAAAAGCTACGGAGTCGCACTCATGGGCGCCGCTGCCGTTCTGGCGCTTGCCAGCTGCGGCGGCGGTGGGGAAGAATCCGCCCCCACAGGTGCGGATATTTCCCCCCATCAGTTCGTGATGGACGGCCAGCAGGGCGGCATGATGACTATCCGTGGCATCATCATCCCCAACACCGGCTGGGAAATTGGCTCTACCCCTGACGAAGGCCTGGATCCTACTGAATCCATGCTTACACTCACCCTGATGCCGGACGGCACCATGGAACTGGCAGTGCCCGCTTCCTCCATTGCTGACAACCCAGATGCGCCCGCACGCAATCCGCGCGTGGAGGGCACATGGAGCCAGCCGGAAATTGGCATGCTGCCCAACAACCTGTACCCGCTCAACTTCCAGTGTGATGACACGGATTACGGCATCCAGTACAGGGGCAGGAACATCCGCATGCACATCTTCAAGGTAACGCCAGACGAGAGCATGGATCATGAAAGCCCCATCTACATTGCCCAGAAGGAGGCCTCTCCCGATGCCTACACATATACCGGCTACATCGTGGATGGTCGTTTTACCATCGAATACAAGGATGTAGTGACCCAGGGTGCCACCAGCGGCAAGCCGATGTTTGTGGACATCCAGATTATCGGCCAGCCTGCGGTATACATGACCCAGTTCTAAGCGATAGAAAGATACATATGAAAAAAAGTTTCGGCAACATCCTCCTGGGGCTGCTTGGCGCAATGCTGGTAGGTTGTGGCGGCGGTGGCAACAACACCTCCGCCCCTGCCCAGAACCTCTCTCCCCAGCACTTGGTGGGGCCTGGAAGCATTGGCGCTGTAGTCACCATTGATGGTGTGGATTACCCGGCTATTCCCGAATACGGTATCGAGGCCGCTTCCGGGCAGATGGTCATCGAACTCCCCGACAACCAGGCGCTGACCTCACATACAGCTAATGGAGAGGCCCAGTTTGACCTTCCTGGCGGTCATGGTGGCCCCGGGCACTTTACCGAGGTAGGAGGCCATACGGAAGGCTACCCCGTGGCCTACAATGCCATAGCTGCCTCCAACCTCAACTTCAGCGAGCTAGCAGCCGAAGGGCAGTTGATGTACCGCTGCTACGGTTTTATGTATTCCATCCAGAGCGCGGAATATAGTGATGTATCCGAGGAGCCAATCAAGCAAACGTTTGAATCCGGTGGCTACATGACGTACTTCACCCGCAAGGCGGTGTTGCATGGCATAGTGGAAAACGGCACCATCAAGATTAACGATGGCACCTGTGGTGAAATTCCCCTCTCCGGCAAGCCTGTCACGGTCACCATGGAGCAGTGGGTGCTCATTGAGATGTACGACCCCAACCACCTGCAGGAAGACCAGAACTACCCTGCCCCGCGCTAAGGCGCAGGAACCTGTGAAAAAACTTCGGCAGGAGGGCCACCGCCCTCCTGCCTTTTTTGTTGTCACTCTAACAGGTGTGGTTACAAAGATGCACAGGAGCGGCAATCAGCTTGCGCCTTCAATCTCCGCCTTCTTGCGCTCAATCTCCACGGAAAGCTCCTCCCAGCGGGTGAACAGGGATTCCGTCTCCCGCTCCAGCGCCTGGTACTCCTGCGTCAGCTCCATGAGCTTCTGGTTGTCTGCCATGTTGGCCGGGTTCTCCAGTTCTGCGGAAATACTCTCCTTGCGGGCATCCTTGGCGGCAATCTCCTCCTCCACGGCGGCCAGCTCCCGCTCCAGCGGCTTCACCAGCTTGTTGAGCGCCTCACGTGCCTGGGCACGGGCGCGGCGGGCATCGCGGCGGTTGCCGTCCGCCGCAGCAGCGGCAGGTGCGGCGGCAGAGCCCTGCGCGGATGCCGCGGCAGCCGCCTTCAGGCGCTTCTCCTCCGCCTCCACCGTCTCCAGGTACTGGCTCACATTGCCGTAGAACAGGCGCGGCGCGTGGCCCACGCGGAACTCCAGCACCTTGTTCACAATGGGATCCAGGAACTGGCGGTTGTGGGAAACAATACAGTAGGAGCCCGGGTACTCCGCCAGCGCGCGCTGCAGCACGTCCTGGCTCTGGAAATCCAGGTGGTTGGTGGGCTCATCCATAATCAGGAAATTGGCGGGGCGCAGCAGCATGCACACCAGCGCCACGCGGGAGCGCTCACCGCCGCTCAGCACGCCTATCTTCTTGAAAACATCATCCCCGCGGAACAGGAAACAGCCCAGCAGGTTGCGCACCAGCGGGCGCGTCTCCCTGCCCGCGGCAGCCTCCACGCACTCCAGCACGGTCTGGCTGTTGTCCAGCACATCCGCATGGGTCTGGGAGAAAAACGCAATCTCCGTGTGGTGGCCCAGGCAGAACTGCCCGCTGTCCGGCGCCTCCGTGCCGGAAATCAGGCGGGTGAAGGTGGACTTGCCGGAGCCGTTCACGCCCACAATGGCAATGCGGTCCCCCTTGCCGATGGTGATATCGTAATCCTGGAGCAGGCGGATAGGGCCGTACGCCTTGCACACGCGCTCCAGTTTCACCACCGTATTGGCACCGGGCGGGGGCGGCGGAAAATGGAAACTCATCACCGCATCATCCTCCTCCACCTCTATCAGCTCCACCTTCTCCAGCTGCTTGATACGGCTCTGCACCTGAGTGGCCTTGGTGGCCTTCGCGCGGAAACGGTCGATGAATTCCTGCGTCTTGGCAATCTCGCGCTGCTGCGCCTTAGCCTGCCGCAGCAGAGCCTCCTTGCGCGCCTTGCTCTCACGCAGGTAGAAGGAAAAATTGCCCGCGTACTCCTCCGCCCGCCCGTGGTGGAACGCTATGGTGCGCTGCACCAGGTTGTCCAGCAGCGCCACATCATGGCTGATGATACAGATAGCCCCGCGGTAGCTCCGCAGGCTCTGCTCCATCCACCGCTGGCTCTGGATATCCAGGTGGTTCGTCGGCTCGTCCAGCAGCAGCACCTCCGGCTCCTGCAGCAGCAGCTTGGCCAGCGCTATGCGCATCTGCCAGCCGCCGGAAAACTCCCCGCAGTCCCGCGGGAAATCACTCTCCGCAAACCCCAGGCCGCGCAGTATGGACTCCGTGCGCGGGCGCAGCGTGGCCGCATCACGGTCATGCAGGATCAGCTCCAGCCGGCCTATCTCCTCCAGCAGGTCACGGTACTCCGCAGAATCCGTGGGCAGCGCCTGCAGCTCTGCGGAAAGCTCGTCCACCTCCTGCTGCAGCTCCATGATATTGCCCACGGAGCCCAGCACCTCATCCAGCAGAGCGCGGCCGGAAATATGAATACCCTCCTGCGGCAGGTAGCCCACCTTGGTGTGCTTGGGCAGCAGCACCTTGCCGTGATCGGGCTCCATCACGCCCGCTATGCACTTCATCAGCGTGGACTTGCCCGCGCCGTTCTGCCCGGCAAACGCTATGCGCTCCCCCCGCTCCACCACGAACGACAGAGAGTCGAACAGCACGCGGGGGCCGAATTCTATATGCAGGTCCTGTACGGCAAATTCCATGCGCGGGTCCAGGGGGCGCAGGGCGCGCGCCACGCGCACCCCGCCGCCCGGCGCAGCTTACCTGCGCGGCTTGAGCTTGCTGTTCCAGCGCTCAATGTTGCGGGCCTCCTCCTCAAAGAGGTCCGTGCAATCGTCGTGAATCTCTATACCCAGAATCTTGTCCCCCTGAGCCACGGCATTCACCACGGCCTGGTCCTCGGCACCCTCCACCTCGCCAAAGATGGTGTGCTTGCCGTTCAACCATTCCGTGGGCACATGCGTGATAAAGAACTGGGAGCCGTTCGTGCCCTGCCCCGTCCACGTCTTGCCCGCATTGGCCATAGCCAGCAGGCCAGGCTTCGTGAACTTCAGGTCCGGGCGGCACTCGTCGTCAAACTGGTAGCCAGGGCCGCCGCAGCCAGTCCCCTCCGGGTCACCGCCCTGGATCATGAAATCCGCAATCACGCGGTGGAACTTCAGTCCATCGTAATACCCCTTGCTTGCAAGGTTCAGGAAACTAGCCGCCGTCATCGGCGTCTTGGAGGCAAACACCACCAGGTGTATATCCCCCTTGCTGGTCTTCATCGTGATTTTCTTGTCAGTGGCCATGCCCGAACCATACCAGCTCCCTGCCCCCTTGGCAAGCGCAAAGAGAGACATGCTGCCATACTACGTATTGCGAGGGCGAAGTATGCCCGCACAAGGGGAAGGAAGGCCAAGGGGCAGCTGATTGATGCCGTTTGGCTACAAGTGCAGGAAGCAGGCCATCAGGGCTCAGAACAGCACGGCCTTGAGCTGTGTGCGCGGGCGGTTGGTGAAGAAGTACGCCGCGGTGGCGGCGGCATCTAATCCATTTTCTCTCATGCTCACATTATAGCCACCCAGCCCACAATTATTAAGCGGAAGTCTGCCGGAGCCCGTTACGCCGCCATCTGCGGCCCGGACATGGAAGCCGCCCCGGGACACGGAAGAACCGGCCCGGCAATACTGCCGGACCGGCCCCCCTAATACCGCGCACACCCGTGCGCGGGCCTATGCATGACTATGCAAAATCACTTGCGTTTCTTGCGGAACAGGCTGCGGGCACGGTCCATCAGCCCGTCCATGGACACGCGGTCCTCCGCCACGCCCATGATGGAACACTTGCGGGAATAGCTTACACGCTGGCTGGTGCAGTGCATCACCGCCTGCAAATCCTCCGCATTGCCGGCTTCCCACTTCACGCTGTCCTCCTTGTCGATGTTCATCTGCGCCGCAACCTGGATGGCATCCTCCCCAGCGCCGAAGAAGAAGAACTTCCAGTTGTACTTCTCCTTCTGGCGGGCAATGCGCTCCGCAATATCCTTCCAGCTGTACTCGCGGGAGGCGTTCTCATAGCCGTCCGTCATAATACCCACCGTCACCACCGCAGGGCGCTCCTCCTCCGGCAGCGCAGCCAGGCGCGCGCCCGTCTCGTCAATCGCCCGGCCGACGCCATCCAGCAGGGCTGTCATGCCGCCGGGCACATAGTTTTTCTCCGTCAGCTTGGGCACCTCCTTCAGCTCGCAGTGCCGCAGCATCTCCTGCACCTCGTTGTCGAAGGAATACAGCGTCACATACGCAGTACCGGGCTGCCCGGCCTGCTCCTCCAGGAAACTGTTCACAGATTCCACCACCGTCTTCTGCAGGCTGTGCATGGAGCCGGACTTGTCTATCACCAGCACAATCTCAGTCTTGTTCTTATCCATCGTTTTCTCCTTTTTCTTAGGGTTGTTATCCGCAGGCGGCAACTTTTCCTCCTGCCTACACTTCATTATACACACCACCGCGCACAAAGTTAAGCAACTTTTGAAAGTTTTTCCTCGTCTTTTTTGAAAAAACTGAACACGCTTGTAGCACACCCGCCACCTGAGCGGGTCTTGCCGGAGAAACCGGTGGATGTGACTGATGTTCCACCAGCCTGACGGTACTGCAAAGATTGCCCCGCCCCCCGAAAGACGGCTGGCCGTATGAACGGCCAGCGGGCGCGGACGGACAGGTGAATCAGCCGAAGGGATTGAAGAAGCCTTCCGGGTTCTCCGGGGCCTGTTCCTGAGCGGCGGGGGCGGGTGCTGCGGGCGCGGGAGATGATGCTGCGGGGGCGGCGGCGAGGGAATCCGGGCGGAGCACGGTGCGCACCTGGTCCCTGGCGGCGGGGGCTATATCCTCCATGATATCCATGAAACTGGCGCCCACGCAGCGGATGGCGCGGCGCAGGAAATAAGGCACGGGGCTGGAGGGCTCGTTGGTCTCAAACCAATCGCAGAGCAGGCGCAGCTGCTCCACGGCCTGCTGGCGGCCCTGTATGGCAGTGGCAGAGACGGGGAGCGGAGCGGCCTGCGGCACGGTGGCTGCGGGCACTGCCTGCGGTGCGGCGGCAGGAGCAGCGGCAGGGGCGGCGGCGGCGGGGGCTTCCTCCGCCGGGGCGGCGGCGGGCGCGGGGTCCGCTGCTGCGGCGGCGGGGGCTGGCTGCGGGCGGGAATCCAGAAAAAGCTGCATTTCCTTCAGCAAATCCTGCACCATGCGGAAATCCGGCGTACCCTGGGCGTGCTCCGCGTATATGTCACGGATAGCGGCAAGGGTTTCCTTCAGCGCGGCCACGGTGGCGGCGGTGGCCTCCACCTTTTCCGCAGGGGTATCCATGAGGGCGGCGGTCATGGTTCGCTGGGCATCGGAGCTGTCCTTGGCCTCGCGCAGGGAGGCCAGGCCCAAGCCGCCGAAGGCCGGGGAGGCAGTGAGCGGCGCCTCCAGCAGCAGGTGCAGCACCGTGGGGTCCGCATCAAAGCTGCCGGGCACGGGGGAAAGGCGGGTGAGCGCGCTGATACGCTCCTGCACATCGCCGTCATCCGGCTGGGGCCAGTGGGCATCCCACATGTCTGCGGCCAGGGAGCGGATGATTTCCAGGCCGTCCAGCAGGCCCTGGAGCCCGGCATTGGCCAGGCGGGCAATGGTCCAGATGACGACGACGCGCACATCACGGGTTTCCGCCATGAGAGCGGCGGCCTGCTTTTCCACGGCGCGCCAGTCCGGCGGGGTGGCGGGAATCACGGAATCCCCGATGCTGTGCTCCGGCTCCGGGGTGGAGGCCTCCTCCAGCTCCATCATGCGGGCATCATACTCCAGGTTGGGGCCGGCGGGGGAATCCGCAGCCAGGGGGGCGGTGTATTTGGAAAGGGAATCGCTGTTCATATCATTGCAGGGTTGTGGAATCAATCTACCGGGGGAACATCCGAGGGATAGACCGTTGCCGGGAACAGGCTGTCCTCCGGCAGCAGGCCGTCGTCATACGTGGGGGAGAGCACCGGGCGCAGGTAGATGGTGTACTCCACGCTCTCCCCGTTGCCCGCCGCCTTGAACGGCACGGTGAAGTAGCCGTCCGTGGCATTGTACTCCGTGGCATGCATCATCACATAGTGCAGCAGGGAGCCCTCCGTGCGGGTGTACAGGGTGGAGAACTCGTCCTCCGCATGGCGGAAGAGGCGCAGCACGGCAGGCTCCCCGGAGGGAGCGGCGTAGGGAGCGGTGCGTGAGGTCTCCGGCATGGCGCGCAGCTTGCCGCTGCTCTCCAGCTCCGTACCCAGGGAGAAGTAGGGGAAACGGCTGGCGGCACGCGTGGCCGCATTGTCATCCCCGGTCACCATACCGGGGGTCACAATCTCAAAGGAGATGGCACAGCCGCCCTTCTGCAGGGCCTCCACATCCTCCAGCAGGCGGGTGCGGGCCTCTGCACCGGGGTTCAGGTGCACGTTGTGGCGGGCCAGGAAGGTATCCCGTATGGCCTTGCGGAGCTGCCTCTCCTTGTCCTTGCGGTCGGCGGCGGGATCGGCCGGGGCGGTCTCGAACACGGCGGCGCCGGGCCACTCGTCCGGGGCAATCATCTCCCGGTTGAAGCGCAGGCCGGTCCAGAACAGGCAAGTGTAGCCCTCCTTGTCACGGAACACCACGGGGATATAGGCGGTCTTCTTGTCATCCCCCAGGCGGGCACCCTGGCGCAGGTACAGGTTCAGCGGGCTCCAGGCGCCGGCCAGCTTGAAGGAGGCATCCGGCGCGGAGGAGGTGGAATGGCGGTAGAACTCAAACTCCAGGTCCGCGGCATCCGCGCCCAGCGGGGTGGCGGAAAGGTCCAGGTCCTTCTCGTTGGCGCGGTTCAGGTTCATCTTTCCGGTAAGGGCGCGGCCCTTGCACAGGATACGCATGTAGGGGAAGCGGCGGCCCACGGGGATCACGCGCTGCACGGAATCCTCCCCGCTCAGGGGGGCGCTGCGCGTATCCAGCGCAGGCAGCACAGGCACGCAGTTGAGCGGCAGGTCCGGGCTGGCCACCAGGTCTATCACCTTGTGCACATCCTGCAGGGCGCGCTCACGCTTGCGTTTCATGGGCAGCTCCAGGGAGACGATGGAGGGCGGCGCGCCCAGGGTCTCCGCCTGCTTGGCCTCCTCCGCGCGGCGCTTAGGGTCCGGCGCGTTGTAGGCACCCTCCAGCTTCTCCATCAGGTCCTCCATATCATAGACGCCGAGCACCTGCCCCGGGCCGCGGCCGGCACTGGAGCTGAGGGGGAACATGGCGGCCATGGGCATGCACAGGCAGGCCTCCTGCTGCAGGGCGGTGGCGGCCTCGCGCTTCAGCAGCGTCATGCCCGTCACCAGGTAGTCGTTCCACAGGCCGAGCCCCACGCCGTCCATGTCCTTGAACCAGGCACCCCACCAGGCGTTCACATAGTCCTGGGCAGGCATATCCTGCAGGGTCTGCCAGGCCTTGCGCGGGTTGGAATCCAGAGAGCTGAAGAACTCCGCAGAGCGCTCCATCTTGCGCATCAGGCCGGAGGAAAGGGACTCCATGACCGCCTGGATACCCTGGCGCTTGGCGGCCAGCTCCGGGTATACGTCTTCCCCCGCCAGCACGGGGATGGAGAGGGCCTCCAGCTGCATGCGGTATACGGTGCCGATGCTGTCTGCGGCATCAGAATTGTAGAACACCTCCCCGCTGCGCACAAAGTCCTGCCAGGTGCGAATACCGGTCAGGCGATAGTAGGAGGGAATCTCGTCCAGCCAGTACAGGAGATAGTCTGAGCGGTAGTGGTCGGCGGCTTCGCGCACGGTGGCCAGCTTGGGGGAAAGCTGCAGGGCGGTTTCCGTGGAGGCCAGGGGCACATACTTGTCCGCAAAGGCGGTGAGCGCCCCCATATCCTCCAGCACGCGCTGGGCGTTGGCAGGCTCATAGCAGCAGCGCACCTTGGCCTTGCCGGCCACGGTGTACGGGGCATCCGGCAGGGAGCGGGCGGGCAGGTTGGCGTCTATCAGCCGCATCAGCTCCACATTGCTGTGGGGTGCCTCATCCAGCCAGCGGTTGAGCACGCTGCCCAGCATCAGGTTCCACACCACCTCCTTACAGGTATCACCCAGGTTGGGGTTGAGCTTCTTCAGGGTCTCAAACCCGTCATCCAGCTTCTTGCGGCGGTCCTCCACGCGGAGGATACGCACATTGAACCGCTCCGAGGCATCCCCGGCGGGCAGCTCCGCCGTGAACAGCTTGTTCATGGCATCCGCATAGGTGCAGAACGCATCACAGGGCCGCACGGAATCCCCGGCATCCTCCGGCACATCCCAGAACGCGCACAGGGCATCCGTCACCAGCTTGTATTCCCCGCCCAGGCGCGGCATGGCACGGCCTATGGCATCATGCATCAGCGCCACCTGGCCGCGCAGGAAATCAGAGTTCGGGGAGTCTGACAAGCCCACCAGCAGCCTGTTGAACGCGTTCTGGTCCTCAATCAGCCGGGCGCTCAGCTCAGACTGCACACCATCCGCCACCGCGCGCAGGGAGCGCTCCGCATCACGGTTCAGGTTCAGCTTGGCGGCACCGGCCTGCACCTGCTCCCGCACCACGCACAGGCGGGCGTACCGCTCCTTCCAGCGGCCGATAAACTCCTCCGGGGACTGCTCCCGGTCCGTGCCGTTGGCAGAGGAAAGGGCAGACACAAGCGCGTTCATCTCGTCACGCAGGCGGCGCATTTCATCCAGGGCGGTGGCAAAGCGGCTCAGCTCCACGTAATTGAGCTCCGGGTACACCTCCAGCGTGTCCACCTCGGAGACGTAGAGGGCCACGGCCTTGGAGATGGCCAGGGCGGCCTCAATGGAAACGGGGCGCAGGTAGCCGTTCAGCGGGGAAAGGAGGGAGAGCGTGGGATTGGCGGTACTGCTATGCAGCCAGAGGGACTTGATGGCGGAATCCTTGGCAGGGGAATCCGTGACATGCACCAAGTCCATGTAGGGAATCCGGTCATCCTGCCCGGCGCGGTTCTCCATCACATCGATACCGTAGCGGGTAACCTTGAGCAGGGCGGAAAGGCAGTCCGTATCCCGCCGGTACCATTTGCTGGCCAGGTCGCGGTCCATCTCCGCACGGTAGGTCAGCACCTCGCGGGAGCTGTCCACCGCCGGCTTGAGCACCATAGTCACCAGGGCGGCCTTGTCAATAAAGAGCTTGGAGGAGGAAAGGAGGTTGGGGGAGAACTCATGGTCCACCGCCCAGGAGGCCGGCCGCCAGAACCAGGGGAGCCTGGCCGGCAGGGTGGCCATGTTGTTCATGGAGTACAGGTACTCGCGGCGGCAGGCGCCCGTGGCGGGCACGGGGTGCCCGTTCATGCCCACCTGGCGGTCCTTGTCCGCCACCAGGATGGGGGACTTGGCCACATCCCCGCGGCGGAACTGGTCACGGGTGGATTCCCAGAACGGGTAGTCCCGCTCCGCCAGGGATTCCAGAGCCGGGCGGGTGGCCAGGGCCCACAGGGCCAGGGGCAGCGCCAGCCCCACCAGCACGGCGGATGCCACCCAGTACGGGCGGCGTATGCGGCCCACGGCCACCGCCGTGTAGTCGCTGGAGGCCCCTGCCCCCACAATCACCTTGTTGAGCAGATCTGCGGTGAAATAGTGGCGGGGGCTGGCGGTGGAGACAATCTTTTCACGCACGGTGACCAGGCCGGTGGAGTTTCCGGCATCCTGCCAGCCCGGCATGGCCACGGAGCCCATGGCCTGGGGCACCACCACGGGCTGCAGCTTGCCGTCACGGTTCTCCAGCAGCACATGCTCCACGCTGGTCACGGGCTTGTCCAGCGCGGCGGTGAACCAGCAGCCGCAGAACTGGAACAGGTTGCCGCCATGGCCGGCCCTGTGCTGCACACAGGTGAAAATGCCGGACAGGTAGTGCTGCAGGGAATCCTTCATGTCCGCAAAGCGCTCCGGCATCAGGTACACCGGGGCCATGGTATCCGCGCGGTCCGTGCCGGAGGCGGTCTTGTCCCAAACGGAGGTATTGAGCGCGTAGGCATTGCGGAGCACGCGCAGGCGCTCCACCAGCGCATCAAACGCCGTGCCGGAGACAGCGGGGTCAAAGGAGGACCGGGGATTCCGGTTGTACCAGCCCAGGGCCTGCTCACACTCCGCGTTGTCCAGCAGGCTGCAGAACTCTGAGAAGCCGGGCAGCATATCACACTTGGTCACCACCACCCACACCGGGCAGTAGGCGCCCGTTACATGCACCAGGGCGCGCATCTCCTCCGCAATCAGGGAAATCTTGCGGTCACGCAGGGCGGCATCATCCCGCAGCAGCGCATCCGCCGGCAGTGCCAGCACCAGGCCGCTGGGCAGGCTGTTCCTGTACACCTTGCGGAACTCCTCCAGGAACACGCGCCACTCGTTGTCCTGCAAGCCGCCCCAGCGGTTCAGGAACAGGCGGCCGCCAATATCCCAGATGGCACCCTTGGCGCACATCCAGAGCTTGAAGGTGGAGGTGGGCTCGTCCGCGCCGGAAAAATCGTTCAGTCCGGCGGGGAACTCCATACCGCCGTACTGCATGAGCCTGCCCTTGCCGGAGCCGGGCTCACCCAGCATGAGCCAGCAGCCCGTGCGGCGCGGCTCCACACCGTTCTCACGCATGCGGTTCACGGCGGACTGCACATCCATGCGTATGCTTTCCGTACGCAGGAACTGCTCCCGGCGCTGGGCCTTGATATCCTTGCCGCCGGCCATATCCGCCAGCTCACGGCGCAGCAGCAGGTCTTCTCGCATGGTGCCCACCATGCGGTGCAGGCGCACCCGGTGAATCACCAGCCGCACCACCAGGTAGAGCACAAACACTACCACCAGCAGCACAAGCAGGAACAAAAGCCACTGCACCCAGGTCCACTCTGAGAACCAGCCCGTTTCCGCCACGCGGGGGGCCGCCTCTGCCACAGGTTCTGCTGCTATCTTAGCCGCTATCATAGGAAAAAGGGGGGTACTCATGTTCATTCGCCTTCAGGCCCGGATTCTGCGGATTCCGGTTCTGCAGGCTCCGGGGTCTCCTGCGGTCCGTCTTCCATCTCCCTGATTTCTGCGGAAGTCTCCCCCTCCCCTGCAGAAGCGGGCGTATGCTGACCGTCCAGGCTGTACCGGCTCACCACCAGGGAATCTGAATTGTGGGCGTGCAGGGCAGCATCCTCCAGTATCTGCTCACGGGTGGACCCCAGCATATCCCGCAGCCGGTCCGTGGCCTCATGGTAGGTGTACAGGTAGCAGGCCACGGCAGCCAGCATGAGCCCGCTGCAAGCCAGCAGCACGCGCAGGCCCACGCGCGCCGGGTGCTGCCGGTGCCCGGCGGGCAGCTCCGGCGCGGCGGCATCCATCAGCCCCGCCACGGCCTCCGGCTCCGCAGGCATGGCCAGCCGGGCGGCAAGGCGGCGCAGCAGGGACTCCAGCTCCACGGAGCGGCGCCGGTAGGCCCCGGCAAACCCGCTGGCAATCATGGCGTGCATGAGCCGCAGGTGGTCCGTGGCCAGGGGGGAGTCATCCTCCATGAACCCCTGCAGGTAGTCGAAAAACTTCTCGTCTCCCGCCAGCTCGTTGTGCAGGTTGCGGCCCAGGTCATTCCACTGGCCGGCAAAGGGGAACGGCCCCTCATGCACCATGTAGTCTATGTAAAAGGCGGTATAGGCGCAAGCGGTATCCAGGCCGGGGGCCAGCTCCGGCAGCACGCTGCCGTTCTTGCGTATCATCTCCAGCTCACGCATCACATGGCTGTAGAGCACGCCGTTTTCCATGCTGTTGCCCGCTGCGGCATCCACGCGGGCGGATACCATGTACACAACCAGGGGGTGGAAGAGGGAATACAGGGTCATTGCTGCTGGGCGGTTGAGGAGAGGATGAGGTAGAGCTCCGCCGTGGTATCAGGCAGGATCTGGGGGCTCCAGGCCAGGGCGCACTGCCGCTCTGCGGCAATATCCTGCCAGGAGAAATCCTTCTCCGGGGATTCTGCGCGGAACCAGGTACGGTCCCCTGCCACCGGGAGCAGGGGGGAAGGCAGGCGGTCCTCCACCAGGCGCACGCCGCGCACGCGCCCGTTGGCGCTGCCGGCGGCGGTGAGCTTGAACACGTCTCCCCCCTCCACGTAGTCCGCCACGCGGCGCGGCGGCAGGCTGCCCTGCACGCCCACATACACGGCGCGCACGGCGGGGAACCACTCCTGCTGCATATCACCCAGCCAGGCCTGGCGCTGCTCGTCATACCGCAGCTCCACGCGCACGCACCACTCCGTGGATTCCGCAGCGGTCAGGCGGTACAGGGCATCTATCACCAGGGCAAACTGCGGCAGGCAGTCGTCATGCCCGTAGGCAGGCGGGAAAGGCCAGTCCTCCAGCGGGCGGTAGGCCGCCAGCTGCATCATGAGCCGGCACAGCTCCGTATACACGGAAACAGGCGGGCAAACAGGCAGTGCCATCTGCTGGCGCAGCACGGCCAGGGTACCCTGCACCGCTGCGGCCTTGGCCATCTTCTCCTGGCGCAGGGGGGCGGATTCCGCCGCCTGCATGTCACGTGAGCGCAGGGTCGTCTGCATGTTCACGGCTATGCGCTCCAGGTGCTGCACCAGGGCAGTCAGGCGCCCGGGCAGCTCCGGCGTGGCGGCCAGGGCCAGGCAGGGCGGCACAAAGGCGTGGTCCGGCCGCAGGTCCGGGCGGCCCTCGCGGCTGCGGCTGCACACCAAGCGCAGCAGGGGCATCTTCTCATACCCCGGCAGCTCCTCCGGATTGCAGGAGAGCAGCACGCGCCGGCGGCGGAACATCACCGGGTGCTCCTGCCCGCCTGCGTTCAGGTCCGGGCAGATGTCCGGCACGGGCTCGTAGCGCATGCCGGGGCTATCCCCCAGGTTGGGCTCCCCCGCGCGCAGGGGCTGCAGGGCCATGTACACGGTAAGGTGCTGCGCCCCCGCCGCCACGGCGGCAGACAAGTCCAGCGGCTCTGCGGCGGCATTGCCGGGCAGGTCCACCTCTGCCCCGCCGGGCAGGATGGCCTGCAGGCACTTCACGCTCAGGCACAGGTTTTCCAGCGCCGTCTCATCCACCTCCAGCCGGAACAGGCCGTACGCGTACGGCAGGGAGAGGCTGCGGTCGCTGTTGCGGGCGGCTGCCTGCTCCTGCTGCACCTGCTGGAAATGGTGCGGGCGCAGGAACACGCCGTCCGTCCAACTCACGCTTTTGGCATATCGGAACATAGTCTTGGGGCAAGGGGTTCTGGGTTACTCGTCTTCAGGCACCATGGGGGTCTGCAGCATGAATCCGGCGGGGATGATGGAGACCTCGATGTCGTCGTCGTCCCAGCGGTCCGATGAAAGGGGAAGCACCAGCTTGCGCATGTCCGGCCCCTTGGCACCGTCCCGCGGCAGGTTCACCAGCAGCACCAGGTGCGTGGCCCCGCGCTTCTCCAGCCAGGATTCCCACACCGGGTCGTCTATGGACAGGGTCTTGTCGGCGTTGTCCTCCTCGCTGAAGCAGAACGTGCGCTTGCGCAGGGAGCTGCGCAGCGTGTTCTCCGGGTCAAAATAGTCGTCTATCTCCACCTTCTCCAGCTGGTGCAGCAGCATCTCGTTGGCCTCCACCATATCCACCTCCACAGAGGGGAACACGCGGAAGCTGTCCACCGTGGCCGGGTCATACCCCACCTTCACGTTGTACTCCCGCGGCGCGGGTGGGAAAAACAGGGAGCAGGATGACAGGGAAAAGGCGCAACAGGCGGAAAGGAGCAGTGTGGTAAACAGGCGCATAACAGGGGGTACTTTTCAGATGAGGTAATTCACGGCGGCGGTATTCACGGCGGTGGTGGCCAGGGGCACGCCGGTCACGGTGTTGGCGCCGTTCACCACGGCGGTCACATCTGCCATGGGCAGGCCCATGCAGATTTTGTTCACGGCGGTGGAGGCGCTCACCACCCCGGTGCATACCGGGCCGGCCACGGGATTGGTAAGGGTGACAACGGGCATGCCCTTGACGATGTACTTGGCACAGGTGCCGGTGATGATATCACCGGTGGCCGTGGTGCCCGTGGTTATCATGATGGGGGTAGGCATGGTTCTCAGTGCTTGGGTTTGCGTTTCAGTTTTTCTGCGGACGGCACCAGGCTCAGCCCGCCATCCGTAAGGTGGATGGCCAGGGAGCGCGTGCCGGAAGGGTGGTCTGCCGCACAGAGTGAAAAGACCAGGCGGCGAGGGTCTGCACGGTCTGCCATACTGCGGGCGGGAGCCGGGGTGAGCGCCACCAGGGCCACCGCCCCGCCCTGCTTCCATGCACGGTAGGCTGCATCTGACTCCAGCAGCACAGGGCGCTCCGCAGCGGGCAGCGCGGCGCGCCACACCTTGTCCGGGCGCCCTGGCAGGCCCAGGGTGCGGAAATACTCGTCCACCGGGGTGGTCCTCGCGCGTTCCCGCTCCTGCGGCGTAGACACGGCATACACGTCCACCACGGCAGCCTTGGAGCCGGCCGGGCGGTCATCCACCACAGCCACCGGCAGGCAGCTGCAGGTGGTACAGGAGCTCACCGCCATGGCCGACAAAAACGGCAGCAGGGCAAGCGCAACTGTGCGGGTATCCCTCATTCCTTAGTGATTATAGACCATGCGTCCACCATGCGCAAGCGGATTTTGCGGCTTCATACGGGCACGGGAACCGGCGGCGGGGAGGACGGAGCGCCCCAGGTGCTGGTGCCGTCCGCGCACTCTATGCCCAGGCGCAGGAACTCCCGGTAGCGGGCGGCGTAATCCATATTCCCGCCCTCCATCATGGCCAGCTGGTACAGGGTCTTGGAAATGCCCAGCGCAGGCAGGGCCGGATTGGCGGGGGCCACACCGGTCTCCGTCTTCAGGTTGGTGGCGCTCCAGAAGGCGGTATAGGCCAGCATGCTTTCCGGCCCTTGCCCTGCGGCCACGGCAGCCTGGCAGGCCAGCTGCCCGTTCTCGTCGCTGGGCACCAGCAGCCAGCGCATCACCGCATCCAGTGCGGCCAGCCGCTTCTCCGGCCCTGGGGGCTCCGGCAGGCCGGGCATCTTCAGCGGAAACACCTTGCCCATCTCCTTCTCCACCGCCGGCTTGATTCCGGCCGTCTTGGCGCGGATAGCCTCGAAAATGCGGTCCGAGGAAGGGAGGTCTGCCGCAGGTTCCTGCGGGGAGAGCATGGATTGCACATACCGGCGCACATGCTCCTCCGTGTCGGCCATGCGGCTTTCCAATGCCTGGGCCAGGATTCCTGCGGGTTCCTGCGGTGCCTCTGCCAAATCCAGCCCGGACTGGGCCACGGCCTGCTGCATCCACTCCAGCTTGAGCAGCATGCGCTGCGCAGGGGTCATGTACTGCCGCTGCCGCGCCTTCTCCTCCAGCTCGGCGGTCATCTTGCGCCCCAGTTCCCGCTGTTCCTCCACCAGGGCATCTATGTCCCCGGTATCACTGAGCGCCGCCACGGCGGCGGCGGCATCCCGGCTGCGGCGTTCCGCAGGGGTCAGCCCGTCCCCGGCCCTATCCGCCTCCACATCACGCAGCACCAGCTCCATGCAGCGGTAGACCCACCACACGCCCACACGGGGCACTATGGCACTGGCCAGCAGGTTCACCGCATCCTCCACCATGTTGTGGGTCAGCAGGATAACCAGGGCCAGCTCCGCGCTGATAGACTGGTGGGGGAAATAGGCGGATGCCGCCCCAGATGCCTTGCCCCCCCTGGCCTGGCAAAGAGTCTCCAGCGACTCCTTGTGCATCATCACCAGGGGCCTGTTGAATTGTTGTCCGTTCCAGCTCATATCCTTGTCCTGTCAATTCTCCATCTTGGCACCATCCACCTCGTTTACCAAGGCAGCCTTCTGGTTCATGTTGCCGAGAGTCCGTTCCAGCGCGGCCACCTGCTCGTTCAGCGTGGCCACCTGCTTGGTCAGGGAGGCCACCTGCTCCGCCCTGCTTGCAGCCCGGTCGCTGCGCTGCACGGCGTTCTGCACCTCCTGCACCACGTTTTTCTCATCCACGCCCTTGTTAAAGCAGGCCTGCACCACGTCCTTGCCCTCGGAAACGGCGGCATCCTGCTCCTTCACCTCGGTCACCATCTTGGCAAGCTGGGCTTCACCCTTCATGCCCAGCACATGCTCGTTCCTGCCCAGGAACAGGTACTTGGCCACCAGTTCCGCAGGATTGCTGATACCCAGGGCCAGGCAGACAATGGCACCGATGCCCAGCAGACCGATGGCCCCTGCCAGCACGGCACCGCTGAACGAGGGGGCAAAGTCCGGCACAGCCAGGTCATCCGGCAGCGCCGTATTGCCGGTATAGGTATCCGTATCATCCGGGGCATTCTGTCCGCACATGTCAAAGTACAGGTACTCCGCCGCCAGGAAGGGCCCGCCGGCCACCATGGCAAAGCCTATGGGGGAGGTCAGGCTGGCCAGCACGGGGGAAGCCAGGGCGTTCTCCGCCGTGGCAATGAACCCGCTCACGGGGCTGGAGTATTCCGTCTCGTCGCAGGTGTACCGGTAGCTGCTGCGGGCGGATACCGTCATGCGGTCCGGCAGGAGTTTCACCATGCTGCCCTCCACGGATACCAGGTTCTTGAGATTGGAAACAAGCCTGGTCATGCCGCCGGCAAACTTGATTACCTTGGCGGTCAGCCCGCCCAGGCCGCTCACAATGGCGGTTGCATCCGGGTGCTGCTTCTTGAACCCGTCCCTCAGCCCGTGGGAGTATACGGGAGCGGGTTTCATGGCAGTGGTCACATCCGGGGCGGAGAAGGCACCGTACACGGCCCCCATCATCAGGGTGTTCTCTATGGCGGCACCGCCCACAATGGTGACGGACGGGGCATAGAGCCTGGAGCTGAAATCGCTCAGCGTGAAGGCGGAGCCCAGGATGGTACCGGCGGTGAACATGTTGACGGCAGTGTTTGCCACATACGGTCCCTTGTTGTACACGCCGGCGGCATTCACCATGATATGGCCGCCCAGCATCATGCCGCTGCGTGCCTCGCTCACGCGGGCGTTCTGGGCATCTGCCTGCGCATGGTAGGCGGGGTAGGCACCCGGGTTGTCCACCATGCCCACGCCGCTGGATACCTCCACCCCGCTCTCGGAAATCCGCACATAGGACTTGCCCACGCGCAGGGTGATGGCCTGTGCGGCGGTAAGCACAATCTCCCCGCCGGCGTTCATGATCTGGTGGTCTGCGGATTGGGTAAGCAGGTCCCCGGAGGAATACATGCTGATACCCTGCAGATGCGGGCGGGAGACGGGGCGGTTCATGTCCTCCTGCAGGGCAGACGCCACATCGCAGCCGCTGTAGCCGGCGGAGAAATCCGCCTCCGCCACCAGGCCCAGGGTGGTCTCTGCAATGGCATCCACCATGTACGCCTTGCTGATTCCCTTGTCCTGCGGGATAGGCTTCACGCCGTTGTCCAGGGAGAGCATCTGGATCTGGCTGAAGGGCTTGGGGCTCTTGGCCAGGTCATCCACGCTCTGGGGGCGCTGCACAAACTGCAGGTCATCCGCCGCTATGCCCTTGTCTGCCGCAGGGGCCACCGTGCTGTCCTCGTACGTGCGCTCCGGCACATGGGTGCGGCTGCGCAGGGTGAGCGAGGAGTTGTCGTCCTGCGTGCCGGCCTTCATCTCCCGCTTGATGCGGTCCATCACCTTCAGCTCCGTGAGCGGGGCACAGTTGGTGGCATCGTCCGCCTGGTCCGGCTTGCCGCGGAACATGGCGCTCACGGCAATGGGGATGCCCAGGTTCCCGCGGTCCACGCAGAAAAGCACGTTGTCCACGCGGGGGCGGGCCAGGATACCGCTGTTGGAATCCGCACTGGGGGAGCCCATCTCCACCCACATCTCCTCACCATTCAGCTCACGCACGCGGCACAGGTTGCGGCCGTTGAGCCTGTGCGGCACGTTGGATACCACCACCGCCATGAACGTGCGGGGGCGCGGCTCATCCCAGGGGCGGAGCCTCAGCAGCCCCCCGGCCTCGTCCAGGTCCGGGGAATCGCACGGCTCCACGGGCAGCGGCAGCACGCCGCAGCCCACCAGGGCCTGTCCGTCCCCCGTATCCACCGCAGCCGCCTCACGGCCGGAGAATTCCTCGGTCCAGGAAAAGGCATCCGCCCTAATCTCCCGGCGGGTCAGGAAATAATCCGCCTTGTCCAGCCCGGCATCCTGCGCCCAGGTCACCTTGTCACCGGGGCGGAGCGCGCCCACCTCCTGCAGGCCGGCACCCGCGCGTGCATCCGCCTCCGCGCACACGTAGCGGCACATGCCGTGCACGCTGCTGGCATTGAAATGGCGGGCCATGTAGTGGAGCGCGCCGTAGCGGCTGGCAGCGTCCGCCGCCTGCTCCAGCTGGTCCCAGGTCTCGTCATGCAGGCTGAGCCGCACGCGGTTCTGCCCGCCCCCGTCCCCGGAGGAGAAAGCCCCGGCATAGTTCTGCACCTGCACCTCCTCCGGCGGCAGGTTGTGCAGGCCATAGCGGCGGCGCCAGCTGGTGCGGTCGTTGCCGCGGCGGGTCATGCACGGCAGCGCGGCATCCGTGCCTATCAGGGTATCTGCCTCCAGCGCATCATACACATGCAGCACCTCATGGTCACCCGCATCATTCAGCTCCCAGCGGTAGCACAGGCCCCAGGTGGCCAGCAGGCGGCAGAAGAAATTGTAGTCGCTCTCATCATTCTGCACCAGCTGCATGTACAAGGGTATGCGCTTGCGGGCCTTCCCGGACACCACGCAGCCCCCTGCCCCGGCCCAGCGCTCCACCAGCTCCTCCAGAACCTTGTACGGCTCCACCTTGCCGGAATACTCCGGCTCCGGGCAGTCCTCACGGAACGACCCGGCCTGCCGGCACGTGTACACCGCGCGGTTGCGGGAATAGCAGGCGCGCGCAAACTCAGGCTGGATGGTCAGCTCATACCAGCCCTGCGCGCTGTCCTCATACAGCTCCACCGGGCCGGATGCCACCTCCATCACCACGCCGCACACCGTGCACAGGGGAAGGACCGTGCCCATGGCCGTATCACGGCGCTCCACCTGCAGCACCACGCGCTGCCCCAGCCAGCCGCGCGCATCCGCCGCGCAGCCCCTGCCCGGACTTTCCACCTGCAGCACATAGGTATACAGCGCGGAGAGCTCATCCACGCCCTTCACGATTCCCCGTGCCATGACCGCCTTGTCCGGGGCTGCCACCGGGCTCAGCCTGTAACTCAGCCGCACGGCCGTTTTTCCGTTTGCTCCAGAATGATCCATACCGGGCACCACTTCGCTTCAGTTCCTTGATATCACATATAGCGGCCCTGCGCCTGGGCCTCCTTGAGCAGGAACGCCGCCCGCTCCGCATCCCAAGTGCTGGTGCCGTCCGCGCACTCTATGCCCAGGCGCAGGAACTGGCGGTAGCGCTCGTCATAGTCCATGTCCCCGCCCTCCAGCATGGCCAGCTGGAAAAGGGTCTTGCCTATACCCATGGGCGGAAGTGCCGGGTTGGCCGGGGCCATGCCCGTCTCCGTCTTCATGTTGGTGGAGCTCCAGAACGCCGCATAGGCCAGCATGCTCTCGGGTCCCGCCTTGGCGGCAATGGCCGCCTGGCAGGCCAGCTGCCCGTTGTCGTCGCTCGGCACCAGTATCCAGCGCAGGGCGGCATCCTTGGCTGCCGCCTGCTTCTCCTTGCTCGGCATGGGCGGCAGGCCGTGCATCTTCAGCGGGAACACCTTGGCCATCTCCTTCTCCACCGCAGGCTTGATGGCCGCGCACTTGGCGCGGACGGCATCGAAAATGCGTGAGGTGGGGGGGATGTCAGCGGGTAAATCGGGCGGTGGCGGGGGATTTTTCAGGCTTTCCACATATTGGCGGAAATTCGCTATGACCTTCTCCGCTCGCTCTTGCGCGGCCTGCGCTATGGCTCCCATAGGCTTCTTCAAGGCAGACTCGGGGATTTCTCTCTGCATGAGTGCTTGCATTTTTTTCGCCCACTGCATTTTGAGCTGCACTCGCTCCAGCGGGTTCAGATATTCACGTTTGCGTGCTTTCTCCGTCAGCTCTTTCACCAATTTGGCTTCTGCCTCATGCTGTTCCGCAATCATGGCATCGATGTCGGAAGTATCCGTCAGCTTTGCCACCAGTTCCCTGTGTTCCTTGGCACGGCGTTCCTTGGGAGTGAGACCGTCCTTGGCAAAATCCTGCGCAATGTCCTTCTGCACCATCTCCATGCAGCGGTAAGCCCACCACACGCCCACACGGGGCATGATGGCACTGGCCAACAGGTTCACGGCATCCTCCACCCGGTTGTGCGTCAGCAGAATCACCAGAGCCAGCTCCGGGGTGATAGCATTCGTGGGGAAAAAGGTCTGCACCTCATCCGTCGGTTCATACCCTCTGGTTCGGCAAAGAGACTCCAGAGACTCTTTCCACAGCATGACCAGCGGCCTGTTAAATTGTTGTCCGTTCCAGCTCATAATTTTAATTTTGTACGTTCAATGCTGCGGTCAAGGTTCTATTATTAGCAAGTGTGGTGTGCACCCCAATATTCGCCGCCACCGTTGCTACTTCATGCTTATGGTTGGCTAACGCGGTATTCAGAGAGGCTATCGCAGCCTTCCTTTGAGCAACGGTTGCCTCTTCATTCGCCAACGTCTGAAGGCTGTTGGCAACTATGTTCACATAATCAGCCCCTATGAAATTATGGTTCGTGGCAGCATTTACTTTCTCCGCATAGGACTGATTCTCTGCAACTTTCGCCACATTCGACGTCAACGCCTCTTCGCTCACGATAGCATTCAAATCATCTTTACGACGACTGAAAAGAACATTCGCCAAGCCTTCCGCGACCTGCGGAATCATTCCGACAATCTCAAGGACACCGCTTACGGCAACAGCTACGATAGAGGCTATGTCTGAATTGGAGAGCTCGCTATCATAGCCCGGACTTTCAGGGGATGTGCCTTTCTCTGTGTATGTGTCCTTCGGGTCTTTTTCGTCCGCATCGGCAAACCCCATCTCCTGGATGGCCGCATTGCTCATCGTTGCAACCGTTTTACTCAAGTTAAAGCCTTTCTTTGTACTGACAACAAGATTCTCCGCCGTGGCAATGAGACCTGCGACAGCAGAGGTTACATTGGTTCTCAAGGCAGAGTAATCAAAGCGGTAATCAGAGGACAAGACCATACGCTCCGGCAGCATCTTAATCATGCTCCCTGTCGGATTGAACAAATTAGCATAGTCTCCGTTTAGTGCAAGAGAAACACAGCCCACCACAGAAGTGAAGGCGTTGTTGATTCCGGCAAGGCTGCCATTCAGGATATCCGCAATATGCCAGCCATGTTTCTTGTATCCGTCCTCCAAAGATCCGGTATAAGTACCGTCCTCTTTTCGAATATCATATTGCTGAGTGGCACCGAAGATGACATCTTTACATACGGAAAGGAGGGTGTTTTCCAACGCTGCACCACCGATAACATGAACGGAAGGAGCATAGAGACGCGCGCTGAAATCGCTGATGGTAAAGGAAGAGCCGAGCAGGGTGTTTGCCGTAAACATATTGACGGCGGTATTGGCAATGTACGAGCCTTTGTTGTACACACCGGCACCATTCACCATAATATATCCGCCGGACAGCGGAAGACCGTCGCCCTTGAGAGCAATATTATTCTCGGCATCATCCTTTGTGTGGTATGCGGGATAGGCACCGGCATTCTCCACATACCCTGCAGTGCTGGAAATCTCAACGCCATATTCGCTGATTCTGATATAGGATTTACCCACGCGCAGGGTAATGGCCTGCGCCGCATTGACCACAATCTCGCCACCAGCATTCATGATTTGGTGGTCCGCTGACTGCGTGAGGATATCGCCGGAGGAATAGGTGCTAATACCCTGCAGATGGGGGCGGGTAATCGGCTTGTTGCATTCGGTCTGGATGGCATCGCACATATCGCTGGCAGGATAGCCTGCTGTAAAGTCCGATTCAGAGACACCCCCTGCAACGGTCTCAGAGACAGAATCCCAACAGTATGTTTGGGTAATATCCTCATTCTGCGGGATAGGCTTCACCCCGTTATCCTGCGAGAACATCTGGATTTGGCTGAACGGCTTGGGATTCTCTGCCAGGTCAGCCACGCTTTGCGGGCGCTGCACGAACTCCAGGTCGTCCTTTGAAATAGGCATGTCATGCGCCGCTTCAGGATTTGTCTTGCCCTCCAGCGTGCGCTCCGGCACATGGGCACGGCTGCGCAGGGTGAGGGCAGAGTTGTCATTCACACGGGCATCCTTCATCTCCCGCGTGTGGCGGTCCATCACCTTGAGCTTGGTGAGCGGTGTCTCGTTGGTTGCAGCAGAGGAACTGCTGCGGAACATGGCGCTGATGGCAATGGGGATGCTGAAATCCCCGCGGTCCATGCAGAAGAGTACATTGCCCACGCGGGGGCGGGCAAAGATACCGCTGCGGGAATCTGCACTGGGGGAGCCCATTTCCACCCACATTTGCTGCCCCGTGATTTCACGAACCTTGCAGAAGTTGCGGCCCTGGCTGTCGAGCACGGTGTCAGACGTCACCACGGCCATGAAGGTGCGGGGCTTGGGGGATTCCCAAGGGGCGGCCTGCAGCAGGGGAGCATCCTCGTTCAAATCCGGGTCTGAGGCAGGATACAGCGGCCTGGGCAGCACGCCGCAGCCCACATCCATGGTGTCCACCTTTACGGACGCCCGCCCGGTAAGCTCCACGCTCCAAGAGTCGCTGCCACCGGACACCACGCGCTTGGTAAGGAAATACCCGGCCTTGTCATAGGAAGCACCATCAGCCCAGGTCACCATGTCACCCAGCTTGAGGGCAGCCACCTGGTCCACGGTTGCGGCTTTGGATTCAGATTCCGAACTCACGTACTTGTAGAGGCCATGAACGCTGTTTGCGTTGAAATGGTTGGAGAGGAAGTGGCGGATGCTGTAATTGGGGGAATCAGGGACGGGGTCCGAGGTCAGCTGGTCCCATGATGCGTCAGGCACGCTGAGCACGGGCTCGCTAACGGAGCCGTGCAGGTAGTCCTGCACGTCCATCTTGCCGGAATCCAAGCTGTGGAAACCGGTGTGGAGGCTCCAGCTGGGAAGACTGCCATCCCGGGAGGACATGCAGGCCAAGGCCGCTGCCGAGCCCTGGATTTCCCCGTCCAGGACACTAAACACGTTCAGGGTCTCCCTCACGATTGTCTCATCATCACCTCCCGCATTTCCATTCTCCGTGGAGGTCTCCATCGTCCAGTAGTAGCCCAGGCCCCAGGCAGCCAGCAGGCGGCAGAAGAAGTTGTAGTCGCTCTCGTCATTCTGCACCAGCTGCAGGTATGATGGTATGCGGGCCTTCGCCTTGTCCGTAACTTTGCACACGGTATTCCAGCACCCGGCAATTGTGGTCAGCACGTCCTCTTTGGAACCGTTATACACCTTGCGGTTGCGGGAATAGCAGGCAGTCACGAACTCCGGCTCGATACGCAGCTTGAACCAGCCCGTGGAGCTGTCCTCATACAGCTCCACGGGGCCGGAAAACACGCTGGTGACAATGCCGCCCACGGCTTGCAACACCTTGCCATTGCACATAGACTGGAACTCCACGCGCCGGCCCAGCCAAGCACGGTAGTCCTCTGCATCCGTGCTGGTGGTTTCCACCAACACATCATAGCAGTACGGGGCTGAGAGTGCCTCCTCCCCCCTCTCAAGCCCCTTTGCGCCCTTGATGGTCAACTCGGACTTAGAGGGATCCTCGTAGTAGATAATCTGATAGCTCAGGCTGGTTTCCTCACTGGCGAGGCGGCCCGGCAAATTGCTATTACTTCTCATCGTTTCTTGTTCTTGAATTGTTGTTTGTCCAGAAAGACCGTATGCCGGGACCGGGAGTATCGGCATGATATTCCGGCTTCCGTACCCCTGTACAGTCTCCATTTGTTTCCATAACTTGAAAATCCTCTTGCTCTCCATGACCAAGGCACCGCAGGACGGCACCTCTCCCACCCCGCCATGCTAACACGGCGGGGCGGTTTTTGTCAATATTCCATCAGAAAAAAAGCATTCATTGTTCCGGCATGCAGGAAATCCCTCTGCTGAAGCGGAAGAAAAGCGCAGCCCCTACGCCGCCCTCCGGCGGCGGGTGGAGGCAGAAAGCAGGGAAAGCAGCACCAGCAGCGGGGCAGCGGGCTCCGGCACGGGGGTGTCGGCAGAGCGGCCCACCAGGGCCAGGGCCTGGCTGCGCATGTAGTCCCCGGTGGGGGAGTCCAGTCCCACCAGGGCTATGTGCCCCGGTAGCACGGCATCCACGCTGGTTGCAACATCCTTGTCAAACACCCACCCCGCGGCCTGGACGGAAAGGGCGTAGGAACCGAGGCCATCCCTGGTACAGGCATTCACGCCGAATTTGGAACCTATCAGAATATTCTGACTGAACACCTCCCCGGCCTGGAGCTTGCCGAGCGCCCCCAGCAGGGCAGCCAGGCCCTTGTCATCCAGCGTAATGGTGACATTGGTGTCCTTCTCGGAGGACTCGCTCTGCAGGCCGCTCCAGATGGAGGTGGCCGTAAGCGTGGTGACTGCCAGGCCGCTGCCCTCCGGAGACTCGGTAAACCGAATGGTCACATTGTCCCCGCCAAACGTTCGGATAGCAGTAGGAATACCGGACTTCAGGATGGTGTCCACCGTCAACACACAACCATCCATCAGGCGGAACTCCTCCGTATCAGAAGGAGTTGGCAGGGTAGACACCTTGTTGTCGGTGCCTTTGATTTCAATGTAATCACCATTCGGCGGCTCCGTACCATCCTTCACCTCCGCCAGGACGGAGGAGGAGAAAAAGACGACGAGGCAGGCAAATGCTCTGAATTCCATGGCTTTATTCTGCAGAAATGTCAATCTGCCCATCCTGCACGGCAATAGCCACGCGGGAGACGGCCTTGTGCTCCAGCACGGACTGGAGCATGAGGGAGCTGAGGCGGGGCAGGATGCTGTGGGTGATGATGTTATCGATGATACGGGCGCCGGCATCCGCGCGCTTGGCCTGCTCCATGATATGGGCACCCAGCTCCGGGCCCCAGGAGAGCTCCGCGCCGTAGCCGGCCTTGAGGCGCTGCGCCACCTTGCCCAGTTTCAGGCCCACAATCTTGTTCATGACCTCCTGGGAGAGCGGGTAGTACGGAATCACCACAATGCGGCCCAGCAGGGCGGGCGGGAACACCTTCAGCAGCGCATCATGCAGGGTGGATTCCACCTGCTCCGGCGGCGGCATGAGCTCCGGGTCGCTGCACATGGCGGCCATCTCGTCCGTGCCGGCGTTGGTGGTGAGCAGGATGACGGTGTTGCGGAAATCGATGAGGCGGCCCTCGCCGTCCTCCATGCGGCCCTTGTCGAACACCTGGAAGAAGATTTCATGCACGTCCTTGTGCGCCTTCTCCACCTCGTCCAGCAGCACCACAGAGTAGGGCTTGCGGCGCACGGCCTCGGTAAGCACGCCGCCCTCGCCATAGCCCACGTATCCCGGAGGCGCTCCCTTCAGGGTGGAGACGGTGTGGGCCTCCTGGAATTCGCTCATGTTGATGGTGATGAGGTTCTGCTCACCGCCATACAGGGATTCTGCCAGTGCCAGGGCGGTTTCCGTCTTGCCCACGCCGCTGGGGCCTGCCAGCATGAGCACGGCGATGGGTTTCTCCGGGTCTGCCAGGGAGGCGCGGGCGCTCAGGATGCGGTCTGCAATGATGCGCAGGCCGTGGTCCTGGCCCACCACACGCTCGCCCAGGGTGTCGGAGAGCTTGAGGATGTTCTCCAGCTCGTTGCTGACCATGCGGCCGGCGGGAATTCCCGTCCACTCGCTGATGATGGCGGCAATGGCCTGGGCATCCACCTGGGGCAGTACCAGCGGGCTTTCCCCCTGCAGGGCACCCAGGGCGGACTCCTTCTCACGCAGCTCCGCCTGCATGGCGGCGGTTTCCTCCTCCGTGCGCTCCTCGCCGTCCTGCAGGGCGTTGCGCAGCTCCACCACGCGGCCCACCAGTTCCTTCTCCTGCTCCCAGTCTGCCACGCGGGCATCATAGCGCGCCTGGGCATCCGCACGCTTGGCGTTCAGGGATTCCAGTGCGGCGGCGCGGTCCTGGCCCATCCTGGCCTCCTTGCCCAGCACGTCCAGCTCTGCATCCAGCCCCTCTATCTCGCGGCGCAGGTCCTCCACCTCGGCAGGCTCGCTGCTCTGGGAGAAAGCCACGCGGGCGGATGCCGTATCCAGCAGGCTCACGGCCTTGTCCGGCAGCTGGCGGGTGGGCAGGTAGCGGCGGGAGAGGGTGACGGCGGCGCGCAGCGCCTCATCCAGGATAAGGGTGTGGTGGTGCTTGGCCATCACGCGGCCCACGGCTATCATCATCAGGTGCGCCTTCTCGTCGTCCGGCTCCTCGATGAGGATGTTCTGGAAACGGCGGGTGAGGGCGGGGTCCTTCTCAAAGTATTTCTTGTACTCGCTCCAGGTGGTAGCGGCAATGCAGCGGAAAGTGCCGCGCGCCAGGGCGGGCTTGAGCAGGTTGGCGGCATCCCCCTGCCCTGCCTGGCCGCCGGCGCCCACCAGGTTGTGGGCCTCGTCGATGAACATGATGATAGGCGTGGGGCTGTGGTGCACCTCGTCTATCACCTGCTTGAGGCGGTTCTCAAACTCACCGCGCATGGAGGCGCCGGCCTGCAGGCCCTGCAGGTCCAGGGAGAGCAGGCGCACGTCCTTGAGCATGTCCGGGATATCACCGCTGGCAATGCGGAGGGCCAGGCCCTCCACCACGGCGGTCTTGCCCACGCCGGCCTCACCGGTGAGGATGGGGTTGTTCTGGCGGCGGCGCAGCAGCACGTCTATCATGCGGCGCACCTCTGCATCACGCCCCACCACGGGGTCCAGGCGGCCGGCGCGCGCCTCTTCCGTCAGGTCCGTGCAGTACTGCTTGAGCGCCTCCTGCTTGCCCATTTCCGCAGGGGCCATGGCGCCGTTCTCCGTGCCGGGCTCCTTCTGGGCCAGGCCGGTGCCGTCTGCGGCGGCGGAGCCTTCCTCACGGCTGCCGGTGGTGATGGAGTAGAAGTGGTCGGAAAGCTCCTCCGCCTTGATTTTCATGAACTGGGGGGAGAGGTCCTGCAGGGTGCGGCGCAGCTCCGGCGTGCGCACGCAGGCCAGCAGCAGGTCACCGGTTCGGATGGCGCTGCGCTTGTAGAGCAGCGTGCAGAGCATCCAGGCCTCCTTGATGGCCAGCTCTATCTGCGGGGAGAAGTCACGGATGGAGGACGCGCCGCGCGGCAGGGCATCCAGCGCGTTCACCAGGTCAGCGGACAGGCGGGAGGCATCCGCCTCGAAATGGCGCAGGATGAGGTGCATGTCCGTCTCGTCCGTGCCGATAATCTGGTTGAGCCAGTGGACAAGCTCCACGTATGGGTTGCCGCGCATCTTGCAGAAGACGGTGGCACTCTCCACGGCCTTGTAGGCCACGGCATCCAGCTTGCCGAAAAGTTCTGTTCTCTTGATTTCAGCCATAGCGTTTTTGGGGGTTAAATGTTGCAGGTAACGGTACAGGTTGTCAGTTTCTCCCGGTTTGAGGGGAAGAAGGAATTGCCGCCCAAGCGGCAGGGGGACCCCAGGCGCATGCCGGGGATGGTGGCGGTGCGTATGAGGAAGCGGAGCTCCCAGCGCATGGGGCGGCTGGTCATGGCGCGCAGCCAGGCCTGCATGCGGCGGTGGCCCGTGCTGCCCGGCTGGTAGCGGCAGTACCGCTCATAATCCAGCGGGCCGATGACGGCGGTCACGCAATCACCGATGCTGCGCTGGCGCGCGCCCAGCAGGGTGGTGCGGCCCAGCTCACAGGTGCCCGGGCGGCCCAGGCGGCAGCGGCTCTCCTGCGGTATGGCCAGGTGCTGCGGGGTGTACTGCTCCAGCCGCACCGGCAGGGAAAAGAAATCCTGCAGCAGGAAACGGATCTGCAGCGGGGAATCCCGCCGTGCCAGGCGCCGCGCCTGCCGCACGGCGGCCAGCGGCGGCAGGGGGCTGCCGGCACCGCCCGGCATGGTGGAGAGCGCCTGCGCTGCGCCGGAGAGCGGGTCGTCATGCGGCAGGTCATAGCTCAGCGCGGCCTGCCCGCGCGTGCCCGCACGGTAGAACAGCCCGGCCAGGCGGTCATGGAAGATATCCGCAAAGCGCTGGATGGACAGGTCGTAATAGTGCAGGCTGCGCTCATGCGCGTATTCCGTGAACGGGAGCGGCAGCGCGCCGTTCGGCCCGAACATGCCGAAAAAGTAGAGCTGCAGCGTATCCGCCCTGCCGCCGTGCCCGGGCTTGAACCCGGCCAGCTCAGACGGCGGGAAATACAGGTGGGGCACCTGGGCAAAGCGCACCACGGGGCTCACGGCAGCGGCGGCGGTGCCGGTGCGGGCCACGCCGGGGGTGTACTGCTCCAGTCGCCGCACGGCGGCAAAGAAGGAGTACCGCCCGGGGTGCTGGCCCAGGGCGCGCGTGAAATCCGTTTTCACAAACCTGTCTACTGCTGCCGCCATGTGTTCAAGTGCTGTTCCGTGGTGTGCACGGCTACCTCTGAGAATGTGTTGATTTCACCCAGGCGCAGGAGATCCGCCGCCAGGGCCGCGGCAAAGAGGAAAACCTCGCTGCCGCCGAAGGCTTCCTCGTTGAGCCGGATGTCATAATGCCAGCCGCGCATCACGCACAGGTCCCCCTGCACGGGTACGGTGCGGGAGCAGGAGCGCAGCTGCACGGCGGTGATGCCGGATACATACCGCAGGGCGGCGCGGTTGTCTGCGCGGTGCAGGTGGCTGAGCAGGTTGCGCAGCAGCACGGGCAGCTCCTGCGGGGCGTACCCCGCCAGCATGCCGGGCGCCAGGCGGGCCAGCGCCAGCCCCATCCACCGCGCGGCATCCTGCATCAGCGGCTCCTGCGGCGGCGTGGGGGCCACCACAAAATCCGCCTTCAGCTCACCGGCGGAAAGCGGCACGTCCTTGCGCAGGAACAGCGGCAGGTCACGGTTGGAGCACAGCGCCTCCAGCGCGTAGGAATGCACCATGTCACGCATGGCCGTGTACTCCGGGCCGGATACCTGCAGGTACGCCTCTGCCCCGCGGTAGGGGCTCAGGCGCTTGCGCGGCGGGGCCACGGGCTGCTCACGCCGCATGGAGAAATAGTTGAGCCGCGTGTTGCCCTCCGGCATGGCCGCATCATCCGCATAGTAGAAGGGGTAGATGTCGAACAGCTTGGCATTGTCCACGGAGTACGCGCTGCCCTTGAAGATTTGCAGCACCTCGAAATCCGCGGCGGCGGTGGCATCTGCCACGGCGTGCTCATACTCCCGCCAGGAGGGGGTGATGCGGGACAGGCGCTTGGGAAAGGCATTGATGACGCGGGCGCAGTCCGTGAGCACGGATTCCGCCCCGTGCAGCAGGGTGCGCAGGCGCTCCGTTGGTCCGCGGCGCAGCATCAGGTACAGCTCCGCCTCCCCGTTCTCGGGAAGCGCCTCCCGGAGCCCGCGGATGGTGATGAAGGCAGCCTGCTCCGCCATCAGGAAAAACTCCGCCACATGCGGCAGCCCCTGGGGCGTATCCGGCAGGCGGCACTCCTCCGGCGCGGCGGCGGGCAGCTCACGCACGCGGCCGCCATGGCACGCCACCACACCCGCACATTCCGTGAGCAGCAGCTGCAGCAGCTCCCCCGCGGCAGAGGGCGGCATGTTCACAAAGAAGCGCACCGGCCCCGCCCCGGCAGCGGCAGTGCATGCCACCCGCCAGCGCAGCGCACCGCACACGCCTGCGGGTTTTACGGGCAGCTCCGGCAGTTCCACGTATTCGGACTCCGTGACAAGCAGGCCGGAGCTGCAGAGCGGCTCCCGCAGCGCATAGGTGCACGGGCTGGCATCCGGCAGCGTGGTGGGCACGGTGAACAGGGTGCCTGCGGGCAGCTCCACAGGCTTGCCGGGGCGCAGGCGGATGATTCCGCGCGACACCAGCGGCATGTTGTACCCCGGGGCCATCTGGTCCAGCAGGGCCTCCGGGAACTCCTGCTGGCCGTCATCCAGCTTGCGGGCTATGCGGGCGGTCAGGAAAGCCGTGCCCTCCAGCAGGCGCTCCACATACGGGTCCGCACACTCCTGCCCGCTGATTTGCAGGCGCTTGGCAATCTTGGGAAACTCCTCTGCAAAGCGGCCGGAGGCATGCCTCAGCAGGTCCAGCTCATGCTCGTAGTAGCTCAGGAACTTGTCATCCATACAGGTGGGCGGGAAATGTGCGGTTAATCGTTCAGGCTGGCCTCTCCGGTTTCCATATCCACCCGCAGGCGGAAAAATACATCCTGGGTCATGGGTTTCACGGCCAGGCGGCTGCTGATGGCCAGGTGCACGGCAGTCTTGTCCTCACCCTGCATCAGCGCGGGCTTCACCTCGATGCTCTCCGGCTCCAGCCGGGGCTCAAAGATGATGAGCGCGCGCCTCACGATTTCCGCCAGCCGCGCCGGGCGCAGGGAGCCCAGGGAAAGGCCGGTGATGGAATCTATGCCGAAGTGGAAGCCGGAGCGGGCCACCTGCGGAAAGCGCTTCAGCAGGTAGGCTGTCTCCGCCGGGGCCGTGCGCGCGTTGAGCAGCAGGTTCAGATTCACCAGGATATCCTGCTTGAGCTGCTGCAAGGAGAAGCAGGAGCTGTAGAAATCACCGTCCTCCGCAGTAAAGGGGCGCGCATCCGTGAGCCTTGTCAGCAGGCAAGGCAGGTACTTGCTGGATTCCCTTTGCTGTGCGGTGGCGGGCATACGGTGCGGCGGCGGCTCAGGAGAATTCTATCCGGGATACGGTAAGCACGGGTACCAAGCCCTCCTCCGTGGCCCAGCAGTGCTGGCCGCTGCCCAGGTACAGGTCCGGCGCGGGCTCCTGCCACGCGCTCTCCTGCATGGCCAGCAGCGCAGGTTCCTCCTCCCCGCCCAGCGGGTAGCGCCCGGTGGTACGGCCCACCAGCACATCTCCGCTGCGCAGGCAAATGCGCACGTGCGGCCACAGCAGCTCCACAGGGTGCGTGGGGGCTGCAAGCTCCAGGCTCTTGATTTCACCCTGCCCCACCAGGCAGTAGTGGCCGTCCTTCAGGTACTCCACCACACCGGCCAGGCGTGCATCGGCGTCGATGAGCCAGGGCTGCGGCGCGGCGCCGTCCAGTGCGGCAGGCACGGGCTCCAGCGCATCCGTCACGCGGCGGGTGGCGGCGGCAGCCGCTGCCGTATCCCCGCTGCCGTACGCGCGCAGGGCAGCACACACATCCGCGGCGTATGCAGGCTGAGGCCCGGCCCATTCCGGGGCACACTCCCCGGCAAACACGCGGGCGCGCTGCTGCTCCGCAGCTATCAGGCCGGATACCGTGGTGCAAAACAGGGCAGAGGCCGGGCTGAGCCTCAGCAGAGCATCCGCCTGCGCGGCGGCACGCTCCCACTCGCCCTCCATGCACAGCACCTGGACAAACAGGGCACGCGGCTCCGCCAGCTGCGGATTGGCGCGTATCTCCCCTGCCACCATGCTGTGCAGTCCTGCCAAATCACCCTTTGCAAATAGTTCCTGCGGGGTCATAACCTGTGCGGAGATTGAACGCCCGGCACCCCGGTTAGGGGCGCCGGGCCTGGTTCAACTTGCTTGCCCGGGCTTACACGGAAGCATCGGTGGACACGTTCCAGCCGGCAGCCACGTCACCGCCAAGCTCACCGGTGGTCTTGAAGGTGTGGGTGGTCCACTTCACCTCCTCTGCCACAATGGCCACTTCCTCCACCAGGCGCACGGAGGCCGCATCGCGGCCCACACCGGCCATAAGGGTGTCGGTGGTCATGGGAGCATCCACGGTGGTGACATCCGCACCGATGACGCGGGCGTTCTTCATCTCGATTTCGTAGAGCTTCTGCTTGGCACCGCCAATCTGGGCGCACACCTCCATCTTCACGCTGGCGATGTTCTGGCCGCTCATGCAGGCCTTCTGCAGGTTGGGGGTGGCCTTGTCCAGCAGGTGCACAAACTTCAGGGGCTTGAGCACGCCGCGGCCGGAGGCGTTGGTCTGGTTGGCGAACTGGGTCTCCTGGGCGGAGCCGTGGGTGAATGCCACCACGTCAATCCAGTTGGCGTGTGCTGCATCGGTGGACTGACCCTCGATGCCATCTATCTGAATATAGGAATTGAATGCCATAACTTTGATGTTGGTTAATTGTTAATAGTTAATTGTTAATTTCTTAGCAGCGGGGAAAAATTACTTCTTCTCGCTGGGAAGCTTGGTTACCAGGCGCATGGAGGCGGTAAGGCCCTCCAGCTGGTAGTGCGGGCGCAGGTAGAACTTGGCGGTGTAGTAGCCGGGATTCCCCTCCACGTCCTCCATCACCACATCCGCTGCAGCCAGCGGATAGCGGGCCTTCACGTTCTCGTCCGCGTTCGGGTCTGCGGTCACATACTGGGCTATCCAGTTGGAAAGCCACTTCTGCATGTCGTCCCGGCTCTTGAAGGAGCCGATCTTGTCACGCACGATGCACTTCAGGTAATGGGAGAAGCGGCTGGTGGCAAAGATATACGGCAGGCGGGCGGAAAGACGGGCGTTCGCGGTGGCGTCCGCATCGTCATACTGCGTGGGGTTGTTCAGGGTCTGGCCACCCAGGAACACGGCGTAGTCCGTATTCTTCCAGTGGCAGAGCGGCAGGAAACCGTTGGCAGAGAGCTCGGCCTCGCGGCGGTCCGTGATGGCTATCTCCGTGGGGCACTTCATGGCCACGCCGCCGTCATCGGTCGGGAAGGTGTGGCACGGCAGGGATTCCACCATGCCGCCGGATTCCACGCCGCGGATGCTGGCGCACCAGCCGTACTGCTTGAAGGAGCGGTTGATGTTCACGCCCATGGCATACGCCGCGTTCATCCAGGAATAGGCGGAGTTGTCCCCTGCCCCGGTCTCCTCCTCAAAGGCGAACCCTTCCACCGGGGTGGTCTTGGCGCCGTACGGCAGGCGGGCCAGCACGCGCGGCATGGTCAGCGCTATGTAGCGGCTGTCCTCGCTCTCGCGCAGGCTGCGCCAGGCGGCGTATTCCGGGGTCTGGAAAATCTTGGTCAGGTCTCGCGGGTTGGAGAGCTCCTGCCAGCTGTCCATGTTCATCAGGGACGGGTCTGCCGCAGAAATCATCGGGCAGTGCGCGGCGGCGCAAATGCGGCCCATACCCTTCAGGATTTCAATGTCCTTCGGCTGGTGGTTGAAGTAGTAGTCCGCAATCAGCGCGCCGTAGGGCTCGCCGCCGGGGGAGCCGAACTCGTCCTCGTACAGCTTCTTGAAGATGGGGTTCTGGTCCCAGGCCGCGCCCTTGAACTTCTTGATGGACTTGGCAATCTCGTCCTTGCTGGCGTTGAACACGCGGATCTTCAGGTGTGCATCGGTCTCGGTGTTGCTCACCAGGTAGTCCAGGCCGCGCCAGGCGCTCTCCAGCTTCTGGAAATCCGGGTGGTGGATGATGAGGTTCAGCTGGGCGCTCAGCTTGCTGTCCAGCTCAGCAATCATGGCCTCCACGGTGGAGATAACGTCGTCGGATATCAGGTTGGCCTTGCCCAGGGCCTGGGTGGCCAGGGTGCCCACCGCCTGCTGCACCGCGCTCTTGGCCTCCTCGGTCTTCGGGCGGAACTCGCGCTCCAGCAGGTTCTCAAAGTCGTTCAGCTCTATGACGGATTGCTCCGCCTGCATGTTCTGTTGGGTCTCAGGCATGGTCGTTACTCTGCTTCAGGGGTTTCTACCTTGGCGGCTTCCTTGTCCTTCTCCACCTGGTCTGCCAGGGTCTTGAGCAGGGTCGGGTCCTTCAGTATCTTGGCCACCAGCTCCTCTGCACCGGCCTTACCGTCCATATAGGACACCAGCGCAGCCAGCTGCTTGCGGGCCTCCAGCAGGTCTGCCACGCCGGGTATCTTGGCGGCCACCTCGTCCGGGTTGAAATCATCCATCTTGCTGAAGGTCAGGTCCACGCCCACGCTGCCCTCGTTGGTCAGCACGTTCGGCACGGAGAACGCCACACGCGGCTTCATGCTCTCCATACGGTCGCTGAAGTTGTCGCTGTCTATCTCCATGAACCCGCGCTCTGCCAGGGCGGGCAGCTCCGCGTTGGACTTGCCGGACAAGTCTGACACCACGCCCATGATAAACGGCAGGTCCACCTTCTTCTCTGCACCGTACAATTCCACATCATATTCAATCTGAACGCGCGGTGCGCGATTGCGTCCAATGAACTTTTGACTGCTGTCCGCCATAACTTTTAGTCTGTTGAAACTCGTTTCTCTGTGCGGGGATTCTCAATATGGGTTCTCCCCTTGTTCGATTAAAAAATTACACCTGTTCGGGATGAGAGTCAAGAAAAAAAAGGCGCATAGACTATACTCTACCAGCAAAAAAATGATTTTTCTCCCTAACAAACTGATATTTTGTCTTTTTTGATGTGCAGGACAAAACTCACGCCGACCCAGCCGTTCACATGCAGGAAAGAGCTTGAAAATGGTTTGACACGGCCCTCCCCCATGTGCTATAAAGTACCCTGTTCCTGCCTTTCGCCTGCAGAAGCGGCGTTTCTACCTGGCAGGGGCGCCAAACCATTCTTTCTCCCGTTATGAAAAGCATGTTCGTTATTCTACCGGCATTCCTTGCGGCTCTCACATCTTTTGCCGCAGAGGTTTCCAAACCCCAGGACTACCTGACCCTGCACAAGGTGAACGACAGCATCTACACCATGCGTGCCAGGGCAACCGATGCAAAGCCCCTGGAAATCGACATGAGCCACCTGGTCGGCACGCCCGATATGCAGAGGGCCCTGCGCTGGGGCTGTTCCGCAGTCACCAACGGCCGCTACTACGGCCGCAACCTGGACTATTTCCGCAGCAACCACCCCGTGTTTGTGGTGTGGGCGGACCGAGGGGAGGACACCGCCGCCTACATGGGCGTGACGGCATCTCCGCAGCTGCTCCTGAATATAGCGAGTTCCCAAGGCATCGGCAAGCCGGACATAGCAGCCCTGGAACAGAGTAAAGACCTGCTCATGAGTCTAGCGGCGGACCTGATGGACGGCGTGAACGAGCACGGCGTGGCCTGCAATATCAACATGATTGATGCGCAGGACTCCAACCTTACGGACAAGGGCACCAAGCCCGGCGCACCGGTACTCTTATCCGCAAATGTGGTGCAGTACATCCTGGGGCACGCCACCAGCGCCCCGCACGCCGTGAAGCTGCTGGAGGAGCACAGCATCGTCTTCGCCGACAACAGCCCCACCCTGCACTGGATGATATCCGACAAGGACCACACCTTTGTGGTAGAGGTGAAGGATGACAAGATGCACGTGACGGACAAGCACAAGGTGATGACCAACTACTACCTGACCACGGAAGAGCTGACCCCGCACTCCTGCGGCATAGAGCGTGCAGATATCCTGCGCAAGTTCTACCACGAGGCCACCTCCGTGGAGGGCATGCGCGGGCTCATGCGCCGCGTGAGCTACTCCCAGACCTATTCATGGGAAACCACCCCCTTCTGGTACTCCGAATTCTTCGATCCCCGCGCAAACGGACCGAGCTTCACCCTGGCCACCCCGCATAACAACAAGGACATTGTAGGCTATATCAACGACAGTATCCGCGCGTTCAAGGCCAGCACCCCCACCCACAATCCCTACCTGGTCTGGGAAACCAGCTACAACTGCGTGTACGACATGGAAGGGAAAACGCTACGGCTCACCACCTGCGAGCAGTGGGACAAGTACGTGGATTTCAAACTCTGACCCCCACCTGCCATGAACAAGACACTCACCGCCGCAACCTGTCTCCTGGCCGCCGCCACTACCGCCGGCGCCGCAGACAACCTCATCAGCCCCTGCTTCGGCCCCGCGGGACAGGAAGTATACGTGGAAGCCATGGGAATACGCTCCCAGGGCAAGACCAACCTGCTCCGCTACAATTTCATCGGCTCCAGCCAGACCGTCTACTACGGCGTGTCCGATTGGCTGACCCTCACCGTGGGCGGCTACGAGGCCTGGGACAAGGGGCGCACGCACACCGGCTGGGCAGAGGAAGACTACCGGTACCATTACCGGGAGTGGGAATATGAAACCTCCATCATGCTGAACGGCGCCCTCACGGACCGGGATTTCGTGAGCCTGGAAACCCACATTGCCAACAACCGCAATTCCCTGCATGAGCATGAAACCCAGCTTGAAATCACCGGCTACTACTTCCACCAGGGGAAGCGCTTCTGCCCGTTCTTCGACTTCGGGATAGAGCAATCCATCGACCTGGGCCGCAACAACGACCTGGCAGGCTTCGGCGACCTGGGCCTGTACACCAAGCTCACAGACAACTCCGGCTTAACCGTGGACCTGGCGCTTTCCCACGCATCCGCCACGGGGCAGCGTCTCGCCGCCATCCTGAACGTGGAGTACGGCTACCAGTTCAGCGACAAGCTCGGCGTTATGGTAGGAATCGCCACCCTGCTGCGCGACAGCGGCAAGCACAACCACAACGACGAGCCGTACGACCGCCAGCGCTGGAGCACCTCCTACCACGCCGGCTTCCGTTTCAAGTTCTGAAGCCTCCTTCACCGCCAAGGGCTGCCATCCTTCTGGATGGCAGCCCTTGTATTTTCCGCGGGTAGGCATACCCGCCCTCTGCTTCCGCGCCTGCGACATCAGGATGTCGCATGTTCGAATCCGGGTATAGCAAACCACACTTACACAACAAAGGGGATTGGCATCCAGGGCCAGTTATAACTATCGGGGTAACACTATTGGGAGACTCGAGGGAAGAGACCGTGAGAGCGGCAATGATTGAACTTTTCAAGAAATATGGCCTGCCCAAAAGCATCCGGGGCGACAACGGTTCTCCTTTTGCCTGTACCCAGGCGCTACTTGGACTCAGCAAGCTCTCCGTCTGGTGGTTGCGTCTGGGCATCGGGCTCAACAGGGGGCGCGTAGGGTGTCCGCAGGACAACGGCGCCCATGAGCGGATGCACAAGGACATGAAAAAGGAATTGCAGGCAGAAAGGGCAGATACCCAGGCAGAAATGGATGAATGGGTGGATGAGTTCAACAATCTGCGACCTCACCAGGCCCTCAACGGGGAAACGCCGTCGCAACACTATCGGCGGAGTCCCCGGAAGTATATGGGCAGCCTGGTCGATTTTGATTACAAGGGTATGGCTACACGCAAGATAGACAAGCACGGGGACTTGAAATGGCACAGTATGGACTACTTCCTGCCCGAGGCTCTCAGGGGCGAGCGCGTGGGTATGAAAAGCCTGGGCAAGGGGAGGTATGAGGTCTGGTTTTGCGAGTATCTGCTGGGGATAGTTGATGAGGGGGCCGGGACATTTGCCCCGGAGCTCAAGAAGGGAGACAAGCCGAGGGTAGTCAAGGCCCGCCGGAAGCAAAAGGCGGTGATCAGGGAGTTTGGGTAACCTCCCCCGGCGGCGTCCGCATGCAATCCGTTCCCCTCCGACCTCGCCCTACGGGCACGGTCTGCGGTGTACCGTGATAAACAGCGCCCCCCATCCACTGTGATAACGGATGAGACTTTTGGCTCCGTCTACAGAAACAAGTACACGCGGGTCGTAAAGGAAGCTTCAGAATCAGCGTGCCGAGGGCTGTAACGGAGGACACGAGGCTTTATGTTTCCCCAGTACCTCCAGGGCATCGGCATATCCCTGTTCAGCGGCCTTGACCACCCACTTGAGAGCCAGCTTCACGTCTTCGTCGTGCGTGGCCGCAATGCTGGATTTGATGCGGCTCGCTTCCTTTCTGGGACTACGAGCTTTCTTACCTCATCGGACAAAAATTTCATGAACCTTTATTTATTCGTCTTCCGCGGTAGCAGGAGCATAATACCAATGCGTCTCAATTTTCTCCCCCTCGGGAGTATACAGGAAGAGCTCGCAATCGGCGGGCAGCTTATGGAAACGGCCATTTTCCCGCTGCGGCAGAGCAGGTTCGCCCTCATCGGCAGGACGAATGATGGCAACATGCTTCTCCTTCACCTCATAGCAAAGCCTGCGGCCGGGTGAAAAATCGAGGAGTTCCTGCTCAAACTCACTCGCAGCCCGCCCGATGGACACGCACACCAACCCGCTGGCATGGGCATGTCTCTGGTGGTGGCATCCGGCATACCAGGGTGCGAGCAATAAGCGGGCTTCCTGCTCTTGTACCTGATTCTGGAGCAGGCTTACCTCATCAGGATTTGAGCTACGAACCTGGACATTGCAGGAATAGCAGTAGTATTCATTCACCAGCGGTAGCAGTAGCTCCATACTATCCGCATCGTGAATGGATTTTACCACTGATAAGGCCCGTTGCGCATACATCTGCGCATAGCGGTCTATCACCTCCTGCGGCACTTCTTCAGCAGGCTCATTCTTCAAAACGCCGAAGAACGATGGCAGTTCCGCTGCCTTCAGCGTGTGCAGGCGCACATAATCGGTGTTGCCTGTGGCTGCTTTCAGATTCAGATGCGGCAGGGTCAGATTGCCCTCCGCTTGGGCAGGCTCGACCAACACATACTGCAAGGGATTGCGGGATGAATAAGCACTGGGGCGCAGCGCCTCATCCTCCGTCAGCGCACGGAGCACCACATCCAGCCGCATGTTATGCCTAGCATGCAACTCCGTTGTGGAATCCTCCGGCGCAACCCGTTGTTCCCAGCCCTCGTTGCAGCGCCACAGATACAGCCAGGACTCGCAATCCTCGGCTTCCGGATAACTTATGGAATATAGATATTCCGGCTTGCGTAGCAGCCGCTCCCGAACCGCTTCCGGGGGATACGGCAGCTCCACGCCGAAATAATAGTGTTCGTCATCCGGCAGCAGAAGATTTGTAGGTTCCGTCATAACTCGTCAGGTTGACTTATTTATACCATTGGACGAGAACAAAATCAAATCTAATCACTCTTCTTTCTTCGGAGTCGGGGGCGGCAGCCCTGCCGATTAAGGAGACTGTCACATCGCTTGTAAGAGGTCATGGAAAATGAAATACAGCATTCGCGGAGGGTGGGCAGAATCAACGCACAAAACACCACCCGCAAGACTAGGACGTCCCCAACGCTGGGCAAGAATGAGCCCCGGCAGACCAAGGGGGGCTTCCTAGGCTTGCGGGCCTGTTTTTCTTTCTGTTAACATTGACTTTTCTCACTCACGTGCTAGAATGGCTGCGTGAAAGTTCTTGCACCCATCCTCCTGATATTAGGAACTCTTTACACGTTTTATATGACGACTTGGTATAGCTGGCAGAGTGCGTACTGGACCACTCTGGGAAAAGCCGAGACTGTTTGTTACTGTAATGTGAAGAGCTGGACATTTGTGGCCTGCTTGGCCGTGAGCCTGTTATGCTGGGTGTGGTATGGAATCACGCTGTGGCGGAAAAAAGGGTATGGAATTCTCACCGGGGTATATGCCGGCGTGTGTGGATTATTGTATGTGGGGGGAATTCTATGGCTAAATTGGTGCTGATTTTTTGCGCTTTTCCGTACCAACAGCTTGTTGTATGCTCTCGCTTTTCCCTGCAAAAGCGGAGGAGATAGTTTACCCCGGCAATCCTGACCACCCGGGCTTCGGGAATATGATTTACTTTGAATATGACAGCGTACTGATTCGTCTCATCCAGCAAATGGATGGCAGCGAGTCTTCCCGTCAGGCTGTCATTACTCGTATCAATGAGCATCCCGAGGAAGTGAATGACTGGTGGAATCATGATGGCTGGAGTGGCACGCCGCTGACGGAAGCCATGCAGAGAAAAGACAAGGAAATAGTGTCTTTGCTTCTCGCTAACGGGGCAATTCCATTCCCGCCGCCCGGTGGCTCCTTCTGGAAGAACAGAGCTGAGGGCAACCCGGAATATGCTGAGATTCTCTCTACTCTATTATTCTGGACGCTCAGAAGAAATACCCCGTTTATACCGGTTTGCTGTACTCCGATGCGTATCGGAAGCGTCACAGCAAGAAGTAACGCAACCATAAGCGCCCCAACAACGGGCCAAAACACCATCTTGCAGCTCAGTTTTCACGCCATCGGCAACAAAAAATGCAGGAAACTCGCAACAAAATGCCCGCCGCGAGCGTCTATTTATGTGAAAAAACGCACTTTCTGCAATTTTTTGTTGCGGATTCGGAGCGGGGAAGTATTATCTTATGTAAAGGAGATAGAGAATGACCAGATTTTTTTTGTACCTGTTGTGTATACTGAGCTTCATGTGTTGTGAAACTCAGGCAAAGATTGCTCCCCCGAAACAGGTGAGAAGTATCAGTTTTGAGTGGGATGAAAATTCCGTGGAGCTCAGTTTGTATACAGAGCCGCAGAAAAAACCACATCTCAGGATTACTCGACGTCAATTTTACCGAGCAACTGTACGTACAGCCGATGGTAAGAGGCTGGAATTACAGGAGGAAGCTCCACCCATCTCCCCCTCGCGTGAGACGGATGTGCAGATGATTCGCTATGACAATATCCGCGCAGAGTTTACCGAAGGACGGGAGGTACCCCATGTGCAGCTTGGTAAAGACACACAAGTTCACTTGTATTCTTCCCGTGCGAATGAGCCCATCATTGTGCGGGCGCGAGGTTTAAGAATCAGCTTGCATACAGAGTTGTCTGATGGTGAAGAGTATATATGTGCCACTATCACACCGCGAAAAGGCAAGCCCCGCACGGTACGCCGACTCTTATGGAAGAATGAATATAACCTCCCGACGCAGATTGTTTCCATAGAGCCCGGGGTGATGCAGCCGCAAAATAAATTGTACCTGACCGTTCAGGTGGGGGCTTTACGCTGTATACTGAATGAGGATGGGGGGCTCATAGTGTGTCAACCTCCCGTTGAACATTCAGAGATAGAGAATTAATCTTATGACCACCATCCCCAGAATCCTCGCCACCACAGCCATCTGCCTTGCGGCGGTGGGGCTGAGCTCCTGTGTAAGCCAAAATTGCCAGACAATCTGGAGAGGCTCCAAAATCGCTGAAAAAATGGCTTGACAAACAATACTCCCAAGTTGTATAAGGAACCTACCCTCAGTCAGCGCGGATTAAAGATGGCCGCCAACTGTCAAAAACAGGGAGCCACCATAAACAAAAAATGCAGGAAACTCGCAACAAAATGCCCGCCGCGAGCGTCTATTTATTAGAAAATCTGCACTTTCTGCATTTTTTGTTGCGGATTCAGTGCCGGGAAGTATTATTATATGTAAAGGAGATAGATGTGAATGTCACTAAAAAATAGGATTCTTGATTTGTCTGCCCATAACTGGCTCCATATCGTGGCGGCCGTGTGTATTGGCATACTTCTGTATCAAAACCACCATCAGAAATTGCTTATAGAACAACAGGAGGTAGTCGGTAAAGACCTCTCGGCTCGTGTCATGAGAGACACTGGAACAGCTGTCGCCGAGTTCCTACATGAAAGGCTCCTTCTTCCGTATCAGTTCAAAGAAGGTGAGTATAGATGCAGGTATGGCGGGAAGAGCCAATTTTCCCAAATCGTAACGTATTCGTATGCTTTACCGGAAGAAATAGGGCGAGAATTGCTTAGCCGGGAAGAGCAATTCCGCGACAGTCTGGCACGCGATTTTTTTGATTTTCAAAAGGTTCAACCGGAATGGCACTTCGGCTTGCGCGAAGGTATACACCCGTCGTTCATAGACCACCCTACTAGCATGGCATCTGATGTAGATAAACTATTACCGCCCGGCTACAAATGGTACACAGCGGAAATAGAATTTTCACTTCCGGAGTTCCCCGTTACTGACTGATGGAAAGATAACTTTTTGACCATGCCCACCATCCCCAGAATCCTTGCCACCACAGCCCTGTGCCTTGCGGCGATGGGGGTGAGTTCGTGCATACAAACGTCAGACCTCGATGCAGCTGATTCTGAGCCACCGCTTCCCGCTGTTTCCGCCGTCAAGTTGCCACCTCTGGCTCAAAAGGCATTAGACAAGACTTTATCCGGAGGATTAGTTCCTAATGAGTCATACGAGGAGGATATTTCCCGGTATCTGCAAAATTCTTCCGCAGAAACACGGTATATCATGAGAGTCTTAGCAAACAACAAGTGTGATTTAGGCGATGGTCACAGTATTTTGCGCACAGGAATCTTGCCAAATTTATGCAGAGACCTCGATGAGCTACTAAAGCAAGAGACTCCATCCGCAGAGATTTTAGACCATGCTGTGTGGATGGCTTCCAAATTAGAATTGCATAACCTGATTACCTTTTTGGTTAATCTGGGAGCTCCGGCCAATAAATATAAACTGGGTGAATGATTGTTTTCTGCGTAAAACACCACCTGCAAGACTAGAGCTCCTCCAAGGCTGGCCAAGAATGAGCCCCGGCTCACGTCCATCGCTTGCAGGTGTCTTTTTATCCCCTTGCAAGCGATGTTTCATTTTAGGTTGCCACCCGACAAAAAATGCACCTTAAACACCTGATTCTGTGTAGCTTGCCAGTTCGAGACATCTTTGCTTATCACAGAGTTGCTATCGCCCCAAAATCGCCTAAGCTCACAGAATCAATAGATTGTAGATTCGAGGCCTCTTTAGTGAACCTAACATGAATTCGCGCTTAGAAAAAGGAGCTTAGGCGTGCTTAGTTTTTTTGACCTTTTGGGGCTGATGTGAGCCCCAGCAGGCGGTAAACAGGCCAAAATGCCACCTTGCAGGGTAGGAAGGAGCCCCGGCAGACCAAGGGCTCCACCGGCGGGGCATCCTAGGCTTGCGGGCCCGTTTTTGCGCTTAGCGGCAACAAAAATGCAGGAACTGCTCAACAAAATGCCCGCCGCGCTTGAACAGAGGGGCGGGAATTGATATAATGCCTCGTAATAGGTACTCGCTTAAGCTCAAAGAATCGCCGACTCAAAATCACAAGCTATGTGGTATGCCTTTTGTCAGTCTTTTTGCTGGAGGGGTGCAGCGCATCATCCGTCTGCAGAACGATGAGAGCCCTGCTGAGCGCTGCCCCTTTTCCCGCCTGCGCGAATCAGTGTAGCTATGTACTGTTTCTGAATCTTATGCTGGTACGGGTGAGCTAAAGCCCAATCCAGCGGTGTGCGTCCTTGCTCATCCTCTGCATTCACATGAGCCCCGGCAGCAAGGAGCATTTCGGCAGTCTCCGAACAAGTGCACTCATGCAGTGGCGTGGCGCCCTCCTTATTCACCGCGCACGGGTCAGCCCCGGCATCCAGCAAGGCGCGAGCCACATCGGGAGTGTGTGGACGGAACAGCGGAGTATCACCGGATTTGAGCCGGGCATTCACATCCAATCCACGCTGTACAAGTATGGCCACACTTTCAGCATCCACCACACTGTGCAGCGCGGTATAACCACCGGCCCAAACAGCATGCGGATTCGCCCCTGCCGCCAGTAACATGCGCATTTCCTCAGCAGGATGATAATTCATCAGTGCAGATTGTCCATATTTGCCGATAATCGAGGCATCTGCTCCAGCGGCCAGCAGAGTCTCCAGTACCTCACCTCGGGCAAAAAACACAGGCGATTCACCATAACGGGCCAGCCCATTCACATCAGCCCCGGCTTCCAGAAGCAAGCGAGCCATCCTCGCCGAACGCGCCCGGTGCAATGGGCGATTCCCATAGGAATCCATCACAACATCCGGGCTCATTCCGGAATTCAGATATTGCTGCACCTGCTCAGTATCGTCCGCTTCCAGTGCTTGCGATAGGCGACATTTTGCCAGCTCTTCCTCCGGCATACCGGAACTTTTCTGCAGCAGGTCCACTATTTCAGCGCTTACTCCGATTGCAATGGCACTATGAATCATATCGTCATCAGCTTTCACAAAGCGCAGCAACTTGCGAACCAGCTTAAGAGGCCCAAGCTGTATGGCCTTCCACAACTGACTCCGGTATTTTTTTTGCTTGCGACGCTGACGACCGTTCATAAAGACACTATAGCACAACATGCACGAGATGGCAAGTTATGAGGAACTTTCGCCAGTACCAATTTCTTACAAAAAGCCACCTTGCAGGGTAGGAAGGAGCCCCGGCTGACCAAGGGCTCCACTTCGAGCAAATCCTCGGCTTTTTGCTCTGTTTTCACGCCATCGGCAACAAAAATGCAGGAAACGCTCAACAAAATGCCATCCACGCTTGAACAGAGGGGTGGGAATTGATATAATGCCCCGTAACAGATACTCGCTTAGTTATGACCATCTTCCGTAAAATCCTTGCCACCTCAGCCCTGTGTCTCGCGGCGATGGGCATTCTGTTCCCCCTGTTCTCCTGCATCTGTTGCCACAAAATCTACGGGAACTACCCCGTTTACTGGCTCAGCTGTCTTATTCTCTGGTGAGTGATGAGTTTCATCCATTTCGGAACCAGCCATTCATCCGACTCCCTCTAATCAGCCCCTAACCCTCTCACGCATTGCCATATGAATTCCCCCGCATTCCGCTCAACCAAGGCTCTATTCATCACCCTGCTGATACTGACTATCTGTTCCTACATCCCTTGGGAGGTTCCATCTAATGAGCTCCACATCCCTGACCAATCTCTGATGGTGGCCGTCTGGCTGGCAGGCAAAGTGCTTCCCGGCATTGCCGTAGCCGTCATCCTCATGGTGCTGGTGTACCGCACCTGGAGCAATGTATCCCAACTCCCCACCGGAGGGGGCGAACCCGTCTGGATTCCCACGCCGCTGGCTGCCGCGCTGCCATTGCTTGTCCCGCTGTTCGGCTATGCGTGGCATTTTGTAGCCTACGGCCGCCTGTCGCAGCTGGTCGCAGCCCGCAGCGGGCAGATACTCATGCCGCGGTGGCTTCTGGCGGCATTCCTGAGCGTTGCGGCACTGCTCGGTCTGCAGCTTACCTGGGCAGAACTCATCAACGCCGAACTACTGCCCCGTCCCTCCCTGCCCGAGAGTCTGAAAATACTGCTCAGCGGCATCACTCCGGCATATAACATACTGCAACTGCTGGTTGCCTTCTATCTCACCCGCTTCAACGCCTCCAAATCAGCCACCGTTCAGACAAAGACAAGTCACTGATGATTCAAAAAAAATCTGCACTTTCTGCAATTTTTTGTTGCGGATTCGGTGCCGGGAAGTATTATCATAAGTAAAGGAGATAGAGAATGATGAAGACAATTTTCCATAAAATCCTTGCCACCACAGCCCTCTGCCTTGCGGCGGTGGGGGTGAGTAGCTGCAGTGCTCAGGCAGCCCCGAATCAGGCTGCGCTTGAGCAGGCTGAACAGCAAATCCGGTTGCAGTGGCAGAAAAATCCAAAACTGAGCTATCACTCGTTGACCTACAAAGCCACCTTGCAGGAATGTATGGAAAGCGGGCGTTTCTATGTACAAAGAGTCCTAACCCTACAAGGAACATGGATTCCCGTTCAAGAATTGCCGACTGAAACTCTCGTATTCAGGGGCGAAAGGGAGGGATTTAAGCTGGGAAAAACATTAGGCGGAGCCGGATATTTTTTCTGTTCGCCGGAGACAGGTGAATTAGTGGCATACCTGTTAATGAAGTAATTTTTACCCGCCCCGGCTAGGAATCCCCAAGGCTGGACAAGAATGATTCCCGGCTCCCGTCCATCGCTTGCAGGTGTCTTTTTACCCCCTTGCAAGCGATGTTTCATTTTAGGTTGCTACTCGGTAAAAAATGCGCCTTAAACACCTGATTCTGTGTAGCTTGCCAGTTCGAGACATCTTTGCTTATCACAGAGTTGCTATCGCCCCAAAATCGCCTAAGCTCACAGAATCAATAGATTGTAGATTCGAGGCCTCTTTAGTGAACCTAACATGAATTCGCGCTTAGAAAAAGGAGCTTAGGCGTGCTTAGTTTTTTTGACCTTTTGGGGCTGATGTGAGCCCCAGCAGGCGGTAAACAGGCCAAAATGCCACCTTGCAGGGTAGGAAGGAGCCCCGGCAGACCAAGGGCTCCATCGGCGGGGCTTCCTAGGCTTGCGGGCCTGTTTTTGCGCTTAGTTGCATGGAATTATCTCCCCGCTCCGAACTAACAGCTTGCAAGGGTTCCCGGATTCTGGTAACATGACACCGTATCAGATAACCATCTTCCATATACTATGAATCTGAGACCTTTTGTATGTTCTGTGCTAGTGGCTGCTGCGCTTCTTCCTCCCTTAACAGTTGCAGGAGCAGAATTCACTGTGCCCCCGGTCGGAGAAATCAACCGACAGGGAATGTGTGACCGCACCCCGTTAATGATGGCCGTGCGCCGTGGGAATGCGGATGAGGTGCGCGCTCTGCTGGCTGCCGGGGCTAATCCCAATATCCCGGAGTGGCATAACAATACCCCCTTAATGCATGCCTGTCAGCATGGATATACGGACATTGTGCGTATGTTGCTGGCCGCCGGAGCGGATGTCAATGCCCGCGATGTCAAGGGGTGGACGGCTCTCATGGGGGTATGCGTCTCTCGAAAAAATCCGACAACGGAGATTGCTGAAATGCTGCTGGCTGCCGGGGCAGACATTACTCCGGCAGACTCGGATTACGGCCATACAGCGCTTGTGTACGCAGCAAAATCGAGCAAAGCCGGACACGTGGCCTTGCTGTTGAAAGCCGGGGCAGACGCTACAGCTCGTGCCGGGCGCCACGACAGCGAAGGCACTGTGCTGACTAGCGCAGTGCAATGCAAAGCCTCGCCGGAGGTACTGCGATTGCTCATTGCCGCCGGGGCAGATGTGAACAAAGGGCTGGGCATTCCCGGCTATAATGAAACGCCACTCGCGGCGGCGGTCTGGACGGGAGATGCCGATAGTGTGCGTACCTTGCTGGAAGCCGGAGCGGACGCGAACCCGCCGGGGAATTCATATCTCTGGAAGGCAACCGAAAGAAAAGATGCCCGAGTGCTGCAAATGCTGTTAGCAGCCGGGGCAGATGCTAACGCTCCCAATCAAGCAGGATTATATGCCTTGGCTCATGCCGCGAGACAGGGAAAAGTGGACTATGTTCGCATGCTGCTGGCTGCGGGTGCTGATGTGAATACCACTGATGGCAATGGCGACACGGCGTTAATGGATGCTGCCAGAGCTAAAAATCCCGAACCCTTGCAAATATTGCTGACAGCCGGAGCCCAAATCAACCACAGCAACGAAAAGGGAGAGACTGCCCTGATGCGGGCGGCTTTTGCCGGCAATGTGCCGCATGTGGCAGCCCTGCTGACAGCCGGAGCAGATAAAACCTTGAGGAATGCAGATGGCCTGACCGCCTCTGAGCTTATCACTCACATGTTCTGCAGTCGACATAATGTCGCTGTACAATATCCGCTTGAGCAGGAAATGGCTTATACCGCTATTTATGAGCACCTCAACGGCCTGCCCGCCACAGAACTTACCCCGCTGATGCAGGCGGTTCTGATGCGCAATCCCCGTGAGGTTTCAATCTTGCTGGCCGGCGGCGCGGATGTGAACAAGGCTTCCACCCTCGGGCGCACGGCGTTGATGATGGCGGCAAACACAAACCAAGCGGACATGGTGGAGCTGTTATTGTCCGCCGGGGCGGATGTGCATGCGCGGGATTTGCAGGGGAACACCGCTTTGATTCTTGCGCAGTTGGAACAGAAGGGCTTCCTGAATTGCTATAGCTGGGAAAGAAGTCGGGGTCCCCAAGTCCAAGATAGCAAGACTCGCTGCACTCAGCTGTTGCTGGCCAATGGGGCAGATGCTAAAGTGTGCAATCAGGCCGGGCAGAATGCACTCATGACTGCATGCTACAGGCGTTCCTTCTCCCCCGATTCCGAAGCCGCCTTCCGCCTGCTCATAGCCGCCGGGGCCGATATCAACAGCCGCGACAGTGAAGGCCGCACACCGCTCATGTATTCGCTCATGCAGCAGGATCACGGTTGGATGGTGCCTGTCCTCACTGCCCTCGGGGCCGATATCAACGCCCGCGACAACGCCGGGCGCACCCCGCTCATGTACGCGGTGCAAGGCTATATCGCCGATGAAGCATGGCAGCGCCTGATGTCCGCCAAACCGGACCTCCATGCCCACGATAACTCCGGCAAAAAGGCTTTAGATTACACCAATCCGAAAAGCAACAATCGCAAGAGACTCCTCGAACTGCAGGCTCAGTGATGAGCGCCCGGACCACTTTGCACCACATGACCCGCACCCGGCAGACCAAGGGCTCCACTTCGAGCGAATCCTCGGCTTTTGGCTCAGTTTTTGCGCCATCGGCAACAAAATGGCAGGAAACGCGCAACAAAATGCTTGCCGCGTGCGTCTATTTATTAGAAAATCTGCACTTTTCGCAATTTTTTTGTTGCGGATTCGGTGCCGGGAAGTATTATTATATGTAAAGGAGATAGAAAATGATGAAGACAATTTTCCATAGAATCCTGACCACCGCTGCCCTCTGCCTTGCGGCGGCGGGGGTGGGTGGCTGCACAGAAATCCACACACAAGCAGCTTTATCAGACAATTACGGAACTGGGACAACGTCGGGCGATTCCCGTCTTTATATCGAAGATGTTTCTACAAGCGAAGATTTGTATGCTGACGATTCCTTTCATGTTGTAGACGTGATTACGGCCCGTTTAGTCTATGAGGGGGAAAGTAAAATGATAAAAATACACAATTATCATCCTGCACGTGTGGGGTACTTCAAAAAAGGACAATGTTATTTGCTGCCCGCCTCTAAAAAGCTCGAAAAGCTGAATGCCAATAGTGTAATTCTCCTAGATGAATATGGTGGCCCCAGAAATTAGGACGGTAGGCTAAGCCGGAAAAGTGGCCGCATCGGGCAAGAGGGTGTATAATAACCAAGAAAGGATACACATTATGGCACACCCCATACACAAGAGAGGCCGCTACAGCGCGGCATTCAAGCAAGAAGTGGCACTCGAGGCGCTCAAAGGCACCAAGACGATTCAGCAAATCGCGTCCGACCACGGGATAAGCGCGGATTTGGTGCAAGACTGGAAACGGCAGGCCAAGGAACACCTCGCGGAGGGCTTCAAGCGCAAGAGGAAGACGAGGGAGGCGGAGTTGCAGACACGCATAGCCCGCCTTGAACGCCTGCTGGGCAAGAGGGAGTTCGAGCTGGATTGGCTGACAAAAAAATCAAGGGAGCTGGGGCTGTAGGGCAGCGCCTCCAGCTCCTGGACCTGGAGGATGACTATGGTGGCCCCCGGCAGACCAAGGGCTCCACTTCGAGCAAATCCTCGGCTTTTTGCCCTATTTTTGCGCCATCGGCAACAAAATTGCAGGAAACGCGCAACAAAATGCTTGCCGCGTGCGTCTATATGATAGAAAAATCAACTTTTTTGCATTTTTGCTGCGGATTCGTCAGCGAAATGTGTTAACATAGGTGTATAGAATGTAAATGATTATGTCAATTAACGAGAGCCCTAAGAAGAGAACCACAGAGTCCACAAGCATGGTATGGGCTGTTATAAGGCCGTTTATTGTGATTTTTGGAGGGGCGTTCATGTTGGTGATGCTGTTGTTGCTGGGTATAGAGGCTGACATGCTGAAAGAGTATTGGCAGAGTGAGCGAGTATATGCAGCCAACGCGGAGAAGATTGACCCGGTGCATGAGGGGTGTTTGGTGCGGGTAACGGGACAGCTCTGTACCCATGAGGCACTGAATGTGGGCGAACTAGGAACCTACTCCGAAGTCATCGAGATTCAGAAGCATACAACAATTGCTAATGCTGATGAGCTGCAGCTTGGGATATGGCAGGTGCAAGGATTGTATGCCAAGGGCGCGATTCCTTTCTGCTATTTTGCTATCAATACTCCCGGGGTAAATTGGATGAAGGTGGGCGATACGAGACTGGCTACGCTGCCCTCCGGAGCTGAGGTCACCTTAGTAGGTCGCCAGCGCGGTAATACGCTTGATATGGCAGACCCGATGTCTAGAGCTCAGCTGGGTAAACCCGCCACTGGTTATCTCGACCATGTTAACGATTCGCCGAGTGCTGACATTTCGCTGCGTAGCTTTCAGGACATAGCAATTTTCGCACTGTTTGCCTATTTCGGCACTTGGTTGCTGCTGGGACCGGCCATAGGTCGATCTCCGCGGTGGGGAATGGTTGCAGGGGCTGTATTATTGCTGATGCCTGTCGCCATCTTTATGATGATTCCGTGACACGAGGAAAAACTTTTTGGTATTGCCTCTAATATTTCTCGTTTTTATTTTTAACCATGCCCGCCATCCACCGAATCCTGACCACCACAGCCCTCTGCCTTGCGGCGGGGAAATAACGCATAAAAAGCCACTCAGGCTTCGATAAATCTACGCCCAGACAGGCACGCAAGACCATGACCCGCACCCGGCAGACCAAGGGCTCCACTTCGAGCAAATCCTCGGCTTTTGGCTCTGTTTTTGCGCCATCGGCAACAAAAATGCAGAAACACTCAATAAAAATGCCCGCCGCGCTTGAACAGAGGAGCTGGAATTGATATAATGCCCCGTAACAGATACACGCTTAGTTATGTCCATGACCACCATCCCCCGAATCCTTGCCACCACAGCCCTGTGCCTTGCGACGGTGGCCGTAGCACCGCTTCATGCTGAGTGCTCACTTGAGTATCTGCAACCGGAGCAAGCGCAGGAAGTCATTGATATCTATCGCCACACTCCGGAGCTGAGCGCGGCGTACGAATCGAGATGTAATTGGGTTTTTGTTCCCATGCTGTATCATGAAATCACACCGGACTGTTATCTGCTTTGCGTTGAAGTCGGCTCCGGCGCAAGTATTTATTTGTTCAGTTTGGTAAAAAAACAGCCGGATGGCAGCTGGCAACTGCTCAACCAAACAATCATGAGCCCCGGATACCCCGGGCGTGACCTCCGCTGCAAACTCGAAAATGACCGCTACCTCATCGAAATACTGTGTGGCAAGGAATGGAGCACTGTTTTTACCGGAAGATTCTCTCAACCGACTCGTACTTATCAATATATCAATGTCTCCAAATGAAAACTATTTCCTCGTCTATTCCATCGGCAACATAAATGCCGGAAACGCGCAACAAAATACCCGCCACGAGCGTCTATTTATTAGAAAATCTGCACTTTCTGCAATTTTTTGTGTCCCTTTTTATATTTGTGTGTCTTATCATATAGACAGATAAAATTCAAATTTTCGTAATTAAACAAGTTAGAATTTCGTAAGGGCAGTAAAATTTAATTTTGCTGTGAAAGGATCAAGCAAATGGAAGAGTTAATCGTATATGCCGTTCTTTGGAGCATTGGCTATGAAAAATATGATGAATATAAAGAAAAACTTGACCAGTTGTTTCTCCAAAATCCACAGGATGAAGTTTTGCTCGATTTAGAAGGAAGAAATTATAAGGATGCGATGCTTCATCTACGCTATTTATTTGATGAAAGACAATTAGATTTCACTCAGTTTAGTGTAAAGCTAATGAGAAAACTTAAAGATATATACGCGGCTGAAATAAATCTTGAGAAATTCGGGAAACGAATGTATCAATTATGGAAGTGTTTGCCAAGTGAATTATCGGAAGAAGAACCATGTAGTATATTATGCTATGCAGACGACCCATTATCTTGGGGAGATGAAAAGCAATGCCGAGAATTGTACGAAAAAGCAATATATTATTACGACAATCAATAGTCGTATGATATATACAAATCCCAGTTTGTCGAGATGATGTTAGTCAATGAAATTGAAATTTGGCATATAGACACACTTTTGTAAAAAGGGAGCAGGAAAATTGCCAGATGCTTTGTAGTGATTGCAATAGAAGAAAAAGTGGTATCTAACATATAGAAATATAGTGTAAAAGCCTAGTCGGTAATCGGCTAGGCTTTTCTAAAATCATAAGTCCAAAAATAATCTAAAAAATATGGCATTCATATCTAATTTCAATAGTATTCACTAGAAAAATGAATAAAAAATGTATAAAATGTATAGTATTCAGTATATTTTCTGGTTAATATGCATTAGGGACACTTTTCCGAAAAGGGATTTTTTTGTTGCGGATTCGGTACCGGGAAGTATTATTACATGTAAAGGAGATAGAGAATAATGATGACAATTTTCCCCCGAATCCATGCCACCACAGCCCTGTGCCTTGCGGTAGGACGAGAATGAGCCTTGGGCTCGTCCTTTAGCTATCGCTTGCAAGTGTCTTTTTATCCCCTTGCAAGCGATGTTTCATTTTAGGTTGCCACTCGCTGAAAAATGGCACTTAAACATCTGATTCTGTGTAGCTTGCCAGTTCGAGACATCTTTGCTTGCCACAGAGCTGCTATCACCATAAAACCGCCTAAGCTCACAGAATCAACAGATTGTAGATTCGAGACATCTTTAGTGACCCTAAAAAGCGTTTGAGCTTAGCAAAACGGGCTTAGGCATGCTTAGGCTTTTTGGCCTTTTGGGGACGTTTTGCGCCCGGCGGGGCGGTGGCGGGGCTTGCGAGCGCGCAATGCCTAAGCGATTGTAACTATTGAAAATCAATGCAAAGCAAAAACCGAACCAGATTGTTTTCTGATTCGGTTTCTGGGATTAAGTGGAGCATAGGGGATTCGAACCCCTGACCTGTTGCGTGCGATGCAACTTCTTGAGCCCATTTGCTCTATTAACTCCTGACTCCGAAAAGCCTTATGTTATTTGCTGGAAGCATTATATTCAATGGCTTACGATTTGGCAAGTCTTTTTTGTGAAATCTGTCCGTATTTTCTCAAAGGAGCAGAAAACACCACAAAAACGCAGTTAAGATGCAACCAACTTGCAACCATAATGCAACCACTTTTTGCCAAGAATGAATATCAATCTAAAAAAAGCCCTCCGTAGTGGAGGGCTTATAAAATACAGCTCAGAAATTTAGTGGTGATGCTGTGCTGTATGCTCGTGTCCGAGCTTCCATCCACCGCTTGCAATTTTCAAGACTGTACCGAGGGCGCGCACCTTTGCCGGGCTGTTGCTTTGCCCCGATGAAGTACGCGGGCATCCCCTGCTTTGTTAGTCGGGTGATGGTATTGACGCTGCATTTCAGGAGCTTGGCGAGCTGGTCGCGGGTAAACAGTTCGGCGGGGTCGAGTGTTTTCTGAGTAATTGATTGTTTTGCCATGTCCAATATGGTGTTGTTGCGTACATTAAAACGCTTTCTGCTCCTATTCTCTATGTGCGTTTCCGCACGAACAAAAAGAGCCGAGCAAAGGTGATGAAACCCTTGCTCGACTGAATACTTAATTGTGTTTCTTAGTCCTCGTTGACGGCGACAGTATGCTTCACCAACTCGGAATCGCTCTCGCTGAAAGCGGGTAGGCCAGCGTCGCACATCACCAGCATCACAGTCTCCTTGCGGCGGCGAGCGCAGCCCAGAGCGCATTGTGCGGCAATGCGGTATTTACCCCAATGGTCCTCCGGCTTCGTGATTTCAAAGTCGAGGTCGTCCCACATACCCATCATCACCTCCGAGGATTTCCACGCAGGGCAAGCAAACTGCCAAGCGGGATTTTCTGCTGTACCTACGTTGACAATCGGAACCTTATTCGTGACGAGGAAGCGCACGCCGAGCAGTTCAGAGAACAAGCCATTACGCAGCGTTTGGAAGCCGTTTTGATTGTTCCAAAGTCGCTCATCTCGGATAAGCTCATACTTCATGGCAGGCGTGATTGCAAGGTTGATAACCTCCCCCGGCTCAATGGCGTTGCGAGACTCCATTGCTTCACGGAGAGCCAGCACCTTCTCGACTGTCAGACCGCACAGAACGAACGCACCCTTGGGAGAGTACCCCGCAGGGATTACCCCGGTCAGCACCATGTCAAGGTCAAGAGCCTTTGCCTTGGTGTTGTCCGCAGCGAGGAGCGTGCCGTCATTCAGGCGGGCTTGGAGGTCAAGCGTTTCAGGCGTAGTCAGAGTGTCGCCAATGTACGTTGTACCGACAATGCCCCCCAATGCAGCACCATTGTAGAAAGATGCAGGAGCGGCAAGGTCAGTCGATGGAGCAATCGTCCAGTAAGGACGGCCAACATCAGAAGCAGACTTCTTCATGTTCTTCAACACCACGCCCAGCACAACCGCGTCAATGCCGCGATTGAACGCATACCCCATTTGTCTGATGAAGTCGGCGGGGCCAGCAGCAAAGTCGCCCTTGAGTGTCATGTCGTCCTTGGCGTACTTGAGAGAAAGTGCCAGCGAGACAGGACGCATGGAGCGGCGGCCATACAGCGGCTCTTGGTCTACTTTCTTATCCCACTTCCCCACACGGAAACCCGCTTCCACCGAACCGATGGAGTTAAACTCGACCTGTTTGCCGGAAGCCTCGATGTGGGTAACGAAAGGTGCATAGCTCTGCACCTTGTCCTGCAAGTCCTCGATGAGTTCGGGCTGGTAAGCATCCCGAAGCATCTCGGTTATATCTTTGTTGTTAACCATGCTGTGAGCATAAAGCTCACTCCCTCAATATCGAATGTGCGTTCTCGGAAGTGCCGAGAACGCACAAACGGAAAGGCTGTAAAGCCCTATCAGACGCTCAATCCAACGGCTTTGTTGATTTCGCGCCGTAGCTCACGCAGCCGTGCCTGATTAGGCTCTGCTTTCTTGCGTTCCTCGATGATTTCCCTCGTCTTAGCGCGTATCAGCTCCTCCTTGCTCATTGTCGGGGCTGTGGCAGCACCGCCTGTTCCAGCGGCCTTACCCTCGGAAAACACCTTCATGAGCTTGTTCATCACGCGCAGGGCGCGGGGATTCTCAAACATGGCGGCTTCTTCGGGGGTGCATCCAGCTTGGGCAAAATGTCGCTTCATGAACGAAAGCGTCTGCTTTACGCGCGGCTCAAAGTCTCGCCCCCATTCAGCCTTGAGTGCGGCATCATCCTCAAGAAAGATACGCTGACTTTCGGCATTGAGTTTACCTGTGAGGTTATGGAAAAGGCGGGAAGCCGTGGCAGCATCCAGCCCCTCGGTTTCCTTTGCCGCCGCCGTCAACACAGCACGATACCCCTCATTGATGTTGTCGGCATCGTCGAACGTGAGGGTGTATTCTTCGGCAGCGGACGCAGGGGGAGTCTGCTCCTGAACCTCACCCCCTTGCGGCTCCTCCGGCTCGTCAGGCACGGAGTCGAGAGAATAGGTCGAGGGCGTGGTGGAACCCGCACCTGTGTCGTCAGGCTCCGGGTATCTCAATCGTGTATGTAGCTTAATCATTGCTTATTTTGGGAAAGGCAAGTTTCGATGTAGCAAAGGACTTCGCGCTTGCCGTCGCGGAGCATTGCTTGGTGAACAAACGCCGTGTCGCTGTACGGCTGACCGAACTGGTCGCAGCTTTGGAACACGGGGAGGTCGTAGCCGCAGCGTCTTTTCAGCACCTCTAGTGCTTGTCGGGAAACGCCTGTGCGGATGATTTCTCGGTCGCGCAGGGCTTCATCCTTGAGTTGTGCGAACCGAGCTTGAGCGTCAGGGGATATTTCGTTCATCATAGAGCTTGTGCTTGTGCCAACGCCGCTGTGGCGTTGGCGTTGTGTTCTCTCGCTTCCGCTTCCTGTAAGGATGCTTCGGCGTTCATCTGCTCCTGTCGTTGCTTCATGAGCTGTGCATACAATTCGTCCACAGCGTCAGGGTCGAGCAGATACTTGGCGGGCATTCCGTTGGCAATCGCGGTGTCGCGGGCGAAAGAATCCCAGTCAAAAATCATGGTGAGCTTCGGGTTTTGCAGCACCGAACCGAGCTGGACGAGCTTCGTCATGGCAATCTCCGCACCCGACATTTGGTTTCGCTCATACGCCTGTGCCATGCGACCGATATACGCCACGCGAGGGAAATTGAGGTATTCCCTTACTACGCGCTCGCCCTCCACCTGTTGAATAATCAAGTTGCGGGGCATATTCTTTTCGGGGAAACGCCCGGCACGGAGCAGCAGCGCAAAAATGCGGCACATGAGAGGTCTGAAATCGCACACGCATTGGGTGAAGCTCTGCGTAAAAGTCATGATACGCTCTTGCTCTCGGTAGTTCGCTTCGGTTGCACTCATCGTGCGTTCTACCCGGCTTACCACCTCCAGCAGCGGAATAAACAGCGCGCCCTCCACGATGTCGATTAGAGCTTTTCGATGTTCAAGGACGATTCTTGCATCCGTGGGCGGGGCAAACTCGCGCGGCACTTGGCTGTTGAGGTATTGGATAGGCACGACTGTCTGCCCGCCCGCGCGGAAGTCAATCAGCCCCGCCATATCGGGCGGCACAAGCACGCTTGGAATAGCGCATCTTTGAGCTGTTGTCACCACGCATTGATTGAGTACAATGAGGTCGTCAATGGCGGCAGAGACACTTACAAGGGGGGAATAGCCATACACCTGATTGCCGTAGCGCAGAAATCGGGTACACATGAAGGGCATCTCCATGTAGCCATCTTCGTGAATAATCTCGCTGTGCGCCTTGTCGATGTACACGCTTGCGTAGCGCATCTTCGCCTTTGGCACATAGCGGAAAGAGTCGATGAATCCCTCACGCGGAGTCACCACATGAATAATGGTAAACTCCGTTTTGAAGCGTTCTTCGGGGCGGTCGTAGGCTCGCTTCATGTCAACAGTCAGGGCTTGCATCCCGAACTGCTGTGCCACCTGTGCCGCCGTGAGCTTGAACTCTCGCACGACTGTACTCACATTGTGCTGTGCATCTTCCGCAATCGAGTAAGTGCCAGCAGGGATATGTTGGAAATTCAGCTCTCCGTTGTTTTCGTCAGCGTCCACATAAAGCAGCCCTGTTCCGGTTGCCACTCGGTCGATGTACACGCTGATGATGGCGGTGTGGAAATTAGAGCGTTCAAGGGCTTCCTGTGCCACATCGGACGCATGGGCATACCACTTGTCGGCATCCGCATCTGCTTCGGTCTTGCCGGGCGACCAATCCGCGAAACGGAAAAAGCGGTAGCCAATCGGCGTGATGTAGTTAGAGTGAGCAGAAGCCAGCTTCTTGACGGCTTCGGCAGCTTCGGGGCAGAAGCGTTGAGGTGCCTTGTTGCCGCGCTGATTTTCTGCCAGCATCGAGGGCGGCAGCAACTCCGGCATCACCTTGCCTACAACCGATTTCCACGCTGTGCGGGATGCAGCTTGCGCGGAGAAAAGGCTTTGAGCCAAAGAAACGTATTCTTTTGCCTTGTCAGACATTACCCTAATGTTGTTCTGCGCGTGGAGGAGCCGAACCCTCCCAGCAGGGAGGAGCCGTTGACAGTACGGGAGAGTGAATATCGGCGGCGAGCCGCAGTCGCATCGTTAGCTTGCACCGCCGCCATGTCAACCTGTGTAGCCGCAGCCTGTGTTGCCATCGGCGTTCCTGATGCAGCAGCCATCTTGTCCGCCGCCGCCAACGTAGCAGCATCGGATTCTCGCTGTGCGGCAAGTGCGCGGCTCTGCTGTTCGGAGGTATAGCCCATGTACCCGCCCGCAAGGGCAGCGTAGCCCAGGGCAGAGCCGGAGGTCATAGCCGCCCCGGCGGCAGACAGACCGCCAGCAACACCCATCGAGGAAGCCGCACCTGTTCCGGCCAATGCCGTAAGGGTTGCACCGCCTGTGTACACCGCGCCAGCCACGGCAGCAGCGGTGACAACAGGCGTGCGAATATCCGTCCAATGAATCGCTTTGCCGACTTCCTTAAACGGCTTCGTTATGCTCTTTCTGATACTTCCCCAGCCCATAATCAAGCAATGAAAACTTTGCGGATTTTCTCTGTGGTGTCACCAAAGCGGGCGAGCTGATAATGCGGGGTGTCGGGCATAGACCTCCAGTCACCACCCCACAGGAAGCCATCGGGGCATCCGCAGTCGGCGTGGAGCTTGCGATAGAGCTTGTCTCCCTCCTCATACTTGCCGTTGACGAACACACCGAGGTCGAACGCAATCCCGAAGTTATGATTGCTATAACCGGCTTTAGCCTTGGTGACAACAATACCGGGGAGAGTACGCCCCTGCTGATAGAGCTTGTCCTGTTCGCGGTAACTTCGCGTGCCGCAGATGATTTTCACCACGCAGCCGTTCTGTTCTGCCCACGGCAGTACCCGCCCCTTGAACCATGCACGGATTGCTTTTTGGCAACTCGGAAGAAGCGTCTCCAGATTGCCCTCACTCCGCGTATCAAGCGCACCGATTGCCTGTTTGTGGGCAAGAGCATCACGCAGCCAGCATTGCCATGCGGCTTCCGTTTTCTTACCCCAAATGCAATCGACCACTCCGCACGCATACCCATCTAAGCGCATGAGTCGTTGTGCAAACGCGACTTCCTTCTTGATGTCCTCAATGTTCATGCTTCTCGTTCTTCACTTTGTTGGCAAGTTCATTCAAAAGGCTTTCGTTTGCAGCCAAAGCCAGCGGGCATTGAGCGCACTTCTGCAAGGCTTCCGTAGCTTGCTTTTGCAGCTCGTCCTGACGGCGGTATGCCCGGAGCAACTGCCATGCAAGCAATGCAGTTCCCACACCGAACGCCCCTGTTTTCAGCCATCCGTCAACGGACACAGGGTCAATCATGCCGATAATCGCGCCCGCAGACAGGGTAAGCCCACCAATTCCAAAGACAGCGTTATTCATGATTACTCCTTTCGATAGATTTCAGATTGTTCTCAATGTCGCGCATAATCTCATCCTGTTGCGCGTTGAACTCGCAGCACCTGTTCACCATGAGAGCGACTGTGCCGAGAGCCACGGAAAAGAACCAAATCGACACCGCCTTACTGTATCGGTCGATAAAGGGTTTCGCGCCTTGTTCCTGTACCTGACTAACTATTTCAAGGTCAATCGCGGCATGAACAGCCGCCTTATCCTCATCTGTCAGCCCCTTGTATGCTTCAATGATTTCTTCTTTAGTCATAGTTATTCAGCAGTAGTTGTTGTGGAAAGGAGAGCAAGCAATTCGTCCTTGTGTGCCAGAAGCTCACTAAGCCCCATTGCATCGGATTCCGAGAAAGAGGTCATGAGGTAGCACTCCACGACTAGGCTCAAAGCCCCTGACAGGTGTGCGGTGGAGATGGAGTCATCCGCAGGGCGTGCATGAGAGCGCAGCCCCATAACGCTACTGGTCGCCCAGTCAGTTTCCCTGTCAGGCACGGCACAGAAACGCAAGACTGCGTTTTCAGGCAACTCGATATCCTCGAAGTGCCAAACGTATGTGCTATTTACCGCATAGGTGGAGGAATCGGTTGAGCAGCCCAGAAAGTGCGGCGTGCCATTGCTTTCCTCATACCAGACAGCAAGGTAAATCGGGGTCTTGGTGATGTCGCCCCGCGTAGCCGTGCGCGTTGGAATACGCACCTCTCGCAATTTACCGCCGGGGTTATATCGAGGGTGGAGCTTGAACCATGCAGCATTGCAATTATCGCTCGCTTCCATGGTGTGTTTCACCGAATGAAGCGGCGACTCCTCTTTACGAATCTCCAACTCCGTTCGCGGCACGGCAACGATAACCGCATCCTCATCAGAAATGAGCGTTCGTGGAGAAACGCACACGAAAATCTGCTGAGTGCGGGGAGGTACAGTCAGGAGGGCGTGTTCCGCGCCCGCTCCATCAAGGTACGACACAGCACAACCGCTGTCGCTCACAATGGCGTAACATTCATGAGGTGTAAGTGGTACTTCCATTGCCGCGAGTTTACGGCTTCTCTTGACCTGTTCCTATGTGCGTTTTCGGCAGATTAGCCGAAGCATGAGGGAATACCTAACGCTTCAACAGGCTTGCGTGAAGCCACGGCGAAATCAGCACGGTTCATACTACGCACACCGAGCCGAGAAACATACCCGGCATTGTAGCCCTCAACGAATGTTCTAAAGCTATCCGCGCCGTGGGAGCAAGCATCGTGAAGCGGTTGGCGAGCCTCCTTTCCGTTCGCGCCCATCTTGCCTACCTGATAATTTTCGAGCGCGTCAAGACCGCTCATGTATTCCACGCCATCAACATGAACCGCGTTGGAGCAGCGGCGGTGAAACACACAATGCGGCAGCAGTTCTTTGACCGCATAAATGCCTTTCCATACGTTGTCCGTCCTCGGTACAATGACTGTGGGGAAGCGGGCATTGTAGAGCTTTGTCTCGAATGATACGCCCTCCCAGTCACGGCGGGCGGCATCGTGCGGAAGAATGTTCAGGTTGATGCTCTGCCCGAACGCTCGTTCCCACGCGCGCACGATGTTGATATAATGAGCAAGGTCTTTGTCATTTGCGCTGTAATAATCCAGAATGTAGAACTTGCCATCGGGTCCGGGTTGCACCAGCCAAAGGCTCATGTAGTCCGACAAGCCAATATCCCATGAAACGTACAGCGGAGCGTAGCTATCCGCTTCAAAATCCTGCCCGATACGCCCATCCGCACGCAATCGCGTGATGATTGTGCCGTAAATGGCACCCTCGACCTGTTGTGCAAAGGCTTCATCCGGCGTGGAGGGGTACTCCGTCTTGACTCGATAGCCAAATGTTTTGTCTTGTACGCTGTACCAGCGTTTCTGCCCATCTGTCAGGATAATTCCTTGCAGAGCCAGCGACTCGAAATAGTCATCCAGCGCATGATTCCACTCGAACGCCTCCCCCTCAATGGAATATTCCGATTGTCTCCACCACGGGAAGAAAAAGAATCGCCAGTCCATCGGGGATAGCTTGCGATTCTGCGCTTCCATAGCTTCCCTCATGAGTCGGTAGTTTTCGCCATAACGCCCGCCCTCATGCGTACTTTCCATGATTACCACGCCATTTTTCGGCACGGCGTTCACACCGCCTGACAAAATTTCCAGAGCCTTTGCGGGATTGTTATTCGCCACCCACCCAAATTCGGAAACATGAAGAATGTTCAGCTTACTACCGCGCAACGATGTACCGATACGCACCTGTGAGCCGTTGGAGAAAACGGCTTTTTGAGCCATGACTGTCTCGGAGATTTTCTTCCCCTTGAGCAGCGTGCGGGCGATTGCCTGTCCGTGGAGTTTGATTTTCTCTCGGTCTTTCGGATCCTCGACAAAATCCAGCGAGCTATCGTCAGGCGGCTCCAGCAAACATTGCAGAGCGAGCCTGATTTTGTCCATCTTCTCCTCGCCATCAGGGAGCGATTTGTCGATAATGCCCGCCGTTGTGTAGGGTCGATGCAAGCAAGCGTCCAGCATATAGATGGACGAATATGTACTCATGCCCAACTGTCGGGCTTTGAGAATCATGTTTCTGTTCCAGAGCCGCTTGAAAAGGTCGCTTTGCGCCCAGTTCATGCGGAACCGCTGCAAGCCGTTCTCTTTGGTGTCAATGTGGTAGAGGTGATTGAGTCGCCACTCCCGGTTGTTGACGCAGCCGTTGTACCAATCCTTGCCCATATCAGCCTTGCAGTCCGAGAATGTGAAGTCCGCGATTGCCAGACACCCGCATACCAATTTTGCGGTTGAATCCCCAGCCGGAGGGAGCAATCAGGTTGTCGTGCCACCCCGCTTCTAATGCAGGGCGGTGTGTAGCAACTTCCATCCAGCGGTTGCCGCCGTCGGAGGTCATTTCAATCAGCCCGGTAGTCAGGTCAACATCAGCACCGAAACACACGGAGAACGGCGTAGAGGGAGCTTTCTTAACCACTTGTTCCAGCGGATTGCCAAGGGCATTTGTAACGAAGAGGGAGACATAATCGCCGCCCACGTTGTCCTCGTATTCCGATTCATCATCGACAACCTCGATGTAGGGCGTTCCGTCTCGCTCTACCAAGAAGAACACCCTGTCGCGCTTGAGTCCGTCAGGCAGCACGCAGACATCGAGAACGGAGCCGTTGGTCGTCCACCTATGCCACGCCGAGACTTTTTGAGCGGCATCGTAGGTACAGAGCGCAACGGAGCCGTCACCCATGACGAAGTATGCGACCGCATCGGGCTTGCTCACCATAGCCGAAAGCCCGAACCCGCCGTGCTGTTCCGCAATGTGGGAGGAGAACACGGAAAGGTCGTTACTGACAAGACTGTCCGCTTCCAGACTGTACGCAAACTGATAGACGCGGCCACCGCCACGGCTGATGTACAGCACATTGTTTGCCGTGAGCAGCGCGGGTATCTCGCTCGAACCGACATAGCCGACTTTCGTGCATACCGCGTTGGAGCTGGTAAGGGTCTGTCCTGAACCGAATGTTTGAATCACATTCTCGGATGCAGAGGTCGCCACATAGAGCTTTTGATTCTGCTCTTGAAGCCAGCATATCGGATTTTGGGAGGTCGTGTTGAGAGTCAGCCAGAGGGCAGCATCATCGGAGTTGCCTGTCATGAAATTGTCGAGGTCGTCAACACGACTCATCCAGAGCGTTTGCGGCTGTTCTTTCGTAGAAGCAAAGACCAAGCGGCTATTGAGGAGTGTTGCGTGGATGGGGTAGCCGTACCGGGGAGAAAAGGCTTGCCAGCTCCAGTCGTAGACTTGCCGGGTGTATGTCAACGCAGGGCGCACCGCGTCCATCACGCTCCAGAATGAGCTTGCGGCGGGCGTGTATTTCAGGACTGTGTTGTGCTTGTAGCTTGAAATAATCAGGCGGTTGGCACAATCATCGAGGGGGAATCCCTTGAGAATGTTGTTTGCGCCTGACTGTGTAGCATCGTAGTCATTCTGCCTACGGCTCATCACTAAGCGCAGACGGAGGTAACATTCTTCCCCTGACTCATCCCCGCTTACCATGAGATTACTCGCCGCAAAGTTTCGGCTGAAACTTGTGCCGCGAACCTCCCAATTTGAATTGAGTTCGCCTGTGTCGTAATTACGCACTACCTCATATTTGCCGAACCACACGCCGGAGCAGAAAAAGCTCCACGCCCCCTTGCACGTTCCGGCTTTGCCCACGGGCAGGCCGTGCCAAAAGTGTTCGGGGTAATCGGCAAAGGATGCACCGCCGGCGGCAGGCTTGCTGAAAGCCTTGATGCAATACCAAAATTCCCAGTATGAGCTTTGAAAGGCAATCTTCGTGCCGAGCGGTACAGAGCCGCTTGCCTGTAAATCCTTGAGCGAATAGACGCGCTTCGCCTTTTGGATAAAGGCCGCGTCAATGTCGGTTGCGGGCTGAAAATAGGAGGGGTAGTTGGCGGGGCTTTCCAAGCCCGCCACATAGTTGGAGACAGGCCATCCGTCAGTTGCCACGCAAACGTAATACTTTGTTTCCTCCTCCAGCGGCACGGCGAACGCCTGCCCGGGTGCAGCGGTAGTGGGCAATGAAGTAGCAATGTTCACTCCGGCACGCAACGCAGAGCTTGTACTTTCGATTTCCTGTTGGTCGAGGTAGAAGCTCGCTTGCAGATAATCGGCATCTGCGGAATCCTCCAGCGGCAGCTCGTCCTCATCTTCGTTCGCATCGAATGAGACTTCGGCATCATCTCCCTTGACGCTGATGGTGATAGGCAATTCCCTGTCCTGATGATTGAATCGGTAGGGGCGATTCTTGAACGCCCAGGGAGAAAAGCTCCATTCCGAGCCATCATAGGAGAGGACAAAAGGCTTTGAGTCCGCACTCGTCAGCAGCAAGAGCTTGTTGATTTGGTAAGCACGCACCGCGCGGGGGATGCAATGCCATGAAAGCACTTCGCCGCTTTCCTCATCTTCATCACCATCTGCGAATCGGGCGACTACCGCCCCGCTGTCAGGCGCGAATACGCGCACGGAATCAGCGGACACCAGCACGATAAAACGCTCCTGTGAGGACGGCGCGTAGCTGTAAATGAACGGAAAGAGCTTGTCCTCCACGCTTACCGCTTTGGCGAAAAAGCGCATACCACGGCGGCGTTTTATACCGCCCATCGGACTGACTTCCCAATTCTCCAAAATGTCCAATGCGCGCATGGATGGGTCAACATCGTAGCGCACCGCCATTTCAGGGGAAAACTCGCCGGAATTAAAGGCAACTCGTGTTTGCATTAGTAGACTTCTTTCACTTTCAAATTGAAAATTCGCCAGAAAGCGGGGTATGTCAGGCGGCACGCAGATATGCCGCTACTCCCGCCGACTTCCATGCTCAAACGCAAGGGCTCGGCTGTGTAATCGGGAACCAAGCCCGCCACTTCTCCGTGTGTGTGCGTGCTGTCACCTCTCCAATGGCCGGGGTGATTGTGCCAAGGTACGGCGATGTATGTTCTCCCTGTACGCAGACCCACCAAATTGCCGCTCGCCCAGCTACATACTTTTTTCTGTCCTTTCCAATGGGTGTAGGTCAGAGCGGTGCCGGGCAGCCACGGCTCAAGCAGGGTATGTGCAAATCCTACGTTTTGCGCGGGGCTGGTGAAGTTGTCGCTCGTATGCGCGGGTACCAACGCACCAAACGGCAAGGTGGAGCCGATGTAGTCGGCAAGGATTGTTCTCACCCCGCTTGTTAGCTGTATGACTTCGCCCTCCATCCTCAAAGGAGCAGAGCCGTCAGGGCTTTTATTGATGTAATAATGCGTGCCGTTGTTGATGGTGAAGCGCAGATAGCAATTTGCCGACCCTGCATCCACGCCCTGCATGGCGCGTTGAACATGGAGCCAATAGAGGTAGTCAAGAGTGCCGGGCTTCGGCAGCTCCACCCGCAAGCCCATGGCATAGTTGCCATCGGACGGCCAGAGCTTCTTTTCTCCGTGATAAAGAGCCACCGCGCGGATATTCCCGCCGAACACGTTTGTGACTCGTTGCAGTTTGCCGTTGAGTGCTACTTTCATGCGGTGACGATGTAAAGGGTATCGGGGCTAAGAGCGGAGAGCTTCGCAAAGTCCGCCGAGCTGACCTTGGCCAACTTGGCAATGCCGCTGTTACCGCGCAGCACTACGGAGCTGTTGATGGTGTTGTTCACCTCGCTACGGAGTTGCGAGACGGAGGAGCTTATCGTGTTTTGGGCAAAGGTCTTGACGGCGGCAATGCTGTTCTCCAGCGTCTTTTTGTCGGCGGTTGCACTTGTTAGCGTGTAATACGTTCTTGCTGCATCCGCTTTGGTGAGGTAGGTTTCCGCAATCTTTCGTTCCATTTGGGCGTGTTGCTCACGCACCCACACATCGGTGACAGGGGTGTTTGCCGCCCATGCCTGAATCTTTGCCGCTGTCCAATAGTTGCTCTCGATATGCCGTTTATCGAGGTAGTTTTCATTGAGGTAGGTGAAAACTGTGCTTCCTGTCGGAACGGACAACGTAGCCCCTCCCGATACGCCACCCAGCATGACACCGCCGAGCAGCGTTTCCGTGGCAGCAGACAAGGCAAGCCCGTTCTCCGCGCTTTGGGTGAATGAGTCCGTTGTCAGCAGCCCCATGTAGAAATCCGTGCTGTTGAAGTAGGATGCAGACGCATCGGGAGCGAATCGTTCGGACAGTTCACGCGCCAAGGCACTACCTGTTGCCAGCCATGATGCACGCTTGCGGTGTTGCAATGCCCCGGAATAGAGCAGATTGTTTGCCAGCTCGCCATTGGCGGTGGAAGAAATGCCATGCTGGTAAGGAATCGGATTCAGGGTCGAGAAGTCACTCCCCAGCTTTACCGCGCCGTAACGCTTGCGTGTTGCCCTGCGCGTCACCAAACGCCCGGTGTTCGTTTTGGCGATATTCTGCATATCGGCTGTTTCCGTCTCCATCTCTCCGCTGGAGGGTCGAACCGCACCATAGCGGTTATAGTTGCCGTCCAACACGGCAATGGAGCCGTCAGACCTCGCGCCGATGTTCTGCATAGCCGCCGTGCGTTCGGGGGCTTCCGTACTACTCAGACGGACGGAGCCGGGTACAGTCGTATCAGCCAGCGGAACGGCCATCTGTCCTGTCGGGTTTACGCCCACGGGCGCACCCCCAGAAACAACCCTATCCGTGGCGAGTTTGACTAAGCCGTAAATCTCGCTTGTGCTGATGTCGTTGACTTCACCCACGCGCACCCAGCCCGCCGTGCCATCTGCACTTTCAATCCACGCATATTCCGCATAAAAAGCCGTGGGGGTAGGATTTTCGAGAGGAACGTAGTAGTAGTAACCGCCGTTGCACGTTTCACCTTCCGTGGGAATATCCTCGTAGGTGTCCACCAGCAGACGCACGATTTGTGAGCCGTTCAGCCCATTCTTTCCCTGTGCCTGAACGCCTGTGTCAACATAGGCTTGTTCCTCGGCATCCCATTGCACCCAATGCCCCAGAGCATTGATGTAGGGAGACTTGCCATCTTCGGGAATAGCCTTGAGTTCCGTTGTTTGATAGCTCTCGGTTTCATCATCCCAGAGCCACCAGCAGTTGTCATTGCCGATGATGGGAGACTTGCCGTTCTCACCCTGTGCGCGAATCCCGGTGTCAATAGCGTGCGGAGAGCCCTTCAAGCCAACGTGCCATGTTCCGTTGTCTCCAACCCAGATGAGCGTGTAGACTGTTTCTTCCCAGCGGGCAAGAAAGGCATTGGCGACCTTGACATTTTCGCTTGTCTCCGATGCATAGCCCTGTGCTTTTTCGGCACTCGCAGCGGCAAGCCGCTCTTTTTCGGCTGCAAGGGCTGCACTTTGTGCCGCTTGTTCCGCACTATCGGCAGCTTCATCGGCAAGCGAGCGTATCTCCTCTTTTATGCGATTGCCTGTTTCCTGAACCTCTACTTTGGCAGCTTCGGCGGCTTCATCGACACGACCGAGAGTCGCTTCTGCCTGCCGTGCATAGAACATGGCATCCGTAGTGGCGTGAAATTGGGCAGAAACTACGGCATTATCTTCGCCTATCACCAGCGTGGCCGTGTAGGGCGTTTCCGCAGAGGGCTGATGCCCGACAATGGCATCCAGAACGCTGTACAGACCGATGATAAAGCGGTCGTTGCGTCCATCTTCGTTCGTTGCCCACACTTCGTAACGCCAAACACCCGCCGTCAGGGCAGGGAAAAACAGGTCAAGCGTGTTTTCTCCAAGGGAACTGACACCCACTCCCAGCTCTACTGTCTCTCCGCTCGTCTCATGTCTCATGCGACCATGAAATCCCGCAAAGCGGGCAGCAGAGTATGCTTCGCCGTGAATGTCCTTGAGGTCAACAAGGACACGGCGCGCCAGTTGGGCAGCGCACGTTACATTAAGGGTCGCTGGAATTTCGGAAATCACCATGCCCCCATGCTATGCAAGGCAGGGTGTTGATGCTATGTGCGTTTTCGGCACTTGCTTTACCCGCACAAAGTGCCAAAATAGCTCCATGCGTAAAGCCATCAAAGCAAAGGATGAAGCAATCGCCAAGATGTCACCTTCCGACCAGCGGCATTATGCCGTTTACCTGTACCAACAGAAGCACAACTGCACGTTGGCAAAGGCGTATCAAGCCATATATGACTGCACGGAAGCGTCCGCGCAAGCCGCCGCGTCTCGTTTGAGCAAATCCGAAGCATGGCAGACCCTTACGCAACGGATGGAGGAAGCCGCACTCCACAGCAAGGCGACCATCAAGACCGAAATCACCGCTGCCATGTTGGACATTCTGCACAACCCCAAGGCGTACCCCGGAGATAAGGCAAAGGCCGCAGCGCAGCTCGCGCAGATCTACGACTTGAACAACCACACCGTCACCTTGCAGGTCGATGCTGTCACCAAGTATGCACAGGAATCACTCGCACTCTCCGCAGAGGAGCCGCTTGTTGCCGAATCAGAGCCGATAGACTGCTGATTTTGGAAAATTGTTTCTGCTGTAAAATCGGGTCATCTTAGGTATGCTTCCCTAAAGAATCCTTTTTCGGGGGCTACCCCTCTATGGAACCATCCTCCCTATATCATCGAGGGGGAGTAGGGTCTGCTTACTCTACCCTTTGTCTCCGAGGAAATTGTAAATCTTTTTGCATCAGCTTTTCTCACGCGCGCGTGAAGCGAGCAAACAGATAAAAGGGTCGTGTCTTTTAGCCTAGAAACTCAAGGGAAATTAGTTTTGTTTCATTAACAATCATTTAACAAGCATAGACTTTGAAGCTCTGTCCTCTATCTCTACCCTTTACATCTTCATCATCTTCTACAACATCTACTACTACTTATCTTTCCTTGTATGGAAGTAGATAGATTTGCTCTCACTCACCCTCCATTTCTCATTCCCCCCTATAATCCCCCCTTGCTCCTTTCCTCCCGCTCTCTCTCTCATTGCCCCTGTAAGGCCGCATTGAATGAGTCTGCTGTCATTGTCTGCACCGAGGTTGAAACGCTGTCCTTGGGCTTCCTATGGCTTGCCTTGATTGATTCTTCATCGAAAGGCTTGCGGCATATCAATAATTGCTCAAGCGTAATTTGTGAATTCGAGCCGACATCGTTGTTCATCGGTTTTCATTTTTGGGTTACGACCCCGGTCGTTCGCTTCGCTCTCTCCCTACCGGGTCAAGGCTTCGTCCGCTTCCGTTCCGTTCCGCGACATTGATGCCGCCATGCGCTTCGCGCCAGCGGCACAAGTCGCTACTCTACACGAAAGCCGACTACGCTATACAGGCGACCTACGGTCGCAGGCTTGGACAGCCACCGCCGTTGCACGGCGGGAGCTGTCTTTTCACACACACGATAGCTCGCGCTTCGCGCCAGCTATCAAAGATAACGCCCTAAAGGGCTTGAGCCTCCACAACCTACATCGTCCGCTGCGCTACCGATGTAAGTTGTTCCGGTAGTTCGGCGCGGCAGAAGCCGCGCAGGAGGGGGGGGGGGGGGGCGGACACACCCCCCCCCCCCCCCCCCACCACCCCCCCCCCCACACGGTCGCTGGGGGAATTTTGTGACCAGCGCTCCC
>JAUNQN010000061.1 GCA_030536145.1 Akkermansia sp.
CTGAGTCCTTGAAGGTTTTGCTGTTCGGTTGCCTCGCTCATCGAGCGATTTATTATAACAGAGACAAGTTATATGTCAAGGTCGATAATAAAATTACCGCCACCGATATCCAAGCTGACGCATTCCGTGTTGGTTGGGGTACACTGTAGCAGCGCCATGCATGAGCAAAGCCCTAGCATCTATTTCTTGCGCTTTGCTTGATGTTTTTTTAACGCTTTTCATGTTATTATGGATTTCTGCGGCGGTGGGTTTCATGCGCGGTGGTCTTCATTACTTATAACACGCGAGAATCCCGGATGCGTAGCAAAAAGTGAAGATTCCGGCTCCGGAGGGAAAAAAGCACCCCCTGTTGGCAGGGGGTGCGGCATAATTGCGGCAGCAGGGTGGTTATTTCTTGTTCTGGGCCTTGAAATCCTGCATCTGCTTGAGTGTTTCTGCAGGATTGGCGAACTGCTTCTTGATCTGCTCGGTGACCTCCTCCTTCTTGTCGGTAAGGGATTCGGCATCCTTGAGCAGGATATCGCGGGCCTTCTCCACCTCTGCCACGGAGCCGGCGTCCAGCAGCATGGCGCTCATCTTGAGGGTGAGGAAATCCACCTTGTTCTCCGGCAGGATGCCGGGCTCCATGGCCTTCACTTCCTTCATCATGCTCTTGTTGGGGTTGCCGAAGAGCTCGCCGAGCTTGGCCTCCAGCATCTGGGCCTGCTCTTGGGCACTGGCCTCCGCGTTCACCACGCCCATCTTGTCGTCCGGGTCGGCCTTCTTCAGGTCGTTGCGCAGGTCGGTGGCGCAGGGTTTCACATCCTTGGGGATGTTCCGGTACACGTCTGCCATGGCCTGGAGCTTAGCCTTGGCATCCTTGGCCTTGTTGGCCTTCTTCAGGGCCTTCACGTTCTCATAGCCCTTGTCCAGGGCGGGCTGCACCTGGGAGAAGGAGTCCTTGCGGCCCACGAAACCGCCCACGGCCTTGCCGGTGGCCGTCATCACCAGGATGGTGGGGAAACCGTCCACGGCGTACTTCTTCACCAGTTCGTTGTTCTTTTTCCTCTGCTCTGCGGAAATCTTGTTGCCGCGGGGCACGTCCACCTCTGCCAGCACAAATTTGTCCTTGGCGTAGGCCTCGAACTCCGGGGTGTCGAACACGTTCTTGCGCAGGGCAATGCAGTTGCCGCACCAGTCGGACCCGGTGAAATCCACCAGCAGGGCCTTCTTTTCCGCCTTGGCCTTGGCCTTGGCGGCTTCAAAATCTCCGATCCACTCCGCGCAGAGAGCGGGGGCTACCACGGCGGCGAGCGCCATCAGGGTCAATGTCTTAGTGAACATGCGCGCAGTATACGCCGCGCTCCGCCCCGCTGCAAGCCTAAAGCGCGCAAGCGGTGAAATAAGAGGGGGCTGCACCTGTGCGGGTGCAGCCCCTGAAAGGGAAATGCGTGCGGCGGCTTACTTGGCCTCTGCGGGGGCGGCGGGCTTTTCCTCCTGTTTCTGGGCCTTGTCCAGGATGGCGCGGAGCTCGGCGGCTTTCTTGAGCACCACCTCCGGGTCTGCAAAGCGCTTCTCCACCTGCTTCTTGAGCTCCTCCACCTCGTTGCTCTGGATGGAGTCCAGCTCACGGAGCACGGTGTCCTTGATGTTCTGCACGTCCTCCTTGGTGGTGGCCAGCACGGTCATGGCGGACATCTTGGTGAAGATGAGGTCCAGCTTGTTCTCCGGGAACACGCGGGATTCCATCTCCTTCACCACCTCCAGCACGGCCTGGGGGCTCAGGGGCTTGCCGCCGTTCTCCAGCTTCTGGTCCAGCTCGCGGAGCTGGTTGGCCACATCGCGCTTGTGGCGCAGGCCGGACTTGTCCTCCGGGTCGTTCTTGATCATCTCGTCGCGCAGGGCATCTGCAGCGTTCACGGCACCGCGGCCCAGGCTGTCGTGAATCTTCTTCAGGGCGGCCAGGCGCTCCTCTGCGGAGCCGAGCTTGCGGGCGTCCTCCAGGGCCTTGATGTTGGCCAGACCGGCATCCAGGGTCTTGGTGACGGTCTCCATGGGTGCATAGCCGCTGAAACCGCCCGTGACCTCACCGGCGGGGTTCATGACCAGGATGGTGGGGAAACCCTGCACGTTGTATGCCTGGGAGAGCTTGGCGTTTTTCTGCATCTGCTCCTGGGAAATCTTCTTCAGGTCGCGGGGCAGGTCAATCTCCACGGGCACAAACTTGTCCTTGGCGTAGGCATCGAACTCCGGCTTGTCGAGCACGTCCTTGCGGAGCTTGATGCAGAAGGTGCACCAGTCAGACCCGGTGAAATCCACCAGCAGGGCCTTGTTCTCCGCCAGGGCCTTGGCCTTGGCGGCTTCAAAGTCAGCCGTCCACTCCATGCAGAATGCCGGGGCAACCAGGGCCGCAAGACCCGCCGTCAGAAAGGTTTTTGTAAACATACCTGCAGTATACGCCCAGCCCCGCTCCCCCGCAAGCGGAAAACGCCAGGCTGACAAACAAGGCAGGCGCACGGCCGGAACCGTGCGCCTGCGGAAAAACAGGTGGAGCGGGGATTACTTCTTGGGCGCAGCCTTGGTCTTGTCCAGCTCCTCGCGGCTCTTCTTGGCGCTTTCCAGCACCTCATCTGCGGAATCCAGGATGTTGGAGAGGGAATCCTGCACTTCCTGGGCGGATTCCATGTCCGCACGCTCCGGGTCCAGGGTGAGCAGGTCTGCGGAGATGGTTTCCTTCAGCTTCTCCAGGTCCGCCTTGGTCCTGGCCTTGAGCAGCAGGGCGCCCATCTTGGTGATGACGAGCTGCAGGCGGTTCTCCGGCAGTACCTTGGAATCCCATTCCTTCACCAGGTCCAGCACCTTGTCCATGCCGGCGGAGCCGTGCTCCGCCATGAGCGCGGTCTGGGCGTTCTCCAGCTCGGCGCTCTGCTCGTCTATCTTCTTCTCATAGCGCAGACCGTACTTGTCGCCGGTGTCCAGGCGCTCAATCTCGTCGCCCAGGTAATCTGCGGCCAGGGCCACGGATTCGTCCATGTCGGAGTAGATGTCCACCAGCACCTCCAGCTTGTCGGCATCGCTCATGGCGGCAGCGGCCTCCAGGGCCTGCATGTTCTCCAGGGCGGCATTCAGGCGGGCGGTGGCGTTCTCATAGGTAAGGTAGCCGCCGAAACCGCCGACGACCTCACCGCGGGGATTGAGCACCAGGATGGTGGGGAAACCGTCCACGCTGTAGGTGTCGGCCAGCTCCTGGTTCTGCTCCAGCTGCTCCTGGCTGAACTTGGGCTTTTCCGGCAGGTCCACCTCCATGCATACGAACTTGTCCTTGGCGTACTTGGCAAACTCCGGCTTGGCGAAAACGTCGTTGTGCAGTTTCACGCAGTACACGCACCAGTCGCTCCCGGTGAACTCTACCAGGATGGGGCGGTTCAGCGCCACGGCCTGTGCCTGGGCGGTGGTGAAATCCGTGAGCCAGTGCAGCTCCACGGGCTTCTCCGTCACCACGGGCTTGCCGTCCACGTCCTCCACGGGGGGCTTGGCGGGGGCGGGGTTCACCGCCGCGGCGGGCACGGAGGCGGGCTTGGGCTGCGCGGCGGGCTTGGGGGCCTCTGCCGGCTGCTCCTTGGCGGCGGCAGCGGCTTCCTCAGCCTTGGCGGCTTGCACGGCCTGGAAACGCTGGTTGATGCTCTCACGCGTGGCCTTGATGCTCTCCAAGGATTTCTCCGCCTCAGCCACGCGGGTGGAGATGCGCTTCTTGTCGCTCTCCATCTGTTCCGTGCCGTGGGCGGCGGGGGCCACCTTGGCCATGTCTGCCAGGGTGGCCTGTTCCCACTTCTGCAGGTCCTCCTTGGAGGTGCAGAGCAGGTAGGCGGCGCTGGATTTCATGCTGACCACATGGTAGCGGTTCTCCGGCAGCACGGTCTCCATGAGCTGTGCGGCCAGGGCCACGCTGTCCGGCAGGCCGTCCAGGCCCTTGTCTGAAATGCTCTTGTTGAACTGGCGCTCCACATTCTCCAGCTCGTCCTTCACCTTGCGGGCGCGGGCAATGCCGGTCTTGTCCTGCGGGTCTAGGGCCATGATGGCCAGGTCCAGGTCCCCCGCGCAGGAGACGATGCCCGGGTTCAGGCCCTTGCGGATTTCCACCAGCACGTCCAGCTTGGATTCCGGGGTGGCGGCGGTAATCTTGGCCAGGGCGGCACGGCCGGTCTCCAGGTGCTTCTTCACCTGCTCCAGCTGGGCAAAGCCGGAGAAGCCGCCGATGGGGTAGCCCTCCGGGGAGAGCAGCAGGATGGTGGGGAACCCGTCCACCTGGAAATGGTCTGCCAGGTCCTGGTTGGCCCGCATCTGCTCACGGCTGAACTTGGGCTTGTTGGGGAGGTCTACCTCCAGGAAAACGAACTTGTCCTTGGCGTACTCCACGAATTCCGGGTTGCCGAAGACGACCTTGCTGAGCTGCACGCAGTAGCCGCACCAGTCAGACCCGGTGAAATCCACCAGGATGGGCTTGCCCTCTGCCTTGGCCTGTGCCAAGGCGGCCTGGTAATCCATACCCCAGGGCAGCGCCGGCGTGGCGGCAGGCTGGGCCTGCGGGGCTGCGGCGACCGCCTCACCCTGGGCCGCCAGCGCGGGGGTGACCAGGGCTGCCATGCCTAACAATGATGTAAGTGTTTTGTGAAACATGGCACCAGTATACGTGAAAGCCGCGCATTTGCAAGCAGCAAGTGCGGGTGCAACTGCAAAAAAACGGCGGCTCAATCCCGTGCGGGCTCCGCCGCTGCGGGTGCTGTGCAGAAACGCTGCTGCACGGCGGCGCGCAGCTTTTGCTCATCCTCTGCATCCGCCACCACGCAGGGCATGCCGGCGGCACTGCGGGCGTTTGATTCCATATCCCGGTACACCATGGAAATCAGGTCCACGCGCTGCTCCAGCGGGCCCTCCAACGCCAGGCGTATGGCGCGGGCAGCCCCCACGGCGGCATCCAGCGGCTTGCGGGCCTCATCCAGCCCGCGGCGGTACCCGGCAAACCCGCCCACCACATAGCCCTGCGGGTGGAGCACCAGGATATTCGGGTACCCGTACACGCGGTATTCCTGGCAGAGCCTCTGTTTCTCATCCGCGGGCGGTGCCGTCATATCCGGCGGGCGGGGCAGGTCCACCTGCACCAGCACAAATTTGTCCCTGGCGTAGGAGTCGAACTCCGGCGTGTCCAGCACATCGCTGTGCAGCCTGCCGCACCAGTAGCACCAGCCGGACCCCGTGAACTCCAGCAGCACCAGCTTGCCCTCCGCAGCAGCGCGCTCCCTGGCCGCCGCCAGGTCGGTCATCCACTCCGCCGCCAGCACAGGCACCGCCAGCACCACCGCTGCCGCTATTTGCATCATCCGCTTGAACATGCCCGCCAGTATACCCCCGCCCTCCCCGGTTGCAAGGAGAAAATGCCGGGTATAGGAAAATATAGCAAAGTATAGGGCAATATAAGCACTTTGGCTTATATTGCCCTATATTTGCCTATAATTCACCTGAAGACCGGGATGCTGCGGCGCATGAAATCACCGAAGAGGGGCACGCTGTATGCCAGTACGCCGTGGCGCGGGCTGTATATCATGCCTTTTTTGATAAGGCTTGAGCGTGCGGGGGCAAGGGCGTTGACTGATTTGCCCAGCAGCTTGGCCAAATCCGCCGTGCGGCAATCCCCGGGTTCCAGCTCCGCCATGGCGCGCATGAAATGCTTTTCTCCCTCTGTCAGGCGGTCATACCGCACGCGGAAGAAATTCTCGTCCAGGCGGCGCAGGGCATTCCCTGTCACGGCATCCACATCGCTTTCCTGGATGCATGCAGCATCCTCCGGCAGATTGTTCCAGACCTGGTAGCCCCATTCCTGCAGGAAATAGGGGTAGCCCTGCGTGTGGCGGTAGATGGCCCCGATGGCGGCATCAGTGAAGTGCAGGCCCTCCTGCTCCACGGGGCGGCGGAGTGCCGCGGCAGCGTCCTCAAGGCTGAGCTGGCCGATGATAGGGTAGGAGAACAGGCGCTCCGCGTATGATTTGGCCTCTCCTGCCAGGCGGGGGATGGTGGGTAGCCCGCCGCCGATGAGTACCAGCGGGGCTTGCCGCTGCTGCAGCTTGTGCATGGCCAGGATGAGGGAGGTGAATTCCAGCGGTGCCAGAATCTGCATTTCATCGATGAAGATGACGACCCCGGATTCTTTTTCCTCCGCAGCCTCTGCCACGGAGAGCAGGAGTTCCGGCAGGTCCATGGTCATGTCTCCCGTGTCTCCCTTGCCGGGCAAGGGCTCCAGGTCTATGCCGAAATCACCATAGCTCAGTTTGACGGAACCGATGAAGTTGCGCAATATCATCAGGGCGCGCCGGGCTTTCTCCCCGGCGTTCTTGACAAGGTTGAGCTCGTACAGCACATTGCGCAGGGCCGGCACCAGTGCTGCTGCCAGCGGGCGTCCCTCCTGCGCCTCTATCATGATGGTCTTGTAGCCCGTATCGCGTGCCAGGGCTTCCATCTTGTTCAGCAGTACGGTCTTGCCCACGCCGCGCAGGCCGGTGAGCAGCAGGCTTTTCTCCGGCTTGTGCAACTTTATGCGTCCCATCAGGATTCTGGCGGTCTCTATTACATCTGAGCGGCCTGCCAGTTCCGGCGGCGGACTGCCCGCTCCGGGGGAGAATGGATTTCGTATCGGGTTCATGGAATGTACCCACAATCTAGCCCCTAATGCTTGGCTTGGCAAGCCTTTTTCCTGCCTCTCGTACACTTTTCCCCGCTGCCGCTTCCACGAAAGTATAGGGAAATATAAGGCAGTATAAGCGTTTTCGCTTATTTTGGGTTATATTTCCCTATAAAAGGGTATGACACGGGAAATATAGGAAAGTATAAGGCAATATAAGCACTTTGGCTTATATTGCCCTATATTTGGTTATATTTGCCTATGGGTGGCAGCGGGGCGGTGTTATTCCTCCTTGTGCTCCTGCTCCTTTTTCTGGGCATCCATGACCACCTGGTAATTGTTCAGGATGGCGCCCACCACCAGGTTGAGGAGGAGGAAGGCGGAGATGATGAACCAGGTGACGTGGTAGGTGGTGATGACGGAGGGGGAGGCTTTCACTACGTTGTACTTGCTGGCGGTGAGCAGGTTGTAGCGCAGGTCGGACCAGTCGTCGCCGGTCATGGCGCGGAAAAGGGTGTACATGGATTCGTCCAGGGTGCCGTAGGGGTCCGGGGAGTTGCCGGGGGCGTGGGGAGCCTCCTGGATGTACTGCTCATAGCGAGCCAGCTCCGCGCCCTGCAGGGAAGCCGGCTCCGGCAGGCGGAAGAGGCTTACGCCCAGGATGGCGAACAGGTACAGGAAGATGAAGTAGAAGACCAGGTTGTATGCCAGGGCGCTGGTGGATTTGACCAGCACGGAGACGATGAGCTTGACCTCTTGGCTGGCGCGCAGCAGGCGCAGCACGCGGAACACGCGCAGTACCCGGAAGGCCATGGCCATGCCGGCGTTGGCAAAGAGCGTCTCCGGCACGTAGCCGATGAGGACCAGCGCGAGGTCGAACAGGTTCCAGCCGTTGGTGAAGAAGGCCTTGTTGCTGTCTGCGGCAATGTAGCGCATGAGTATTTCCGCCGTGAAGATACCCAGGATGATGGTCTGCACCAGCTGGATGCCGGGGTTCTGTATGTAGGTCTCCACGCCGATGAGCGTGGAATTCACCAGGATGACCAGGACGATGGCTATCTCGAACGCATGGTTGGTCGTTATCTTGCTGCAAAGTGTCTTGAGTGCCGGCATATCTGGAATGGGGGCAAATGCGCCAGCATGTTACCACATTCTCCCCGCCGTGCAAGCCTAATCTCCCTTGCTTTCTGCCTTTTCTTTGGGTATATATAGGAAAATATAGTGAGTTTGGGCTATATTCCACTATATTTCCCTGTATTTGCTTCCCCGGCGGGAAAAAAAGGAACCGCCGCCCCGTGTGGCGGGGCGGCGGCTGCGGAATGGTTGGTAGCTCTGTGAGCGCGCTGCTTACAGCAGGGAGAAGGCCACGTTCAGGCCGGCGGTCACGATGGAGACCATGCTCATGAGCTTGATGAGGATGTTCAGGGAGGGGCCGGAGGTGTCCTTGAAGGGATCGCCCACGGTGTCGCCCACCACGGAGGCATCATGCACGGGGGTGTGCTTGCCGCAGAAGTCGGCGTCGCCGGTCTCGATGTACTTCTTGGCGTTATCCCAGGCACCGCCGGAGTTGGCCATGAAGACGGCGAGTACGAAGCCGCCGGCCAGGCCGCCGGCCAGCAGGCCGAACACGCCGGGAACACCCATGATGAGACCCGTGGCGATGGGCACGATGACGGCAATCATGGAGGGCACGATCATCTCACGCTGGGCACCCTGGGTGGAGATACCCACGCAGCGGGCGTAGTCGGCCTTCTTGCGGCCCTCGAACACGTCCTTGTCGCTCAGCTGGCGGCGCACTTCCTCCACCATGCTCTTGGCGGCACGGCCCACGGCGTTCATGGTAAGGCCGCAGAACAGGAAGGAGAGCATGGCGCCCACAAAGATGCCCAGGAGCACCTTCGGGTTCATGAGCGTCACGTCGAACTTGGCCATGAACTCCGCGATGTTCATCTTGGCAAGCTCTGCGGAGTTGATGGTCTCCGTGCTGAAGAAGCTGGCCTTGAAGGACTCGCCGTAGTGCAGGGCGGCCATCTTGATTTCCTCGATGTAGGAGGCGAGGAGTGCGAGGGCGGTCAGGGCGGCGGAGCCGATGGCGAAGCCCTTGCCGGTGGCGGCGGTGGTGTTGCCCAGGGCGTCCAGGGCATCGGTGCGGGAGCGCACGCTCTCACCCAGCTCGCTCATCTCGGCGTTGCCGCCGGCGTTGTCGGAGATGGGGCCGTAGGCATCCGTGGCCAGGGTAAGGCCCAGGGTGGAGAGCATACCCACGGCAGCGATGCCGATGCCGTACAGGCCCATGCTCATGTTCTCTGCAGAGAAGACGAAGGAGCCGGTGGCGCAGAGGTAGGCGCCGATGGTGCCAAGCACGATGAAGATGACGGGCCAGCAGGTGGAAATCATACCCACGCCGATACCGGAGATGATAACGGTGGCCGGGCCGGTGGTGGCGTTCTCTGCAATGAACTTGACCGGCTTGAACTCAAAGGAGGTGTAGTACTCCGTAACCTTGCCGATGGCGATACCCACCACAAGGCCGATGACGATGGAGCCCCAGAGGCCCAGCCAGTTCTCAATGCCGAGCACGTTCAGGATGCCCGCGGCGGCGATGGCGATGAGCACGCTGGAGAAGTTGATGCCGCGGTTCAGGGCGGCCATCAGCTCGGTCTGGTTGGCACCCTGTTTGGTGCGCACGATGAAGATGCCGAGCACGGAGAGGATGGCGCCCACGGCACCGATGATCATGGGAGCCATGACCATCTTGATACCCTCGTCGTACGTGCCGCCCATGCCGGCCACGGCGGCCGCACCCAGGGCGGCGGAGGCCAGGATGGAACCGGCGTAGGACTCGTACAGGTCGGCGCCCATGCCGGCCACGTCGCCCACGTTGTCACCCACGTTGTCCGCGATGGTGGCGGGGTTGCGGGGATCGTCCTCGTTGAAGTGGTATTCCGTCTTGCCCACCAGGTCGGCGCCCACGTCGGCAGCCTTGGTGTAGATACCGCCGCCCACACGGGCAAACAGGGCCTGCAGGGAGGCACCCATGCCGAAGGTAAGCATGATGGTGGTAATCTGCACCAGCTTGTCGATGCCCTGGGCATCAATCAGGCCGGTGTTGTCCAGGATGAGGTACCAGGCGGAGATATCCAGCAGGCCGAAGCCCACCACGGTAAGGCCGAGCACGGCACCGGAGCGGAAAGCCAGCTTGAGGCCCTTGTTCAGGCCGTCCTGCTCGTCGCGGCAGGCCTGGGCCACACGGCCGGAGGCGTAGGTGGCGGTCTTCATGCCGATGAAGCCTGCAAGGCCGGAGAAGAAACCACCCGTGAGGAATGCCACGGGAACAATGTTGTTCTGCATGCCGAAATAGGCCATGATGCAGAAGATGACGGCGATGATGGCGAATACGACGCCCACCACCTTGTACTGCTGCTTCAGGTAGGCCATGGCGCCTTCGCGCACATAGCCCGCAATCTCCTTCATGCGGTCAGTGCCTTCGTCTGCCTTCTTCATGTTGAAGAAGAAAATGGCCGCAAAGCCCAGCGCAATGAGCGAGGCCAGCGGTACGAGCCAGAATAATACTTCAGGTGTCATGTGTGCTTGGTGTTATTTTGGTGCTTGGTAAAAAGCGCCCGAGGATACTCCAAAAAATGGTTTTTGGCAACTCGAATTTCACTCTTTGCGGCATTTTTTTACCTGGGGGCGGGCTTGGGTAGAGTATGCTCTAGCTTTGAGCGATTTTGCTTGACAGGCGCGCGAATGCACACTAGCATGGGCGCAGAGAAACACCCCCTAAAGAATGAGAGCAGTACTTTTATTCCCCGGACAAGGTGCCCAGCAGGTTGGCATGGGCAAGGATATCTACGAGGCATACCCGCAGGCCAAGGCGCTGATGGATGCCGCAAACGGCGCCCTGGGGCGGGATTTGACGGCCGTGATGTTCAACGGCCCGGATGCGGAGCTTACGCGCACGGGCAACTGCCAGCCCGCGCTTTTCCTGCACGGCCTGGCGCTGTGGAGCATCCTGAAGGAGCGCGTGCAGATTGAGCCCGTGGCCGCCGCCGGCCTTTCCCTGGGTGAGTTCACCGCCCACGCCGCCGCCGGCACCTTCAGCATGGAGGACGGCCTGCGCCTGGTGGCCAAGCGCGGCGAGCTGATGGAGGAGGCCTGCGCCGCCTCCAACGGCAGCACCATGGCCGCCATGATCGGCGGTACGCCGGAGGCCGTGGAGAACCTGGCCAAGGAGTGCGACGTGGACGTGGCCAATTTCAACTGCCCCGGCCAGATTGTGCTTTCCGGCTCCAATGAGGGAATCGACAAGGCCGTGGCCGGCGCCCGCGCCGCCGGTGTGAAACTGGCCAAGAAGCTGAACGTGGCCGGTGCCTACCACAGCCGCTACATGAAGCCCGCGCAGGATGCCCTGCGCCCCGTGCTGGAGACCACGCCCATGCAGACCCCGGCCGTGCCCGTGTACTGCAACTACGGCGCCCGCCCCGTGACGGGCCCGGAGGACGTGCGCGCCATGCTGGGTGAGCAGGTGTGCGGTTCCGTGCGCTGGCAGGCCTGCATGGAGGACCTCGTCGCCAAGGGCGAGCGCCTCTTCATTGAGCTTGGGCCCGGCACCACGCTGGCCGGCATGATGGGCCGCATCTGCAAGGAAGCCCGCGTCATCTCCATCCAGGATGCAGAGACGCTGGAGGCCGCCATTGCAGAGCTGAACGCCTGACAGGGCACAACCCCCAACCCGCGCCGCCGCCGGTGAACAAGCTACTCCCCATCCTGCTGGCCTGCACCCTGGGCGCATGTGAGAGCGTGCGCACGGTGTACGATGCCAACGGCAACGTGGTGGAGGAGCGCGAGCCCGGCGGCGAGCGCGACCTTTCCGCACATTTCCAGAAGCAGTTCGGCGAGTCCTTCTCTGAGCAGAAGGGCGCTTCCGGTGTGCCGCAAACCATTTCCAACCGCCGTTCCTCCTTCCAGAAGGATATTGACGAGGCCCGCCGCAACGACAAGGAGTACGCCACCAAGGCATTCGGCGACGTGCGCAGGAACGATGCCCTCTCCAAGGCCTTTTCCGGCTCCGGCAAGGCGTACGAGGGCTCCGGCCGCTACCTGGACCGCAAGATGAGCGCCATGGCCTCCACGGATATGACCCCGGATTTCATGAACGAGACGCACGGCATCAGCCACTCCTCCCGCTACTCCGG
>JAUNQN010000024.1 GCA_030536145.1 Akkermansia sp.
GCGGTTTAGAGGATTTCGGGGTGGATGGCATGCTTGTTTTTGGTAAAATGGCGGCAGTCTGGAAAAAAATCCGGTGCCATATTTGTCAACATAGGGTAACGCTATCACCACCGCCTCCTGCGCCATGGGCATGACACGGCAGGCGCATTTCCGGATTGCATCTGCGGGGCGGGGGTGTACACTGGGTGCATGAGCAAACTACCCGACCGCAAAGGAATCCTGCTGGTATTGCCGGAGCTGGTGGCGCGCCTGTTCAGCGGGCGGCCGGCGGCGGAGCGCGCACAGGTTACCCAGGCGCACATGCGCGGCTCCCTGTTCACGCCCCGCAATGTGATTATAGCCGTCCTGGGCCTGCTGTACGTCATCTGGCCCCTGGACCTGCTGCCGGATATCATGCCGGTCATCGGCTGGCTGGATGACATAGGGGTGCTGGCCCTGCTGGTGGCCATGGTGGTGCAGGCATGCCGGAAGGAGCCGGAGGAAGGGGCGCCCCCCCGGCCTGAAAGGGACGAGCCGATTGACGTGACCCACGGGAGGCCGAAGGACTAGGCACGCCCCTGCCCTGCCGCCAGGTTCCGGATGTTGGCCGCCAGGTGGTCCGCCCCTATGCGGCGGATGGGGGAGCCGGAGAAGAAGGAGTTGAACGCATCTGCATCCATGGCGGCCAGGTCCGGGGCTGCGGCGGTGCGGAACGGTGCCGGCATGAGCAGGTGCGGGTCGATACGGCGGGGGTGCGGGGCGCGGTTCCAGGGGCAGGCCTCCTGGCAGGCATCGCAGCCGTAGATGCGCTCCCCTGCGGCGGCGGCAATATCCGGGGGCATGGGTTCCTTGGCCTCAATGGTCCAGTAGGAAAGGCATTTGCGGGCATCACAGCAGCCGGCGCGGAGCGCGCGCGTGGGGCAAGCCTGCTCACAGCGGCGGCATTTGCCGCAGTGGTTCCGCATGGGTGTGCCGCAGGGCAGCGGCAGGGTGGTGAGGATGGAGGCCAGGAAGCAGTACGAGCCCAGCCCCGGGCGGATGAGCAGCCCGTGCCGCCCCAGCCAGCCCAGCCCGGCCTGCCAGGCAAAGAAACGCTCGCTCACCGGGCCGGAATCCGTGAAACAGCGCTGCGTGCCGCCGTAGAACTGCAGGGTCTCGTCCAGGTCCGCCAGCTTGCCGGCCAGCAGCTTGTGGTAGTCCTCCCCCTGGGCATAGCGTGCCACGGCGCCCTGCTGCGCGCGGGTGGAGGCGCGGGGGTATTCATACGTGAGGATGATGATACGGCTGACGCCGGGGAGCACCAGCTGCGGGTCCAGGCGTGCGGGCAGGTGGCGCAGCATCCACTCCATTCCGGCGTGCTGCCCTTCCTGCAGCCAGCGCTGCAGGCGGTCCCCCTGGTCTGCATCCGCAGGGGCCACGCCCGCGGCGGAAAAGCCGAGCGCGGCGGCGGCGTACCGCAGGGCCTGGAGCGCGGCTTCCATCAGCGGGGGGTGCGGGGGGCGTGTTCCGTGGGGATGAGCAGGAGCCGGCGCAGGGCGCTGCGGTGGTGCTCCTGCACGGGGAGGGCATCTATCACGCAGAGCAGCGCGTTGTTGATACGCTCTGCGGGGGGCGTGCCCGCGCGGGGGGCGTGGTCGTCGTACTTGAACACCAGGCGCTGCATGTTGGTGGAGGCCTCCTTGTTCCCCAGGGCGGCGGCGCGGCGGTAGAGCGCGGCGGCGGCGCGCACGTCACGCCTGGTGCCTATGCCGCGCTCCAGCATCACGCCCAGGTTGTTCATGCAGCCCGCATCCCCGTACAGCGCCCCGGTGTGGAACAGGCGGACGGCGGCGGCGGGGTCCGCCTTGGCGCGCGTGCCTGCCTGCGGGTGCAGGCCGCAGGCGCACATGGTGCCCAGGTACAGGTACACCTTGGGGGTGCGTGGGGCGCGCCGGGCGGTACGGAAGAGGATTTCCCAGGCCTTCCGGGTATCGGCTGCGGTACCGGTTCCGGCCATGTAGTAGCGCCCCAGCTCTGCGGCGGCGGTGTCGTACCCGGCGTCGGCGGCCTTCTTCATCCAGCGGAAAGCCTGCTGCAGGGAGCGGGCCTTGGCCTCTGCATCATCCTTTCCCCAGCCGTACCCCTTCTCATGGTAGCAGGCCAGGCTGTACATGGCATGCAGGCGTATCTCCTCCGCCACGGGGTCTTGCTGCGGCCGGAGGGATGCCATGGAAAGCGCCAGGTCATACGCTTTCTGCGGCTCGGCGGGCAGGCCCTTCTTGCGCCCCTCGTACACCTTCAGCAGCAGCTCTGCCGCGCGGGGGTACACCGGGGCCGCCGTCTCCAGCAGGGCGGGCACTTCCGCCACGTTGCTGTTGCGGTCGTCCTCCAGCAGCAGCATGGCCTGGTTGTACATCAGGCGGGCGTCCTGCAGGGAGCATGGGGGCGGGGGCTCTGCCCCGGCGGCATGCAGGGCGGCGGCCAGGCAAAGCAAAACGGCGGCTGAGGCGGCGGTACGGCGCATGCCACAGTTATACCACACGCGGGGCGCCATGGCAAGGGGGCAGTCGCAACCCGCGCTTGACTCCGCGCGGCGGGGAGTGTATACAGGAGGGGTTATGAGCATGATACCCTGGGTAGTGATGGCCGGCGCCTCTGCGCTGACGCATGTGACCAATCCCATAGCCCACCCCGGCGAGCCCGGCTATACCGACGCTCCCACGGAGCATTTCCGCGTGCTGTTCGAGAACGACAGCGCCTTCAACAGCGACCGCAACTACACGCACGGTTCACGCCTGAATTATGTGCATGACTTCAAGGGCACGCCCCACGCCTTCGGCCTGAGCCTTACACAGAACATCTACACCCCGGAAAAGCACACCCGACACAGCGTGAAGAACCAGCACCCGTATGCCGGCTACCTGGCCCTGGGCGGCGCATACCTGTACCGCGGGGAGCAGGTGGGCTGCTCCACGGAGTTCCAGCTGGGCACCACGGGCAAGCCCTCCCTGGCAAAGGACGCCCAGTACATGATCCACAGCGCCGGCAACATGGAGCAGTGGGACGGCTGGGGCGACCAGATCCGCGCGGAGCTGACCATACAGCTCAGCTCACGGCAGGATTACCGTCTGCCCTGGCTGGAGACGCAGACGGCGGGCGGCTGGCAGACGGACGGCCTGTTCTTCACCCGTGAGAACGCGGGCACCTTCTCCATGCTGGCGGGGGCGGGATTCAGCTTCCGCGTGGGCCGCAACCTGCCGGACAACATGCGCGTGAACGGCAACCAGGCCGCCAACTTCGGCGCCGGGCTGATACGCAGCGGGCGCTACAACCCGGCGGAAAGCTCCTGGTTCCTGGTGCTGCAGGGTGAGCTGGACTACGTGGCGCGGGACCTGACGATAGACGGCGGCGTGTTCCACAAGTTCCAGGGCACGTGCAGCCGCACGCCCTGGCAGTTCGAGGGCCAGGCCGGGCTCGGCGTGAGCAAGGACGGAATCGACTACTTTGCCGGCGCGCTGTTCCGCACCCGCGGCTACCGCACACAGGACAAGAACACGCTGATGGGCACCTTCTCCATCACCTGGAACTGGTAAGTAACAGATATGAAAAAAGCCATAGGAATAGGAATGGCCGCCGTAACCGCTGCCGTACTGGCAGCCCTGGCGGCGGGGGTGGCACCGGAGATTTCACGCGGGGCGCAGGCCGCTGCGGCAGCCTGCTGCTGCCTGGCCATGCTGGCCTGCACCGCCGTGGCCGTGCGGGGGAACGTGCTGCGCTTTGTGCTGGGCATGCTCTTCCTGTACATGGCGGGCGTGGGCGTGGCCGCCATCTGCCTGTACGGCTGGCAGGGCATCCTGTACTGCATGCAGGGCGGGGTGATGATAGCCGGGGCCGTGGGGCAGTTCTGCATAGCGCTGGTGGGCGCCATCTTCCTGTGCGTGTTCGGGTTCCTGACCACGCGGGTGATGACCCGCAGCCTGTGGCCCGCCGGAATCTGCCTGGGGCTGGCCCTGCTGGCGGCCGGCGTGGCGGTGAATGCACGGTACACCGTGGCCGGCAGCGCCGCCGTGCCTGCTCAGGCCGGCACGGAGCCGCAGCCCGCAGAGTTCCTGATGGAGGACGGCGCCGCGCAGCCGGAGTTCAAGATTGCCGCCCTGCCCGCCGGAAACGGGCTGGATTGCAGGGTGACCGCCCCGCACCGCGGCCGTATGGAGAGCTACAACCGCCACCTGGACGCCGGGGAGACCCTGGTGGTGCAGGGCTGGCAGCTCCGGGCCGTGGAACCGCAGCAGGGTGCCGCCGTGCAGGAGCTGCGCCTGGTGCGCGCCCCGGGCCGCATCCTGGCCCACACGGGCGCCCTGGGTGCCCTGCTCTGCGGCCTGCTGGCCCTGGTGTGGAGGAGGAAGGAGAAAACCGCCGCGGCCGTGCAGCAGGATGCCGCCGCAGATGACACCACCGCCGGATAAGCGCAGATGAGTGCCGCACTGAAGACGACACTGATGCTGCTGGGAGCCGGCGTGGTGCTGCTGCTGGCGGGGGCCATGCCCGTGGGCGGCGTGCCGGAGGTGTACCACGGCGGGCTGATGCGCGCCCTGGGGCTCCTGGTGGCGCTGGCCTGCCTGTGGGGAACCTGCCGCCTGGCACGGGGGAAGGCGCTGCGCTTTTGCGCCGCCCTGCCCTGCGCGCTGCTCACCGCCGCCGCCCTGGTGGCTGCAGGGGAGGCGGACGACTCCCAAACCTGGCTGGCCGCGGCATGCCTGGCGGCGGCCTGCGCTGCGGGCTATGCCGCGCTGCGGCTCATGACGCCGCGGCTGTGGCTGGCGGCCCTGCACGTGTGCATAGCCGCCCTGCTGGGCGGCGTGTATGCAGACTACTACGGCAAGGTCTCCGGCGCCGTTACACTGCCCGCAGACGGGCGCACCACGGCCCAGGCCATGACCCCGCAGGACGGCGGGGAGCCGGTGCCGCTGGGCTTCACCCTGCGCGTGGATTCCTTTGACGTGAGCTATTACGACACTACCGCCTACACGGTATATGAGATGGGCAGCGGCGGATTCCGCAGCCTGGGCAAGCCGGAGCTGCACGGGGACCGCCTGGTGCTGGGGCAGGAAAGCTGGCCGCTGGCGGAGCTGAAATCCGCCCCCGGCATGCCGCGCCCCTACCTGCTGCTGCCCGGGGAACCGCCCCGCATCATCATGCAGGATACCCCCACCGTGCGGGACTACGCCGCCGCCTGCACGCTGCAGCAGCCGGGCGCAGCCCCCCTGCACCGCACGCTGCGGGTGAACAAGCCGCTCTCCTGCGGGGGCTGGCAGGTATCCCTCATGAACCACTCCGCAGGGCGCGGGGATACGCGGCTGCTGCTGATGGCCAGCCGCGCCCCGGGCCGCCTGCCCGTGCTGGTCTCCCTGGTAGGCATCATCATCTGCACCGCATGCTGGTGCTGGGCCCGCAAGCCGGAACAGGAGGTGCGCGCATGATCACCGCCGTGTACACCCTCACCATCCTGGCGCTGGCCGGCTGCGTGCTGGCCACCGGCTGCGCCGTCGCAGGGCGCATGCGCGCCTGCGCCATCCTGTTTGCCGCCGCCTGGTGCGCAGCGCTGGGCCTGTTTGCGGCGGACTGGGCGCTGGCCCAGGCACCGCCCTTCGGCAACATGCGGCACGTGCTGGCCTTCTTCCCGCTGGTCATGGCTCCCGCCGCGCTGTACCTGCGGCGTTTCCGCGGCCTGCCGCTGGACGGCTGGCTGGCCGGGGCCTCCGCCATAGCGCTCACGGGCGCGCTGTGCATGCCGCTGCAGGCGGCCTGGCGGCAGATGCCCGCCCTGCAATCCCCCTGGTTTGCGCCGCATGTCACGGCGTACGTCATCTCCTACGGCCTGATGACCGTGGCGGCCCTGCTGGCGCTGGCATCCTGCGCCGGGCACACGGATGGGCGCATGCGCGCGGCGGATGCCGTGGCGCGGCTGGCCTTCCCCTTCATGACCTTCGGTCTGTGGAGCGGCGCCATCTGGGCGGATGCCGCCTGGGGCCGCTACTGGGCCTGGGATATCAAGGAAGCCTGGGCGCTCATCACCTGGGCCGTGTACCTGGTGTACTTCCACCTGTACAACCGCCCCGCATACGCCGGGTGGCGCCGCCCGCTGCTCATAGCGGGCTTTGCGGCGGTGGTCGTCACCTTCCTGGTGGTGAACCTGCTGCCCAACCTGAACTCCCTGCACAGCTACGCCGGCTAAGGGCGCGCGGCAGGGGGGTGTCTCAGCGGGGCTTCCTGGGCAGGTGGGGTTCCAGGGTCTGGCGGCTGGCGCGCTCCTGGCGGCGGGCACGCTGGCGCGCCTGGCGCTGCAGGTGCGCCTGCATGGCAAAGGGGCGGTGCCTGTTCTCCACGGGGCGGGATGCCCCGTCTGCCTGCATCTGGTAGGCCTGGGTGTTGTCCTTCAGGCAGGATTCCAGGATTCCCAGCACGCGCTCCGCCAGGGCGGGGTTCTCTATGGGCACCATCAGCTCCACGCGGCGGTCCAGGTTGCGGCTCATCCAGTCTGCACTGGCTATGTTCACCAGCGGCGCGCCGCCGTTGTGGAAACAGAATATGCGCGCGTGCTCCAGGTAGCGGTCCACAATGCTGACAATGCGGGTGCAGGCGCGGCCTTTCTCCGTGCCGGGGAACCAGCAGCAGATGCCGCGCACGTTCAGCCGTATCTTCACCCCGGCCTGCGATGCCCGCTCCAGCGCCTCCATCATCTCCACATCGTTCAGGGAATTCATCTTGGCGCGTATGGAGGCCTTGCCCCCCTGCCGCGCGCGCTGCGTCTCCGCCTCCACCAGCTCCAGCAGGCGCGCCTTCATCATGGCCGGGGAGGGGAAAATGCGCCGGAAGGGCATAAGGCGGGTCAGCCCCGTTACGGAGTTGAAAAGCTGGGCGGCATCCGCGCCCAGCTGGTCGTCGCAGGTGAGCAGGGAGAGGTCGCTGTAGATACGGGCGGTGTCCTCGTTGTAGTTCCCGGTGCCGAAATGGCAGTAGCGGCGCAGGCCGGCATTCTCTCGCCGCACCACCATGGCCACCTTGGCATGGGTCTTGAACCCCTTCACGCCGTACACCACCTGCACGCCGGAGCGCTGCAGGCGCTCCCCCTGGGCCAGGTTCAGCCGCTCGTCGAACCGCGCCTTCAGCTCCACCAGCACCGTGACCTGCTTGCCGGCATCCGCCGCCCGACACAGCGCGGAGATAAAGCGGGAATTGCGCGCGGTGCGGTAGAGCACCTGCTTGATGGCGATGACATCCGGATCCGCGGCCGCTTCCTCGATGAGGCGCACCACGGGCTCATAGCTCTCATACGGGTTGTGGATAAGGATATCCCCCTGGGAGATGTTCTCGAACATGGAGAGGGAGGGATCCACGCTGGCGGGCCAGCTCGGCGTCCAGGATTCCACCTTGTGCTGGTCGTTCCCCGGCTCAAACGCCATGCGGCCGAAATCCACCAGGCGCAGCAGCCCGGGCACGCGGTAGGTGGCCAGGGCATCCGCACCCACCAGCGCCTGCAGGCGCGCCACCAGGGCCTCGTCCGTGCCCAGCGGCAGCTCCAGGCGCACGCAGTCGGAAAACTTGCGGGCCACCAGCACCTCCTCCATCTCGCGGGCAAAGTCGCCCCCCTCCTCCTCCGCCACGGCTATATCCCCGTTGCGCGTCACGCGGAACGGCGTGCAGCTCACCAGCTCCTCCCCCGGCAGCAGGGTGCCTATGAAGCGGGCGCACAGCTCCTCCAGCATCACATACCCCTGCCCCAGCGCGGCGGTGTGCACACGGCGGGGCAGCACCTCCGGCAGGGTCACGGCCACCATGCGCGTGCCTGCCGCGCCGGGCTCCCGCAGCTCCAGCGCCAGCACCAGGCTCAGGTTGGGCAGCACGGGCGGCACCTCCACCTCCAGCGCCAGCGGGGTGAGCAGCGGTGCCACCCCGGCCGCGTAGTACTTCTCCAGGTCCCCCAGCTGTATCTCATCCAGCTCATCCATGCGCAGCGGCTGCAGGCCCGCCGCCTGCATAAGCGGCATCAGCTCCTGCGTCAGCAGCTCATACTGCTCCACCACCATGGCATTGGCACGCACGCGGATGCGCGCCAGCTCATCCGTGGGGGTTAGCCCCGTCAGCTCCGGGCGGTTCTTGCCCGCACGCTGCAGCAGCATCAGTCCGCCCACCCGCACCTGGAAAAACTCATCCAGGTTGCTGGCGGTGATGGAAAGGAACTTGATACGCTCCAGCAGCGGCAAATCCTGCCGGTGCGCCTGGTTCAGCACGCGCTGGTTAAACTCTAGCCATGATATTTCCCGGTTGATAAACATAGGTACGCAGCCTTCCTGAACCGCCATGCTACCACAAATGCCGCCCCGGCGCAACCTGTTTTCCCTGCGGGCGGTGTTTTTGCTTGCCAGCTCCCCCCGCGGCGGATATGCTAGGGGTCATGCACGCAAGGCTCATCATCCAGCTAGAGGACTTTCCGGAGGAGGGACGCTATCTCCAGGGAGAGGTGGACGGTGCCGTGTTCGGCATCGACAACGATGAAATCCGCAGCGCGGGACCCATCCGCTACGAATTCGACACCCAGCTCTACGAAAACGAGCTGGTGCTGCGCGGCAGCCTCGCCACGGAGTTCGACATGCGCTGCAACCGCTGCCTGGCCCACTTTGCCTATACGGCGGAAATCCCTGACCTCACGCTGTCTTTCGACGTAAAGGGCAAGGCATGCTTGGACGTGACGGAAGCCCTGCGCGAGGAGCTCGTGCTGGTGCTCCCCAGCTACCCCAAATGCGAGCACGCAGGGCTGGATTGCGAAGAAAATGACATAATTCGTGATTTTAGGCTTGCCAAAGACCCCGAACCGGGTGTAGAATTGCCCACCCCGAGTGGCAACAGCGTATGGGACGCGCTCGACAAGCTCCCGAAGTGACGCCGGAGCCGCTCATATCAGCAATCTTAACCAGAGAACAAAACTATGGCAGCTCCTAAACGCAGAACCTCCAAGATGAAGCAGCGCTCCCGCCTGGCCGCCAAGGCCTGGAAGGCGCCCAAGCTCGGCAAGTGCCCCAAGTGCGGCGCAGCCGTCCCCGGCCATACTGCTTGCCCGCAGTGCGGCACCTACAAGACCCAGAGTGGCGCTGAGGTCATCGTCAAGCTCGTTGACTAACCCGCAGCTGCCTCATTCCCCTTTCAACCGCCCCTTCTCACCAAGGGGCGGTTTTTTTTCTCGCATTGCCTCAAAATAAAGGCCGTGTCCTACCTAAGTGTTGATTTTCTTACGCATTGATAATCAACGCTCTTTTGAAAGGAAGAACGCCAAAGGCATATTTCAGAGTGGTAGAGAGGGGATGAATTTGCTCTCCCCTCTCAAACTTTTCAACACTTATGTAGGACACAGCCAAAATAAAACGCACCGAACGGCTGCAGGAAACTGCAGGAAACCGCTTTTTTTATTGACTTGCGCCACAGTCCTGATACAGTATTTGCGCAACACCACACCGCTATACCGACATGAAGTTATCGCTCGACGCCATGGGAGGAGACAATGCCCCGGACATCAACATCGACGGGGCCAAACTCGCCTTGCAGGAGCTGCCTGCCCTGCAGAAGCTCTACATGGTGGGGGACGAGGACACCCTGAAAAAGATGTGCGACGCAGCGGGCATAGGCGGCAACCCGCGCCTGGAGATTGTGCATGCGCCGGAGGTGGTGGGCATGGATGAGAGCGGACTGGCCGCCGTGCGCCAGAAAAAGCGCTCCTCCATGAGCATATCCGTGGACCTGGTGAAGGACGGCACCTGCGATGCGGTGCTTTCCGCCGGAAACACGGGTGCCGCCGTGGCGGCCAGCACCATCAAGCTCCGCCTGCTGGAGGGCGTGGAGCGCGCCGGTATCGTCTCCCCCATACCAAACATCCGCAACTATGTGCTGGTGAGCGACACCGGGGCCAACCCGGATGCCAAGCCCAGCCACCTGGTGGGGTACGCCGTCATGTCTGCCATGATGGCACGCTACATCTACAATATCCCGAATCCCAAGACGGGAATCATGAGCAACGGCACGGAGGACTGCAAGGGCAGCGCCTTCTCCAAGGAGGCCTACCGCATCATGCACCACCTGGCGCAGGCCGGCCTGCTGCCGCTGGACTTCATCGGCAACTGCGAGGGGCACGACCTGCTGGAAAGCGAGCTGGATATCGCCCTTACGGACGGTTTCACCGGGAATATCCTGCTGAAATGCGTGGAGGCCACGGCCAAGGCCTTTGCCCACATGCTGAAGGCGGGCATCAAGAAGAGCCCGCTGGCCATGCTGGGTGCCATCGGCATGCGCGGCGTGTTCAAGGAAATCGGCAACCGCATGAGCGCGGATTCCATCGGCGGCTGCCCGCTCATGGGCGTGCGCGGCGTCTCCATCATTGCCCACGGCTCCGCAAACGGCACCGCCATCCTGAATGCCATCCGCATGGCAGAGGGCATGCACCGCAACAACGTGAACGACCGCATCATCGAGGCCATGGGCCCCATCAACGCCGAGCTGCAGGGCATGGACAGCTGGGCGGACGCCCCCTGCGCCCACTAAGCCCGCGCCCCCTGCCCCGCCTGCATGCCGCAACCAGGTTAAACACATTCAAGGAATCGGCTTGAACCGCAGGGCAGGAGCTGGTACAATACGCGCGCATGCAAGGCAATTCCCCATATCTGAACCCGCAGTGGCCGCAGGCGGACTGGGATGTATCTGGCGCGTTCACCCATGACCGCGAGCTGCTCTCCTTTTTCGACTACTGCAAGCTGCTGCTGGGATTCGAGCCCTTCCACCTGGTGCATGGTGCCCCGCTGTGCCACTGGAACAGCGGCCGCGTGCTGAACCACCTGCTGCGCAGCGCAGAGGAGATACGCACCGCCGGCCTGGCGTACGAATCCCGCAAGATTGCCGTCTACCTGACCTTCACCAACCTGCTGCTCACGGAGCAGCACATGGCGGACCCGCTGGGGAACGCCATCTGCACCTTCTTCTCACGCCACAACCCCACCGGCAGGAACGCCGTCATCCTGGCAAACGACCTGCTGCGCGACCACATCCGCAAGGAATTCCCCGGCCTGCGCCTGGTCTCCTCCATCCTGAAAATCACCAACGGCGGCGGCAAGGGCAAGCTAGATGCCTACAAGCGCCTGGCGGATGAGTACGACGAGGTGATGGTACACCCGGACGACGTGCTGAACTACCCGCTGCTGGAGCAGCTGGAGGACAAGGAGCGCCATATCCTGCTCATCAACGAGTACTGCATCCGCAACTGCCCGCTGCGCCCCTTCCACTACAAGAGCCTCTCAGAGATGTCGCTGAACTTCATGGGGCATGACAGCACGGAGTTTGAGAAGCGCCAGTCCACCAACGGCTGCCAGAACCTGTACACCCTGCTCACCCATGAGAGCAAGGGCGTGCTGGCCCTGAACACGCCGGAGATAGCCCGGCTGTACGACATGGGCTTCCGCCACTTCAAACTGCAGGGGCGCGGCCTCTCCAACGCCGCCTCCATCGTGTTCGACCTGCTGCGCATCGTCCTCCGCAACGACACCGATGCAGAGAACGCCATGCACCGCAACGGCCAGCTTTTCTGGGAATCCATCCTGCCCTACCCCGAGCCATGAGCGATAAACCTGAAGAAATCTCCGAGCAGGAGGCCCTGCAAAACCTGGCATACCTGACCAGGGACTACGTGCCCGGCGCCACCTGGACCGTGGGCGGTGCCTTCCGCTTTGACCGCAGCCTGAAACTCATGGCAAACTACCTGGGCAGCAACCTGGGCGTGCGCCGTGTGGACAACGTGATGGGCTGCCCGCCCTGCCTGTGGACGCTGGACTGGTTTGTGCAGCGCCGCCCCATCGCCTTTGCCCGCTATACGGAGCTGCTGGCCGCATACGCCTCCATGAACGTGGGCGTGCACCTGGTGTTCGACAACCCCTTCATCCCCGATGCCGACCTGGACGACCCCTACGGCTACATGCTGGTGGAGGAGCTGCTGCGCAACAACAAGGCCAACAGGAACGCCATCTCCGTGGCCAGCGACAAGCTGCGGGACAAGCTGCTGGCCCGTTTCCCCGGCGCACCCGTCATCTGCCACCTAAACCGCCTGGTGGCGGAACAGGGCCGCCGCACCCCCGCCCTGTACAACAAGCTGGCCACACAATACACCCGCGTGGCCCTGCACCCCGCAGACGCGGTGAAATCCTCCATCATCAATGAAATCAAGCAGCCGGAGCTGTTCGATGTGGTGGTGAACGACCCCTGCCTGCGCAACTGCCCCGTGCGGCGGGAGCACCTGCGCGTGCTGGCCGCCATGCGCAAGGACAGCTACGACACCACGCTCATGCAGCAGCGCTCCAACCTCATCTCACGCACGGAGTGCCAGAAACAGGACCCCGCCGCCCTGGTACAGAAAGCCAGCTGCAACCTGACCCATGACGAAATCCGCACGCTGTACGCCCGCGGCATGCGCCACTACCTGATCCAGGGCCAGCAGTTCCGCAACGAGATGACCCTGCTGTGGGACATCTTCCAGTGCATGCTGGACCGCGCCCCGGAAATCTCCAACAAGGCCGCGCTCATCTCCACCTCCGCCATGGCTGAATTCGGCCGCGCGGGCGAGGAGCTGCCCAGCGGGCTCCGCCAATTCTCCTTTACCAACTACGAATAACCCAGACTGTTTACAATGAAACACATGCACATATTCACATCCGAATCCGTGGGTGAGGGACACCCCGACAAGGTGGCCGACCTCATCTCAGACTCCATCCTGGATGCCTGCCTGGAGCAGGACCCCGCCAGCCGCGTGGCCTGCGAGACCCTGGTGAAGGACAGCCACGTCATCCTGGCCGGTGAAATCACCACCCAGGCCAAGGTGGACTATGAGAAGATTGTCCGCGACACCATCCGCAGCATCGGCTACCGCACCCCGGCAGACGACGAGCTGTTCAACGCAGAGACCGTGGATATCACCAACTACCTCTCCACCCAGAGCCCGGATATCGCCCAGGGCGTGGATGCCCGCGAGGCAGAGGGCAAGGACGGCGCGGAACAGGGTGCCGGGGACCAGGGCATCATGTTCGGCTTTGCCGCAAACGAGACCCCGGAGCTCATGCCCGCCCCCATCATGTACGCCCACCGCATCATGATGGAGCTGGCACGCGTGCGGCACCAGGGCAACACCCCCTGGCTCCGCCCGGACAGCAAGAGCCAGGTGGCCGTGGAGTATGATGCCGCCGGCCGCCCCGCCCGCATCCTGAACGTGGTGCTCAGCACCCAGCACAGCGATTCCGTGGACAACGCCACCCTGCGCGCCTTCTGCAAGCAGGTCATCCTGAGCGTGCTCCCCGCAGAGCTCATTACCCCGGAAACGGAATTCTTCATCAACCCCACCGGCCGTTTCGTGGTAGGCGGCCCCCATGGCGACTCCGGCCTCACCGGCCGCAAAATCATCGTGGATACCTACGGCGGCATGGGCCGCCACGGCGGCGGCGCCTTCTCCGGCAAGGACTGCTCCAAGGTGGACCGCTCCGGCGCCTACATGTGCCGCTGGGCCGCCAAGCACGTGGTGGCCGCCGGCCTGGCAGACCGCTGTGAGCTCCAGGTGGCATACGCCATCGGCAAGGCCTCCCCCGTCTCCATCATGATTGACGTAGACACCTACGGCACCGCCAAGGTGGACGAGTCCACCATCGTGGAGCGCGTGAAAAAGGCCTTCTCCTTCAAGCCCGCAGACATGGAGAGCGTGCTGGGCCTGCGCCGCCCCATCTTCCGCCGCACCACCAATTACGGCCATTTCACCAAGGAAGACCTGCCCTGGGAGCAGCTGGACCCCGCCCGCCTGGCCATCCTGAAGGGAGAGTAACCACCACCCGTTTCCATACACACACCACAACGCCGCCCCGCGCCAAGCGCAGGGCGGCGTTCCTTTGCTTGCAAACCAAGCTGTTACACCCTCACGTGCTCTGCGGCGGCCCAGTCCGTGGTGGAGAAGGCCTTGATGCCGGAATCCTGCTCCGTGAGGAGGATGCAGCCCTCCGGGGCGCTGCGGGCGGCCAGGATGGCGCGGCGCTGGGCGGGGGTAAGGCGGCCGCGGCGGGCGGTCTCCACCACCAGGGGCTCCATGCGGCCGTCCGGGTGGCACACCATGCAGTGGCGCGCATCCGGCGGGGTGCCTGTGCTGATTTCCACGGCGCCGGAATCCAGCACGTCCTCCAGGGTCTGCCAGCGGAACCCGGCGCCGGAGTCCGCGTTGTGGTTGTCCGGGTAGCGGCAGTGCATGCAGCGGTAGCCCAGCACGCCGCCCTGCAGCTCGTCCGCGCGGTCCACCACCTCGGTTTTCACGTTCCCTTTCTCATCCAGGGAAAGGGCCAGGCAACCGCGGTGGATGGCCTGCTCTATGCACATGAGCTGGTGGCGTCCGCAATGGGGACAGGTAAATGATACGTTTGTCATTATACAATTATCTTTTCCGCTTGTCTTATACCTGTTTTTTGCTGCATTGTCAACCTGTTTTTAGCAACTGGCAATAATTTTTGCCGAACGGGTGGATTATCCCCTTGCCAAGGCATGGCAGAATTGCTATACTGAAGATTGTGGAAGTTACAAACCAAGACGAGCTGAAAATAAACATCAAGCTTTGGCTGAAAGCCAACAACCTGAACTATGCGTGGTTGGCGGAGAAGTGCTATGTGACGGAAGCCACCGTGCGCAACTGGATGGCGCGCAAGCCCATCCCCGCGGCGAAGGAGCACATCATCCGCGAGCTCATCAAGCAGCTGCCGCTGTCCCTGCCCAGCCGGGTAAAGGTGCAGGAGGAGACGCTGGTGACGCTGAGCCTGGATCCCACCACCCGCAAGGCGCTGGAGCAGAAGGCATTCCGCTGCGGGAAGACCCTGGCGGAGTTCCTGGCGGACGAGGTACCCCGCCTGGGCGGGGCGGAATCCGCACCCACGGAGGAATAATCCCCGCAGCACCCGCTTCTACACGGCGGGGTTATACGCCGCTGTATCAGTAGCAGCACGTGTACCGCCGCAGGGGGAGGACGAAAGCCATGGCCGGAATCAGCACCCTGCCGCCCGGCACCATCCTGGGTGACCGGCAATACAGAATCCTGGCCGTACGCGGACAGGGCAGCTTCGGCATTACCTACACGGGCTGGGATTTCTCCCTGGAGCGCACCGTGGCCATCAAGGAATGCTTTCCTGCGGAAATCTGCACGCGGGATGCGGAGACGGGGCAGATACACGCCCGGAGCCCGGAGCTGGAGGATGCCTACCTGATGGCCATGGCGGACCTGCACAAGGAGGCCCGCACCCTGGCGCAGCTGAACCACCGCAACATAGTGCAGGTACACGCCGTGTTTGCGGCAAACGGCAGCCTGTTCTGCGTGATGCACTATGCGGAGGGCGACACCCTGCGCGACAAGCTGGACGCGGCGGAGGACGCGGATACGCCCCTGCCCGCCGCAGAGACCACGGTGTGGCTCACCAAGCTGCTGGGGGCGCTGCAGTACATGCACCGCGGCGGGGTCATCCACCGGGATATCAAGCCCGCCAACATTGTGTTCGACGAGGAGGGGGAGCCGCTGCTGGTGGATTTCGGCGCGGCGGTGAACCTCACCACCCTCACCCACACCCTGACCCAGGGGGAATTCTCCGCCGCATACGCCGCGCCGGAGCAGCTGGCAAACAAGGGCAACATAGGCCCCTGGACAGACCTGTTTGCCCTGGCTGCCACCTGGTATGAGGTGCTGACCAACTGCCAGGCGGAGGAAACCATCCGCCGCATGATGGAGGACACCCTGGATTCCCTGGACCAGTTCCCCATCGGCAGTCAGGAGCCGCTGCTGGCCGCAGCGGTAATGCGCTGCCTGGCGCTCAAGCCGCAGGAGCGCTGCCAGAGCGCGCAGGAATGGCTGGACATGCTGGCCGGCGCGCAGCCCCCCGCCGGGGAGCCCGCCCGCGGCCGCATAGATACCACCGCCCGCCGCCGCAAGGCCTACCTGTTCGGCGGGGCGGCGGCGGCAGCCCTGCTGCTGGCGGCAGGTACCACCGCCCTGCTCATGAGCCGCGGCACAGATACGCCCCCGGGCACCGGGCCAACCACCCCGACTACGCAGCCGAAGGAACCGCAGCCCCCTGCCCGCCCCGCCGCCGGCAAGGAGGAGCTGTTCCGCCAAGCGCTGGAGCACTACAAGATAGACGAGCTTGTCAGCAAGCACGAGGAACTGGCAAAAAAATACAGGCAGCTCAAACGTGACCAGGCCGCTGACCGCAAGCAGATACGGGACCGCGCCCTGCAGGATGCCATGCAGAACCGGGACTTCGGCAGCGACCGCCCGGATTACCTGCACCAGGCAAATGATAAGCTGAAGGACCTGAATGCCGAATACGCCCCACAGCTGAAGGCGCTGGAGGATGAGAACTACCGGCTGTTCCGGAAGATATGCGAAGCGGAGAACGACCTGTCCGACGGCAAGGGCTGGCCGGGCGTGCTCCCGCAGGAAGAACCCCTGCTGCCCCTGGTACGCTCCATGCTGGGCAACCACATCAGGAAACAAATCTCCACCTTCACCTTCAACAGTCTGCAGAAGGGTCCCATGGACACCTATGACGACGAAGAAAAAAGGCTGTCCACCCAATTCCTGAACAAGATGCTGGACATCTCCGAGCGCGGGTTGGAGCAACAGCAGATAGCAGAGGATGCAGCGGACAAACGGAAAAAACAGACGGGGGAGGAAAAGGTGGGCAGGATGTTGCGGGAGCACTACGGGGTGGATACCCTGCTGCAGCTGGACCGGGAAATCCGGCAGGCCATGGCAGAGCTGCCGGAGCAGCTGGAGGCTGAAACGGACCGCCGCCTGGAAACCGCCAAGGAAACGGCGGCCACCATGCCCGCAGACGAGGTGGATGACCTGGTGGAACAGACACTGAATGACCTGGATGAGCTGAGGGACCAGTACAGGACGAAGGGCGACGAGCTGCAGGAGCGCCACCAGACAGAGGTGGGAGAAGCCCTGGACCGCCTCATGTCCGGGCTGCAGCAGGAGCAGGCGAAATCCTGGCTCGGCGAGGAGGAGCTCCCCTACCTCCCCCGGGCATGGATCAACCTGACCGACGAAACAATGGAAGCCAGCATCAGCCCCTATTTTATCCCGGATGACTACACGGAAAAGGAAACCGAGTTCCGAGAGGAGATGAAACAGCTGAAAACGGCACGGGCGGAGGAAGAAAGCAGCAACGTGGACCTGGCAGTCCTGGACAAGAAGGTGCGGGAACACTACAAGGTGAAGGAGCTGCACGACACCTACGAGGCCCTGCGGAGCGAGTGGGAATCCCTGCCCGACCAGGCAACGGCCGAGTTCACCCGTATCCGTGACAAGGCCGTGGCCGAAGGCCGCGATTTGCTGCCGGACGCCCTGCGCAAGCACAAGGCCGCCGTAGAAGCGGAGTTTGACCGTGCGCGGCAATCCTACCTTTCCCGCGCCGACGCACTGGAGGAGGATTACAGGACCCGCGTGCTGGACCAACTGGTGAAAATAGAGAGCGACATAACCTACCCGCCCCACCCTGCGTGGCTGAGCAGTGCGGAGCAGTCCCGCCTGAAAGAGGCGACCGCCACCATGCTGGCGGAGTTTCAGGCCATGGAAGATGCCGAATGGAGCTACAAGGACCCCTGCCTGCCTTTCCTGAATGAGTGGGAGAAGGAATGGGACAAGCTGCGGGAGGCTGCCTACGAGCGCGAGGACCGGCTCAAGGAGGAGAAGAAGAAGGCCCGCGCCGCTGCAGCCCAAAGGCTTTTCGACAAGGTGGTGGACCAGGAGAAAATCCGCGGGTGGAGGGAACGCCATGCAGAACTGGACAAGCAGCGCACCGCCGCGATAGAGGAGTTCAAGGAGAAGCTGCGCTCCCTGTTCGCCTACTGGCGGCCCAAGCTGCGGCAGGCGCGCGGCACTGCAGAGGAGCGCCGCATCACCGCCACGGTGCTGCAGCAGGTATCTGCCCTGCGCCCGGACTACGACTACCGGGTGGAAGACTTGTCCCTGGCCAGCAATCGTGAGATATGTTCCCCCTTGGGCAAATATGCCGCAAGCCTGGCCAAGGGGAAAGGCTTGAGCGGGCTTACGGAGGAAGAGAAGGGGCTGCTGAAGGATGTGGCGGACCTGCTCAGGAAGCTGCCGGCAGAACCCGGCAAGAAGGCCCTGCTCTCAGAGCCCCTGCCCCGGATGCCGCTGGACTTTGACGACTTGCTGCTTTCCGCCGACCGGGACGAGAACGGGAACTACTACGAGGAAGTGCTCCGGGAGCAGGAGGAGGACGAAGAAGACGACGAGGAGGTCGAAGGCGACCTAGGCTGATACCCGGTTCCCTGGAATCGCGCCGCAGGGCCCTACTCCCCCGCTGTGCAGGCGGCAATATCCGCCGCAATGGCGCTCCGCAGCTCGGCTATGCCGGAGAACTTGCGCTCCGGGCGCATAAAGCGGAGCAGCTCCACCACCAGGCGGCGGCCGTACAGGTCACCGCTCCAGCCGGGGAAATGGGTCTCCAGCCGCAGCACCTTCTGCTCCTCCCGGATAGTGGGGCGCACGCCCAGGCTGGCCACGCCGCAAACAGGCACGCCCCCTATCACGCAGCGGGCGGCATACACGCCGTTCGGCGGCACGGCGGCAGCGGCCGGCACGCGCATATTGGCCGTGGGGAACCCCAGGCTGCGCGCCAGGTGCTGGCCGTGCTCCACCGTGGCGGCTATGGAGTACGGGTGGCCCAGCAGGGCGGTGGCGGCATCAAACTGCCCCCCCGCCAGCAAGTGGCGTATGCGGCTGGAGCACACGCGCTCCCCGCCGATCTCCAGCAGCCCGCTCACCCCGGCCTGTATGCCGCGCGCGGCGGCAAAGGCGCGCAGGGTATCCGTATTCCCCGCCCCGCCGCGGCCAAAGTGCCAGTTGGCTCCCACGGAAAAGCGCACAATGCGCGCCGCCGTGCACAGCTGCCCCAGGAACACGTCCGCCTCCAGCGCCGCCAGCTCCGCCGTGAACGGCAGGCACAGGTGGATATCCACCCCCAGGGTCTCCAGCAGGGCATCCTTCTGCCGGGCATCCGGCGTGAGCAGGCGCGGCGCGCACTCCGGCCGCAGCACGGTGGCGGGGTGGTTGGCAAAGCTCAGCACCGCCCGCAGCGCACCGGGGGCGGCGGCATCCGCCACCACGCGGCGGTGGCCCAGGTGCACGCCGTCGAAAAAGCCCATGGCCAGGCACACCGGGCACCCGGCGGCCAGGGCGGAAAACTCCTCCAGTGTGGAACAGGTGCGCATCACTCCGCAGAATCCCCGTGGCGGTCCGCCAGCACCTTCTCCAGCGGCAGCAGGCGCGCCAGCAGCTCATCCCGCCCGGCGGCCTTCAGCGTGGGCACATCCACCGCCTCCGCTATATCAAACTTGCCGGAGCGCACGCGGCGCAGCGCGGTAAGGTGCGCGCCGCAGCCCAGCAGCTGCCCCATGTCGTGCGCGTACGTGCGCACATAGAACCCCTTGGTGCAGTGCACGGTGAAATCCACCTCTGCAGTAGAAAGGTCTATGCGGGTAATCTCATAATCCAGCACCTGCACGCGGCGGGCCTTGCGCTCCACCTCCTGCCCCTTGCGGGCCAGCTTGTAGCAGGGCACGCCGTTGATTTTCACGGCGGAGTACATGGGCGGCACCTGGTCGAACGGCCCCTGGTGGAAATGCGCGAACGCGGCGCGCACCGCCTCCTCCGTAATACCGTCCACGGGTTTCACGGCCACCACCTCGCCGTCGGCATCCTGGCTGTTCGTCTCCACGCCCAGCTTCATGGTGGCGGTGTACACCTTGTCCTCGCACATCAGCATATCCTGCACCTTGGTGGCCTTTCCCACCACCACAATCAGCATGCCCGTGGCCATGGGGTCCAGCGTGCCGCAGTGGCCCACCTTCTTGGTGTTCAGGATACGGCGGCACAGCGCCACCGCATTGTGGGAGGTAAAGCCGGGGTCCTTGTCCACCAGCAGCACGCCGCAGGGCGCCTCTTGTATACTTTCAGCCATAACAATACTTTCAACAAATTTCTGCCACAGCGGCGCGGATGGCCTGCAGCACGTTCTCCCGCACGGTCCCCAGCTCACCGCGGGCGCGTATTCCGGCAGCCATGGCATGGCCGCCTCCGCCAAACTGCACGGCAATATCCGCCACGCTGATGCGCGGGTCCTTGGAGCGCAGGGACATGCGGATGCGGCCGTCCTCCAGGTCCTCGAAGATGACGGCCACCTTCACGCCCTGCAGCATGCGCACCACATCCACCAGGTCCTTGGTGTCCTCCATGCCCACGCCCAGCTCCGCCTTGCGGCCGGCGGGCATGGAATAGTGGGCCACGGCACCGCCCTGCTCCACCACCATGTTGTTGAGCACCTCCCGCTGCATGAGCATGGTGGAAAGCGGCAGCTCCTGGTAGAGCCTGCGGTTCACCTCCGCCACGTCCACGCCGGCCTCCACCAGGTCTGCGGCGGCGCGCATCACCCCCGGGGTGGTGCTGCCGTACTGGAACGAGCCCGTATCCGTGTTGATGGCCACGTACAGAGCCTCTGCAATGGCGGGGGTGAGCGGGCAACCCCACTCCCGCAGCATCTTGTACACCACATACCCCGCAGCCGGGCCGCCGCCCTCCACCACGTTCACGTGGCCGTACCGGGTATTGGTGGCGTGATGGTCCACATTCGCCACGTTCGGGAATCCGGCAAACACCTCCCGGGAGCGGTCGCCTATGCGCTTCCAGTCTCCCGTATCCACGCATATCAGCAGGTCCAGCCCCGCCGGCACCTCCGCCGGGGCGGGCTCCAGCCCTGCCGCCGCCTGCATGAAGGCATAGCGGGCGGGCAAGCCGTCCTCGTTCCACATGCGCACCTGCTTGCCCATGCCGCGCAGGGCCAGGCCCAGCGCCAGGGTAGAGCCGATAGCATCGCCATCCGGCCGGAAATGGGAGATGACACCGATATTCGCCGCGGCCTGCACCGCCTTGTAGAGTTCCTCGTACATACAGCTTGCTCAGTCTATTACCAGTGAAATGGGGCAGTGGTCGGACCCGGTGATATCCGCATGGATTTCCGCTGCCTGCACGCGCTCCATCAGCGGGGTGGATACGCAGAAATAGTCTATGCGCCAGCCCACGTTCCTGGCGCGTGCACCGCCGCGGAAACTCCACCAGGAGTACGCATCCCGCGCATCCGGGTGCAGCGTGCGGAACGTATCGCAGAACCCGGCCTGCAGCAGCTCCGTGAACCCGGCACGCTCCTCGTCTGAGAACCCGGCGCTGAAATGGTTGGCATCCGGGCGGGCCAGGTCTATCTCCTGGTGGGCCACGTTCAGGTCACCGCACAGGACCACCGGCTTGGTCTCCGCCAGCCTGGATACATAGCTGCGGAAGGCGGCATCCCACTCCTGGCGGTAGGGCAGGCGCGCCAGCTCGTTCTGGGAGTTGGGCGTATAGCAGCCCACAAAATAGAAATCCGGGAACTCCATGGTAGCCACGCGCCCCTCCGTATCATGCTCCGGCATGCCCATGCCCGTGCTGGTGGAAAGCGGCTCCACCTTGGAGAGCAGCAGCACGCCGGAATACCCCGCGCGCTGCGCCGGGTTCCACACCGAATGCGGCCAGGCTGCCAGCCACTCGTCCTTCACCTGCTCCGGGCGCGCCTTGATTTCCTGGAAGCAGACCACATCCGCCCCCAGCGCGTCCATCTTCTCCGCCAGGCCCTTGCCCAGCGTGGCGCGCAGGCCGTTCACGTTCCAACTCACAAGTTTCATGCGTGCATCCTACACTACCCCCGCGCGCGTGTCAATTGGAATGTATCTCAAGACGCGCCGCGCTTTTTCATTGCAAACCCGCCGCCGGAGTGCTATCCTGCTGAAAATCCATCCACACACACCATGACCGCCTACCAGTACATAGCCGCCGCAGCGCTGCTCCCCGCCGCGCTCTGCGCCACCGCCGCCACTGCCGCCGAGCAGACTCCCTTCCAGGCCTCCATCCCCCTGTTTGTCCCCAAGCAGGACAACACCTACGCCAGCATCCGCATCCCCTCCATGGTAAACGCGGGCGGCACCCTCATCGCCGCAGCAGAGGGCCGCAAGACCGCCACGGACCAGGGCATGAACGACATCATCGTCCGCACCTCCAAGGACGGCAAGAAATGGAGCTCCATGGTAGTGGCCGCAGCCTCCGGCCGGGATACGTACAACAACCCCTGCCTCATCTACGACAAGGAGACCAAGACCACCTTCCTCTTCTTCCAGAAATTCCCGGACGGCGTGAAGGAGCGCGCCCCCATGCCCGCCGGCACGGAGGACCCCAAGACCGTGCACAACCTGGTGTGCCACACCAAGGACGGCAAGAAATGGAGCAAGCCCGTGGACGTGACCAAGACCACCAAGCACGAGGACGTGACCATTACCTGCTCCGGCCCCAACCCCGGCTGCCAGCTCACCCGCGGCGAGCACAAGGGCCGCCTCATCGTTCCCCTGAACGAGGGACCCTTCGGCGACTGGACCCTGGCCGCCGCCTACTCCGACGACCACGGCAAAACCTGGAACATAGGCCAGAAATCCAAGAACGGCGGCGGCGTGAACGAGGTCTCCGTGGCAGAGACGGAGGAAGGCGGCCTCCTCATCGTCTCCCGCCACTGGAACGGCAGCGCCAACCGCAAGGTGGCATACTCCCATGACGGCGGCGAATCCTGGGATGAAATCACCACCCACCAGGAGCTCCCCTGCCCCGGCTGCCAGAACGGCCTGGTCCGCTACTCCTTTGCAGACAACGCCAAGCTCGGCTCCAAGAGCCGCATCATCTTCTCCGGCCCCTGCGCCGGCGGCAGAAAGGACGGCATCATCAAGATGAGCTACGACGACGGCAAGACCTGGCCCGTGGAGAAAGCCATCGGCCCCGGCAGCTATGCCTACTCCTCCGTCTGCATGCTCAAGCCCGGCACCATGGCCCTGCTCTTTGAGACCGGGAACCAGATCAACTTCACCACCTTCACCCTGAACTGGCTCACCGACGGCAAGGACAGCGGCAAGTAACGCAACAGCACATGTTTCCCCATGAACCAGCCCGACCCTGCGCCGGGCCGGTTCTTTTTTATGCAGCCCCCGCGCCTTGCCTGAACACATGCTTTTGGCTTGACATACGGCGGGAGGGAGGGCAGAATTCAAGCGTGATTACAAAACTTGCCACTACAGCTTTGGTGGCGGCTATGACCGCCTATGCCCAGTCCCCGGATACGGCAGCTACCCCCGCTGCCCCGGAGGCCCCCGCTCCCGCACCCGTGGAGCAGCCCACCCCCGCCCCGGAAGCCCCTGCTCCCGCCCCGGAGGCCCCCGCCGAACAGCCGGCTGCGCCCGCGCCGGAGGCACAGCCTGCCCCTGTGGCCAAGAAGGCTACGGTGGAGGATGCCTACCGCGGTATCGTGAAAGTGGAGGTGGCGGCAAACAAGCCGAATTTCCGCACGCCGTGGCAAACCGGCGGCTTTGGCCGCGGCAACGGCACGGGTTTCATGGTGGCACCCGGCCTGTTCATGACAAATGCCCACGTGGTGGCAGACACGGACCGCATCTACATATCCCCGTATGCAGATTCCCGCAAGCTGCGCGCGCATGTCAAGTTTGTGGCGCATGATGCAGACCTGGCGCTGGTAGAGGTGGAGGATGCCTCCGCGTTCCAGGATGTGCCCTGCCTGGAGTTCAGCGATGAGATTCCCCAGCTGGAGGACCATGTGCGCGCTGTGGGCTACCCCATCGGCGGCAACCGCCTCTCCGTCACCAGCGGCATTGTCTCCCGCATTGATTCCGTGCAGTATTCCCACCCGCGCAACGCCTCCCACCTGGCCCTGCAGATTGATGCCGCCATCAACCCCGGCAACAGCGGCGGCCCCGTGCTGAAGGGTGACAAGGTCATTGGCGTGGCGTTCCAGGGGCTCATGCAGGCCAACTCCACGGGCTATGTGATTCCCATTTCCGTGATCAACCACTTCCTGCAGGATGTGAAGGACGGCAAGTACGACGGCTACGTGAACGTGGCGGCGGAGTTCCTGCCGGCGGAAAACCCCGCCCTGCGGGAGTACCTGAACCTGCCGAAGGATGCCACGGGCTGCCTGGTTTCAGAGGTGGCGGTGGGCGGCAGCAGCGATGGCGCGCTGAAGCCCGGCGACGTGGTGCTGGCCGTGAACGGCCACACGGTGGACAGCTCCGCCATGATCAACCTGGACGGTGTGCGCGTGCCGCTGGAGGAGCTGGCAGAGCGCTCCTTCTCCGGTGACAAGGTGAAGTTCACCCTGATGCGCGACGGCAAGCAGATTGAGACGGAGGGCACGCTCTCCCCCCTGAAGGCCAACAAGGTGCTCACCCAGTCATACGACCAGCTGCCGCGCTACGTGGAGTTCGGCGGCCTGGTGTTCCAGCCCCTGCAGGCGGATGTCATCAGCGCCTGGAACATCTCCCCCAAGAACTACCTGGTGGAGCTGGACGAGTACGTGCGCGGCGGTGCCGCCAACACCAAGGAGGACATCGTGGTGCTGACCCAGGTGCTGCCGGACGAGGTGAACGCCCGCCTGGACAGCTACGGCCGCCGCATTGTGAAGAAGGTGAACGGCGTGGAGGTGAAGGGCCTGAGTCACCTGTATGAGCTGCTGTACCCGCAGGATCCCGCCACGCGCCCGGCCTACACCGTGATTGAGGTGGCAGACGCGGACCGCCCGCTGGTGTTCGACAACGCCACCATCGACGCGGCAAACGCCCGTATCCGCACAAACTACAACATCCAGGAGCCCGCCCGCCTGAACACCAAGTAAACCACATACCCCCCTTTCATCACCGTTATGATACGCACCCTTACCATCCTGGCACTGGCCGGCACCCTGGCCGTGAGCTGCAAGCCCACCGTGCGCACCCAGCACCAGAACAAACCAGCCAAAACCGAGCAGACGGCTGCCGCAGAGCAGAAGGAAGCCGCCCAGCCCAAGCAGGAAACCCAGGCAGAGGCCCCCGCTGCCACGGAGGCCAAGCCGGAGGAGACCACCCCCGCTGCCACGGAGCCCCAGGCCGCCGCCCCCGCCCCGGAAACCAAGCCGGAGGAACCCGCCGCCCCGCAGCAGCCTGCGGAGCCGGCCCCCGCACCGGATGCCGCAGACAGCCTGGTTTCCGTTTCCTCCACCACGCAGAGTTTCAACATCCTGCAGCCCTGGGAGAAAAACTCCCCCGGCAGCGAGTCCGGCAAGGGCCTGTACCTGGGCAACAACCTGGTCATCTGCAGCGGAGACGTGGCGCAGGATGCCACCTATGTGGAGCTCTCCCTGCCGGATGATTCCCGCACGGTCACAGCCAAGGTGCTGCGCTACGACGCAGACCTGGACCTGGCCCTGCTCACGCTGGAGCATGAGGAGGATGCGGACTTTTTCCAGACCCGCACGGCGCTGGAGGTGGGCGAGCCCCTGAAGATAGGCGACGAGGCGGAGTTTGCCGGGCTTATCCAGGGTATCAAGCCCGTGCATGTGCCGCTGACCGTGGAGAGCGCGGATGCGCCGGACATGCCGCGCCTGCACCTGCGCGCCGCACGCCCCCTGCCGGATGGCGCCGGCCAGGGCTGCCCCGTCATCAAGGACGGCAAGCTGGTGGCCATCAGCACCGGCTACCGCTCCCAGAACCAGACCCTGGGCTGCGTGAATGCCGAGCTGATCAGCCGTTTCCTGAACCAGCAGGGCAATGCCGGCGTGCCCATCACCGGGTTCAGCCTCATTGAGCTGAAGGACCCCGTGTTCCGCAAGTACCTGAAGATTGAGGACCCCAAGGCCGGCGGCCTGTATGTGAACAAGGTGCAGCCCACCGGTGCCGCCGCCCAGGCCGGCATCAAGGAGGGTGACGTGCTCACCGCCATCGAGGGTATCGCCATCGACAACACCGGCCGCTGCCAACACCCGCTGTACGGCCCGCTGCACGCCACCTGCCTGCTGGGCAGCTACAAGCCCGTGGGGCAGACGCTCAAGCTCTCCCTGCTGCGCGACGGCCAGCCCGTGGAGGTGGACCTGCCGCTGAACCGTGATGCGGCAGACAAGAGCCTGGTGCGTGAGATGGCCCCCGGCGAGCGCCCGCGCTACATCATGTGGGGCGGCCTGCTCTTCCAGCCCGTGACCAAGAACTTCCTGGAGGCTATCCGCGAGCGCGCCCAGAACGCCCTGCCGCTGCCCCTGGCCAAGATTTCCGCCCAGGAGGCGGATTACCGCAAGGCCGGCGTGCAGGAGCTCATCGCCATCTCTGCGGTGATTCCCACCCACGCCACCCAGGGGTATGACAACGCCCGCTTCTGCCTGGTGACCAAGGTGAACGGCAAGCCCGTGACGGATTTCGCCTCCTTTGCCAAGATGCTGGACGAGCCCACCCCGAACGGCCTGGTGCGCATCAGCCTGAACAAGGCCCCGTATGATATCTACCTGAGCCACGCCGCCGTGCAGGCCGGAAACGACACCATCCGCCGCCAGGCCATTCCCCGCCTGCGCTACGTGGGCCCGGAGGAGCAGGAAGGGGAAGCCAAGTAAGCCCCGCACACCGCCACGCCCATGAAACGCAGCCTCTCCCTCTGCCTGTTGGCCGCCGCCTGCGCCCAGGTTCTCCCGGCCCACGCCCTGGAGTTCCCGGACAAGGTGCTGTTTGTGAACGCACAAACCGGCACCGCCCGCGGCGACGGCTCCATGCAGAAGCCCCTGAAGGACCTCCAGAAAGCCATCGACAAGGCGGAGCCCGGCACCACCATCTGCGTGGCAGAGGGCAACTACCTGGGCAAGCTGGACCAGGGCTTCATCACCGTGGACAAGTACGTGACCATCCGCGGCGGGTACAACTCCGCCTTCACGGAGCTGGATTTCACCAAGTACCTGACCACCATCCGCCCCACCCCTCAGCAGGCGGGCACCTGCGCCAACCACCCCGTACTGGAGCTCAATATCACCGGCAATGCCGCCGGCACCGCCGTGATAGAGGGCCTGATGCTGGACAAGGGCCAGATGAACAACTACAACGCCCCCAACCCGGCCAACGAGGCCAGCGGCACCCCGGAGGGCTGTGAGACCGGCATGCTGCTGCTGCCGGGCCGCGGCGGCTCCGGCGGCACCACTGGCGGTGCCACCGTGGAGCAAAAGCTGCTGGGCGGCACGTGCGAGGGGCACGTGGCCATCCGCCGCTGCGCCTTTGCCAACGGCAGCAACTTCGGCATCTCCCTGGGCTGCAAGTCCGGCACCGTGGAAATAAGCGACTGCGTGTTCGCGGCCAACCGCATGGCTGCGTGCGAGGTACGCGGCATGAACGCGGACCTGACCAAGTGCAGCTGTGATTTCCACCACAACACCGTGCTGTTCACCTGGTGCCGTGAGAAGACCATGGAGGACATGGGATACGGCTTCCGCTTCATGACCGGGCTCCACGCCCGCGTACACCACAACATCTTCGGCTGCTCCAACCTGGCGGCCCTGGACCGCGGCCACACCCAGAACAACCGGGCAGACGAGGAAGTGCGCGAGACCAGCGCCCACCACAACCTGTTCTTCCTGAACAAGGCGGACCTCTCCCTGCCCTCCGGCGGCGGCAAGTGGCTCTTTGTACCCGCCGCCCGGTTTGAGGAGGCAGAGCAGCTCAAGGAGTACGAGGGCAACATGGAGCTGCCCGCCGGGCCGTATGCGGATGCCCTGCGCGCCGCCATAGACCCCGCCTACCTGAACGGCTTCTGCAAGCTCTCCGTACGCGGCACCCAGGAATACAACCCCGGCTCCGCCGCAAACGAGATTCGCCGCGCCCTGGGCCTGGACCAGCGCGGCACGGAAACCACCCGCGTCTCCATGTACGCCAACCGCTACCCCTTCTCCGCCGTGCCGCGCCTCTTCGGCGTGCTGCCGGAGTACGGCGCCCGCAAGTAACCGCACATGGCCCGCACCGCCATTTCCCTGGGCGCATGCCTGCTGCACCTGGCAGCGGCATGCGCCTTTGCGCTGGATACCGCCGGGTGGATGGCCGCCCTGCGGGATGATGCCCCGCTGCGCAGCGTGGCCATACCCGGCGCGCATGATGCCGGTACCGCCGGCATGCCCTGGTACGCCTGCACGCAGGATGCGGATATAGCCCGCCAGCTGGCGGAGGGCGTGCGCTACCTGGACCTGCGCACCGCCATGCAGGGCGGCGTGCCCGTCATCTTCCACGGCCCCGCCACAGGCATGCGGCTGCACGCCGCCCTGCGCGCCGTGGCGGATTTCCTGGCCGCCCACCCCTCGGAATGCGTCATCCTGGATTTCCAGCACTTCCGGGATGCGGCGGAGGCCCCCGCCGCCGCCCTGCTGGATCAGCTCCTGGGCGCACGCCTGTACTCCGCCGGCGGCGCAGACAAGCAGGCCTGCATGGATTCCCTGCCCCTGGGCAGCGTGCGCGGCAAGGCCCTGGTGCTCTGGGGCACCGTGCCGGATTCCCGCCTGCAGGACCCCCGCTTTTTCCTGCGCGGCAACAACGGCGGCACCCGCCCCGGCGCCTGCCTGCACTCCTTTTATGACGAGGACGCCCACACGGGGGATGCCGCAGCCTTTGTGCAGGAGACCCTGCCGCAGTACCTGGAGCGTTTCCGCGGCATGGCACGCGGGCTCTTTGTGCTGCAGGGGCAGCTCACGGATTCCTGGGGCATACGCGGCCCGCGCTTCATGGAAAACACCCACGCCACCCGCATGGATTCCTTTGTGGCCTCCCTGGCCCGCTCCCCGCACCTGCCCCTGGTGAACATCATCCAGCGTGATTTCACCACCCCCGCCAAAAACGCCCTCACCATCCGCCTGAACATCCCCAAGGCCCTGGTCCGCCCCGGGCAGGAATCCGCCCTGGCAGACTGAGCGGCGCACGCGCTCCATTCTGGACACGCCGGGGCATCCGTGGTATATAGGGGGCATGCGCGTGTTCCACATCCTCCTGCCGGCCACCCTGGCGCTTGCCGCAAGCGCCGCGGGGCAGTCTGTCTCCATCTCCGGCGGAAAAGGCCAGGGCACGGCCGCCGCAGGCAAGCCCGCCCCGCAGCTCAAGACCCGCACCACCCGCAGCGGAGCCGCCACCCCGCGCAAGAACGTGGATTTCTGCGCCTGCGTGTACCGCGCCGTGCGCAACATGCCCGCCGGCGGCGGTTACGCCGCACGGGATTCCACCATCCGCAACCTCTCTGAAAACGCCGTGGTCTGGGATGACGCGCAGCAGAAACTGCGCGTGGATATCCAGCGCGCCACCCCCTCCTTCTGCTCCTCCGCCTGCTATGTGGCGCTGCTGTACGCGCTGCAGGTGTGGCAGGTGAACACCGGGCTGAAACTCCCCCCGGCCGCCTGGGCCGCCATGGATATCACCAGGCAGAGGGACGGCATCGGCATCTGGGGCAGGGCAAACGCCAACGGCCCCGGGTTTGCCAAGCTGGTGCACGACCTGCGCGCCGGTGCCAGTTTCACGGATATACGCCGTGCCAAGCCGGGGGATTTCCTCAAGTTCTTCTGGTCAGAGGAGATAGGCTGCCGGGAGCGCGGCCACCTCGTCGTTTTCCTGGGCACGGAGGAAAAGGACGGCGCCACCCACGTGCGCTACTGGTCCTCCAACACGCCGGACGGGTACAGCATCCGCAGCACCCCGCTCTCGCAAATGCACCACCCCATCTTCACCCGCATCACCCGCCCGGACCAGTTTGCCAACGCCGCACGCCTGCCGGAGGCAGACCCCTGGCTGCAGGACATGCAGACCCGCTCCTTCACCTTCGCGGAAGTCTGCTCCGCCTGCGGCATCATCACCGCCCCCGCCGCCGCAAAATCCCCCGCTGCCGCGCCCGCGCGCTAAGCGTTCCGCGCACGGGCAAAAAGTGGCCTGTTATTCCGCTTGCCAGCGGGGGGCGGCTGTGGTAGAATGCTGCCCACTCCTTTTCCCAATCAATACAGACACATGGACAAGCTCATCGTAGAAGGCGGTCACAAGCTGAAGGGACGGCTGAATATCAGCGGTTCCAAGAACGCCTCACTCCCCATTCTCGCCGCCGCCCTCCTTACAGATGAACCTGTGCGCATCTCCCGCGTGCCGGATGTTTCCGACACCAACTACATGATCCAGATCCTGAGCCAGCTGGGAGCCTCCGTGGAGCGCTCCAGCGGCACCGTGCGCATCGAGTCCCCGGACGGCATCTCCTCCTCCGCCTCCTATGAGCAGGTGCGCAAGATGCGCGCCTCCATCTGCCTGCTGGGGCCCATGATGGCCCGCATGAAGCGCTGCACCCTGCCGCTGCCCGGCGGCTGCGTCATCGGCGACCGCCCGGTGGACCTGCACGTGCGCGCCATCCAGGCCCTGGGTGCCCGGGTGCGGGTGAAGGGCGGCAACATGCTCATCGAGGCGCCGAACGGGCTGGTGGGCACCACGGTGGACATGCGCGGCGACAACGGTCCCACGGTGCTGGGCACGGACAACCTGATGATGGCGGCCGTGCTGGCACGCGGCACCACGGTGATTGAATCCGCCGCCCGTGAGCCGGAGGTGGTGGACCTGGCCAATTTCCTGAACAAGATGGGCGCACGCATCGAGGGTGCGGGCTCCCGCACCATCACCATCCACGGCGTGGAGCGCCTGCACGGCTGTGAGCACACCGTGATTCCGGACCGCATAGAGGCCGGCACCTTCATGGTGGCCGCCGCCATGGTGAGCGAGGGGCTGCAAATCTGCCGCATCAACAAGCAGCACGTGCAGACCATAGCGGACCTGCTGGTGGAGTGCGGCCACGTGGTGGAGTTCAACGCAGACGGCACAGAGGTTTACGTGAAACCCGGCCAGAACCCCACCAGCGGCAAGATTCTCACCGCCCCCTACCCCGGCTATCCCACGGACATGCAGGCGCAGATGACCGCCCTGTTCTCCGTGACCCCCGGCATCAGCGTGGTGAAGGATACCATTTTCCCGCAGCGCTTCATGCACTGCTCAGAGCTCAAGCGCATGGGCGCCAACATCAAGGTGGATGCCGGAACCGCCATCATCACCGGTGTGGACGGCCTTTCCGCCGCCCCCGTGATGGCCAGCGACCTGCGCGCCAGCGCCGCCCTGGTTCTGGCCGCCCTGGCGGCAGAGGGCACCACGGAAATCCACCGCCTGTACCACATTGACCGCGGGTACGAGATGCTGGACGAGAAGCTGCTGAGCCTGGGCGCCGTGGTGAAACGCGTGCGCGACCTGGAGGAAGACCCCTGCGAGGATTCCTGATTTCCCCCACCCCACCCGTTCCACGGCCATGATTACCACAGAATACCCCCACGGAGAGGATTTCCCCATCCTGAAGATAGACACCCCGCTGTGCACCGCCGCCATCTCCCTGTACGGCGGCCATATCCTGGAATGGGCACCCAAGGGCGCACGCCCCGTGCTGTTCCTGAGCCCCAACGTGGCATTCAAGAAGGGCAAGGCCCTGCGCGGCGGCATTCCCCTGTGCTGGCCCTGGTTCGGCAAGAACACGGAGGATGCCTCCCTGCCCTCCCACGGCGTGGCCCGCACCGCCCTGTGGCAGCTGGCTCAGACGGAGGAGCTGGAGGACGGCACCCTGCGCCTGCTGCTGGCGCTGCCCCCCGTGGCGGAGCTGATGCCCAGCGCCGCCCTGGCCATTGAGATGGGGCGCACGCTCACGCTGAGCCTGATGACACTGGACGTGCCGCGCAGCATGCCTTTCTCCGCCGCCATGCACACCTATTTTGCCGTGAGCGACTATGAGAAGGTGGCCGTGACCGGGCTGGAGGAATGCGCCTTCACCGAGTTTGCGGAGGACCCCACCCCGCATGCGGAGGACCCGCTGATTCCCGCCGGCCACATAGACCGCATCTACTGCCCGGTGGACGAGCACGCGGAAATCACCATACACGATCCCGCCTGGTCCCGCAGCATCCGCATCACCCGCTCCGGCTCCGGCTCCGCCGTGGTGTGGAACCCCGGTGCGGAACTGGCCGCCGGCATGGGTGACCTGGGCGCCGGGAACGAGCGCGGTTTCCTGGCCGTGGAGACTACCGCCGTGCCCGCGGAAAACCTGATGCTGCGCTGCGGGGAGACCCATGAGCTGGTGACCCGCATAGAGCTGGTGGACATCTCCTGATTCCATACCCCGCCATGCGCCGCGCCGTGAAAACCGCCCTGTGGCTGAGCCTGCTGCCCCTGCTGGGGCTGGCTGCCGTGGGCACGTGCGAGCTGTACACGGAGCTGCTCTCCGCCCCCTACTGCCACGCCAAGGCGGCGGAATGCACCACCGGGAACGTGGGCCTGGTGCTGGGCTGCAGCAAGTACATGGCACGAGGAAGGGAAAACGCCTTCTTTACCGGGCGCATCCGGGCTGCGGCAGACCTGTGGCATGCAGGCAAGCTCAGCTGCATCATCGTATCCGGCGACAACCGCCAGGCCAACTACAACGAGCCGCGGGAGATGCGAAAGGCCCTGCTGGAGCAGGGCGTGCCGGCAGACCGCATCGTGTGCGACTACGCCGGCCTGCGCACCCTGGATTCCGTGGTGCGCGCCCAAAAGGTTTTCGGCGCAACGGATATCACCATCATCAGCCAGAAGGAGCACGTGGAACGCGCCGTGGCCATTGCGCGCCGGCACGGTATCCGCGCAGAGGGGTACGAGGCCCCGCTCTGCAACCTGAACCGCGCCAGCTGGCTGCGCCAGGCCGCCCGTGAGCGCGCCGCCCGCATGGCCATGGTGGTGGATTTCATCACCAACCGCCAGCCGCGCCACCTGGGGGAGCCCGTTCCCCTGCCGCTCTGATTCCCCTTTCCCCGCCATGTACTCCCTTATCTCCTGCACCGCCCTGGCCGGCATTGCCGAATGGGTTTGCTGCCCCGGCAAGCTGAACGCCCCCGTGTACCGCGCCCTTTCCACCTGCCCGGTGGTCCACCGCTGGAATGTGGCGGACAACGCCGCCGCTGCCTCCTTTGCCCTGGGCCGCGTGCTGAGCACCGGCCGCCCGGTGGCCGTGGTGGCCGGCAGCGGGAACGAGGCCGCCGCCATGCTCCCCGCCGTGGTGAACGCCTACTACGGCCGCCAGCCCCTGGTCATCCTCACCGTGGATGACGCCGCCACCTCCGGCGGCTGCGGCGCCCCCGCCGCCATTGAGCAGGATTCCCTCTTCGGCATATACGCCCCCACCATCCCCCTGGACCTGCCCTGCAGCATATCAGACCTGCCGGACCTGGCCGCCCAGCTGGCAGAGGGCTTTCCCCTGCACCTGCATATCCGCCTGGATATGGAAAGCTACATGCCGCTGCGTGACCTGAGCATGCTGCGGGTGGAGGACCCCGCCCCGGCCCCGCGATTCCGCGGCAGCCTGGTGGCGCTCTCCCAAATGCTGCGCTTCCGCGCGGTGGAGGGCCTGGTGCTCATGATCGGCGCGCTGGAGCCCACGGAGCAGGAGCCCGTGCTCTGGCTGGCCCGCACCCTGCGCGTGCCCGTGGTGGCAGAGGCCGCCAGCGGCCTGCGCGAGGAGCTGGCGGAATACGCCCTGCACAATGCAGAGGACGTGCTCTCCCACAACCCGCCGCCCTTTGTGCTGCGCGTGGGCGCCGTGCCCACCTTCCCCGCCTGGCGCATGCTGGAGGACATGCCCGCCACCCAGGTATTCTCCATCACCCGCAGCGGCTTTGCCGGCCTGGCGCGTGAGAGCGAGGTCATCGAGGGCGACCCCGAACAAATCATGAAAGCCGTGGGAGACGTGCCCCACGTGGGGGATACCAACCGCCTGCTCCGCCTTTCCCGCCAGCACGCCAACCGCCTGGAGGAGGAGCTGCTCGCACGCCCGGAATCCGCCGCCGCTCTCGTCCGCGCCTTCTCCCTGCAGGCCGCCATGGCAGACTGCATCTGCCTGGCCAGCCCCACCCTGGCCACGCTCTGGAACAAGTTTGCCCAGTGGCAGGTACCCACCCTGTACCTGCGCTCCCTGCATGACATGGGCTCCCAGGGCACCGTCTCCGCCTTCCTGGGCCTGGCTGCGGATTCCCCCTTCTCCTGCTGCCTGGTGGGGGACCTGGCCCTGCTGCGGGATATGGCCGCCAGCTGCGTGCTGCCCCAGCTGACCCCCGGCAAGCGCATCATCGCCGTGCTGGCGAACGATGGCGCCGGCCCAGCATACGACCAGGCAGAGGGGGACGATGAAATGCACCGCCTGCTCTGCCAGCCCCCCGCCTCCGGCGCGGCGGATATCGCACGCCTCTGGGGCGCAGAGTATTACGCCATCCACACGGAGGCAGACCTGGAAATCATCGACTCCCTGGCAGACGATGCCCTGGCCATCCTGGAAATCATCCCGGAATAAACGGGCTTTTTCCACCCCCTCTCCGGCACGCCCGCGCCGCAAATGGTGAATTTCACACCTGCGCGCGGGCGTGTTCCTTTAGCTGCCCTAAGCAAATTCTACCATCTTTTTCCGTCAGTAAATTCCGCATTTTCCTGTTCGGAAATATACCAAGTACCCAATCCGCTTTCATTTGCAGTTGCACGCCTTATGAAAATTATATACATTATTTCTTTTCAAAAGTCACACCCTGCTTTATAAATATATGACGATTGCAAATTGCGGAAAAATCCTTGACAAAAACCGTTATCACCTGTATGGTCTGGCCCGTCATGAAACTGATTATCACCATACTCAGCGTACTCATGTTCAGCCTGTCCGCCTTTGCGGACAACGTAACGGACCTTCGCCCCGCCATCAAGGAAGCAGCCGATGCAAACGGCATCGACCCCGTGCTGATGGAAGCCATCATCCGTCACGAATCTGCGCACGCCACCTCCAAGGCCGCCCGCAGCAAGAACAACCTCGCCGGCATCATGGGCCGCCGCGGCCAGCGCTCATACGGCTCCAAGGAGGAGTGCGTGGCGGACCTGGGCCGCATCCTGGCCAAGTACAAGGCCCGCGGCCGCGTTACCACCGCCCAGATTGGCCGCGTGTACTGCACCACCGGCGGCTGGTCCCGCTACATTGATTCCTACATGAAGGCCATCCGCTCCGGCAAGTACGGCAACGTGGACCTCTACTCCCAGCCCGCTGCCGCCGATGAATAAGCATACCGGCCACCATCCCCCCACCCAAGCGCGCAGCCGCCCCGGCCGCGCGCTTTTTCCTGCCCCGCCGGAAACAGGCTAGCTGCGGGGAGCAGCCAGGATATCCCGGCATTCGTGCAGCATACGGCTCACGGCATAGAGCGGCAGGTTGAGCAGGGTGCGGCCGCCGGGCAGCGGCTGGCGGCTGTAATGCGCCATGGAGCAGCGCACGGACACCGCCGGTTCAAACTGGCGGATATAGGATATCAGGCTCTTGGCCTGCAGGTTCGTCTCCGCCTTCACCTCCAGCGGAATCACGGCCCCATCGTCGTCGAACAGGAAATCCACCTCTGCCGTGGCCTGGCCGGAAGCCCAATATGAAGGTTCTATACCCAGCTCCGCGCGCAGCTGCTGCTGCACATACTGCTCCGTGAGCGCACCCTTGAACTCCGTGAAAATGCGGTTTTTCTCCAGCAGGGTGCGGGCAGAGATGCGGCTCATGGCCGCAAGCAGGCCCACATCCAGCACATAGGCCTTGAACGCGGCATCACGGTACCCGGCAAGCGGCAGGGCCGGCTTGGCCACACGCGGCACATGGTACACCAGCCCGGCATCCACCAGCCATTGCAGCGGCACCTCCAGCTGGCGCATGCGCAGCCCCTCCCGCACATCCCGGCACACAAACTTCTTGTTTTCCTTGGCCAGCTGCACGGGTATGGAATCCCACACCAGGGAAAGCCGCGGCACCTCCACCGCAGGGGCGTGCTTGGTAAAATCCCTGCGGTAATCGTTCAGCAGGGATTGCTGGCGCGCGCGCACGGCGGCAAAATCCCCGTTCAGCACATAGTCCTGCACCACGCCCGGCATGCCGCCCACATAATAGTAGTAGCGCAGCAAATCCCCCAGCCGCGGGGCAAAATCCTCCAGCAGCTCCCATTCCCCGTTGCCTATGGCCTCGTTCAGCAGGCCGTTGCCCGTGGCATCCAGGAACTCCGTGAAGCTCATGGGGTACACAGGCAGCGTATCCACCTTGCCCACGGGCCAGCCCGTGCCCGCATGGGTAGCCACACCCAGCAGGGAACCCGCCGCCATGATATGGTGCTCCGGGGCCTGCTCGCAAAAGTATTTCAGGGAGGTCAGCGCATGCGGGCATTCCTGGATTTCATCGAAGATGATGAGCGTCTTGCCCGGGCGCAGCACCACCCCGGTTTCCAGCTGGATGGATGTCAGCAGGCGGGGAACGTTGTAGTCACGCTCAAAGACGCTGCGCATCCCGGTATTGCTGTCAAAGGAGATATAGGCCACGCTCTCATAGGCCTGCTGGCCGAATTCCCTCATCAGCCATGTCTTGCCTACCTGCCTGGCCCCCGTCAGGATAAGCGGGCGGCGGGCAGGTGATTCCTTCCATTTCTCCAGGTGCTTGAGGGCAATTCGCTTCATGGCTTTCAGGGCTCCATGGCAAGGATAGCACGAAACGACTGAATTGCAAGAGAAAAGAACTATCAGAATCACATTTTCCTAAGGACTTTTGGTCCGTTCATGCACATTTTCCGAAGGACTTTTACCCGCACCGCGCACATTTTCCTAAGGACTTTTGCTATCCGGCGGGTGTTTCCATGCTTGAAGCGCGGGGCGGTTTGTGGTAGGATAGGCAGGGGCGGTGGAAGCACCGCCGGATATCCGTTTTTCCAAAAGACCGCATTTCACCATGAAACTGGCACGCATCCTTACCAGCCTGGCCGGGTTGCCGGCTTTCCTGGCACCGCTGCAGGCGGGGCCCGCATCCGTATACCCCACCCCGCAGCAGGTACGGCTGGCGGAGCAGTATGTACGCGCCACGGCGGTGGAATGCACGCTGCGCACGGCAGAGAGCCGCGGCGGCCTGTGGGATTCCCTGCCGGCGGATGCCCGCGGGGGCTATGCCATCCGCATCTCCCCGCAAGGGGCGGTGCAGGTGTGCGCCAACGACGAGGACGGCCTGTACTATGCCAAGCAGACGCTCAGCCAGCTGCTGCGCGGCGTGCCCGGGGCAAACGGTGCCCAGCGGGACCCCTTCCCCGCACTGGGCGTGGAGGAGGTGGCGCGGCTGGGAGAGCTGCCCGTGGGCACGGTGGCGGACTGGCCGGACCTGCCCTTCCGCGGGGCCATCGAGGGCTATTACGGCATCCCGTGGAGCTTCTCCGCCCGCAAGGCGCAGTTTGAGTTCTACGGGCGCAACAAGATGAATTTCTACCTGTACGCGCCCAAGGACGACCCGCTGCACCACGGCCAGGGCTGCTATGAACCCTACCCGGCGGAAAAGGCGGAGGAACTGCGCCGCCTGGTGCAGATTGCCCGGGAGAACCACGTGCACTTCGTGTGGGCCATCCACCCCTCCAACACCGTGAACTGGGCCGTGAACGACGGCCGGGACCAGCTCGACGGACTGGTGCGCAAGCTGGAGCACATGTACGGGCTGGGCGTGCGGGACTTCGGCGTTTCCGTGGACGATTCCTTCGGTGAAATCAGCAAGCCTGCGCGCCAGGTGCAGCTGTGCAACTATATTGTGGAGCATTTCATCCGCAAGCACCCGGATGTGAACCAGAACCTGTTCATGTGCCCCACGGGCTACACGCGCCTGTGGGCCGGGGCCAAGGAGCTGCGGGAGCTGGGCGCCGGGCTGGAGCCGGGAACCAACGTGTTCTGGACCGGAGACGGCGTGGTGGGCGATATTACCCCGGAGGGCCAGGAGTGGGTGAATCCCATGCTGCAGCGCCCCACCTTCATCTGGTGGAACTGGCCGTGCAACGATTTCAAGCCATCCCGCCTCTCCATGGGCCGCACCTACGGCCTCTCCCAGGACCCCGCCATGAAAAAGGCCATGAGCGGCCTGGCCGCCAACCCCATGGAGCGCGCAGAGGCCAGCAAGGTGGGCCTCTTCGGCGTGGCGGACTACGCCTGGAACATCACAGGGTTCCAATCCGAGCAGAGCTGGAAGGACGGCATCTCCCGCCTGTACCCGCAGAGCGCGGCGGAAATGCAGCTCTTCTGCAACCACAATGCGGACCTGCTGCCCAACTGCCACAACTGGCCAAAGGAGGAATCCGTGGCCATCACTCCCATGGTGAACCGCTTCCGCCAGTCACTCTCCGCCGGGGAGCCGGACTCCCGCGCCTGCCGTGAAATGCGCGCGGAATTCCAGCGCATGGCCGCCGCCGGCCACACCCTGCAAACCGCCCCGGACACCGCCGCCCTGAACCGTGACATTTCACCCTGGCTCCGCAGTTTCACCATGACCGGGCAGGCCGGGATGCTGCTGGTGGATGCCGTGGAGGGCAGCGCCAACGAACGCCTGGATGCCTTCCTGAAAGCGGGCGACCTATTGGAGGAAATGAACGCGCTCTCCCGTGATGCGTGGCAGAGCAACAAAGTGGTGAACATTCAGGACGTGCAGGTGGGCTCCCGCGCCATCACCCCCGCCCTGCGCTCCGCATACAGCTACCTGAACGCCTGCCTGTATTCTGAGCTGGCCAACTGCAATTTCCACACACTTATACCAGCTTTCACCACAAACAAACTCAAGGCCGTGCCGGAGGCCGGAAATATCCAGGACCGGGACTACGGCACCTTCTGGTCCACGGCAGAGAACGTGCAGTCCGGCGACTGGGTCTGCCTGGACATGGGCGTGCCCGTCACCATCCACACCGTCACCCTCACCATGGGCAGTGAGAACAGCCACCATGAGATTCCCCTGGAGGGGCAGTTCGAGATATCCGTGGACGGACGCACCTGGCAGCCCCTGGGGGAGCCGCAGACTCGCCCCTCCATCCACATGGACCTGCGCCGCAAGCCCGCCACCGCGCGCATGCTGCGCTACCGCGTGCTGCGCCCCAACAGGAACCGCCTCACCATCACGGAATTCGGCATCAACCGCCCCCTGCCCGTCACCGTGCGCCAAACCCTGCAGGACATGCCCGGCCTGGCCGCGTACGACGACAGCTCCGGCGTGGGCCTGGCGCGCATGTTGGAGGCGGTAAAATGCGTGCCCGGCAGCTACTTGGAGATGCGTTTCCCGGACCCCATCTCCGGCAGCGGCCTGCATATCAACCTGGACAACGCCGACCTGGGCAAGTGGGGCCGCCTGGAGCTGGAGCTGGAGGACGGCACCACCGCCACCCCCTTCCTCCACCAGCTGAACACGGAATTCTTCCTGCCCGCAGACAAAATGCCCAAGCAGGGAATCCGCGCCATGCGCCTCACCAACATCTCCGACAAGGAGCAGGATATCAAGCTCACCACCTTCATGCTCAACTTCCCGGAGCTGGACCCGGACACCTCTCAGGCCACGCTCACGGACCATGACTTCGCCACCGCCTTTGATTGCGGCAAGCGCGCACTGGACACCACCCTGCCCGTGCCCGCCGGCAAGCGCGGCCTGCGCGTGGTGGCCACCGCGGATTGCACGGTGGACGGTGCCCCCGCCTCCGCGCAAGAGGGCCGCGTGCAATCCTTCACCCTGCCGGAGGGCACCCGCCGGGTGCGCCTGCAGGCCCCGCAGAAACCCGGCACGCGCGTGCATGAAATCATCTTCTTCTAACCCACACCACACACCATGGACCTTTCCCTTTTCCGTGAAGAATACCTGAAGGACACCCTGCACCGTGATGCGCTGGCAGACAGCCCGTTCGAGCAGTTCGACACCTGGTTCAAGCAGGCGCTGAAAGCCGGCATCCCGGAGCCGAACGCCATGAGCATTGCCACCGCCACGCCGCAGGGCATGCCCTCCCTGCGCACCGTCCTCCTCAAGTATTACGATACCCGCGGCTTTGTCTTCTTTACCAACTACACCAGCCGCAAGGCCCGGGAAATAGAGGCCAACCCGGAGATGTGCATGCTCCTCCCCTGGGTCACCCTGGAGCGCCAGATCATCGTATACGGCAGGGCAGAGAAAATCAGCCGTGCAGAGACGCTCAAATACTTCCTCACACGCCCGCGTGAATCCCAGCTCGGCGCCTGGGTCTCCCACCAGAGCCAGGTCATCTCCACCCGCAAGCTGCTCATGATGAAGCTCCAGCAGCTGAAGGACAAGTTCTCCAACGGTGAAATCCCCCTGCCGGATTTCTGGGGCGGCTACCGCATTGTTCCCCACCATGTGGAGTTCTGGCAGGGCGGCCCCGGCCGCGTGCATGACCGCTTCATGTACTCCCTGCAAGAGGACGGCACCTGGGATATCCAGCGCCTCCAGCCCTAAGCGCAGCCACGCGCGCGGCGCGGCATTTCCCTGCACACACAGCAGGGGGTGGCATACCGCCGCCTTTGCTGCCTTAGTTGCGGAGTTTCGTAGAACACAGCCTATTTGTTTTTATTGCTCCGGCAGTATAACATGTCCTTAATTGGCGGCGTACCTGACGCTTGATTTTTGAAAGAAGTTGCGCACCTTATCCGGGGTGACCTTGGTTGTTTCCATGTGCCCGCATACTTGACGCTCCAGTTCCTCCTTGTTGACGGCGGGTTCGCGCTGCCCCACCCCAAGTTTCAAATCGCTGTTGACCAGCTCGTCGGGGGTGAGTTCGGGAGAGTACGCGGGCAGGTAGAAAATCTTTATCTCCTTGCGGTGCCTTGCCGCCCATGCCCGCACCAGCTTGGCATGGTGCACCCGCAGGTTATCCACGACAAGCACTGTTTTTCTCGATGTGCTGTCGTGAACCACAGCTTGGGCAAAACGGAGGAAACGACGCACGTTGAGAGCTCCCGAGTAAACATGAAACGAGAGCGCTCCGCGGCAGCTTACAGCGGATATCATGCTGATGCGGCACGACACGACGGAGGTGACAGAAAGCAGCGGGGTCTGCCCCTTGGGGGCGTACCCGCGCTGAAAGTTTTCTCGGGTACCCACCCCCGTTTCATCGCACCAGTATATCTCTGCGCCAACACTTTTGGCGGCCTTTCGGATGCGCGGATAATTGCGCTCCAGCCACCGCCGAACCTGCACAGGTCTTTGTTCGCGTGCGCGCTTTTCCGGCCTCTGCGGTGTGAACCCGTTGCGCTGCATGTACAGACGCACGGTGCGCAGGGGCATGTCCAATCCGAACTCCACACGGATAAGCTCGCAAATTGCCTTGGCGTTCCACAATGCGAAACGGAACTTGTACTGCGTGGGAGTCTTGTCTACTATCATGGATAGCAGCTTGCCCTCCTGTTCCGGCGCAAGCGTGCGTCCAACGCCCTTACGCCGCCCGTGTCTCCCCTCGTGTTGCACGCGTTCCCCCTTGATTTTATATGCGCGCACCCAACGGGTGGCCGTTCGGAGACATATGTCAAGTGCGCGAGCACTCGCCGCCACGTTTCCGCTTTTTTTGTACAAGCGGAAGAACTGTTGCTTGACCTGATGACGTTCCTCTATGGTGAGATGCTGGAGATTTTGCTGCGTGGTTTTCCTCTTCATCGCACAGCATTATAACACGGACACGTTTATACGCCAAGTCAATAATTAAAGAAGCGAGAAATGCAGGCGTAGAAATATAACTAGCA
>JAUNQN010000025.1 GCA_030536145.1 Akkermansia sp.
GGAGTTTGACTACACTAAAATCAGGAGTCCTGGAATAAATCAGCGTTTCCCTAACATGAAGAACATTCTATTCATACTTGTGTGTACCGTGGCATGCGTGCATGCCGCCAAGGCTGAGCTCGCCTACAATGAGAATGGGTTACTTGGCCCCATATTGACAATCGATGACACAGATACTGTTTCAACGCATTGACATTTTTAGCCACGAAGGATGTTTCCCTAGATACGGAGACTGTCATGCTGGGTAGTAACGAGAAAGGTCCTGCTCAAATCGTAATGGACAAAAAACTGGAGATTGGCTTTGCATCCATGGTTACGGGGTGTACACTGACGTATGATAACACATACGGCACAACTCCGTTGATAGTCACCAGTGACAACGGAGAATATCCGACTTTCCTGCAGGGGTTGACCATCAACTTTGCTCCGACGACAGCATGGAAAGACCATTACGAATGCCAGTTGCTGGGTAAAGCCGAGGCTAATCCAGGGTACCAGATATGGGGTAGTTCCAAGAATCCAAGAGAGGACCTGCAGAACTACCTGTCCAATTTCCATTTTACTCTGGGAGGCTTGGCCGAGGGCCTGACTCTCGCATCCGAGACGGGGTTTGTTGCCAGTAAAGACGATGTGAAGGTTGGCCAGGTGGGTATCCTGCTGGATGGATTTGACACCATTGATGCATCAGTTATGCTTACCGGTCTGACATTGGTTGCCAATGTCAGTTCCATAGAGGCACCTCCCACCCCGGAACCGACGACGGGTACCCTTTCCCTGCTGGCACAGGCTGGTCTTTGCGCGCGCCGCCGCAGGAAGTAAGTAGACTGTACACAAGATATATAGGGAACGCCCCGCTTGCCGAACGGCTTGCGGGGCGTTTTCCTTGCGCCCGGCGGGGCGGCGGATCAGGTCTGCACCAGGGCTGCCAGGTCCAGCGGGAGGGGAGATTCCACGGTAATATCCCGGCCGCGCCAGGGGAAGGTGAGGCGGCAGGCGTGGAGGGCATGGCGGGGGATGGTGAGGCGTGCGGCGAGCTGCGGGGTCCAGCCCTGCTCCATGAAATCCAGGTAGCAGGACTCGTCCGGCCCGTAAATCTTGTCACCGGCAATGGGGTGGCCCAGGTAGGCCAGGTGCACGCGTATCTGGTGCATGCGGCCGGTGTGCGGCACGCAGTGGACCAGGGAGAAGCGGGAGCTGCGGCGCAGCACGGCAAAATCCGTGCGGCAGGGCTTGCCCTGCGGGTGGCAGCACTGGCGCACGTGGATGCGGGTGGGGGCCACGTCCTCCATGCGCAGGATGGGCTCTGCACAGCAGGCGGAATCCCAGGCGGGGGAGCCCTGCACCACGGCGCAGTACTCCTTGTGCAGGCGGCGTGCCATCATGGCCTTGCCCAGCTCCTTGGCGGCGTCTGCGGTCTTGGCCACCAGGGTGATGCCGCTGGTCTCGCGGTCCAGGCGGTTGACGAGGGAGACTTGGCCGCCGGTAGCCAGCTCATACGCCAGCAGCTCCCGCACGCCGTGCCACAGGGTGGGCTCGTTCTTATCCCCCGTGGGGTGGGTAAGCAGGGGCGCGGCCTTGTCCACGGCCAGCACGCCGTCATCCTCATACAGCACGCGGAACTCCGGCACCACGGCTATGGGCATGTCAAAGGGGCTGTTCAGGCGAGAGCTCATGCCTGCGGGGAAAAGACGGCGGGATCAAACGCGCACCACTCCCCGGGCTGCAGGCCCAGGTCTGCCAGGCGCAGGGGGCCAATGGCCACGCGGTCCAGGGTGCGCACGGGTGCGCCGGCGGCAGCCAGCATGCGGCGCACCTGGTGGTAGCGCCCCTCATGCAGCACCAGGCGGCCGGAGCATTCCCCGGTGAGCTCCAGCTCAGCGGGCTGGCAGGGGGTGGTCTCTCCGTTCAGCAGCAGGGTGCCGGCGGCAAAGAGCCCCACCGTCTCCGGCGGCACGGGGCATTCCGTGGTGAACACGTACTCCTTCGGCACGTGGCGCCTGGGGCTGGTCATGGCGTGCTCGAACGCGCCGTCGTCCGTGAGCAGGATCAGGCCGCCGGTCTCCTTGTCCAGCCGGCCCACGGTGTTCACGGCGGGATTGCGGCGCAGCCACTCCGGCGGCAGCAGGTCATAGATGAGCGGCCCCTCGTCCTTGTGGCTGCAGGTGCAGCCCAGGGGCTTGTGGTAGGCCGCGTACAGACCGTACGGGAAGGGCACGGGTGCCCCGTCCACCAGCACGCGGGCGGGGTCCACATTCTGCTTGGCGGCGGTCACGGCGGCGCCGTCCAGCACCACGCGGCCGCGCTTGATCCAGGCGGCCGCCTCCTTGCGGGAGCAGTAGCCGTATCTGCTCAACAGGGCATCAGTTCTCATTCCAAAGGCATTTTGCCACGTATTTTCCAAAAAACAAGATTGAATTCTGACTCGTTTTATGGTAAATGGTAATAGTGAACCGCGCCACAGGCGCACAACTTTCTGAAACTATGATTACCATTGTCTCCGCAAACGAGCTTGCACCGGACCAGTCATCCCTGTGGATCAAGGCCCAGCAGGCAGTACAGACCAAGAACTACAAGTACGCTGTCAGCATCCTGAAGACGCTTGTGAAGCGCGTTCCGGGTTTCCTGGAGGGCCGCAAGCTGCTGCGCGCCTGCGCCGTGAAAGCCGCGCCGGAGGGCGGCCGCAAGAGCTCCATCTTTGGCGGCATGCGCATCACCACCACCCGCAAGGACCCGGAGGCCACGCTGAGCAGCGTGGAGGACGACTTGGAGAACGACCCCTACTCCATCGGCTCCAACGAGGCACTGTTTGCCGCCGCCAACGAGCTGAACCTGCCCGCCATCGCCGCCTTTGCGCTGGAGACCATCTGCCAGGGCCAGCCCAAGCCCAAGAAGCACCTGCACCTGCTGGCCAACCACTACATCAAGAACGAGCAGTTTGCCGAGGCCGCCGAGGCCTACCGCCGCATCCTGGAGTTTGACCGTGCAGACCCCATCGCCGTGCGCGGCGAGAAGGACTGCGCCGCCCGCGCCTCCATGAAGCAGGGCAACTGGGAGGGCTCCGGCGATTTCCGCTCCAAGATGAAGGACAAGGACGCCACCAGCAACCTGGAGAGCCAGGACAAGATGGGCCTGACCCGCGCCGAGCTGGAGGCCAAGCTGGGCACCCTTTCCGCAGAGTACGCCAACAACAACGCCGACCTGCGCGTGGTGAAGGAGATTGCCAGCGTGTACGAGCAGATGGAGGACTACGCCAACGCCTACTCCTTCTATGCCTACGCCTTCCAGCTCAGCGGCAACTCCGATGTGGCGCTCAACGACCACGCCGTGGAGATGCACCAGAAGGCCATGGCCGCAGAAATCACCTACTATGAGCAGCTGGTGGCCGCAGACCCCGCCAACGAGGAGGCCAAGGCCCAGCTGGCAGAGCGCAAGAAGGTGGTGGCAGAGGCCGTGGTGGCAGACGCCAAGGCCCGCGTGGAGGCCAACCCGGCAGATGCCCAGCTGCAGTTCAAGTACGGCGAGGCCCTCTTTGAGAACGGCCAGTACACGGAGGCCATTCCCGCCCTGCAGCGCTCCCGCAACAACCCCAACATCCGCATCAAGGCCATGCTCATGCTCGGCAAGTGCTACAGCGCCAAGAAGATGCTGGATATGGCCATCCGCCAGCTGGAGGAGGCCAACGGCGAGCTGGTGGCCATGGACGAGACCAAGAAGGAAATCCTCTACAACATCGGCCTGCTCTATGAACAGGCCGGCAACAAGGAGAAGTCCCTGGAGAACTTCAAGGCCATCTACGAGGTGGACTACGGCTACCACAACGGCGAGGTGGCCCAGAAGGTGGAATCCGCCTACTCCTGATAAATCATCCAAGGGCCCCGCGCGGAATTTCGCCGTGCGGGGTCCTTTGGAATTTAGGATTGAGAATTTAAGATTTAGAATGAGGAATTGGGGAATTATCCCCTTTGGGTATATCCTTTGGCCATGGCAACGGAAGAAGAACGCAAGGTGACGGACATGGGGAATCCCGCCAAGCCCACGGGCGCGGCGGGGGCGGAGATGCTGGCGCGCATGAACGACAGCCACGCCCCGGTGACGGAGTGGGGGCTTTCCCATATCAGCGTGGCGGCAGATGCCCGCGTGCTGGATATCGGCTGCGGCGGCGGTGCCACCCTGCGCCGCCTGGCGGCCCGCGCCCCGCAGGGGCATATCACCGGCATGGACTACTCCCCCGTCTCCGTGGCCTGCTCTGCGGAGCTGAACCGCGCCGCGGTGGAAAGCGGGCTCATGCAGGTGCTGGAGGGCTCTGTGGAGGCCATGCCCTTTGCGGATGACAGTTTCGACACCATCACCACGGTGGAGAGTTTCTATTTCTGGCCGGACCCGCAGGAGAACCTGCGGGAGGTGTACCGCGTGCTCAAGCCGGGCGGCACCTTCCTGCTGATTGCAGATATCCATGAGGATGGAGCCCTGCCCGCCACCGCCCGTGAGAACATATCCCGCTACCGCCTGTTCAACCCCACGCAGGAGCAGTTCCGCGAGCTTTTCCGCGCCGCAGGCTTCACCCGCACCGCCATCCACACCAAGGAAGGCGAGCACTGGATTGCCGTCTGCGGAGCCAAGGACTGATGCACGGCGCCAAGGCGCCGGCCCAATGAGAAAGTGAGCCATCCCCGTGCGTTTGCCCCGGCCGGGCGCTACCCGTGCTTGACATGCGCGCGCGTATGGGGCATACTGGGGGCCTATGTTAAACTTATACGATACACAGTCGGGGGCGATGAAGCCCGTGCAGGCGGAAGACGGCAAGCAGCTGCGCTTCTACTGTTGCGGCCCGACGGTGTATGCGGCGGCCCATATCGGCAATTTCCGCACCTTCGTGGTGCAGGATGTGTTCCGCCGCGTGGTGGAGCTGGGTGGCCTGCGCACCAAGCATGTGCGCAACATTACGGACGTGGATGACAAGACCATCCGCAACTCCCAGGCCCAGGGCATGCCCCTGCAGGAATACACCGCCAAGTGGACGGACAAGTTCCATGCAGACTGCGCCGCGCTGAACTGCCTGGCCCCGCACGTGGAGCCCAGCGCCGTGGGCCACATCGCGGAGCAGCTGGATATCGTCCAAAAGCTCATCGACAAGGGCCACGCCTACCAGAGCGAGGACGGCTCCGTGTACTTCCGCATCTCCTCCTACGCGGACTACGGCCGCCTGGCCCACCTGGACCGCCAGACGCTGGACCTGGGCAAGACCGCAGAGACCCGCGCCGACGTGGACGAGTACGACAAGGACAGCGTGGCAGACTTTGTGCTGTGGAAGGCGCGCCGCCCGGAGGACGGTCCCAACTACTGGGATTCCCCCTGGGGCCAGGGCCGCCCCGGCTGGCACCTGGAATGCTCCGCCATGAGCCACAAGTACCTGGGTGATACCTTTGACCTGCACTCCGGCGGCGTCGACCTGGTGTTCCCGCACCATGAGAACGAGATTGCGCAGAGCCGCTGCGCCTGCGGCGGTGAGAGCGCCCGCCACTGGTTCCACGTGACCCACCTGCTGGTGGACGGTGCCAAGATGAGCAAGAGCCTGGGCAACATGTACACCCTGGACCAGCTGCAGGAAATGAGCTACACCCCCGCCGCCCTGCGCTATGTGCTGGCAAGCGCCTACTACCGCCGCCCGCTGAACTTCACCCTGGCCGGCATGAAGGATGCCACCAGCGCCCTCAACAAGCTCGGCCGCTTTGACAAGGAGCTGGCCAAGGCCGCCGCCGCCAAGGAGCCCACCTACCGGGACCTGGTGAAGGCTCACCCGGAACCCGGCGCCTTTGCCGCCGCCTGGGCCAGCCTGGAGGACGACCTGAACACCCCGGAGGCCCTGGGCCACGTGTTCAGCGCCATCAAGGGCATCAAGCCCGCAGAGCTTCCCGCGCAGGAGGCCGCCGCCCTCTGGCAGCAGTTCCGCCTCATCATGGAAGCCCTGGGCCTGCAGCTCCCGGACCCGGATGCAGATATTGAGGTGCCGGAGGACATCAAGGCCATTGCAGACGAGCGCTGGGCCGCCCGCCTGGCCAAGGACTGGGCCAAGGCAGACGAGCTGCGCGGCAGGCTGGCTGAGCTGGGCTGGGGCATGAAGGACGGCAAGGACGGCTACAAGCTCGCCAAAATCTAACCCCCTGCACACGCCATGGCAGACAACAACGTATCCATGCTCGGCAAGCACACGGCCTTCTTCAGCTCCCCTGACGATGCCAAGCTTGAAGCCTTCCCCAACCGCACGCCCGGCCGCCCGTACATCGTGGTGCTGGACACGCACGAGTTCTCCTCCCTGTGCCCGGTGACCGGGCAGCCGGACAGCTGCCACCTCACCATCACCTACAGCCCGGCGGAAAAGTGCGTGGAAACCAAGAGCCTGAAATACTACCTGGCCAGCTTCCGCAACTATCCCTCTTTCAATGAGCAGATAGTGAACCGCATCCTGGATGACCTAGTGGCCGCCATCTCCCCCGCCTGGCTGAAGGTGGAGGGCCGCTTCGGCGCCCGCGGCGGCATCCAGCTCACCTGCATAGCAGAGCACCAACCGGAAAACCGCCCCGCATGATTCCCGTTCCCCAGCACACCGCCCTGGCACTGCTGCTGGCCGCAGGCTCCCTGCTGCCCGCCGCTGCCGCTCCGGATACGCTGAAAGGCAAGGTGGTATCCGTGGCGGACGGCGATACCGTAACCATCCGCCTGAAGGACGGCAGCACGGAGAAGGTGCGTCTCTTCGGCATAGATGCCCCGGAGAAGGACCAGCCCTACGGCAACGAGGCCAAGCGCAAGCTCAACGACCTGGTGTACAACAAGTCCGTGACCGTAAAAACACAGGATACGGACGACTACGGCCGCGTGGTGGGCACCCTGGTGCTCAACGGCAAGGACATCAACCTGGCCATGGTAAAGGCCGGCTGCGCCTGGCATTACAAGCACTACGCCCCGGACAACACCAAGCTGGCGGAGGCGGAAAAATCAGCCAGGGCTGCCAAGGCAGGCCTGTGGAAGGCACCGCAGCCCACGCCGCCCTGGGATTTCCGCAAGGATGCCCGCGAGGCGGAGAACGGCTCCGCCACACCCGCCACCCGCCGCAGCACCCCCTCCGGCGCGGCGGAGCCCACACCGGAATCCGGCAGCATTACCGGCACCGTGGAGCGCGTGGTGGATGGCGATACCCTGCATGTGCGCCTGGAAAACGGCCGCAGGGAGAAGGTGCAGCTTTTCGGCATAGATGCCCCGGAACCCGCCCAGGAATACGGCACGCAGGCCACTCAGGAGCTGGAAAAGCTGGTGATGGGCAAGCAGGTGACCGTGGAATACCCCGGCAGGGAGGACCTGGGACGCCTGAACGGCAAGGTCTATGTGGGCAAGCAGTATGTGAACCTCATCCTGGTGCAGCGGGGAGCCGCCTGGCATTCAGACAAATACGGCCCGGAGGAGGACGACCTGCGCGCTGCCCAGCAAGAGGCCAAGGCAGCAGGCACCGGCCTGTGGAAGGCCCCGCAGCCCACGCCACCTTGGAAATTCAGAAACGGATACTGACACCCCACCATGAAAACAGCTGTTCTCCTTTCCGGCGGGCTGGATTCCACCACCGCGCTGCACTGGGCAAAGGCACACCACCAGGTGGTGTGCGCCCTCTCTTTCCACTACGGCAGCAACCACGCCGCACAGGAGCTGGCCTGCGCCCGCTACCAGGCGGAGCTGCTGGGCGTGCCGTACAAGGAGATTGACATCTCCGTGCTGGCGCAGCACCTGGACAGCGCCCTGCTCTCCGGCGCAGCGGCCATTCCCACCGGGGACTATACGGAGGAGAACCAGAAACAGACCGTCGTTCCCTTCCGCAACGGCATTTTCCTGGCCATTGCCGCAGGCGTGGCGGAAAGCGCCGGGGCGCAGGCCCTGGTCATTGCCGCCCATGCCGGGGACCACGCCATCTACCCGGACTGCCGCCCGGAGTTCATGGAGGCCATGGGCCGCGCCATCCGCCTGGGCACGTATGCCGGGCTGGAAATCGTGGACCCGTTCATCCATGCGGACAAGGCGGACATTGTGCGCGCCGGCCTGGGGCTGGGCGTGGATTACGCCCGCACGTACTCCTGCTACTGCGGCGGCGCCCTGCACTGCGGGGAATGCGCCACCTGCCGGGAGCGCAAGGCCGCCTTTGCCGCTGCCGGCGCGGCAGACCCCACCACCTACATCCACTAATCCCACCACACACACAGCACCATGCCCTCCGTACTGATCAAGACCTACGGCTGCCAGATGAACGAGCGAGACTCCGAACAAGTTGCCAGCATGTTCCTGGCCGGCGGCTACACGCTCACCCAAGACGAGAAGGAAGCGGATGTCATCCTCATCAACACCTGCGCCGTGCGTGAAAAGGCGGAGCTGAAGGCCCTGGGCAAGATGGGCCTGCTCTGCGCCCGCCCCGCGGCCAAGCCCTGGGTGGTGTACGGGTTCATGGGCTGCATGTGCCAGAGCCGCGCCCAATCCCTGTTCCGGGATATAGAGCGCCTGGACGTGGTGACCGGCACCCGCCACTACCACAACGTGTACGCCATCTGCAACCGCCTGCTGCGCAGCCGCCTGGGCATGAATATCACGGAGCCCCTGCGCCGCGGTGCCCACATCTGCGAGGTGGGAGAGGTGGAGGGATTCCAGAACGAGATCCGGGACCACCTGCCCCCCGCCGGCAGCTGCACCGCCTTTGTCTCCATCATGCAGGGCTGTGAAATGCGCTGCTCCTACTGCATTGTCCCCAGCACCCGCGGCGCAGAGTGCAGCCGCCCCGCGCAGGATATCATCCGCGAGGTGCGGGAGCTGGTGGACCGCGGCGTGAAGGAGGTGACCCTGCTGGGCCAGATTGTGAACCGCTACGGCAAGGACGAGCCCGTCGTGGACGGCAAGTCCGCCTTTGTGCGCCTGCTGGAATCCCTGCATGACATCGACGGCCTGGAGCGCCTGCGCTTCACCTCCCCCCACCCCATCGGGTTCCGGGAGGACCTGGTGAACGCCTACACATACCTGCCCAAGCTCTGCAGCCACATCCACTTCCCCATGCAGAGCGGCAGCGACCGCATCCTGCAGCTCATGCGCCGCCCGTACAAGAACGAGAAATACCTCCGCCTCTGCGAGTCCATGCGAGAGGCGCGCCCGGACCTGGCCATCACCACGGATATCATCGTGGGTTTCCCCGGGGAGACGGACGAGGACTACCAGGAGACCAAGGCCGCCGTGGAGCGCATCCAGTTCGACAACGCCTTCATCTTCCAGTACTCCCCCCGCCGGGATACCGTGGCCGCCGCCATGAACAACCAAATCTGCCTGCGCGTGAAAGAGGAGCGCAACCATGACCTGCTGGAAACCGTGAACCGTATAGCCACCGCACGGAACATGGCCCTGGTGGGCACGGAGCAGAGCATCCTGGTGGAAGGACCCAGCAAGACCAACCCGGACCGCCTGCAGGGCCGCACCTCCCAGAACAAGCCCGTCATCATCCCCGGCGGCACCGCACAGGTGGGCACCATAGCCCCCGTGCGCATCACGGAATGCACCGGATTCACCCTGTACGGGGAAGTGACAACAGATTGACCATAGAACATTCAGCCGCCATGAAAAGCCTCTTTCTGCGTCTCTGCGTACTGGTGGGCATAGGAGCCCCCGCTGCATGCCTGGCAGGTGTGCTGCTCACCCGCCCCCTCCCCGCCACCCGGCCCGTCATGGACCTGCCGCGCGTGGAGTTCCCCTGGAGCCACGCCGTGCCCCCGCAGCTGGCCGCCGCCAGCGTGGACCCGGACCAGGTGTTCACCGAGGACCCGTGCAACTGGCGCCCCGCCATCACCCCCCTGGCGCAGGACCTGGTGAAAGACTGCCGCACCGCGCGAGAGGCCGTGCTCACCATGGCCGCCAAGCTCCCCGCCGCCACAGGCGTATACTACACCACGGACCGCCGCAAGGCCAACATGAACGCCCTGGAGGCCCTGGCGGAAAAGAAAGTTTCCTGCACCGGCCAGAGCATCCTGCTGGCCTGCGCCCTCCGCGCCGTCGGCATCCCCGCCCGCGTCTGCGGTCTGCTCACCTGGCACCACATACAGGGCAACCACACCTGGACGGAAGCCTGGTTCGACGGCGAATGGCACATGATCGAGTTCAACGAGAAGGACTTCAACAGCGCCTGGGTCATGAGCTACATCGGCATGCTGGACCCCTCCGTGCCCTTTGAGCACATCAAGGCCGTCACCCCGGACGGCAAGGACACCTTCTACCCCCCGCTCATTGCTGCACAGATCGGCCTGCCCCCCACCGCCGCAGAGGACGTGACGGAGCGCTACATGGAGCTCTCCCGCCGCTGGCATGAGCAAAACGGCCAGCCCGCCAACGTGCAGCGCCTGCTGGTGGATGTGCAGCCCCGCACCGCAGAGCCCCGCACCATCATCCTGCTGGCAGCAGACGGCACGGAGATAGACCGCGGCACACTCCCCCTTGTTTCCGACGACGCCAACAAGCTCACCACCCTGAACCTGCCCCGCACCGGGCAATGCTACCTCCAGCTCCCCGGCTCCCCGGACAAACTCCCTGTGCAGGCTACCCAGAACGCCGTGCAAATGCTCCGCCTGAAAGCGGACAAGTAGGCAATGAATAGTCAATTTCCATACGGCATCGCGCGCGTACCGCAAATCAAAATCTTACCGCATATCCATATCAGGCGACCAACAAAGGGTCTTTGCCTAGCTCCTTGCTGCTGATTTCGAGAAAACATTTCATACTATGCTGCCGCCCGATTTTTGGACACGGCTCCCTATGCCGTAAAAACGGGTCCGGGCGCGTTCCGTGCTTGCCATGGCGCGCGGCGTGTGGTAGAGTGCGGAAAGATATGGCAACCAAGAACATAACGACCTTGATGGCTGCGCTGTGCCTGAGCATGGGCATGGGCGCGCAGGCAGAACCCGCCGCCGCACCCGCGCCCGCAGCGAAGGCTCAGGAGGGCACCGCCGCCCTCCCCTGGGAGGAAAGCACCGCACAGCGTGATGCGCGCATGCAGTGGTGGCGCGATGCCAAGTTCGGCATGTTCATCCATTACGGCATCTACTCCGGCCTGGCGGGCCAGTACAAGGGCCGCAAGGGCGGCGCAGAGTGGATCCAGACCAACCTGGGCCTCAGCTCCCGGGAGTATGCGGAGGAAGCCCTGCCCAAGTTCTGCCCAGCCCCCGGCTGCACGGACCAGTGGGCCGAGCTGGCCAAGGCCGCCGGCTGCCGGTACGCCGTGCTCACCTCCAAGCACCATGACGGGTTCGGCCTCTTTGATTCCGCGCAAACAGACTACTGCACGGGCAAGACCATCAAGCGGGACCTGGTGAAGGAATTTGCAGACTCCTTCCGCAGCCGCGGCATGAAAGTGGGCCTGTACCACAGCGTCATCGACTGGCACCACCAGGACTACGACAACACCATCCCCAGCCGCCTGCCCTACCCCGGCAACCAGGCCAAGGAACTCAAGGAGGCGGGAATCCCCCGCAACCAGGAATCCTACATCAAGTACCTGCACGCCCAGGTAAGGGAGCTCTGCACCAAGTACGGTGAGCTCAGCATACTCTGGTGGGACTACTCCAACGGCCAGGCAGAGGGAGAGCGCGCCTGGAAGGCCAAGGAGCTCATGACCATGGTGCACCGCCTGCAGCCCGGCATCATCATGAACAACCGCCTCTTTGCCTTCAACGGGCTTTCCGCAGACAGCGACGGCACCGGCCTGGACCCCGCCAAGGGAGACTTTATCACCCCGGAAAAGCGCGTGCCCGCCTCCGGGTTCCCGGACATGGACTGGGAATCCTGCATGACCGTGGGCAACCAGTGGGGCTACAGCGTGGATGACCACGGCCTGAAATCCCCCCGCACCGTCATCTCCAAGCTGGAGGAATGCTGCGCCAAGGGCGGCAATTTCCTGCTCAACATAGGACCCAAGGCAGACGGTTCCGTGCCGGAGGACATCGTGAAGGTGTTCCACCGCGTGGGAGATTGGATGCAGGTGAACAGCGAGGCCGTGTACGGCAGCCGCGGCGTGCTGGACCTGGCCGGTGCCACCGGGTTCTCCGGCGCCAGCCGCGTGGGCGGCACCATGTACTGTTTCCTGCCCGCAGAGGCCAAGGGCAAGCCCGCATCCCTGCCCGCAGCCGCCATCCCCGCCGGCTGCACCGCCGCCATCCTCGGCCAGCCCGCCTGCCGGGTGGACATGCAGCAGAGCGGTGCCAACGTGCAATTCACCATCCCCGCCGACGCCTGGGACAACGCCGTGGAGAACCTCCCCGTCCTCAAGCTCACCCCGGCCAAATAACCCCGGCTGCAAAACCCGCCTTCCCCCGCCGCTCCCCCACGGGAGCGGCGTTTTTTATCTGAACACTCCGCTATCCTCAGCCCCTCTCCGGGCTTATCCGGGGCGTCTTACCTGGCGCCGGAGCACCACGCACTATACGCCTTTTCGGCAAGCTCCGCTTCGGTGAGCCGGGTGTAGTCCTCAAGCGCATTGCCGATGAACGCCATGTAGCACCGGTTGCATTCGTACGTATCATCACCGCTTTCATAAAACGAGTCCACAGACATGAGAATCTTTCCCTCATCCCAGAACACGAGGCAGCCGTATTTCTCATCTGCGCTGCCACCCCAGGGGAAACAGCCCTTGTGTTTTTCCAATACGGCGATGACATCCTTTTTCTTGACTTCAAACCATGGGTCCATAGAAATATCCTTTCCCGGTAACGTATCCCCCTATATCACAAGTGACGCCCATGTGTCAATCCGTTTTTCATTTTGGGCAAACTTGGTGGATTGGTGGTGATGAAGCCGATTGGTCTGCGGGCCGGGCCCGGCTTCAAGTCTCCTCGCTCCGCTCGTCGCTTTTTACGCCGAGGCAGGTTTCGTCTACGCGCCGTCAGGCCTAACCGGCCTGCCTAGGCGTAGACGAAAACCGCATCAGGTTCCCTGATGCGGTTTTCGACGAAGCCTGGAGCTAAAATTGAGGGAACGGCGAAATCATCAGAGGCACCAAATTTTAGAGATTTTTCGAACTTTTAGGTTCCCATACTTTTTTGCATTTTTGCAAGAGATTAAGTATCAATAAAAATTTGGTTCGATAAAAATGTTATTTTGTGTACCCCTCCGAGCTTGTATGTGATATCACCCCTTAGAAAAGCGGAAGTAGGTGCATTCGGGACTCGCATCGAAGCGCAGTATAAGTCCGCAGTCTGCTTAGTGGTGTTCTTGATGGTCGGAGAAGAAGAAAAAATCCTACACTTACCGCAGACTGTAAAAATATGAAAGCTCTTTTGAAAAAGTTGCTCCTGTTCTAACTCTTCGACAGGAGGAAAACTTTTGGAACTCTCAAATAACAAGCAAGTGTTCGTTTTGAGGTTTCGATAAAGATTGCGCTCGACTTTTTCGGGGATTAAGGTGGATACTCTCATGGTGCCTATCTACCGATACCTTGATGCTCACCAAGATTTCGATGAGAAGGATGTGCGTGATTTTCTGCGCAAAGAGAAGCCGTTTTCGGTTCTTGATTACGGCAAGGATGCGTGGAGATTGCAGGATGTGATGGTTGCAGATGAGCTGTATGCCTCATACCCTATTCTGAAAAACGCGCTCATTCATTTCGAAAAATTGGAAAGAGGATTGTTCGGTATGGCTCGCGGTGGAGCGATAACACTAAATAGCAGAAATGATGATAACGAACAGAAAAGAACGATTGTTCATGAGGTCCAACACGTCATCCAAGAACTCGAGGGGGTTGCGACAGGCGGTTCGGAAGATTTTGCGCGTTCTGTCCTCGAAGACGCTATTTCGTACGCTGAAGCTAGACGGGGTGATGCTCAGGCTGCGCTCGAATCTTACGAGAAAATACGTGGACCCCAGGGTCTGCATCGACCCGATTATGCCAAAAGGGTCAAGGAAGCCGATGATAGGGTTAAAGAACTCGAAGCGTTAAGGAACGCTAATCTTTCCGATTTTGATTTATATGAACGCCTTGCCGGTGAAATTGAGGCGCGAAATGTAGAACAACGACTGGATTTAAGCGAAAGAAGGCGCTTTCTTAATCCCTTCAATTACACGCTTGATACAAGGGCGGGAGAGGCTATACCGTACAACAGCGAATGGCTGAATATCACGTTCAGCATGGAAGGCGAGATGGCGGCATTAAAGGATGCTGCTATCGCTGACGGCACGTTCATGACCGCACCGAACGGGAAGCCGACGAAGCTGACGGAACGGCAGTGGTTGCAGGTGCGCACCAAGGCGTTCAAAAAATGGTTTGGGGACTGGGAGAATGACACTGAAAACGCAAGCAAGGTGCTGGATGAGAACGGGGAGCCGCGGGTGTTCTACCACGGCAGTTGGTGGGATACGCTAGCAGAGAAGCCGGGGGATCGTGTGTTCGATATCAATTTCCTTGGTTCTGCTTCCGGTGACAATGGGTATTTTGGCAATGGGTTCTATTTTGTGTTTGATGCCCGCGAGGCTAAGTTTTACGGCGGGATTGTGAACGAGTATTTCCTGAACATGAGGAACCCGCTTTATGTGCAGGAGGAGTTGGACACTATTGATGGATATAGGCCGCCGTATGCTTCGGACTTTGCGCTGATTCTCAATTTGTCTCGCTGTTTCCCCGATTTGGTGAAGGATAAAAGGCTCTCTTATGTAAACACTTAACCAGTGACCTGCACACGTAATCCCTCAAACAGTACGCTCCTTAACCGTCTCTTGCGGCTGTGGCATGGCTGAGGGGTAGAGGTCGCGATAGTCGCCTCGGTAGTTGGGGAGGCGGTCGAGTACCCATGTCAGCCATGCAAGGCTGTCTACCTTGCACCGTTTGCATTCCTCCATCATCGTGTAGAGGATGGCTGAGCGCTGCCCTGCTTCGGGGGCACCGATAAAGAGGCAGTTCTTGCGTCCAATCGCTTCCCATATCAGCAGCGCATGCCCGTCCGCCAGCTGCCACAGTTCAATATCTCGCAGCTCTCGGCTTTGGGGCTTCTTTTCCGCATCGTACAGACGGACGGGGAGTGGGCAGCGGTAGCGTTTCATCACCGCGTGTCCGTGGCAGTATGCATCTTCCCGCCCGTCAATCACATGGTCTTGGGTGTAGGGGCGGCGTGTAAATCCTGCGCAGCGCGTTGCACCCATGCTGCATCTGCCTTCAGCAGCCAGTACTGCCCGAATTCATTCTGCTCAAAATCAACAATGGTTGGCTGCGGACCCACCCACGGCTCTACCCGATGCCATGTCGATGTCCCGGAGTCCCCAAAAAAGATAAGACCGTAGCCCACAATATAACAGGCGGCCAGCACAACAAACATGGTTGCAAACAGGGAGCGCAGGATGGTTTTCATGGTTGAAGAGGGAAGATTTTTTTGCTTGTTCCCTCCATAAAATCCGGCACAAAACCGAAAAGAGGAAATGTCTTTATTCCCAGCTTTGGGGAAAATGCCAGACGTCCAGCGGGTTGATGATGTTGACGATGATGTTCAGCGGAATATCCACCGCAAAGTGGACGATACCGCCTGCAATCTCATTCATCGGGTGAACCTTGCGCGGGGGAAGGTCCGTTGCCATATAGTCGCGCAGGGTGGGGTTGTGGTCTGTTCGTAAGTGACGGTCGGTGCGTATCAGAGCCTCGCGGATAGGGTAAAGGGAGGAATCTTTGTGACTTTCTTCCATCAAGCGGCGTTCGGTACAGGCCGTGGCGCGGGAGAAGTCGAATGCGTCCGCCGGAACGGCACCACAGAGCGTGTGCGTCGGCACGGGGTACACCTGCAGCATCAGCTCCTGCCGCTCCGTGGCGGCACCCACCGTTTCTTCCGATGAAAAACGGGAGCCGGAGTATTCGCCGCGGTAATCCGGCAGAGGGCTCATTCGGTACCACGCGGCCACATGGGTCAGCGGCGCATAGGTGAGGGTGGTGCGCTCATACAGCTTGCCGTCCAGCTTGTACAGCTCACGCTCGTTCGCGTGGCTTTGCGTCTTCTGCGGCACCTGTTCTTCGGGGTAGTTCAGCAGGGCCACCTCCGCCCCTCGGTAACGGATTTTGTCTCCGTAGTGAAAGGTCTCGCACGCTAAAAGCAGCAAAGCCGCCGCCGCTAAGATGACGGCTACGGCGGGCCGGGCATTTAGGTATCTCATGTGCGGATGGTATCTCTGCACCTCGCAGAAGTCAAGGATCTTCCCGTTGATACAGGATGAGAAAAGGCGTTTTTTCGTGTATTTGGCGGCGAGGGGTGTTAATGAAAGTGTCAAGGAGATAGATAATGAAGACAAATGGACGGAGGATGCTTTCCGCAGCTGCCCGCTGCCTTGCTGCGGTGGAACTGAGTTCGTGCCGTCTGGCCTTGCATACCTTGCCGGATTCCGTCGGGAAGCAGTTGCGATGCTGAAAAGCAGGGGGATGAGGTATACCGCTGTGAGGAGGTGCGCTATGTGAAGTTGCCCTGGTACTATGTGCGCCCCGTGCGGATGAGTCGGAAGCGTAGGATGGGAAGGATAGATGAACTTTTTTCGACTACCACAAAAGAACAGGCTCGCAGCATGTGCTGCGAGCCTTTTGATGCGGAATGTGGAGACGACCGCTCGGAAAATGGTCTCTTCTTATCTTCGACGAACTCAACAGGTGATGGTCTCGCCGTTTTCCGGAACAAGAAGATGTTGCTCCAGCCCGTTCGCGCGGATGTACTCCCTTCCGATTCTACGACATGAGCTTTTTTCAACACGTTCAAGTGCTGGCTCACAGCAGAAAACTCTTCACTTGTGCCCTCCACAAAATCGTAAACGCACATCTCCCTGTTTGCAAGATTGCGAACAATCCACAGGCGCGTGGGGTGCCCCAGCGCCTTGAATACTTCCGCCAGAGAAGCCTGTTTTTTTGTCGCGTTATTTGCCATGTGGAAATCCCCTCATCTTTAGCTATTGACCTGATGAAGCTTGCAAAAGAGAAAGGACTCGCAGCGTTTGCTGCGAGTCCTTCGGGATGGAGCATAGCGGGTTCGAACCGCTGACCTCTTCAATGCCATTGAAGCGCTCTACCAACTGAGCTAATACCCCGATGTGTTGTATTTAGTCTTGCGACGGGCAGATTCTAGCACATCCAGAGACAAGATGCAAGCCAATAATTGCATTTTTCCGGATTTTTTTTGCATTTTTTTCGGCATCACTTGAACATTGCGCGTGCAGCCGGGTTATATATAGTGAGGAGGATGCCACGCATCCCCCTTTACAAACGCATACACATTATCTATACTGAACCCCGCTATGAAGACACGATCCCTTGTGATTCTTGCTGCAACGGCTGTGCTCCCCCTTTCTGCACAGACTGCAGCCCCCGCCGCACCTGCAGCCCCCCAGGCTGTGACCGCCGCCGCCCTGCCCCAGCAGCGCGCCGATGCCTACGCCGCCCTGGCCGTCATCCCGGCCGATGCGGAGGTGGTGATTTCCGTAAACAAGGCCGCCGCCACGCTGCAGGCCCTGGCGAAGGCCGGCATACTGCCTGCCGATGCCCTGGACGAGGACACGGCCATGTGGGAAGGCGCCGCCGTGGCGCTCAGCCCGCAGTTCATGGGCAATGTGGAGAAGCTGCTCCCGCTTTATGACAAGGCGCAGGCCCTGGTGCTGGCCGAAGAGGCCGACACCGACGGCATTGCACACCAGAAGGCAGCCAAGGAACTCCTCTCAGACCTGGCCGCCGCCATCAAGTCCACCGGCAAGATCGGCCCCGTGTACGCCGCCGTCTCTGTGGTGCCGGAGGCCACGGACAAGCTCACGGAGCTGTACGACGAGGCCCTGAAGGGCATGAAGGAGGACGGGGATTTCACCTATGTGGAGCAGAACGGCATGAAAGGAATCATGCTCCCGGACCTGGCCAAGCTGGCCGAGGGCGAGGAGAGCCACGAGCTGCAACCCGTCATCGATGCCCTGCGCGGCCGCAGCCTGTGCCTGATGAGCTGCCGGGTGGGCAACACCCTGGCCGTGGTGCTGTGCGAGGACCCCGCCGATGCCAAGCTGCCCGCCACCCCGGCAGAGGGCATACTGGGCACGGACAAGCTGGCCAAGGGAGACGGCACGCTGGACAAGCCCGGTTTCCTGACCATGTACAGCAGCGCCGCCGCCGGCAACATGATGCAGCAGATGGGTAAAATCTCTCCCCAGCTGGATGCCGTGGCGGAGATTATCCGCAGCGCCGCCCCGGAAATGGTGAAGCCGGAGCAGCTGCAGGCCTGCCTGAAGGGTGTGGACACCATGATGGCGGAGCTGAAGAAGCTGGACAAGGCCCAGCCTGCCACCAAGCCGGATTTTGTGAAGATGTGGGTGGAGGACGGCTCCATCAACCTGGAAATGACCACGGATGCCGGCGGCGCCTCCTTTGCCACCGCCAAGCAGCTGGGTTCCCCCGTGGATGTGGCCCTGGCCCCGCTGTACGTGGAGGCCACCACCTGCACCGTGCCCTGTGATTTCAGCATGAGCGCCGTGCTGGAGGGTGCAGAGCAGGCCATGCCCTTGCTGGGCAAGCTGGCGGACATGACGGATGAGGACATCGCGGAGCTGGAAGAGACGGTGCAGCGGGCCAAGCCCATGCTGCAGGGCATTTCCAAGGCTTGCGAGACCCTGGGCAGCGCCACCACCGGCTCCACCATGCTGCTGGTGCAGGACAACGGCGGTGCCGTGGCCACCGGCGTGAAGGACCGCGCTGCCCTGGCCCGGGGCTGGAACGAGCTGCTGGATGCCGCCCGCCTGGGCTGCAAGGCTATGGGTGAAGACCCCGCCGCCGTGGATGAGGTGACCAAGGCCACGGAGACCACCGTGGGCAAGGCCACCGTATACACCAAGGAGACGGCCGAGCTGGAACCCACCGCCGCCGTAAGCGATGACGTGGTGGCCGTGGCCACCTTCCCCTCCATAGCCGCCCGCCTGGCCAATACGGACCTGGCCGCCGCCCCGGAGTTCTCCGGCGTGAGGTTCAGCATGAACCTGGATTCCCTCTCCACCCTGACCAAGGATTTGGAGGGAGACATAACCGGCGCCGAGGAGATTTCCGAGGGCATGAAGGAGGCCTCCAAGGTGGTGAAGTCCATCAGCGGCTCCGCCACCATCCAGGACGGCACCTGCACCTTCCGCCTGCAGCTGCACACCAAGTAAGCTCCTGATACACATTCAACCATGCGGGGCTGCCCTGGCGGGCAGCCCCGCTTTTTTGCGCCCGGGCTTGCATCTGCCCGCCGCTTGGGGTAGACTGGGTGCATGCAGGATATGACAGGAGGGTTCATGGGCTTGGAGCTGCCGCTCTGCGGCAACTTTCCGCACGCGGAATCCCCCTGCTGCGCCTGGGTGGGCAGCGGGCGCGCCGCCCTGTGGGTGCTGCTGCGCCACCTGCCCCGCCCGCGCCGCCTGCTGGTGCCGCGGTTCATGTGTGATACGGTGCTGCAGGCCCCGGCCCGCCTGGGGATTCCCGTGGCGCGCTATGCCTGCGACGACCAGCTGCGCCCCCTGCTGCCGGATGACTTGTGTGCGGAGGATACGCTGCTGGTGGCAGACTACTTTGGCCTGACGGGCACCGCAGCAAGACAGGCCGCCGCCGGCCATGCCGGGGTGAGCGTGCTGGATGCCACCACCGCCCTGTTCACCCGCAGTGCCCTGCCCGCCTTCTACAGCCCGCGCAAGTTCTGCGGCACGGCGGATGGCGGCGTGGCAAAGGCGCCCTTCCCCCTGCCGCAGCTCCCGGAGCGGCAGGATAGCTCCGCCGGGAAATCCCTGTTCCTGCTGCAGCGGCTGGAGAGCGGCGCCGCTGCCGCCCTGCCCGCCAGCCAGGCGGCAGAGGACGCCCTGAACGGGGAGCCCCGCCGCATGTCTCCCCTGACCCGCCGCCTGCTGCAGGCATACGATTTTGCGGAAATTGCCCGCCGCCGCACGGAGAACTACACCGCCCTGCACCGCCGCCTGCGGGATATCAACCGCCTGGAGCTGCCGGACACGCCGCCCTCCGCCCCCTTCTGCTACCCCCTGGCCAGCGGCATTCCCGGCCTGCGGGATGCCCTGGTGGATGCGGGCGTGGCCATTCCCCTGCTCTGGCCGGAGGTCATTGAGGCCACCCCCGCCCATTCCGCAGAGAACCGCCTGGCGCGCACCCTGCTCCCCCTGCCGCTGGACCAGCGCTACTCCCCCGCGGACATGGAGCGCCTGGCAGACCTCATCCTGGGGGGCTGAAAGGGCCCCAATCCGCCCCGCCAGCGCGGAAAAAGAAAAAAAATCGTTTTTTTCCCTAGTCGGGGGTTGCATTTGACGGATTCCGTGCTAGTATGGAAATACGTATGCATGCCGATTTAAAAAAACTGGTGAACGCCGGCAAGATTCCTGCCGAGTTCGCCGCCAGACTTGACAAGTTCTCTCCCGATAAGTACGTGCTGCACCAGGAATTCGGTGTGGGCAAGGTCATTGCCTGGAGCATGGCCCAGCAGAAAGTCAAGATTGACTTTGAAGGCAAGAAGGGCCATATCCTGGGCCTCAAGCTCGCTTACAACACCCTTACCCCCATCCCCGCAGACCACTTCCTCATCTCCTGCTACGACGACCCCAAGGGCTGCTATGAGAAGGCCAACGACAAGAAGCAGATCCTGGACTTCCTGCGCATGGTCATCCAGGGCAACAAGTCCCTGCGCGAGGGCATCGACGAGGTGCTGCCCATGCAGCCGGAGGACCTGGAGCGCTTCCTGAGCGGCCGCATCATCCCCGCCAAGGAATGGAAAAGCTGGTGGGAGAAGGCCCGCGCCGCCATGCGCGAGGACCCCGGTTTCCGCCTGCCCACCAAGCGCGGCGAGGCTATCATGACCCGCGAGGCCGCCTCTGCAGCAGAGGCCCTGCTGGCAGACTACAAGGACGCCAACACGCTGGAATCCTGCGTGCGCATCCTGGACCAGGCCCACCTGGACGTGCTCAAGGGCGAGTTCGCCATCGTGGCGGAACTGGTCAAGAGCATGGAGGAGGACATCTCCAAGGACCGCACAGAGCCCCAGCACGTGCTGGAACTCATCATCATCCGCGACGAAATCCTGGCCGGCGTGGCCGCCAACGAGGCCGACAAGGCCAAGCTGGACGAGGCCCTGGCCGCCGCCGGCGACACGACCGTGACCACCCTGGCCCAGAAGCTGGAGACCATCCCCTCCGGTGACATTGTGGAGTACATCGGCGAGCTTTCCGCCCTGCGCCAGCGCAAGGTGTACGACGCCCTGCCCGAGGCCCTGGGCGACGGCTGGCTGCCCTACGCCACCAACATCTTCCTCTTCGGCGGTGCCAAGGTGACCGCCCCTGCGGCAGACTTCATCCTGGCCAAGGGCGCCAAGGAGCAGCTGTTTGCGGATATCACCAACGGCATCTCCCGCCAGAACCTGAGCCCGGAAGTGCTTATCTGGGTGTGCAAGGAGCGCAACGGCCTGGCCAAGGAGCTGGTGGACAAGACCCGCATGGCCCTGGGCGCCGCCCTGATCAGCGCCATTGAGCGTGACAGCTCCGAGGGCGGCCCGAACCGAGCCCTGCGCCTGCGCAACCTGGTTATCGACGACAAGGAGCTGGCCCCGGACCTGGTGAACGGCCTTTCCGAGCTGGAAGCCCGCCCCTTCGCCAAGGCCATCTACAGCTCCTCCGTGCTGCCGGAGCTTGACCGCAACCTGCTGCTGGCCAACATGATGAAGGTTCAGCCCACGCTGAAGGACATTGTGAACACCCAGGGCAGCCACAAGGACAAGCAGACCATGTACGTCTCCCACCGCTCCTTCGCCATCCGCAAGGCGGAGTACGAGGAGCTCATCAACGTGCGCATTCCCAAGAACAAGCATGACCTGGAAATCACCCGTGCAGAAGGCGACCTCCGTGAGAACGGCGGCTACCAGGATGCCAAGGCCACCCGCCAGGTGCTTACCCGCCGCGCCGGTGAGCTCTCCCGCCTGCTCTCCCAGGCCCAGCCCACGGATTTCAGCGGCGTGACCTGCGAGGAAACCACCATGGGCACCAAGGTCACCTTTGTGACAGAGGACGGCAAGGAAGTGGTCTACATCATCCTGGGTGCCTGGGATTCCGTGCCGGAGCAGCACATCATCTCCTACAGCTCCCGCCTGGGTGCCAAGCTCCTGGGCCACAAGGTGGGCGACACCCTGCGCCTGCCCATCGAGATTGGCGGCGAGCAGGTGAAGATGACCATCAAGTCCATTGAGCCCGCTCCCAAGGAGCTCATCTTCCCGGACGAGGCCCCGGAGGCCTGATAACAGCCTAACAGCTTTACCCCCAAGCCCCGCGCTGCATACGGCGCGGGGCTTTTTTATAAGGCTGTTTCCTACCTATGTGTTGCGTTCTACGAATGATGCGCGTTTTGCCCAGACATCAGAAGCGGGCCACAGCCCGCTTCTTTTCATATTACCCCGCCTGCGACTCGGCGTAGCGAAGCGGAGACGGGCAAACGGCGGGTGTGGTGCAGCACCAACGGTTGCATTTCCGAGTCGCATCGTCATCTCAACAAACACAAGACAAGATCAACACTCTAGCAGGGAACAGTCTTTTATAATAGACAATGGCATACAGCTTTGGGAACGGCGTAATGGAGTGGAAGGCCACGTCCTTGACAGCCACCACGGAGAATTCCTGACGCAGGTAGTGGGAGCCGTCGCGCAGCACGGCTCTCCACTTGATGCGGAAACTGCCGTCCGGCGCGGTGAAGGTGGCGGTCAGCGCCTTGCCGGGCTCACGGGGTGCCAGCTGCACAGAGCCGGGGACCGCCTTGAAATCCTGGGATTTCAGGTTGCTCATCTTCATGTCGGCAGAGCTGTACTGCGTGCCATCCGCCAGGCGCTCTTCAAAGATATCCGTGCCGCCGCGCACCAGGCTCTTGCCGTCTGCGGTCTTCATGCCCTTGAACACCACGCCGCCAGAGGTCCTGCCGAAGGTGGCGGTGAAAAGCTCATTGCCGAGCGTGGCCTGCTTTTCCGTCAGGCTCACCTGGGCCTTGCCCGGCTGGGATGTAGAGGGGAACTCGACGGCGGCCCCTACCTGCACGGCAGAAAGCAGCGCCAAAAGGGGGAGGTAGAGTTGAGGTCTCATAGCAAACGGGTTCTGCGAGTCAAGGAGAAAGCTGGCGCAGCCCGCGTTCTACACGCGCAGCATGATACCGCGGCGGCGCAGCAGCTCCAGCAGGCCCCAGAGCAGCAGGAAAGAAAGGCCGTGGAACACCGCAGGGCCGCACTCCCCGCACTGCGCAGCCAGCCCGCTGAACAGCGGCTGCGCTATGCCCCACCAGAAGGGGTGCCCACCCACGCCCGGCATTTCTGCCAGCATGTAGGCCAGTATGGTATTGGTGCCGAAGGCGCGCAGCGGCATGCTGATGCGCGCCGTGGGCAGCCCCGTATCACACAGCAGGTGGAATGCCGCCAGCAGCAGCAGGCACCAGCCGCCGCTCCACAGCACCATGGTGGTGGTGAACAGGTGCTTGATGAGCGGCGTATCTGCCTCCAGCAGCAGGGCCGCACCCAGGCAGGCCGCACCCGCCAAAGCCAGGGAGCACGCGGCTCCCGCCGGGCGGAGCAGGCGCAGGCACTGCCCGCCCAGCACGCCCATGAGCGTGAGCCCGCCGAAGGCCAGGGAGCTGAGAATCCACGTGTAGGGCGTGCCGTCCTGCCAGCGGCCCTGCAGCGTGCAGTCTATGTAGCGGGCCAGGTTGTCATACGGCAGGAAACGCCCGCCCTCATGCCCGTCATAGGGAATGAAGCGCATGGCGGCCCAGTATAGCGCCAGGCAGCAGATGCAGCCTGCCGCCTGCGTGCGTACGCCGCCCCACAGCAGGAACAGGGCAGAGATGAGATAGCCCGCCGCTATGGCGTGCAGCGTGTTGCAGAACAGGCTCATGTGCGCCGTGTCAAACCCCAGCAGGTGCCCCTGCACCACCATGCCCAGCAGGAACAGCACCACCACGCGCCGCAGCACGCGCAGCGCCGTGCACCACCGCCAGCGCGCGCCGCCCTTCTCCCGGTACTTGGCAAAGGCAAAGGGCATGGAGCAGCCCACAATGAAGATGAACAGCGGCATCACCATATCCCAGCAGGTAAAGGCACCGCCCCAGTCCGCATGCGTGAACTGCTGCGCCACAGCCTGCGGCAGCTCCCCGCCCCAGGCCAGCTGCAGCAGCTCCCGCAGAAGCTCCGCACCGCCTGCCAACAGCGCCATGTCCAGTCCCCGCAGGGTGTCTATGCTGGTAATCCGCTTGTTCATGGTGCGCATGGTACCACAGGAAACGCACCGCGTAAACAACAAACGCCCCCGCTGACATGGGCCGGCGGGGGCGGTGATAGGCGCGGATTGCTGCCGCGCGGTTTACTTCTTGGCGGGAATAAGCTCCACGGCACCGTTAGACTGGGTGCCGCCCACGGTGCGCACGCGGGCAAAGATGTAGCAGCCGTTGTTGCCGGAGGTGCCGGCGGGCACGGTGAAGCGGTAGCTGTTGTTGCTGCTGGGGGTGCCGGCGGTGCCGTCCTGCTTCACGCGGGCGGTCACCTCGCCGTCCATCTCCACGCGCACCTCACTGATTTCCAGCTTGTGGTTGCCGCTGGTAAAGCGGAAGCGGATGCCGCCGGACTCGCGGATATCAGATGCGGAGACGGGCCAGGAGACTTCCTTCCACTCGGTGGAAACCATATCCGGGGACCAGGCGCCCACCTGCTTGCCCGCGCCGGGAGCCAGTGCGGCCTCCGTGACGGCGGAGGTCTCCTTGATGAGCCTGACGGCGGACTTGGCGGGGTTCTTGTAGGTCTCCACGGGGCTCACGCCCTTGCTCTTGGTCACCCAGTCCAGCTCCCACTTCTGCACGTCCACCTTGTCTGCGGGGTTGTAGCGGCCCTTCAGGTTCTGCCGGCGGCGCGGCAGGTAGTAGTCGCGGATAAGGCCAGACCAGATGCGGGCGGAATAGTCGTCCACGGGCTGGCCGGCGCGCACGCCCCAGATGGAGACAATGCGCTTGGCGTTCATCTCGTAGTAGTCCGTGAGCTTCCGGTCACCGTTGCCGTGCTTGCGGGCAAAGTCCACCCAGCGCTCCAAGCGCCACAGCGGGTGGGATTCCAGCAGCCTGTCCATGGCCAGCATGTATTTCTCCACATCCTTCTCAATCTCCCTGGAGCGGTCCAGGTCACCCTCCTGGATGGCCTTCTCACTGGCGATGACGAGGGTTTCCACCTTGCCTGCCAGGTAGGCGGCGGCGTACTCCAGCAGGTCCACGGTGTACAGTGGGCTGTCCTTGTAGCGGTCTGCGGCGGCGGCAAAGCTCTCTATAGCCTTGTAGAATTCCGCGTTGGTGTTGATGGACCCCTTGCGGGCGCCGGAGAGGGAGAACTGCCAGTTGTAGCGCGGGTGGTCGGTAAAGGAGCCGTAGGCAGACTTGCACATCAGCTCCCAGAACTTGGCGATGTCCGCATCCTTGGCAGCGGCCTTGCCGTAGCGGCACACGGAGTAGTTGTTGAGCCACTTCTGCAGGTCTATCTGCTTCTCGGACCAGGCGGCATCCGCCACCAGCTCGTAGAGCACCTGGTTGTTCTCAATGCCTTCCGGGGCCATGCCGTGGCCCACCAGCCGGCCCTTCTTGGGGGACTCCAGTGCCTTCAGGTGGCCGTTGGCATAGAACTCCAGTATGCCGGTAAGGCCGCACTTGCCGCCCATGTTGGGAATCACGCTGTAAATCCACGGCTTGTTCATGAACCCGTCGTAGAACTCCCAATTCACGCCGTTCTTCCAGCGGCACTCCGTGTAGTCCACAGCCTCGTCCAGCAGCATCATCTTGTCGTCCGGCACCTTGGATACCAGGGCCGCCAGCGTCTTCTTGTCCCAGATGTTGCGCTGGAAACCGAACATCCAGCCCTGCATGAACCACACGGCATCCGGGTTGGCATCCCGGATGGAGCTGTACACCGCATCCCCGTACTGCGCCATCAGCTCATAGCGCTCCGGCGTGCCGTGCGGGGGGAACGGTACCTCCATCTCGTTGAAACTGTCGATGCAGTAGTGGCTGCACTTGCCGAATTCCTTCTCCCACTCCTGGATGAACATGGTGCCGATTTCCTTGAAAATCGGCTGGTCCGGTGTCACCATCCAGTTGCAGTAGTGGCCGTTGCACCAGCTGGTTTTCACCAGCTTCACCTCCGGCTTCACGCGCTTGAGCGCCTCCGGCACAAAGCCGGCAAAACCGGGGCAAACGGGGGTCATGTCCAGGTCCCGCATGCGTTTGAGTATCTTGTGCTGCAGGGCGACCTGGTCCTTGTGCCACTCCTGCGGCATGGGGCCGTCCACCCCGCTGATGTTGCCCATGCGCATCCACGGCAGATGGGCCGGGCCCACCAGGTAGCCCTGTATCTCCTCTTCCGTGAGCCCCAGGCGCTTGAACACGCGGGCGGTGATGGCCTCCTGCGCCACCAGCGCCAGCGGCATGTTGATGCCGTGCAGGGCCATGTAGTCAATCTCCTGTTCCCAGCGCTTCCAGTCCCAGTACGGCAGGGTGTAGCCATAGGTCACCACGTTAAAGCAGTAGCGGTACCGGAAGGGGGTGCTGCCCTGAGTCTTGAAATCAGCCTTCCAGGCACCGGGCTCCACGCGGTTGCCGCTCCAGCTGTTGATGCCCAGCCCCTGCTCCTTGAGCGCGGCATAGAACCCGTGGCAGAGCGCCACGGGGGAGTTGCCGCTCACCACCACGGTGCCATCCTGCACCTGCACGGTGTAGCGCTCCTTGTCCCCCTTGGGCAGGGCCTGGAGCTTGAAGGGAATCAGGTCCCCGGCAAAGCGCTTGATGACCTTGCCGGCTGGCTTGCATATATCTGCCTGGTCCTGTGCGCCGAAGGAAAGGGCGGCAGCAGCCAGGCAGAATGTCGTTGTTATGGTTCGGAACATGTTATGTGCGGTGCGTTTGTGCGCGTACAAGATACAGGCCCGTCGGCGGCATGTCAACCGAAAAGCCCCGGTCCGGCGCTGGAAAGCGACAAAACCGGCCTGGCGTTTGCCAGGCCGGTTTGGGAATACGGCGCGCGCGGGGCGCACGCACTAACTTGATTTGCACACCAGGGCCTTACTTCTTCTTCTTGGCGGATGCCTTGTCGGCAGCCATGGTGGTGGGGGTAACCTTGGTGGTCTCGCCGTTCACCACAACCTTGACGGCCTTGGGCTTCTCATCCGTGGTGGTAAGGCTGTACTCCGTCACCTTGCCATCCTTCCAGGTCATGTCCACGGTGATGTTGCCGCGGGCACGGATGCCCTTGATGGAGCCGTTGGGCCACTCCTTGGGCAGGGCGGGCAGCAGCTCGATCTGGCCGGCATGGGACTGGATGAAGATTTCGCTCATGCCGCCGGTCATGCCGTAGGTGCCGTCCATCTGCATGGGGGGATGGTTGCCGAACATGTTGTCCAGCAGGTTGTACTGGATATAGCCGCTGACCATCTCGTAAGCCTTCTCGTTGTTGCCGAAGCGGGCCCAGAGGGCGGTGCGCCAGGGCCAGGTCCAGCTGCGGCGGTTGTCGCCGCTCATGCCGCGGAGCTCCAGGCTCTTCTCTGCAGCGGCGGCAAACTCCGGGGTCTTGACCTTGCTGATGGTGGTACCGGGGAACACGCCGATGAGGTGGGAGGTGTGGCGGTGACCGGTGACCATGTTGGGGCGGTCCACCACCCACTCCTGCAGGTAGCCGCCGGGGGCCACCTTGTTGCCGACGAGGCGGTCGCGCTTCTCGATGAGGCCCTTGGCCCAGGCCTCGTCCACGCCCAGCACCTTGGCAGCCTTGGCGGTGTTGTCGAAGAGCTCCCAGATGAGCTGCTGGTCATGCATGCAGCAGTCCTCCACGGGGCCCTGCTCATGGGACCAACCGTTCGGGGAGACAAGGGAACCCTTCTTGATGCCCTTGAGCTCCGGGTGGTCGGCCACGGTAAGGTCATTCTTGCCGTTGTTGGTCTTCAGGCCTGCGCCGTCCTCGCCAATCTCCTTGAGAGAGGTCTCCCAGAACTCGCAGATGCCCTTGAGGATGGGATAGCCGGTCTCCTTCAGGAACTTCTTGTCCTTGGTGAACTGGTAGTGGTCCCACACATGCAGGGCGTACCAGGCGTTCACCGGGGGATTCCACTTCACCCAGCCGCCGCCGCCCCAGATATTCTGGGAAATGCGGGTGGTCCAGCCCTTCTTGTCGGCGCCGAACTCCTTCTGGGTCATGTTGTGCAGGGGCTCCTCCATGGCCTTCATGAAGTCGATGAAGGGCATGTGGCACTCGGAGAGGTTGGCCACCTCTGCGCCCCAGTAGCACATCTGCAGGTTGATGTTGTTGTGGTAGTCGCTACCCCAGGCGGCATGCACCTTGTCGTTCCAGATACCCTGGAGGGTGAGCGGCAGGTTGCCGGGGCGGGAACCGGCGATGAGCATGTAGCGGCCGTACTGGTACACCAGGGACTCAAGCTCAGGGTCCTTCTTGTCCTTCTTGTACTTGTCGATGCGCATATCGGTGGGCAGCTTGGCGGTCTCGGGGTCCGTCTTGCCCAGGTCGATGCTCATGCGGTTGTACAGGGCCTTGTGGTTGGCGATGTGGGCCTTGCGGATATCAGCCAGTTTCTTGCCGGAGATGGCGGCAAGGATGGCCTTGTTCTTGGCGGCGGGGTCGCCGCCCTTCCAGTCGGCCTTGAAGCTCTCCTTGTAGTCCGTGGCCAGGGAGACGTAAACCTCCACGCTGTCGGCACCCTTCACCGTGATGTAGGGGATGCCCTGCCCGTCGAACTTGGGGCGGGTGCCGTCGCCGCCGCCCTCGTACTCCATCTTCACATCATGGGAGGAGCCGGTGATGGTGGCGGAGCCGCCGGTGGTGCGCACCTGCATGCGGCCCTCGAACTTCTCTCCGTTGGCCAGGGTGCCGCTCATGATGATGGTATCCGTGCCGGAGGTGCTGAAGGAGACGGAGTGGCAGGGGGTAAGGCCAATCTTGGCATTCAGGCTGCCGGCCTTGTCCACCTTGGCGGTGTACACCAGCACGTCGTCCGGGTGGCTCACAAAGCACTCGCGGGTGTGGCGCACGCCGCCGTTGGTGAAATCCACCGTGGCAATACCCTTCTTGAGATCCAGGGCACGGCTGTACTTGCCGGTGTCATCGCCCTTGATGTCGTCGAACTCCAGGAAAAGGTTGCCGAAAGGCTGGAAAGAACCGAACTGGTCCTTGTTGGAGGTGGGTCCGTAGGCATATCCGCTGCCGTTGTTGGGCAGGTTGGGACCGCCGGTCCACAGGGAAACCTCGTTCAGGTTCACGCGCTCGCGGTGGTCGCCGCCGAAGATGGTGCCGCCCACGCGGCCGTTGCCGATGGGGAGGGACTGGGATTCCCAGGTGTCGCCGGTCTTCTTGCCCACGGCGCCGGTGGCGCAGTAGTTGCTGTTCACGGCCAGGGCATCCTGCCCGCCGCCGCCGTAGTTGCCGCAGGGGGTCTTGCCGGAAGCCCACGGTACGGACATATCCGTGACAACGGCGGGCTGGGCGTACCACAGGCAGTCAGTCGCCGGGTAATCCGCCATGGCCGCAGGGGCCAGGAAGCTCAGCGTGACGCAAAGGGGTAATGTATTCTTTTGCATGGTCTGTGTATAGGTGGTGTGCGCCCACGCACACGGGTACGCGGGCGAGTGTGCAAACATTATAGGGGGCGGGAGCGGGATGTCAAACGAAAAAGAAGCCCCTCCCCCGCTTTTTACGGAACAGGCTGCAAAAGTTTTTGATTGCCAAGCAGGGGCAATCTGGTAGTATAGCGGGCAACGTATGAAACTCTTCCGTTCTATAGCACTGTTTGTAGCCGCAGCCGGTGTGGCGGCGGCCACCGTGGATTTTCCCGGCAAGAAACCCGGCTCCGCCAAGGCGGAGGTGACCGCCACGGCGGCCACGCTGGGCAACAAGATGTTCACCGCCAGCTTCAACCAGGGTGCCAAGGGCATCACCTTCGGCGGGCTGAAACTGGCAGACGGCACAGAGGTGGCCGCCGCCGGCACAGAGATTTTCACCATTACCCTGGAGGGAGGCAAGGTGCTGCCCGCCAGCAAGATGAAAGCCGAAAACATCACGCTCAAGGAGCTGAAATCAGAATCCAAGGCTGAGCAGCTGGGCCTCCACCACGCAGGCAAGGCGCTTTCCGCCACCTTCACCGCGCCGGACGGTTCCTTCTCCGTGAAATGGCGTGCCGTGCTGCGCAACGGCTCCCACTACCTGCGCCAGGAGTTCGACATCACCGCCAAGAAGGACACGGCCTTTGTCTCCCTGCAGCCGCTGGAGTACCGTATCACCCCGCAGGGGGCGCTCTCCCTTTCCGGCAACACCACCCACGGCCGCGTGGTGGTGGATGATGCCGTGTTCATCGGCCTGGAAACGCCGATGTCTCTCATGGAAATCAAGGACGGCAGCACCGTGACCGGCACCTGGCAGCGCAAGGCAGTACTGCCCTCGGGGGAATCCTGGAACGTGTCGTCCGTGCTGGGCTTCTTTGCCCCGGAGCAGCAGCGCCGCTCCTTCCTGGCATACAGCGAGCGTGAGAGGGCCGTGCCGTACCACCTGTTTGTGCACTACAACGACTGGTACGAGGTGGGTATCCGCCTGCACGACAACAAGGACCCCATGCAGCGCACCACGGAGAAAATCTCCCTGGACATTGTGCAGAAGTGGCAGAAGGAGATGTATGAGAAGCGCGGCGTGAGCCTGGACGGTTTCGTCATCGACGACGGCTGGGACGAGTTCAACAGCCTGTGGGATTTCCACAAGGGGTTCCCGAACGGCTTTGCCAAGGTGGCAGAGACAGCCAAGGCCCAGGGGGCCGGCATCGGCACCTGGCTGGGCCCCGTGGGCGGCTACGGCACCGGCCGCAACTCCCGCATCAAGTTCTGGAACGACAACCACCCCGACAGGAAAATCTCCAATTTCGAGTTCTCCAACAAGGAATACTTCGACGCCTTTACCGGGCGCTGCAAGCGGATGATCAAGGACTATGACATGTGCTACTTCAAGTTCGACGGCCTCTCCAACCCCGGTTTCCACTCCAAGGGCCCCCGCCAGATGGAGGACACGGAGGGCATCATCAGCGTCATCCGGGAGCTGAGAAAGGCCCGCAAGAACCTCTTTGTCAACACCACCTGCGGTTCCTGGGCCAGCCCGTTCTGGTTCCATTTCTCAGACTGCCTGTGGCGCCAGGAGGACGACTTCAACCGCAAGGGCAACATGGGCGACGACCGCGACAAGTGGCTTACCTTCCGCGACCGCCTGGTGCATGAGGTGTTTGTGACCGGGGCTCCGCTCTGCCCCATCAACTCCATCATGGTACACGGCACCATCATCACCAAGAACGGCCCGCCCAACGTGATGAGCAAGTCCCCCGCCAACTGTATCAAGGAGATGCGCTGCTCCTTCGGCAGCGGCTCCGCCCTGCAGGAGCTCTACGTGGACTACGACCTGATGGACCAGGACAACGGCCGCCTGTGGGACGAGCTGGCAGAGTGCATCAAGTGGGTGCGCCGCAACGAGGATGTGCTGGCGGACACCCACTGGGTGGGCGGCAACCCCTGGGACGGCAAGGACGGCGACATATACGGCTGGGCCGCCTGGAACAAGGACAAGAGCACCCTCACGCTCCGCAACTCCTCCGACAAGGAGAAGACCATGACGACCACTCTCCGCAAGCTGCTGGACATTCCCGCCCATGTGAAGGGCAGCATCCGCATGAAGAGCTCCTTTGCAGACCAGCGCAAGCTCCCCGGCCTGGTGGATACCGCCGTGGATGTGGACAAGGAGATGGAAATCACGCTCAAGCCCATGGAGGTAATCCTGATGGAAGGCGAGCCCGCCAAGTGACACTGTTCCGTCAATCGGGTAGGAGGGCAATCCCCCCTATCCGATAGGCCTCCTGCGCCGATGGTATGCTAAAGGCATCCATCGGCGTTTTTTTGTCCGCATACGCTTCATCCGAACGACCCTGATTCAGGAATATGGTGCTGTACTTCTTTATCACGGTATGTGTGGGAGATGTCCTGAAAGAATGCCATATAGAGTTCATCCCCGCACAGCTACAGCTCCCCATCTGTGGTGGATACCTTGTCTACCCTCTCCTGGGTTACATCCTTCATAACACGCGCATAGGCACCATGGGCAGGATTGCTATCTATACAGCAGGCATATTGGCGACCGCCGCCCATTTCTATGCAACTGCATTTGTACCTACTGCGGACGGAGGTATCAACTGCCTACTGAAAGGATACCTGAAGTTCCCGGCCGTCATGCAAGCAGCTGCAGTCCTGGTCTTTGTGAAATATAACGCAACATTTATCCTGGATACGCTCCGGCTCCGTGGAATTTGCAATTTCATCAAGCCTACCACCTTGAGCCTTTACCTCATGCACATTTACGTTTACCAGTACCTCTGCGCGCACGTTATAGACAGGACCTCCCCTATCCAGTACGCAAGCGCAGGCATCCTTACATTCCTGGTCCTGGCTGTGGCAGTACGGGTATTGCAGAAGATACCAGGGGCAAAGTACATATTCCCGTAGTACGGCTGGAGCCCGCCAAAACAGTTAGGCTAACTTGCTTTCTAACAGCGGGGAGACAGGTATGATAGCAGCATGAGCTATCTTGTATCCCTGGGGCTGCTGGTGCTGGTTGCATCATGGGTGGCGGCGGTGTACAACCGCCTGAGCCACCTGCGCGGGCTGGTGGCAGAGGCCTGGCTGCAGTGGCTGCTGGCCACGCGGCAGCGCAATGCCTGCGCGGCGGATTTTGCCGCCGCGTTCACCCTGCGCCGCCCGCCGGGGGACATGCTGCCGCGCAGCATCCGCAAGCTCACGGAGGATTCTGAACTAAGCCTGGAGAGCGCCACCGCTGAGCGCAACAACGCCGGGGCCCTGCGCGCCGCCCTGGCGGAGCATGAGCTGGCGGCCGTGTTCCGCGCCACGTTCCTGGCCGTGCAGGAGACGGATACCATGGTGGCGGATGAGCAGCTGCAGCTGCTGGGTTCACGCCTGAGCCGCGCCCTGTTCCGCCAAGAGCAGTCCGCCCGCGTGTTCAACCGCATGGCGCAGGACTACAACCACGCGCTGGAGGATGTCTCCGGCCGCGTGCTGGGCTCCGTTTTCGGCTTCTCCCAGGCAGGAAATATCACCATACGCGGGTGAACCGCGCGTTTGCACTTGAAAAGCGGCCAAGTTGGGGTATAATCCTCGCGCTATGAGCGAAAATGAACCTGTACAGACAGCACCGGGCTCCTCTGAGGAGGAGTTGATTGCCGTGCGCCGCGAGAAGGTGGACAAAATCCGCGAGCTGGGGGTAAACCCCTACGGCGGCCGTTTTGACGTGACCACGAACGCGGCGGAAATCAAGGCTCATTTCGAGGAAGGCAAACAGGTGCGTTTCCTGGGCCGCATCACCGCCCTGCGTGATATGGGCAAGACCCAGTTCTTCACCGTGGGTGACGTGTGCGGCTCCATCCAGTGCATGCTCACCCGCAAGGCCGTGGGGGAGGAAGTGTGGCCCCTGTGGAAGCTCCTGGAGCGCGGCGACTGGGTCGGCATTCAGGGCGAGACCTTCGTGACCCGCACCGGGGAGCCCTCCGTGCGCGTGGAAAGCTTCAAGGTGCTCTCCAAGGCCCTGCGCCCCATGCCGGACAAGTTCCACGGCCTGGCGGACCAGGACCTGCGCTACCGCCGCCGCCACATGGACCTGATGAGCAATGCCGACAGCGCCAAGCGCTTTGTGCAGCGCTCCCTGATTGTGCAGGAAATCCGCAATTTCCTGCAGGCCCGCGGTTTCCTGGAGGTGGAGACCCCCATGCTGCAGGACGTGGCCGGCGGTGCCGCCGCCAAGCCGTTCGAGTCCTACTACAACGCGCTCAAGAAGCCGGTGACGCTGCGTATTGCCCCTGAGCTGTACCTGAAGCGCCTGCTGGTAGGCGGTTTCCCGAAGGTGTTCGAGCTGAACCGCAATTTCCGCAACGAGGGTGTGGACCGCCGCCACAACCCGGAGTTCACCGTGCTGGAGGTGTACGAGGCCGGCGGCGACTACGAGACCATGGCGGAGCTCATCGAGGAGATGGTGACCACCGTGGCGGAGCGCGTGTTCGGCACCCTGCAGTTTGACCAGTACGACGACGAGGGCAACCTGCGCTGGACGATTGACCTGACCCGCCCCTGGCGCCGCGCAGACTACAACGACCTGGTGAAGGAAGCCGCCGGTGCAGACTGGTACGACCTGACCCCGGAGCAGCGCCGCAGCCGTGCAGAGAACGAGCTGGGCGTGCAAATCGGCGAGGAGCTGGACGACGTGGGCGTGACCCAGCAGGTGTATGAGAAGCTGGTGGAGGAAAAGCAGGCCAACCCGCTCTTTGTGTGCCACGTGGCCCGTGACCTGGTGCCCCTGGCCAAGGCCAACCCGGAGAACCCGGAGGTGGTGGACGTGTTTGAGCTGGTGATGAACGGCCAGGAGCTCTGCCCCGGCTATTCAGAGCAGAACGACCCCGTGGAGCAGCTGGAGCGCCTGAAGCACCAGGCCGGCGAGGAGACCCAGAAAATCGACTACGACTTTGTGGAGTCCCTGGAATCCGGCATGCCCAGCGCCGGCGGCATCGGCATCGGCATAGACCGCCTGTGCATGCTCATGACGGGCGCCTGCTCCATCCGCGACATCATCCTGTTCCCGCAGCTCAAGAACCGCGGCTAAGGGAACAAAGAGCCGCAACCGCTTTCAACCGCCGCACGGTTTCACGCCGCGCGGCGGTTTTGGCTTTACAAATGGCAGCGCGGCTGTATGCTAGGGCACATGAACACCTTTCACCTTCTCCTGACCTGCTGCCTGGCAACGGGCACCCTGTGCGCCGCCGCCCCCAAGAAAACGGCCCCCGCGGCCAAGGACAAACCCGCCGCTGCACAGGCCGTGGACAAGAAAGCCAAGCTCACCCGTGACGCCAAGTGCCGCCAGGTGCTGGCGGAATGCACCGTGAACGGCAAGAAGGCCATCATGATGCTGGATACGGGCGCCTCCCACACCGTGCTGGCCAAGTCATTTGTGGAAAAATCCATCCCGGATGCCCAGAAGGTGGACACCAGCCAGATGACCGCCAACAGCAACAGCGCGCGCCAGCAGGTGCCGGATATCTACCAGGTGCAGCTGGGCGTGAACGGCAGGAAACTGGAGCATTACGCCCTCTGCCTGCCGCTGGATGGCGTGCAGCAGAGCATGGCCACCCCCATAGACGGCATCCTGGGCATTGACGTGCTGGGGGATATGGAGTTCACCTTTGACCTGCGGGAGGGCGGAGAGGGCTGCTACTGGGGCCTGCCGAAGGACGTGGACGGCATGGCCGTGATGGAGCCGCTGCGCGTGGACCGCCTGAACCGCCCGGTCATGCTCATCGACACCGGGACCAAGGAAACCCCGCACCAGGTTGCCCTGCTGCTGGACACCGGAGCCTCCGTAACCTGCGTGCTGCCCAAGGACTGGCCCGCCGGGGCAGAGGCGGAGGAGAAGACCGTGGGCGTGGCAGACGTGAACGGCGCCGCCAAGGCCACCGTGAAGTACGGCAAGCCGGTCTCCGTCTCCCTGGCCAAGGGGGTGAAGGTGAAAATGGCCCCGCAGCTCCAGGGCGGCAACGCGGACGGCATCATCGGCATGGATGCGCTGGAGGGCCTGCGCTTTGCCCACCGCGGCTCCGGCTCCGTGCGTTTCCTCATCTCCAAGTAATACGCCGCCATGAAGCTCGGCCTCTCCATCATGATGCTGGCCATCAGCAACATGGTGATGACCTTCGCCTGGTACGGTTTCCTCCGCAAGCCGGGGGAAGCCGCTGCCTCCCCCTGGTGGAAACTCGTCCTCATGAGCTGGGGGCTGGCCTTTTTCGAGTACTGCTTCATGGTGCCCGCCAACCACATGGGCCGCGCGTACGGGCTCTCCCTGGCGCAGCTGAAAATCATGCAGGAGGCCATCACCCTGGCCATCTTCGTCCCCTTCATGATTTTCTACATGGGGGAGCAGTGGAAATGGGACTACCTCTGGGCCTTCCTCTGCGTGCTGGGCGCGGTGTACTTTGTGAACCGCCAGGGGCTCACGGGCATGTAACCGCCACGCAGCGCACCTTTGCCGCGGCACCCGTTTTTTTGGCGGGTGCCGTGAATTGTCTTTGACATGCCGCCCCGCCCTGTGTACAATCACGCGCGTACCATGAGCACCGCATTTGTTCCGCAAGACTACTTTGCCCGCTACACCGTACCGGAAATTTTCGGCGCGGGGGAAACCTGCGAGGTGGACCTGGGCTGCGGGGACGGCGGTTTCCTGCTGGCCATGGCAGAGCACTACCCGGAGACGCGTTTCCTGGGCGTGGAGCGCCTGCTGGGCCGTATCCGCAAGGTATGTGCGGAAAGCGAGCGCCGCGGCCTGCAGAACGTGCGCGGCCTGCGCCTGGAGAGCCGCTATTTCCTGGAGTGGATGATTGCCCCCGGCAGCATCCACCGCCTGCACTACCTTTTCCCGGACCCCTGGCCCAAGGAGAAGCACCACAAGAACCGCCTGGTGCAGGAATCCTTCATCCCCGTGCTGCACCGCGCCCTGGCAGAGGGCGGGGAAATGCTCTTCAAGACAGACCATGAGGAGTATTTCCAGTGGGTGTGCGAGCTGATGGACGCCTCTCCCCTGTTCACCAGCGCAGAGTGGAACGCCCCCTTCTACCCCAAGACCGATTTCCAGAAACAGTGGGAAGCCATGGGCAAGCCCATCTTCTCCGCACGCTTCATCCGCAACCATGTCCTTTGACCTGCACAGCACAGACCCCTCCGGCGCCCGCCTGGGCACCCTGCACCTGCCCCACGGGGATGTGCAGACCCCCATCTTTATGCCCGTGGGCACACAGGGCACCGTGAAAACCCTGCACCCGCAGGACCTGGAGGACCTGGGCGCACAGATTATCCTGGGAAACACCTACCACCTCTGCCTGCGCCCGGGGGATGAATCCATCCGCAACCTGGGCGGCCTGCACGGCTTTGCCGGCTGGAACAAGCCCATCCTCACGGATTCCGGCGGTTTCCAGGTGTGGAGCCTGGCCCGCCTGCGCAAGATCACGGAGGAAGGCGTGCGCTTCTGCAACCACATAGACGGCGCGTACATGATGCTCTCCCCGGAGCGCAGCATGGAAATCCAGGCCAACCTGGGCAGTGATATCGCCATGCTCTTCGATGAATGCCCGCCCTACCCCTGCGACCGCAAGTACGCGGAAAAATCCCTGGGCTACACCCTGCGCTGGGCCAGGCGCTGCAAGGCCTGGGTGGATGAGCACCGCCCCATGAGCGGCAATGCGCCCCAGCAGCACTTCGGCATTGTGCAGGGCTCCGTGTATGCGGACCTGCGCCGCCAGTGCGCAGAGGAGCTGGCCGCCATGGATTTCGACGGCTACGCCATCGGCGGTGTCTCCGTGGGTGAGCCGGAGGAGGAAATGCTCCGCGCCATTGAGAACACCGCCCCCTACCTGCCGCAGGACAAGGCCCGCTATGCCATGGGCCTGGGCACGCCCACCCAGCTGCTGGAGATGATAGAGCGCGGGGTGGACATGTTCGACTGCGTGATGCCCACCCGCCTGGCGCGCCACGGCATCGCCATGACCCCGGACGGCCCCATCCACATCAAGAACGAGCGATGGAAGAACGACAGCCGCCCGCTGGACCCGGAGGGGCACCCGCACGTGACCCGCTTCTCCCGCGCGGCCATCCGCCACTTCTTCCGCGCCGGGGAGATCCTGGCCCTGCGCCTGCTCTCCTTCCAGAACCTCCACTTCTACCTCCGGCTCATGGCGCAAGCGAGAAGCGCCATTGCCGCCGGCCAATTCGCTGCCTTCAAGAGCAGCTTCATCTCGCGCTACCAAGCAAACGATATACAATGAACGCATTATTCCTGTTAGCAGACGGTGCCGCCCCCCAGGGCGCAGGCCTTGGCGGGTTCATCCCCATTATCCTCATCGTCGTCATCATGTACTTCATCCTCATCCGCCCGCAGCAGAAGCAGCAGAAGGAGCTCAGGGAGCGCCAGAACAACCTGCAGTCCGGTGACAAGGTGGTGACCGCCGGCGGTATCTACGGCATCATCCGTGAGGTGAAGGACGCCACCGTGAAGCTGGAGATTGCCCCCAACACCGTCATCAAGGTGGCCCGCACCAGCATTGTCTCCAACGTGGCCAAGGACGGCTCCGCAGACGCCCCCGCCGCCCAGAAGTAACACGCCCGGCGCGTATCCGGTTTTTCCGGGCATGCGGCTCACACCGGGCCGCATGCCCTTCCCTTTTCTCCCCCCCTGTCGAACAAGATTTTCCCATGCAAGCCGTCTATACCGCAGCAGAATACGCCACCACCCTGACAGCAGACCTGGCACCGCACCGCGTGCGCCTGGGCGTGGTGGGCAATCCCATAGCCCACTCCTGCTCCCCGCAAATGCAGCAGGCCGCCCTGCACGCCGCCGCCATGCCCGGCACCTATGTGCGCCTGCAAGCCGGGCTGGAGGCCGGCGCCTTTGAGCAGGCCCTGGCCACCTTCCACCGCATGGGATTCACCGGGCTGAACATCACCGTGCCCTTCAAGCGCCGCGCCTTTGCCGCCGCAGATTGCTCCGCAGATGCCCTTGCCACCCGCTGCGGCGCGTGCAACACCCTGGTGCGTACGGAAACGGGCTGGACCGGGTACAACACGGACGGCCCCGGTTTTGCCCGAGCCATCGCAGAGCTGTGCGGCAAGCCCCTGGGGCAACTGCGCGTGGCCCTGCTGGGCGCATGCGGCGGCGCCGGCACCGCACTGGCCTACCAGTGCGCCCTGGATTCCTGCCCGCAGCTCGCCATCATCAACCGCCCCAAGCCCGCGCTGGATGCCCTGGCGCAGGAGCTGGCCGCCATCTCCCCCGGCCGCGTACACGCAGCCGCCATGGGAACAGACGCCCACCGCAGCGCCGTGCAGCAGGCGGACCTGGTGGTAAACGCCACCTCCCTGGGCCTGTCCGCCGGGGACCCCATGCCGCTGGACCCCGCCTGGTTGCAGCCCGGGCAGGTGGTGTATGACATCGTGACCCACGCCACCCCCCTGCAGCAGGCCGCGCGGGAGCGCGGCTGCACCGCCAGCCACGGCCTGGGCATGCTGCTCTGGCAGGGGGCATACGCCTTTGAAAAATGGTTCCACACCCTGCCGGATACCGCAGCCATGCAGCACGCCCTGCTGCTCCGCTAGCCCCGGCAGGCCGTCAGCAGCACGTTTTTTGCTTGTAAGCAACGGTAGATATCCTTATACTGGGCTTATGGAATGGAATGACCTCTTCTTGGCGCTTTTCAGGGATGCGGTGAACCGCTATCTCTCCAATCCCGGCACAGATGTAGGCCACTTTTTCCTGCCGAACGAGGTGAAGTTCCTCGCCTCTATCGGCCACCGGCCCGGGGAATTCTATGCCTATGTGCGGGATTACGCCAACCAGGGAGCCCCGTCCCCCAGCACGCTGCTGCTCATTGCCGCCGTGCGCCGCTCCTTCTTCCTGACCACCCAGCGCGGTATCAACGGCAACGCCAAGCCCGTGATGGCACATGACCTGCCCCCGGAGACGGAGGAGTACCATGAAATTCCCTACCTTCCCTACCTGATCCGCAAGGCAGAGGCAAAACTGTTCGGCACCCTGGTGCCGGAGGTAGGGTATGGTGATGCCAAGGACCTGGAGTTCCTGCGCACCCACGGCAATATCCACCCCGCCGATTTCCTGTACATCGTCTGGAACGCCCGCGGAGACCGCCAGCGCGTGGTCACCGCCGTGCTCAATGCCATTGAACCGCCTTCCTACAATCCACCCCAGAAAGACACCCCCCAACAGGGAGAACTCCGTTTCCGCTAAGCCATGAACACACCCACCGACCCCATCCAGACTAATATCCCGGAAGTTTCCACCGAGACCCAGCGCCAGGCGCTGGATGCCATGTCGGACGACCTGGTGCGCAAGCTCAACGCTATGATAGCGGAGCAGGATGCGCGAGTGCAGGAGTTCGCCAAGCTGACCCACTCCCTTTCCGCCCAGCCGGAAATACCGCAATCACTGCAGGTTCCGCTGGCCCCGCAGCCCATATCCACGGCTCCGGTGGAGGTTATGGAACCCTCCGCTCCCCTGCCCCGGGTACCGCAGCAGCCCCAGCGGCAGCAGGCAACCTACGTTCCCCAGCCGCCGCGCCCGCCGCAGCAAGCCCCCCGCACCCCGGCAGATGCCGTTCAGCAGGCTATGGAGAAAATGCGGGAGACCGTAGAAAAAAACGTACCCGGCGTACCGAAGTCGTCCCCTGCCCCCAAGCGCACGCCCAAGCAGGCCCCCGCAACGAAAGAGAAGAAGAAGCAGGGCTGCAGCGGCCACGTCATCTTCATCATCATCGTGATTGTCATCATCCTGCGCGCCTGCTCAGAATAAGGGCAACTTTCAGTACCTGCCCTTCAGGTTCTCGCTCGTCTGCCGATAGGCCTCGGCAAAGGAGGCCATGGTGTTCTTGAGCGTCTTGTGGTCGTCTATCTTAACCAGCTCGGAGATGGCGGCCATGCCCTTGGCAAAAGCCTCGCCTGCCGCCTTGGCTTCCGCCTTGTACTTGGCAGAGCCCTCCAGCACCTCCTTGCGCTGCGCCTCGCTCATGGCATCCGCCGCTGCAGCCAGCTTGCGCTGCCGCCGCGTCAGGGCCTCCATCTTGTCGATAAACACAGCCAGCGTGGCCTTTTCCGCATCATTCACCTCTCCTGCGGCAGCAGCCACCTCCTGCATGACCGCCAACTGCTCCGCTGCCAGCCCTTCCGGCGTGGAAATATCATTCCCGCAGGAAGCCAGCACAAAAGGAACACAAACGAACAGGCCGGGACGCATATTGTACATAACACCGGCTATTCAACCACATTTTCCGGCAAACATCAAGCAGATTATCCTCCTGGTATCCCCAGGCTGCAGACCGAGCAGATGCCGTCTGCGCCCTGATGCGGGTAGACGGAAAAGGCCGCCGGGCTTTCGCTCGGCGGCCTTTGTTAGCCCTGGCGGCTAT
>JAUNQN010000062.1:0-1966 GCA_030536145.1 Akkermansia sp.
GCTCCACGGGCTACACCTACGCCAAGGACGGCTCCGTGCAGCAGACTGTCACCACCAGTTACGGCACCGATGGCCGCATCAGCGGCGCGGGCTTCCTTCACGGCGGGCAGGAAAAGCTGTTCACGTATGGATACTTGCAGGGTTCGCACCTGCTGCAGACGCTCACCAAGCCCAACGGCGTGACGCTCACCCAAAGCTACGAGCAGCACCGCGACCTCCTCACCCAGATGGACTACAAGCGCGGCAACACCCTCGTGGCACGCCGCGCGTACCAGTACGACACCCTAGGCCGCCCGACTTCCCGCACGCTCGCGCGGCAAGGCACTACCCGCAACGATGCGTTCACTTACAATGACCGCAGCGAAAGCCCCCGAAGGCTTGTAGGGGGATTGGACAAACCGCGAAGCGCGTTTGCCCCGCGGGGGCGAGCAGGCAATGGGGTGCCTGCGAGTCAACTCATCAGCGATGTGGTGGACGGCACCGGGTTCAACGGATGGGATTACGACAACATCGGCAACCGCCGCATGGAACAGCGAACGGACGGCTACGAGATATATACGGCAAACCAGCTCAACCAGTACACCGCCATCGAGGACGAGGCGCACGATGTCTTCACCCCCACCTACGATTCTGATGGCAACCAGACGCGAGTCAAGACCAGCACTGGCATCTGGAACGTGATATAACGCCAAGAACCACCCTGTCCTTTTCACCAAGGACGACAACAGCGAGAGCGTAGAATGTACCTACGACTACATGGGCCACCGCGCAACGAAAAGAAAGTGACGGAGAACGGTACCGTCACGCAACCTCGTTCAGGTGTAGAGAATGATCTAATATACAACTACAATAGAGAAGACGCGGATAAAAGTGTTGGATATTTCAAAAGGAATGCGTCTGGGAAACTAGAAATAGATTTAACAAGCTAATCTCGAAGAGTTTTAGATGCAATCAGTTTTTATCGTTTTCTTTTTAAATTGCATCAGAACTTCAATATTGGATCGACAGCATATTATTGTCAAAAGGGAAAAATGAGTTTGATAAATGAGGATAATATTGACGAATTAAGGGTGCTTCAATCTTTGGCATTTCAATCGGCTTTATGAAACTTCTACTCCCGGGGGAGGTGCTGATGATTAAGTCTACTCCCTTATAATCAGTTTTTGTTTACGCTCATGAACTAACTCACGCAGTAGATTATTGTAACCAAGGGATTTTCCAATGACGTAGCAAGGGAAAATTTCACAGGCGTTTTTTACGTCAATGCGCGGAAATGGCTTGATTTCACATCTTCCATACATTAGACTGGTGGAAATGCTGCATATTTTGCAGCGCAAACCTGTTACCTGATACAACAAGAGTATGAAAAAGAACCGCATCATTGCCGCTGCCATGGCCGCTGCCGCCATGGCCATGGCCTCCTGCACGGAGGAGAAAACAGACAAGCCCGCCGCCGCACAGCCCGCTGAACAGCCGGCAGCCAGTGCTGCGGAGGCTCCCGCCGCCACCCCGGCTCCGGCAGCAGCCCCCGCACAGGCTCCGGCAGCAGCCCCCGCTCCGGCCATGCCCCTGGGCTCCATCAAGTCCATCGACGATGCCATTGCCGTCATCAAGAACAAGGACGCCATCGAGGGTCTGGAGAAGCTCAAGGCCGGCGAGCAGGACATCAACACCAGCATCTACAGCGTCCTGTCCCCCATCACCTTCGCCGTGCAGCAGAAGAACCGTGACATGGTGGCCTTCTTCCTCTCCCTGGGGGCGGATGTGAACGGTGTTGCCACAGACTGCAAGTACTCCAGCAATACCATGGTCATGGCCGCCGCCGTGGGTGACCAGGCACTTGTCCGGGAGCTGGTGAAAGCCGGGGCGGATATCAACCTGGCCACCGCTTCCGATACGCCCTTCACCAGCGCCGCCTCCGGCCAGGACATCGAGATGATGAAGACCCTGGTGGAGCTGGGTGCCG
>JAUNQN010000062.1:1988-11178 GCA_030536145.1 Akkermansia sp.
CCCAAGGCCGCGGACCCCAAGGGCCGCACCGCCCTGATGGTGGGTCTGCGCCGCAACGGTATCTCCATGGGCAAGATTGATTTCAAGGGGGTGGCGGACTACCTCATCGACACCTGCGGCATTGACCCCAACGCAAAGGACAAGGATGGCATGACCGCGCTGATGCACGCCTGCGTGTTCCTGAGCGTGGATGAGCTGGAATACCTCATCAGCAAGGGGGCAGACCCCACCGCCAAGACGGAGAAGCAGGAGGGCCTGGTGTACTTCATCACCAAGAGCGGGGATCCCGCCAAGGCGCTGGACCAGCTGAAGGCATTGGAGAAATACAACCTGGATTTCAACAACGGCACCAATGAGAAGGACATCACGCCGCTCTACAACGTGATTTCCAGCAGCATGAAGTGCAAGGCCTCCCTGCCCCTGCTGGAGTACATGGTGGAGCACGGCTCCCGCACGGATGTGGTGTGGGGCACCTGCGGCTACCCCACCCTGTATGTTGCTGCCGGCAACAACATTGCAGACGGCCCGGAACTTCTGCAGTACCTGCTGGACAAGAAGGTGGGTGACGTGAACGAGGTGAACAGGTACGGCACCACCGCCCTGATGAACGTGCGCAAACCCTGCATGGTGGAACCGCTCATCAAGGCCGGGGCAGACCCCACCATCAAGGACAAGGACGGCAAGACCGCCTACCAGCTCAAGTCCAAGGATGCCAAGCTGAAGGCCGCCTTCGAGGCCGCCGGGGTCACGGAATAAGCACCGCAGCCCGCAGCAAGGAAACAATCCCGCAGCCCTGCCGCAACGGCAGGGCTGCTTTTTTGGGGAGAAAAACCGCCGCCTATTCCGGCAGCTTGTGGCCGGAGCGCGCCTCGTAGTCGGCGCGTTGGTCTGCGGCTATGGTGCCCACGGCAAAGTAGCGCGCCTGCGGGTGGTTGAACAGCAGGGCACATACGGAGGATGCGGGGTTCATCATGCAGGACTCCGTGAGGGTGGCACCCGTGCGGGCGGTAGCATCCAGCAGGGAGAACACGGTGAGCTTCTCCGCGTGGTCCGGCTGGCTGGGGTAGCCGCAGGCCGGGCGCACGGAAACACTGTTTTCCGCAGGCCACAGGGAGGTGTTCACCAGGTTGTTGGCGGTCTCTGCCAGGGCTTCGGCCAGGGTGTTGCACAGGGCGCCGCACAGCAGGGCATTGTAGGTATCGTGCGCGGACTCGAACTCCGCAGCCCACTCCGCCTCCCCGGTCACGGAGAGCTGGAGCGCGCCCACATAGCCGCCCTGCCCCTCCGGCGCCACAAAGTCCGCCAAGGCCAGGCGCGGCTTGTCGCTCTGCTTCTGCTGGCGCAGGGTGTGCAGCACGGCATCCCCCTGCGCTGCATGCACCAGGATATCATCCTGCACGCGGGTGGCGGGCCACAGGCCCACACAGGCGCGGGGGTGCAGGCGCTGCTCCCGGCGGGCACGCTGCAGCAGGGCGCGGGCATCTGCCAGCAGGCTGCGGGCCTGGGCGGCCTTGTCTGCCGGGGCGTCATCCCGTATATCCCCGGTGGCGGGGCGCCACACGTCTTGCAGGTCAAAGAAGCGCAGCAGGATGCTCCAGTCTGCGGCATCCTCCAGAGCCTGCCAGTCCAGCGGGTAATCCGGGGCAAAGGTGTCATCCGCCACGCCGATGGTGAACACGCCGGTGCGGGCGGGCACGGGCTGGGGCTGGGCGGCCCAGTCTATTTCAAAAGCGTTGCGGCGGGCTTCCTCCAGGCTCATGGTGGGCACGCTGCGCTCTGCAAAGGCGGCGCGCAGCTGCTCCTGCTCCTGCAGCACGCGGGCGCGGGCGGCGGCGGCATCCGCGCCGATGAGGGCGGCCAGCTCCGGGACCACGGTGGAGGCATCTGCCGTGCGCACCACCACGCCGGAGGGGTACTTGGGGGCAATCTTCACCGCCGTATGCTGGGGGCTGGTGGTGGCACCGCCAATCATGAGCGGCAGGTGCATGCCCGCCGCCTCCATCTCCGCCGCCACGTGGGCCATCTCATCCAGGGAGGGCGTAATCAGCCCGGAGAGGGCGATGCAATCCGCGTTCTCTCGGCGGGCGGCCTCCAGAATCTGCTCACAGGGCACCATCACGCCCAGGTCCACCACGCGGTAGCCGTTACAGGAGAGGACCACGCCCACGATATTCTTGCCAATGTCGTGCACATCCCCCTTCACCGTGGCCAGCACCACGGTTCCGGCGGAGGCGGCGGAACCGCTGCCTTCCTCGATGAGCGGGGTGATGACCGCCACGCTCTGCTTCATGACGCGGGCACTCTTCACCACCTGGGGCAGGAACATCTTGCCGCTGCCAAACAGGTCGCCCACCTGCTTCATGCCGTCCATCAGGGGGCCTTCGATGACAGCAAGCGGGCTGGGGTATTTCTCCAGGGCCTCGCGCGTGTCCGCCTCCACAAACTCCGTCACGCCGTTCACCAGGGCATGGGCCAGGCGCTCCTCCACCGTGCCGCTGCGCCAGTCTGCCACCTTGGGCTTGGCGGCAGGGGCGGCGGCTCCGCCCGTGGCGGCTTTCAGCGCCTCCTTGGCTGCGGCAAGCTCCGCCGCGTAGTCGATGAGGCATTCCGTGGCGTCCTCGCAGCGGTTCAGCAGCACATCCTCCACCAGCTTGCGGCGGTGGGCGGGTATGGTGTCGTAATCCGTCATGAGCGCGGCGTTCACGATGCAGAGGTCCAGGCCGCCCAGGCCGGCGTGGTGCAGGAAGGCGGAGTGCATGGCCTCTCTCACGGGATTGTTGCCGCGGAAGGAGAAGGATACGTTGGAAATGCCGCCGGAGATGTGGCAGTGAGGGTGGCGGGTGGAGATGACCTCCGCCGCCTGGAAGAAGTGCAGCGCATGGTTGGCGTGCTCTGCAATGCCCGTGCCCACGGTGAGCACATTGGGGTCAAAGATGATGTCCTCCTCCGGGAACCCGGCCTGCACCAGCAGCGCGTGCGCGCGCTCCGCGATGGCGATGCGGTCCTCACGCCCGCTGGCCTGCCCGGTCTCGTCGAATCCCATGACCACCACGGCAGCGCCGTAGCGGCGGATGATGCGCGCCTCGCGCAGGAACTCCTCCTCCCCGTTCTTCAGGGAGATGGAGTTCACGATGCCCTTGCCCTGCAGGCAGCGCAGGCCGGCCTCTATCACCTCCCACTTGGAGGAATCTATCATGAACGGCACGCGGGCAATATCCGGCTCCGCAGCCACCAGGTTCAGGAAACGGGTCATGGCGGCGGGGCCGTCTATCATGCCGTCGTCAAAGCAGAAATCCAGCACCTTGGCGCCCTTCTGCACCTGCTGGCGTGCGATGGAGAGGGCCTCCTCGTACTGCCCCTCGCGTATCAGGCGGGCAAACTTGGGGGAGCCCGCCACGTTGCACCGCTCACCGATGAAGAGGATGCCGTCCCGGCGGTTGTGGCTCAGCGGCTCCAGGCCACACAGGCGCATGGTGCCATCCGCCGTGTGCACGGGAATGCGGCGCGCGGGGTACTCCTGCACAGCGGCACGGATGGCGGCGATGTACTCCGGCGTGGTGCCGCAGCAGCCGCCCACGATGTTCAGCAGCCCCTCCTGCGCGTATTCCTTCAGGATGGAGGCCATGTGCGCGGCGCTGTGCTCATAGCCGTTCGGGCTGAGCGGGTCCGGCAGGCCGGCGTTCGGGTACAGGCACACGGCGCAGTCCGCCAGCGCGGATATCTGCCGCGCGTAGGGCAGCATGAGGTCCGCCCCCAGGGCACAGTTGATGCTGATGGCCAGCGGCTTGGCGTGGCGCACGGCGTTCCAGAAAGCCTCCACCGTCTGCCCGGAGAGGGTGCGGCCCGCCTTGTCCGTGATGGTGAAACTGATGATGACGGGCGGCACGTCCGCGCGCTCCTCGCGCAGCTCGTCGATGGCAAACAGGCAGGCCTTGGCGTTCAGGGTGTCGAAGATGGTCTCCAGCTGCAAGATATCCACCCCGGCATCCAGCAGGGCGACGACCTGCTCCCGGTAGGCGCGGCGCAGCTGCTCAAAGTTCACGGCGCGGAAGCCGGGGTCCGCCACGTCCGGGGAGAGGGAGGCGGTGACGGCCATGGGTCCTATGGAGCCGGATACCAGGCAGGGGTGGCCGCAGCGGGCTTCCGCCGCCTCGGCCGCCTCACGCGCCACGCGCACGGCTGCCAGGTTCATCTCACGCACCACGGCAGCCAGCGGCGCATCCGCCAGCACGCGCTCGTAGTAGCCCTGGTCATGCCGCGGGGTGCCCTGCTCATGGTGGAAGAATTCATGCTGCCCGATGCAGGTGGCGGAGAAGGTGCACGTGGTCACGATGTCCGACCCGGCGGCAAAGTAAGCATCCGCAATGCCGCGCAGGATATCCGGGCGGGTAAGGGAGAGCACATCGTTGTTGTTCTTGAGGTCCGCCGGGTAGGCGGCCCGGTCCGCAAAGCGGGTCCCGCGGTAGTCCTCCTCCTGCAGGTGGTGTTTCTGGACCATGGTGCCCATGCCGCCATCCAGGATAAGGATGCGGCGCGCAATGGTGTCTGTAAGGAACTGCCGGCGCTCAAGTGCTGTGGACATAATGTGCTGGGGGATATGTGTTCTGAAGTTTTACGCAGGGTAGCGGGTGCAGGGGAAACAGGAAGGCGCAGCCTTGCCTCTGTTAAGGCGGCTGCGCCCTGCCTGGAGCGGAAGCGGCACGGGGCCGCACGGGCCGCTATCAGTATTTCTTGGGAGCGGGGTTGCGGTGCCAGGTCAGCACGCCCTTGCCCAGGGCATACAGGTAGGCCACCATCAGCACGCCAATGAAGATTACCATGGAGCCGAAGGCGGCGCCGTTCTCCATCACAAAGCTCTTGAAGCCCAGGGCCCACGGATACAGGAACACCACCTCCAGGTCAAAGACCAGGAACAGGATGGCCACCAGGTAGAACTTGATGGAGAACATGGAGGGGGAACCGTCACCCTCCGGCACGTTGCCGCACTCGTACGGCACGTCCATGGCCTTGCGCATCTTGGCACGGCGGCCGAAGACGATGCTCAGCACGATAATCATACCGGCAAAGCCGAAGCCTGCCACCAACTGGATGAGAGCTGAAAGATATTCCTGCATGGTTTTGCGGGGAAATTGTACCAGCCCCGCGCGCGCTTGTCAATCACATTGCAGGGATTGACGCCGATATTTTCACCGGTGCGCGGCGCAGGGCCGGGGTTGCGGGATTATTCGTGGTCGATGCGGATGATGCCGTAGGAATCGCGCTTGTCGCCGTTGTCCATGATGATGAACAGGCGGGGATTCTTGATTGCGGAATCCACGGCGAGCGTGTAGGAGTTTTCCTTGGGAGACTTGGAAGCCTCGCCGCGGTGCTCGTCCTCTGCCACCACCGTGTCGCCGTCCTTCAGGATGACCTTCTTGATGAAGAGGGCGTGGTTGCCGCGCTCATAGGAGAAGCGCACGGCATAGCTGCCGGCCTCCTTGATGGGCAGGTCGCCCTTCAGCTCGATGGGGGTGTTGTCATCCGGGATGCCCTTGGGCGTCCAGCCTTCGGAGTAGTTGAGCTTGAAGCCCCACACGTCTCCCACCACCTTGCCGGACTTGCCCAGGTAGGTATCCGGGCCAAGCTCCGTCATGCGCTTGCCCCAGGCGGGAATGAGCAGGCTGCCCTTGTAGCCGCCGTCGCGGTGCAGCACGCCGATGAGGCAGGCGCACATCTCCTGCTTCTGCTCATCGGTGTAGGCATCGTCGGCCAGGTTGGTCTCCGTCTCCTTGATGAGGTCCTGGATGGCGTTCCACTTCTCCTCCTTGGTCTTGAGCTTGCCCATGGCATCACGCTTGGCAGAGGCGTTGGACACGCCGTCGAAGGTGACGCGGCGCAGGTAGGCGCTGTTGCTGTCGCCGTCGGCCTTCTTGAGGGCATCCACCACGCCATCCGGGCGGGTGATTCCCTTCATGGTGGCGGCCTCGCTCAGCATGCCCAGCGCGGCGGCTCCCTTGGCCTTGCGCCCCTGCTCCATCAGGTCGTCCTGCTTGTGCAGCAGGGCCAGTTTCTCCGCCACTTCCGTGGCGATGGATTCAATGGAGCGCGTCAGCATGTCCGGGCCGAAGATGTCCGCATAGTGGCGGCCGTTCTTGTCAAAGAACATGATGGCCGGATAGGACGCGCGGCCGAAGTTGCGCTGCTTCTCCTGGATGGGGCCCCAGAACTCGTTGGCCTTTTTCTTGGTGGCCTCGCTGTTGTCCTGGTAGATGGGGGTAAGGATGAGGCGGGCGGTACCGGCGGCCTTCTGGATTTCCGGGCTGCCAATCCAGGCCTTGGCAAAGGACTCGCTGTAGCGGTCCCAGTCCGCGGCATAGGCAAAGCCGATGTAGCCGTCGTTGGTGACGGATTCCTTGGCCTTGGCGAAGCTCTCCTTCTGGTTGGGGCTTTCCTGCCCGGCGGAGGCGGGAGCCTTGGGCGGCTCCGGCACCACGGGGCCGGACTGCTTCTTTTGCTCATGGCAGCACACCAGGGTGGAAGCCAGCATCAGTGCAATAAGCCTTTTCATATCTCTTCTTTCTTATATTAAGGTTGTTACTTGCTGTTTGTCACTGTCATCAGGCGGTCTTCTTGCCGTATACGTAGATACCGCGCAGGTGGAAGAACTCGGGGCCGCCGTCACGGATGACGCGCACGTACTTGGCACGCGGCCACTGGTCCTCGGAACCCATCTCGAAGCGCATCACCTCGCCGGTGTAGGATACGGGGGCCGGGCCCACGTCCGTCCAGTTCTCGCCGTCCTCGGACACCTGGATGTGGATATCCTTCACACGGTGGGTGTTGTGCGTGTTGCACACCACCACCACGCCGGAGACCATGGCCGGGCGCTCCAGCAGCACTGCAGCCCAGGCGGGGTTGTCCTTGTCCGTGTGGAAGCTGCCGCCGCACTCCTTCACCAAGCCGGGGTGGCCTGCGCCGGAGGGCTGGCCGAAGCGGGAGGAAACGGAGCTGAAGAACGGTACGGCGCGCTCAGACACCAGGCGGCCCGCGCAGGGCTGGAAGCTCGGCATCTTCTCCTTGGGCTGCGTGTACTCCTTGCTCAGCAGGTTGGCCAGGTTGTTGAAGGAGTTGATGTCACGGGCATTCTCACACTGCACCAGCAGGGAGCCGATCATGGCGTCCTGGGACTTGGCATCCAGCTTGGCACCGCCCGTGGAGGACAGGGCCACCACATTGGCCTCCATCACGCGCTTGGTCATGTCGCCCTTGTACTTCTGGGCCATGTTGTTACCCCAGGCCAGCACCATGGGTGCGTACAGCTTGCTGGCAAAGGTGTTGGAAAGCACCTGCTTGTAGTAGTCCAGCGCCAGCTCCTTCTCGTCGCCGCCCAGCTTCTTGAGTATTTCAAGCTGCTGGCCCATCAGCTCCTCCACGTCCCAGGTATCTGGCGTAATCTTCTCCTTGCCGCGGCTGGAGCGGGCAATGGACTTCCAGAAGGTCAGGAAGTTCTCCATGAGCTTCTGCTTGCCGAAGCCGGAGGCGGCCTCCTTCATCACGGGATAGGCAAAGCCCTTCAGGATTTCCGCAGCCATTTCCGGGTACTCGTCCTCCAGCTTGTCGCACACCAGGGAATTGTACTTGGCCCAGGCTTCCGGGTTGCCCTTGGTGGATTTCAGCAGGTCGGCGTACTCGCGCCAGGCGATGTAGTTGCGGGGCTGCAGGGTCACGGCGGCGCGGTAGGCCTTGATGGCGTTCTCCGTACTGTTGGAGCCGTAGGCATTGGCAATCATGCGGTAGGCGTTGCTCAGGCGGGTGCGCTTGGCAGACTTCTCGCTCATCATCTCTGTCTGCATGTGCAGGGAGGAGTAGCGGTGCATATCCTTCCACACGGTCCAGTGCAGGCCGCGGCGCCAGGAGAGGGAGTAGGAGGGGGTCCACTTGCCGTTCACCAGCACGATGAAGGCGCAGTGGCCGGGCTCGCCGGCGGTCATGGCAGGCACGCCGTTGGCGCAGGCGGAATAGGCGCCGTAGTGGGAAAGGCTGCCGCACACGCCGCCCACGGTCTGGGTGAAGGTGTAGTGGTTGTCACCGAACACGCCCTTGAAGGGCTCGCCGTAGCCGCTGCCGTGAATGCTCTCGCCGTACACGTTGATCAGGCGGTAGGAGCTGTACCAGCAGGCGCCGCAGTAGCGCTCGGCGGGCAGGTGCACGTTGTCCACGGCCCACTGCAGGGCCTCCGGGGTGCAGCCGTTGTGCGTGGGCTTGCAGCCGCACACCATACGGCGCTGCCAGAAGGGAAGCGTGTCGAACACGGTGTTCAGGCGGCCCTCCTTCCAGTTGCGGATATAGTGCTCCGCGCGGGGCTCCGCCAGGGCAAAGGCGGCGTTGTTCAGGGCGTACTCCACGGCAGTGGCGGTGGCCACGTCACGCAGCACACCGGGCTGCATGCACTCCGGGTGCTTCTTCATGATTTCACCCAGGATGGCCAGCATGCGGCCGGGGTTGGCCAGCTCACCGGAGAGCGTGATCTGCTCCAGCCATTCACGGTCCGTGGTAATCTTGTTGAGCAGGTCCAGCAGCTCGGGCTTCTCGATGGCCTTCTCCAGGGTCCAGGGGGCATTCAGCTCCACCTGGGCATCCGCCACCTGCTTGTTCAGGTCCGCCAGCATGTCCTTGCTTTCCTTGGAGGAATCCGCCAGGGAGAGCATGAGGCAGCGCTTGTCCTCTATCTGCTTCTTGAGCTTCTCAATCTTCTCGGTCTGATCCTTGATCTGCTTCTCGGCATTGGCGCTGCTGTCGGCATCGGCCTTGGTCAGCATGTAGCGCATCATGGCCATCCAGTTGGCCTCGTCCGCGGCAAAGGCGGTCACCTTCTCCTTGCTCAGGTCCGTAAGGGACGTCACCTGGCCCTGGGCGTTGGAACCGCCGGCGGCGATGCCATCCTTCCAAAGCGTAATGATAACCTCCTCCGGCCCGGTGATGGCTTCCATCAGCTCAGGCTGCGTGCACACGTAGGCGGCACCGCCGCCCAGCAGGGCAATGGCGGCAATACCCACGATGATGCCGGCCTTGGACTTCTTCTTGGGTGCAGGGGCAGGAGTCTCGGCGGGATGGGCTGCCGCCTGGGGGGATGCGGCGGGGGATACCTGTTTGGCCGCAGGCTTGGAAGCAGCAGGCGCGGGCTTGGGAGCTGCCGCAGGCTTGGGAGCTG
>JAUNQN010000026.1:0-2148 GCA_030536145.1 Akkermansia sp.
CTGTTACCTATGTGGTGGAACTTTTCTGTTACCTATGTCCTGGGTGTGCACCATTGCCCCGTGCGTGCCGGCAGATGCGCCATGAGCCTGCCCATGGCGGTTCCGGGGTGGTCGGGATTGGCGGGGGTGGGGATGTTGCCTCTGTTGGCCCGTTCCGTTGCCTCCTGAATCCTGGCGCGGGTGATGCTGGTGGTGCCGATGGGAAGGTTCTTGAACCTGGGGATGTGCTTTTCTACAAACGAGTCGCTGATGGCCTGGGCCTTGGATGGGCGGGGCAGCACGTGCAGCAGGAGCCAGTATTCAAAGCGCGGGTTCGATATGGCGGCATGGCGGTGGCCTGCGGCTTGCTCCCAGGCATCCAGCATGCTGAAATGTTGCGGGAAATGGCATTCCTCATCCCGGTCCAGGATAATCCACAGCTCGTCCCCCAAGGATGGGCGGAACCCCGGTTCCTTTTCCTGCCTGCCCGCCTGGGCTACCAGCTGCGCAATGTCCGTATCATGATAGGGAAAGACCAGGTCGCAGCTCTCCCTCAGGCCCAGCAGGCGCTCTGCCACGCGCAGGTAGCTCTCCTCCGTCTTGGCCCCTTCTGTCAGGAATACCAGCCTGCGGCGGTAAGGAAGGTCGCGGTGCTTTCTGGTGAACTTGCTCATGAGACCCGGTAGATGTGCGGCAGGCCGCCCATGCGGCCCTCCAGGTAGCTTTTCAGGATGTTGGCATCGGCGCGCACGTCCTTGTAGTCGTTGAAGGAGGTGAGGTGCGACACCCGTTCGCCGTCCCTCTCCGCCACCCATACCTCGTCCTTGCGCAGGGTATCCTTGGAGAGCAGCAGGGCATCATGCGTGGTGAAGATAAGCTGGAGCTGCTGGCGGCCGCTGCGGATGTTCTCCCGGCAGTGGGATACCAGTGCGCGGGAGAGCTGATGGTGCAGGCTGCGGTCCAGCTCATCCACCACATACACGCGGGGCAGGGCGGTATCCAGCAGGATGGGCAGCAGGTGCATGTAGCGGCGGGTGCCGTCGCTTTCCTTTGCCAGGGGGAAATCCACCCTGCGCCCGTCTTCTGTGCGGTGTGTGGAATAGCAGCGTACGGCGTTCACCCCCTTTTCGTTCTTGAACAGTACCAGGGAGGCATCCTCCGGTGTCACCATCACGTCATCTGCCGATTGTCGGAAGCTCTCCAGCATGTCTGCCGGCACGCTGGCGGCGGCATCCACGCTTTTCAGACTCAGCTCCTCAATGCCTGTGTCCGCCTGCTGCAGCGCCTCCTGGTATAGCTCCAGGTCCTGCAGCAGGTCGAATCCCAAGCCCACGCGCTTGCTGTCTGCGCCGATGATGCAGAGGGTGATGAAAAACCAGGTGAAGCAGGGGGCGGTGGCGGCATAGATGGCGCGCGGCTGGAGCCGGTGGATGGTGGTGAGCAGCAGCTGCGTATCCGGCAGGGAGCCGCCCATCTGCCGCACATACACCTGCTCGGCATCCCTGCTGTCCGTGAGCAGGTCAGATTCCAGCGCAGCGCCCGGGCAGCGGCGGAACAGGCACTGCTCCCGCGGCTTGGTGCGGTTCAGCAGCTCCTCCCGCTGCACGCGGCCACCCTGCACCTCCAGCGTGTATTCATACACCTGGCCATCCTGGAAGAAGCAGATGCAGAAACAGGACGGGCACACAGCCTGCTCTGAATCCAGCAAAAACGGTTCCAGAACGCTCAAATCCCCGGTGGCGATGGTTGTTTTCAGTGCTTTCAGGGCAGAGACAAAGCCGGTCTTGCCGGAGGCATTGCCGCCGTATACGGCAGCCAACGGCAGTACCTTGGCATAGCGCTGCCCGGGAATCCGCATCAGGGAATCCCTGTGATTCAAGTACTTGTCCGCTACCATGGAGAACTCGACCCCGTCCCGGAAGGACTTGTAGTTGCTGAAATGGAAATGGATGAGCATGGCGACACCTCATTCTACGCTTGCCGGGCGTAGGGAGTCAAGCGGCAAGTGCGCTATATGCGGGAATTTTGTTTTTAGCACACATTGTTGAGGCCCCTCTATAAAAATCCCGGCGCGTTCCGCGGGGAACGCGCCGGGGGTGCTAAGAGCCGGGGAGCGGGGCTCCCCGGGATAATCTGTTGCGCGGGGCAGGGGGCTTACATCATGCCCAT
>JAUNQN010000026.1:2158-39959 GCA_030536145.1 Akkermansia sp.
TGCACCGCCGTGGCCGCAGGAGCAGCCCTTCTTCTCCGGCAGGTCGGAGATAAGGCACTCCGTGGTCAGCATCAGGCCCGCGATGGAGGCGGCGTTCTGCAGGGCGGAGCGGGTCACCTTGGTGGGATCCACCACACCGCTGGTCAGCAGGTCCTCGTAGGCGTCCGTCACCACGTTGTAGCCCATGGTGGGGGATTCCAGGCCCTTCACCTTCTCCACGATGAGGGCGGCCTCGCGGCCGGCGTTGGAGACAAGCTGGCGGAGGGGAGCCTCCACGGCGCGGTACACAATCTGGGCACCGGTGGCCTCGTCACCCTGGAGCTCCAGGGCGCAGATGGCCTTCTGGGCGCGGATGAGGGCCACGCCGCCGCCGGGAACGATGCCTTCCTCCACCGCGGCGCGGGTGGCATGCAGGGCGTCGTCCACGCGGTCCTTCTTCTCCTTCATCTCCGTCTCCGTGGCGGCACCCACCTTGATGACAGCCACGCCGCCGGCCAGCTTGGCCAGGCGCTCCTGGAGCTTCTCCTTGTCGTAGTCGGAGGTGGAGTCCTCAATCTGCTTGCGGATCTGGGAGACGCGGGCGGAGATGTCGGCGGACTTGCCGGCACCCTCGATGATGACGGTGGTGTCCTTGGTGATGACCACGCGCTTGGCCATGCCCAGCATGTCCACGTCCACGTTCTCCAGCTTCAGGCCCAGGTCCTCGGAGATGCACTGGCCGCCGGTCAGGATGGCGATATCCTGCAGCATGGCCTTGCGGCGGTCACCGAAGCCGGGAGCCTTCACGGCGGCCACGTTCAGGGTGCCGCGCAGGCGGTTCACCACCAGGGCTGCCAGGGCCTCGCCCTCCACGTCCTCTGCAATGATGAGGAAGGGCTTGCCGCTCTTGGCCACCTTCTCCAGGATGGGAAGGAAATCCTTCAGGTTGCCGATCTTCTTCTCGAAGATGAGGATGTACGGGTTCTCCAGCACGGCCTCCATGGTGTCGGCATTCGTCACAAAGTAGGGGGAAAGGTAGCCCTTGTCGAACTGCATGCCCTCCACCACGTCCAGGCTGGTGTCGATGCCCTTGGCCTCTTCCACGGTGATGGTGCCGTCCTTGCCCACCTTGTCCATGGCCTCGGCAATGATGTTGCCGATCTCGGCGTCCCAGTTGGCGGAAACGGTGGCCACCTGGGCAATCTCCTTGGTGCTGTCCACCGTCTTGGAGATGTTCTTCAGCTCAGCCACCACGGCGGCGGCGGCCTTGTTGATGCCGCGCTGCAGGGAGATGGGGTTGGCGCCGGCGGTCACGTTGCGCAGGCCCTCGCGGTAGATGCTCTCCGCCAGCACGGTGGCGGTGGTGGTGCCGTCGCCGGCAATGTCGTTGGTCTTGCTGGAGACCTCGCGAACCAGCTGGGCGCCCATGTTCTCGTAGGCGTCCTCCAGCTCAATCTCCTTGGCCACGGTCACGCCGTCCTTCGTGATGTTCGGGGAGCCGAACTTCTTGTCGATGACCACGTTGCGGCCGGCCGGGCCCAGCGTGCTCTTCACAGCCTTGGCGATTTTGGTCACGCCGGCCAGCAGGCTCTGGCGGGCTGTCTCGTCGAATGCAAGTTGCTTTGCCATAATATGTGTATTGTGTAGGGGTTAGGGGTGGATTGTGTTTAGTCGATGATGGCGAGGATGTCGCTCTCGTTCAGGATGACATAGGTGGTGCCGTTCACGGAAACCTCCGTGCCGCCGTACTTGGCGATGAGAACCTTGTCGTTCACGGCCACGTTGAAGGGGATTTCCTTGCCGTCCTTGTCACGGCCGCCGGTGCCGATGGCACGCACGATGGCCTCCTGCGGCTTCTCCTTGGCGGTATCCGGCAGGAAAAGGCCGCCGGAGGTCTTGGTCTCTGCTTCCACGCGCTCCACGAGCACACGCTGTCCTAATGGTTTGATCATAGTATGTATGGTTTTGGTTTGTTGTGAAATGTTTTTTGTGTTTCCCGCGCCCGGCGGCACCCGCTGGGGGAGCCGCCGGGGCGGGGCAGGGGGTTACTTGTTGTCGTCCACCACCTCGGCGTCCACCACCGTGCCCTTAGCCTGGCGGGGGCCGCCCTCGGCAGCGCCCTGGCCGGCATCACCCGTGGGGTAGCCCTGCTGGGCGGCGGCCTGCTGGGCAGCGTTGCCCAGGTCGGCCAGCAGCTTCTCCAGCTCGGCGGTCAGGCTCTTGCACTTCTCGATGTCCTTGGCCTCGGCGGCGGCCTTCAGGGCCTTCACCTTGTCCTCTATGGGCTGCTTCACCTCGGCGGGGGCCTTGTCGCCCAGCTCGTTGAGCTGGCGCTCCACATTGTGGGCCAGGCTGTCGGCCTTGTTCACCACCTCGATGTCCTCCGCCTTCTTGCGGTCCTCCTCGGCGTGGGCCTCGGCGTCCTGCTTGGCGCGCTCAATCTCCTCCTTGGACAGGCCGGAGGAACCCTGGATGGAGATGTTCTGCTCCTTGCCCGTGTTCTTGTCCTTGGCCGTCACCTTCAGGATACCGTTGGCGTCGATGTCGAAGGTCACCTCGATCTGGGGTACGCCGCGCGGGGCGGGCTGGATGCCGTCCAGCTTGAAATTGCCCAGCAGCTTGTTGTCGTAGAACATCTTGCGCTCACCCTGGCAGATGCGGATATCCACCGCCGGCTGGTTGTCCGCAGCCGTGGAGAACACCTGGCTCTTCTTCACCGGAATGGTCGTGTTGCGGTCAATCATCGGCGTGGCAATGTTGCCCATCGTCTCGATGGAAAGCGTCAGCGGGGTCACGTCCAGCAGCAGCACGTCCGTCACATCGCCCATCAGCACACCGCCCTGGATAGCGGCGCCCACGGCCACCACCTCATCCGGGTTCACACCCTTGTGCGGCTCCTTGCCGGCCAGGCGCTTGGCCATCTCCTGCACGGCGGGCATGCGGGTCATGCCGCCCACCAGCACCAGCTCGTTCACGTCTGCCGTGCTCAGGCCGGCGGCGGAAATGCAGTTCTTCACCGGCGTGGCCGTGCGCTCCAGCAGGTTCTCCGTCAGCTGCTCCAGCTTGCTGCGGGTCATCGTCATCTGGATGTGCTTGGGGCCCGTGGCGTCCATGGTGATGAACGGCAGGGAAATATCATAGCTCTGGGTGGAGGAAAGGGCAATCTTGGCCTTCTCCGCCTCCTCCTTGATACGCTGCAGGGCATCCGTCTGCTTGGAGATATCCATGCCCTCCTTGGCCTGGAACTCCGCCAGGATCCAGTTGATGATAGCGTTGTCCCAGTCGTCGCCGCCCAGGTGCGTGTCGCCGTCGGAGGCCTTCACCTCAAACACACCGTCGCCAATCTCCAGCACGGAGATATCGAACGTGCCGCCGCCCAGGTCGTACACGGCAATCTGCTCGTTGCTCTTCTTGTCCAGGCCGTAGGCCAGGGCGGCCGCCGTCGGCTCGTTGATGATGCGGCGCACCTTCAGGCCCGCAATCTCACCGGCAGCCTTCGTGGCGTTGCGCTGCGCATCGTTGAAATAGGCCGGCACCGTGATAACCGCCTCGCTGATGGTCTCGCCCAGCTTGGCCTCCGCATCCGCCTTCAGCTTGGAGAGCACCATGGCGCTGATCTCCTGCGGGGAGTACACCTTCGTCTCGCCGCCCACTTCCACCTGAATGTGCGCATCGCCGTTCGCAGCCTCCACAATCGTGTACGGCAGCTTCTTGTCGTCGGCGGTCAGCTCCGCATACTTGCGGCCGATAAGGCGCTTGGCAGAGAACACCGTGTTGCGCGGGTTCGTCACAGCCTGGCGCTTGGCAGCCTGGCCCACAATGCGCTCGCCCGTCTTCGTGAAGGCCACAATAGACGGAGTGGTGCGTGCACCCTCGCTGTTCTCCAGCACCGTAGCCTGCCCGCCTTCCATCACGGCCATGCAGGAGTTGGTGGTTCCAAGGTCAATTCCGAGTATCTTGCTCATAATTGCTTCTTTCTATTTGTTTGTTGTTTTGTTTAAGGCTTTCCGCATCCGCCCGGCGGATGCACTGCTTACACCATCACTACTTGCAAACCCCGTGCCAACTCCCCCGCCACACACCCGCCCCGCCCCGTCAAACACCCCGTGCCAACTCCGTAAATGCCAATAAAACCAACATATTAGGCCACTTTACGCCCCGTACTGTCACACCCCGCACCCCGCCCTCCACCCCCAAACCACCCTCCCCATCCCCCACTATCTGCGGCATTTTGCCCCATACACGCCCGCCCCGCTGCGGCAAAACACCGCCCTGCGGCATTACGCCGCAGGGCGGTGTCCTACGAATATGTTGTTTTGCGGTCAGTCCGCACTGTATCGATACCCGGTCAGCGGCGTTTCCCTTTTTTTGTTTTGTCGTCTATGGCGCGGATGTGCTTGACAACCTTCTTGCCCTCGCTCTTCAGCTCCTTGATAGCCCTGTCCTCCAGCGGAAGAGCCTCGGGGTTCTTTCCCGTGTTTTCCCGCACAATGGCGCGGACTGTACGCCCGACTTTGAATGCCGCGTTTTCCAGTTGGTTCTGCCCTTCGATATTGTGGGTCTTGATTCGTTCTTTTGTCTGCGTAATGCGGAAAAGGTTGGCCGCAAGTTCAGTCGTGCTCATGCGATCGTACAGCGTACCGCTTTTCGCTAGGAAATGCTTGTGCTTCTTGAGCTGGCTCAAGCCCATATTGTACATCCCCTTGTAGCCTTGGTCCTTGAAAAAGGCATAGTTGACAACGCCGTGCATTTTTGCCGTGGATGACAGGGCCTTCTCTTCCTCGGAAAGTTTTCCCCGTACCTCCAAGCGTTCAATCTCGTCATGCCCCATCAGGGAATCCGCCATGTTTGCCAGGCAGAACTGCAGCATCTGAACTTGGGGCTTGGTTTGATCTGCCTGCTGGGTAACGAGGAAGCAGGCAAGGCGCGTCAGCTTGTAGAAGCCAGGCATGCCTTCGGCCGTCGTGTGCTCGTACCTGATGAAATCGCCCAGCGGGTCGATTTCCAATCCGCTGCAGCAGGAAATCGCCTTCAGCACCACTTTGCGGAAAGCCGTAGAATCCGTGTATCCCAGCACGGACATCAAATCAGTATCCAGCCAATAGCATGTCCCATTCTGATGGGACACTCTCTCGAAATGTAAACCGACGGTTGCAGGGGTTAGGGCATCATCACTCATAGAACGCTATCCAGTATACACGTGGCTGAATGTTTTGTCAAGGGGGACACCCGTATTGTTGGTCCCGCAAAAATCCCGCGCAATCCCTCATTCTGCTCTTGAATCTGCGCGGGGTTGTGCCTATAATAGGGATATGGCACGAGTAACCAAGAAGGCCAAGACTACCGCACCGCTGCCCTTTGAGGAAAAAATCTGGCAGGCGGCATGTGTGCTTTGGGGACATATTCCGGCAGCCGATTACCGCAAGGTGATTATCGGGCTGATTTTCCTGCGCTATGTTTCCGCGCGGTTCGAGGACAAGTACGCCGAGCTGGTGGCGGAGGGGTATGGCGACGAGAACGAGCGCGACAACTACGAGGCCGAGAATATCTTCTGGGTGCCGGGGGTGGCCCGGTGGTCCCATATTGCCGCGCAGGCGCATACGCCGGAAATAGGCATGGTGCTGGATGGCGCCATGGCGGCCATAGAGAACGAGAACGTGGAGCTGAAAGGCGTGCTGCCGCGCGTGTATGCCACGCCGGACCTGGACAAGCGCGTGCTGGGTGAGGTGGTGGACCTGTTCACCAACATGGATATGAGTGATGCCCACCACAACTGCGACCTCCTGGGGCGCGTGTACGAGTACTGTATTGCCCAGTTTGCTGCGTACGAGGGCGTGAAGGGCGGCGAGTTCTACACCCCAGCCAGTATTGTGAAAACCCTGGTGGCCATCCTGAACCCGCTGCCCAACCGCCGCGTGTACGACCCCTGCTGCGGCAGCGGCGGCATGTTTGTGCAGAGCGCCAAGTTTGTGGAGGAACACAGCGGCCAGCGCGACACTCTCTCCGTGTACGGCCAAGAGTCCAACTCCGATACCTGGAAAATGGCCAAGATCAACATGGCCATCCGCGGTATCAATGCCAACTTCGGCAAGCACCCGGCAGACACCTTCCACAACGACCAGCACCCCACGCTGAAGGCAGACTACATCCTGGCCAACCCTCCCTTCAACCTCTCCGCCTGGGGGCAGGAGAAGCTGCAGGAGGATGTGCGCTGGAAATACGGTACCCCGCCCGCCGGCAATGCCAACTTCGCTTGGATTCAGCACATGATCCACCACCTGGCGCCCGGCGGCAAGATTGGCCTGGTGCTGGCAAACGGCGCCGTGTCCTCCCAGAGCAACGGGGAAGGGGATATCCGCCGCCGGATTGTGGAGGATGACCTGGTGGAGGGCATCGTGGCCCTGCCGCCCCAGCTCTTCTACAGCGTCACTATCCCGGTGACCCTCTGGTTCATCACCCGCGGCAAGCCGCAGAAGGGCAAGACCCTCTTCATCGATGCCCGCAACATGGGCCACATGGTGGACCGCAAGCACCGCGATTTCTCTGATGAGGATATCCAAAGGCTCGCAGACACCTTCGCCGCATTCCGGCAGGGAACCTGTGAGGATGTACCCGGTTTTTGCGCCGTGGCCACCAAGGAGGATATCGCCCATCAGGATTACATTCTCACCCCCGGCCGCTATGTCGGCATGGAGGAGCAGGAGGAAGATGCCGAGCCTTTCGACGAGAAAATGAAGCGCCTGACTACAGAGCTGTCTGAGCTGTTCGAGAAGGGGCATGGGCTGGAGAAGCAGATTAGGGAAAATCTTGCGGCGATTGGGTATGAAATCTGAAATGGTGAGCGTTGGAATCGTGTGCCGGAGCGTATCTTCTACATATGCTCGAACTGATAGTACTGTTGTTCTAATTAACACATCGGACGTTTTTGAAGGCAAAATCCTGAATCACAAATGTGTAACAAATGAAAATCTGAAGGGACAATTTAAGAAGACTTTCTGCCCTAACGATATCCTGTATTCTGAAATCCGCCCCGCAAATAAACGATATGCCTTCGTAAAGGAAGAGGATGTTCATAACTACATTGCATCAACCAAACTGATGGTGATAAGAGCAGATGAACGGAAAGTCCTTCCATCCTACTTGTATGCATATTTGACGATGCCTTCTGTTCTTGCTGAATTGCAGCGTCAGGCTGAATCGCGTTCTGGTACGTTCCCACAGATAACCTTTGCGGAAGTTGCTGCTCTCCTGATGCCGCTTCCTTCGTTGCCCACCCAGCGCAAGATAGCCGCGATTCTTTCCTCCTTGGACGACAAGATAGAGAACAACAACGCCATCTGCCGCAACCTGGAGGAGCAGGCCGCGGCCCTGTACCGGTCATGGTTTGTGGATTTTGAGCCGTTTGGAGGCCAGAGACCCTCGTCATGGATAGAACGCGATATTTATTCTGTGGCGGAAATTATATATGGAGCTCCCTTTGCATCAAAGCTGTTCAATAGGGAAAAAAGAGGGACTCCGATTATTCGTATCCGGGACTTGAAGATTCAAGATTCTGAAGTGTATACCGATGAGATACATCCGAAGGCGTACGTAATTTCTCCTGGAGACATCGTAGTCGGCATGGATGGCGAATTCCAACCATACATATGGGGTGGGGTTGTAGGCTTGCTTAATCAGCGGGTCTGTGTATTCCGAAACAGACGTTCCAAAGGGGAGTTTTTCCTGTATTTTACTATCCGTCCCCAGTTGGATTTTATTCAAAAGACGGAGATGGCGACGACTGTGATTCACATCGGTAAGCAAGATTTTGATGCCTTTAGGGTCAATTTGCCGCCAGATGACATCTTGGATAGATTCGATGCTCTAACCCATCCTCTCTACGATAGGATTATTTCTCTGCGGATGGAAAATAGGCGGTTGTCAATACTCCGCGACATACTCCTCCCGAAGCTGATGCGAGGGGAAATAGATGTTGAGAATAATATTGCGTAATGGAATGAATACGAAACAAAAATTGGAAGATGCAGCTAGGATTCTCTATTGGGTGAGAGTTTTTGGATATGCCTCTATACCCATTGTCTTGTTTATTTTAGTATTGATTATCCATGGTGCCCTTTGCTCTGGTTCGCAGGGGGTGCAGGACTTGTGTAGTAACGGATTCTGGTCAATGACCATTGGGGATTGGGTGCAAACGATAATGTTGTTCCTGACGCTGGCTGCAATATTATCTGCTCGTCATTTGGCGGAAATGAAGTTAGTGTATGATTACTTGGGAGACTATGCTAACGATGATATGAGAAAGGCCGCGCGTTGTGTGGGTGAAATATCACTTCCTACCGAATTGAAACAAGGAATCAGAACTTCAGAGCGGCACTATACCCCCTTGCCTGAAAAAGAACATTTTACATGGACCTCCAAACAGGATGCTGCGCGGCGAAAGGTGAAAATGTATTACTTTCGGGTTCTGAAATTGTACAAGGATGGATTTATTACAAAGAATGTACTTTGCATGATGGCAGATCACCAGTCGTTTGCCCTTCTTTTCTCCGTAATAGAGCCGATGGAGTATTGCTTGAATCCAGATTATGACAAGGACCCTTTTGCCGAGTTGATGTCGTTGTGTGGAGAATACTATATCAAGTACAGCAAAGCAAAAATAAATACTTGGAGAATTGTTGATAAAGAGTTGGGTGAAAATGATGGCTCTACAGCACGGAAGGCTTAGCTGACTTTTGACATGAAAGTGTGAAAAAGGTATGATATTCGTTTGACATAGAGTTGGAAAGGGGTATAATCGAAAGCACATGGAGAAGTGGCATGTCAATGTTTCGCATTTGAGGTTGATCAATTTCCGATTGTTCGAGAAATTGGATATGAACCTTGACCCCCGCCTGTGCGTTTTCCTGGGTGACAATGGGAGCGGCAAGACGAGTGTGATTGAGGGCTTGTCTATCCCTCTGTCCCGTATTTTTCCTAGTTGCGATAGTTTCCCGAGCCTGGATTCCTTGCCGTATTCCGCCGACATTGTGAAGGTGCGGGGCAGCTTTCTGAATGGGCGTTACAAGCGTTCCCTTGCTGAGACTAGTTCTGCTGTCGTATGTCTGTCTGGCGCCTGTTGTGAGAATGCTGCTAATTGGTGCCACAGTATATCGGATGGAGTAAATACACACAGTGGTGCATCGAATGCAGTGGCTGGCGTAGAACGGAATATCTCCAAAATATTCAACGGGTGGAAAGACAGAGGTGTTGGTGTGCCCGTTTTTGCCCGATATGGAGCGTATCCTGTGGCAGTGGAGCATGATAATGACACTGCGAAATCAGGGAAGGTGGATTTCACTAATCCCTTTGCCTCTTATATCGATTCTCTGCGCCCCAGTCTGGATTTCGATTCTTTCATGGATTGGTTCTATGATGAGGAGGCAAACGAGCTGCGCGAACAGCGGAGGAATCATGACTATGTTAGCCCGGAGCTTGAGGCTGTTCGGGTAGCCTTGGAGCGTGTGTTTGCTGCTTCGCGGATGCGAATCAGCAATCCGCGGTTCGAGGCGAATCCCAAGCGGTTCGTGATGAGCTGTACCGGTGATGACGGAGCGGAGGTGGAGCTGGTGTTCGATCAGCTTTCCGACGGATACCGAAGGATGGTGGCGCTGGTGGCGGATTTTGCGCGGCGCCTGGCGATTGCTAACCGCTATGCCGGCGGCAATCCGCTGGATGGCCCGGGGGTGCTGATGATAGACGAGGTGGATGCCCACCTGCACCCCAAGTGGCAGTACCGCGTGATAGGTGATTTGCAGCGCACGTTCCCGAATGTGCAGCTGATAGTGACGACCCATTCCGCCGAGGTGGTTTCCACGGTGGACAAGAAGCATGTGTACATACTGGAGCCGGAGGATGGTGTGGTGCATGAGAAGCACCCGGAACAGCAGACGGAGGGGAGCTACCCGGAGGATATTGCCAGTATGGTGATGGGCGCGCCGAATCATGTGGATACAGTGCCGGCATATCAGGCGTACCTGCGCTGCCTGGGGATGATTCAGGAGGGCGGGCAGGATACCATCGAGTATCATGATGCCTTCGATAAAGTGCTGAAACACTATGGGCAGGACCATTACTTTACCAAGGAACTTATATCTAGGGTTGGTGGTATGAAACGGCGCCGAGCCATGCTGGATAGATTGTATCAGGGACGACGATGAGGAAGTTGCCTGTCAAGCCTGTGGCTCCGCCGGCGTATTTGCGGCAGGCCCGGGAGGGAAATGTGCCGTGGGACGAATTCAGCACGGGAGCGGGCGGCTATGCCCTGCGCCAGATGAAGTCGGATTCCCAAGCTGGTTTGTGCGGCTACTGCGAGTGCAGGCTGGCGGATGGCAGCGGTACGCTGCCAGGGGGTGTGGCGCATCTCGACCACTTTTACCAGAAGGGGCGCTCCCGCAACGCGCGGATGATGTATGATTGGGACAACCTGGTGCTTTCATGCAAGCACAAAGATTCCTGCGGGAAATACAAGGATTGCCAGAGTATTGAGTCTGTGGATATTATCAATCCCAACGTGGAAGATGCCCGCAGTATGATGACCTTTGTGGCAACACCTTGTAGAAATCATGGTGTCAGCATTACAGCCCGAGGACTTGATGGCCCCAACCGGCAAAGGGCGGAGAATACGATAAAGGCATTGAACCTTAATTGTAATCGATTGTCTGTTATGCGCTATAACAGATGGTTGACGTTCAAGCAGTCAGCAGAGGCATTGCTGGATTATGTAAAGACGGTGCCGGATAACGACGAACTAGGGCAGGCGTTGTTTCGGCATGAGCTGCATGTACTGTTGACAGAGATGGAGCAGGGGGAATACCCCTCTGCCATGCGAGCCCTTGCAAAGGAGTTTTTTCCCTCATATGTAGATTGAATGTTTATGGCCGACACCTATACAGAGGGAGCATACGAGAACTCCGTGCTGGAGCTGCTGGAGGAGCTGGGTTATACGCGTGTGTACGGGCCGGAAGTGGAGCGCAACTACCGGAGCCCGCTGCATGAGGCGGAGCTGGCGGCGGCGCTGGAGCGGCTGAATCCCGGTCTGCCGGCGGCGGCGCTGGAGGAGGCGCAGCGCAAGCTGCATGATTTTGGCGTGGTGCCGCTGGTGCAGAAGAACATGGTGTTCATGGATTATCTGCAGAACGGCGTGGAGGTGGGCTACACGGAGGGCGGGGAGCAGCGCGGGGCGCTGGTGCGGCTGGTGGATTACGCGGAGCCGGGGAACAATTCCTTTCTGGTGGCAAACCAGTGGACGGTGGTGGAGTTCTGCAACAAGCGGCCGGATGTGGTGCTGTTTGTGAACGGGCTGCCGGTGGTGCTGGTGGAGCTGAAATCCCCCAGCCGGGAGGAGACGGATGCCTCCGAGGCGTACTCCCAGATCCGCAACTACATGCAGGAGATACCCTCCATGTTCATCTACAATGCCATCTGCGTGATGAGCGATATGGGAACCAGCAAGGCGGGTACCATAACGGCGGGGGAGGACCGCTACATGGAGTGGAAGACGCGCGACGGGAGCTATGAGAATACGGCGTACGCGCAGTTCGATACGTTTTTCGAGGGCATGTTCCAGCCGGAGCGGCTGCTGGACCTGCTGCGGAATTTCATCTGCTTTTCCGTGGACGGCGGGGAGCAGAAGAAGGTTCTGGCGGCGTACCACCAGTATTTTGCGGTGCGCAAGGCGGTGGAATCCACGCGCCTGGCCACGGAGCGTGATGGCAAGGCGGGGGTGTTCTGGCACACGCAGGGCAGCGGCAAGTCTCTCTCCATGGTGTTTTACGCGCACCTGCTGCAGGAGGCGCTGGACAGCCCCACGCTGGTGGTGCTGACAGACCGCAACGACCTGGACAACCAGCTGTTCCTGCAGTTTGCGCGCTGCAGCGCCTTCCTGCGGCAGGTTCCGGTGCAGGCGGAGAGCAGGGAGCACCTGGCTAGCCTGCTGGCGGGGCGGCAGGCAAACGGCATTATCTTTACCACCATGCAGAAGTTTACGGAGGGCGCGGGGCCGCTCTCCGCCCGCCGCAATATAGTGGTGATGGCGGATGAGGCGCACCGCAGCCAGTACGGCCTGAGCGAGCGCATACGCCTGGAGCATGACAAGGACGGCCGGGCGGTGGCCCGGCGCGTGGTGGGCGCGGCGCGCCTGGTGCGCAATGCGCTGCCGAATGCCGCCTACATCGGCTTTACGGGCACGCCCGTCTCCGCGCGGGACCGCAGCACGGTGGAGGTGTTCGGCAGCACGATTGATATTTACGACATGACCCAGGCGGTGGAGGACGGCGCCACGCGCCCGGTGTACTATGAGAGCCGCGTGGTGAAGCTGCAGCTGGATGACACCACGCTGGAGCTCATAGACAGGGAGTACGACCTGATGGCACAGCAGGCGGACCCGGAGGTGGTGGAGCGCAGCAAGCACATGCTGGGGCAGATGGAGGCGGTGCTGGGCAACCCGAACACTGTCGATTCCCTGGTGCGGGACATTATCTGCCACTATGAGGAGCACCGCCAGCACCTGCTGACGGGCAAGGCGATGGTGGTGGCTTACTCCCGCCACATTGCCATGCAGATATACCGCCGCATGCTGGAGCTGCGCCCGGATTGGCAGGAGAAGGTGGCGGTGGTGATGACGGATTCCAACCAGGACCCGGAGGACTGGCGCGCCGTGATTGGCAACAAGGCGCACCGCACGGAGCTGGCCAAGCGGTTCAAGGATGATGCGGGCCCTCTGAAGATTGCCATTGTGGTGGATATGTGGCTCACCGGGTTTGATGTGCCCTCCCTGGCCACCATGTATGTGTACAAGCCCATGGAGGGCCACAACCTGATGCAGGCCATTGCCCGCGTGAACCGCGTGTTCCAGGACAAGGAGGGCGGGCTGGTCATTGATTATGTGGGCATTGCCTCTGCCCTGAAGAAGGCCATGAGCGACTACTCCGCCCGGGACCGCAAGAACTACGGCGAGCAGGATGTGGGCAAGGCGGCCTATCCCAAGTTCAAGGAGAAGCTTGAGGTGTGCCGCGACCTGCTGCACGGCTATGCCTACGGGGTGTTCTTTACCGGCACGGACCTGCAGAAGGGCCGCTGCATTACCGGGGCGGTGAACTTCTTGCTGGGCCGCGGCATGGAGGAGAAGCGGGAACTGTTCCTGCGTGAGGCGCTCATGCTCCACCAGGCGCTCTCCCTGTGCTCCTCGCTGGTGCAGGAGCACGACCGCCTGGAGGCCGCGTTCATGGAGGCGGTGCGCGTGCTGGTGATGCGCCTGCTGAACAACGGCGGCGGCAAGAAGATTTCCCTGCATGAGATGAACGCCCGGATCAACGAGCTGCTCAAGCAGTCCATCAAGAGTGATGGTGTCATCAACCTGTTCACGGATACGCAGGCGGAGTTCTCCCTGTTCGACCCCAAGTTCCTGCGTGAAATCTCCAAGATGAAATCCAAGAACGTGGCCGTGGAGCTGCTGCGCCGCCTGATTCAGGACAAGGTGCAGCTCTACAAGCGCACCAACGTGGTGAAGGCGGAGAAGTTCAGCGACATCATCCGCGAGGTGATGAACCGCTACATCAACGGCTTGATTTCCAACGAGGAGGTGATAGCGGAGCTGCTGAAACTGGCCGCCCAGATTACCGAGGCCCATCAGGCCGGCAGGGATATGGGCCTGAATGAGGAGGAAATGGCGTTCTACGACGCCCTGACCCGCCCGGAGCATATCAAGGATTTTTATGAGAACGATGCCCTCATCGCCCTCACCCGCGAGCTGACGGACACCCTGCGCCGCAACCGCACCATCGACTGGCTGAAGCGCAAGGACGCCCGCGCCAAGATGAAGGTGATGATCCGCCGCCTGCTGCGCAGCCACAAGTATCCCCCGGAGGGCATGGAGGATGCCATTGCCACCGTGATGACCCAGTGTGAGCTCTGGGCAGACCAGCCGGAGCCCCTGAACGACCCCCCGGAGCCCGAATACGAGCAAGCCATCCCCACCGCCGCCTCCCCGGGGGAGGAGTAGCACTTTATCTGCAAATTTAACATGGTGTGTTAAATTTGCAGATGGTGTAGCGTTGAAATTGCAGGTGCGCAGCCGCGAGGGCATGGAGGATGCCAAAGCCACCGTGATGCCCTAATGTCACATACTGAAAAAGTGGTTATTTCCAAACTGGAAATAACCACTTTTCTAGGGGAGTAGGCAAGGCCGACTCTATGTGGGGTAGTTTATCCCAGGAGGTCAAACAAATACGGGTGACTCAGAAGCGCCTGAATGTTGGGGTCGCTGCCGAAGTGTTCCTCGAAATGCTTCCCGCTACACTTGAATGCTATATCCAACGCTCGTGTTTCCGTGTCGGTATAGGGCGGAATTGTGATAGTGATGGGAGCGTCTGTCGACTCCATGGCGGTTGTCAGAGCCGTTGCCTGAGTTGCGGAGAGGAGCAAGAACGTATCATAGCATGCACCATCTTTACGGATGCAGCCCCATATTTCATAGATGTCATCAATTGCATTAAGGTGCACATCCTTGATTTTCTCAATGAAAGAGACACCCTGAATTAGCCCTGTCCAGGTTCTCTTGCTTGGATACCATTTGCGTTCTTGGCTGAGCAGATAACATTTTGTCAGCTGAATGTTCCTGACTCTGAAAACATGGTTCTCCATCAGCGTTTTTACCATAGCTTCATACTCTTCTTTGCTGTGTTGTAACATGCTTGTATAAGTTTGAAATGACCACAGGCCCTCCCTGCCGGGAAATGGGGGTGGCAGGGATTCGTGTGTTATGTTTCCTTATGCGGGTATTGCCTAACAAAGGCAAAGGTGCAGTAAGGGGTAGGGGGTAAAGGTTGGAAAATAAGTGGATTGGGAAGTGTGTCCGTTTTGGGGGCAGGGGTGTTGCCAATAGGCGGGAAAAAGGAGGGTTGTTTTTTGCATGCCGTTCAATGACAGTGAAATAGGGCGTCTGGAGATAGGTGCTGTGGGTGGGCGCGGTGCAGGGCGGAAAATTGGGTTGCCCTGCCTGGTTGCCTGTGTTAGGATAGCGGTTATGGAGATTACCCCTATGCTGATGAGGAAATCGGCTGGCTACCCGGTGCGTGCGGCTGTGGTGGCTGCTGCCGCAGCTGCTTTGGTTGCATGCGACCGGCAAGGCGCTCAGTTTTCGCCTGGCCTGGTGGCGCAGCCGACCGGGGGCAAGGTGACAGGGCAGCAGAGGGAACAGATTGAGGAGGCGGTACGGCAGCACGACGAGTTGGCCGGGCAGGGGGATGCCCAGGCTGGGGAAGTCCGGGAGACGGGGGAAAAGGCAGAGTAGGTTGGCACGCAATAGCCGTTTTGCCTTCAGGGGGCGGATGCGCCATCTTGTACACATTTGCATGCCCTGAGCAAAATGATTGACAAACGGCGCTCTTGTGGCAGAATAGGGGCGCGGGCACGGAGCCTGCTGAACAACTTACAAGACCATGAACGGAGGACTCTACCGCCCGAACGCCGCCATCATCTACCAGCGCTCAGATGGCACTGTACTCATCTGTGAGCGCGTGAAACCCGCCGGGGCCTGGCAGTTCCCGCAGGGGGGCATCAAGAAGGGGGAGAGCCCCATGGCCGCCGCCTGCCGGGAGGGGATGGAGGAGACGGGGTTCCGCCCGAACGAGTATGAGGTGGTGGAGGGCCGCGGGCCGTACCGCTACGACTACCCGCCCAAGGAGCGCGAGCGCGTGCTGCGCAAGCGCGGTATTCCGTATGACGGCCAGGAGCAGCACTACTACCTGTGCCGCATGCATGACGACAAGGCCGAGCCCTGGCTGGACGGCAAGGAGTTCCGCGCGTACAAGTGGGTGCAGCCGCAGGATTTCAACCTGGACACGCTGCCGGAGTTCAAGCGCGGTGTGTATGAGCAGGTCATGCGTGATTTCTTCTCCGTGTAATGGAGCCCATCGCCCATATCCGCACGCCCTTTGCGGAAAAATTCGGCGTGCCGCGGCAGGGGAACCTGGCCCCGCACGTCATCAGCGAGATAGTGTTTGAGCCCGCCTACCGCAGCATGGACTGCGTGCGCGGGCTGGAGCAGTTTTCCCACCTGTGGCTCATCTGGCAGTTCCACTGCAACGGCACGGAGTGGCACCCCACCGTGCGCCCGCCGCGCCTGGGCGGCAACACGCGCCTGGGCGTGTTTGCCACGCGCTCCCCGTTCCGCCCGAACGGCCTGGGGCTTTCCGTGGTGCGCCTGGTATCCGTGGAGCCGGGGCCGGTGCTGCGTGTTTCCGGCGCGGATATGGTGGACGGTACGCCTGTTTTCGACATCAAGCCCTACATACCGTATGCGGACTCCCTGCCGGAGGCCACCTCCGGCTTTACCGCGCAGCCGTGGCACCCGCTGGCGGTGGAGATATGCGCGCCGCTGCCGCCGCAGGCCACGCCGGAATGGGTGGCGGGCATGCAGGAGGTGCTGGCGCAGGACCCGCGCCCGGCCTACCAGGATGACCCGGAGCGGGAATACCACCTGGTGCTGCTGCCGCTGGAAATCACCTTCCGCGTGAGCGGGGGCGTGGCGCGGGTGCTGCGCGTGGCCCCGGCACCCCGGCGCGGGTAGGGCGCAGCCGCGCGGTTCAGCGGGACTGCATGTATTTCACGATGCCGCGGCCCACGGCCTCTGCATAGCGGATGGCGTTCTGCTCATTGCCCAGGAACTTGGCGTGGTCCGGGTTGGAGAGGAACACCGCCTCTGTGATGGCGGCGGGCACGTAGTGCTCATTGCAGGTGTTCAGCCAGTCTCCGCCGCCCAGGCGGCCGTTGTCGCGGATGATGATGCCGCAGGGCACGCCGTTGTTCTTCAGGTCCTTGGCAAAGAGAGAATCCGTAATCTCCCCGGCCATGCTGGCGGCCAGGGCGGTGCCGGCCTTGTTGCAGTAGATGGCGCCGTTGTTGTACACCTGCCAGTTGTCGGAATTGCTGTTGTGGTGCAGGAACACCACGCAGCCGGGTTTCTGGTCCAGGGCGTAATCCGCGCTCAGTATGCCCACGGCCATGCGGTTGGGGTGGTACTTGGAGCGGTACACGCCAGTCACCTCCGGGGTGTTCACCTGGTACACGCCGGCGCGGCGGCCGTATTCCGCCAGCCTGGCATCTGCCGGAGCGGCCCCGCGGTTGCAGATGGCGCAGGTGTAGCCCGCCTGCTCAATCACGCGCTTGGTGTAGATGCAGTACTTGTACCAGAACTCGCATTCCTCTATGTTGCCGTAGCGGGCATCCGGCGTGCGGGCACCCTGGCCGCCGCGCTGGGGGTGGTAGTAGTGGCCTATGTCCAGCACCACGGTTTGGGATTCCCGTGCCTGGGCGCGCAGGCGCTGCTGCGTGCAGCCCTGCAGCAGCAGGCCGCCTGCCGCCAGCAGCAGGGCGGCTGTCTTGAAAATTCCTTTCATGCGTATCGGTTGCTTGTGGTTAAAGGTTCAGCTCCCCCTGGCCGCCGCGGGCGGGGGCCGCGCCAATCTTGGCGTAGGCGGCGGGCATGGCCTCCCTGCCGCGCGGCGTGCGCTTGATATAGCCCTGCATAATCAGGAAAGGCTCGTGCACGTCCTCTATGGTGGATTCATCCTCTCCCACGGCCACGGCCAGGGAGGAAAGCCCCACCGGGCCGCCGCCGAACTTGTAGATCATCGTCTCCAGCAGGCGCTTGTCCATCTCGTCCAGCCCGTCGTCGTCTATATCCAGCATGCTCAGCGCGTGGTGCGCCACCTCATCCGTGATATGGCCGTCTGCGCGCACCTGGGCATAGTCACGCACCCAGCGGAGCAGGGAGTTTGCCACGCGGGGCGTGCCGCGGGAGCGCCGGGCAATGCCCATGGCCCCCTCCGGGGAAAGGCTGATATCCAGCAGCCCGGCAGAGCGCTGCAGGATCTGGCAGAGCTCCGGGGCGGAGTAGTAGTCCAGCCTGTTCACCAGGCCAAAGCGGGAGCGCAGCGGCCCCGTGAGCATGCCGGCGCGCGTGGTGGCTCCCACCAGGGTGAACTTCGGCAGGTTCAGCTGGATGGAGCGGGCGTTCGGCCCCTGGTCTATGATGATATCCAGGCGGTAGTCCTCCATGGCGGGGTACAGGTACTCCTCTATGGCGGGGTGCAGGCGGTGGATTTCATCGATGAAGAGCACATCCCCCTTCTCAATGTTGGTGAGGATTCCGGCCAGGTCCCCCGCCTTTTCAATCTGCGGGCCGCTGGTGGTGTGCAGGCGGTGCCCCACGGCATTGGCAATGATGTTGGCCAGCGTGGTCTTGCCCAGTCCGGGCGGGCCGCTCAGCAGCACATGGTCCAGCACGTCGCCGCGCAGCTTGGCGGCCTCCACCATGAGCAGCAGGCGCTCCTTCACCTTCTCCTGTCCGCAGAACTCGTTGAACGCCGGCGGGCGCAGGGAGATGTCATAGCTGCTCACAGGCGTTTCCGCCATGCGCGTGTACAGGGATTCTGCCATGGTTTGTCCTCCGTTCAGCGGGCTATGTGGGCGGAGGAGGCGGGGTGCTCCTGGGTCTGGCTCAGCATATCCGGCATCAGCTCCTCGCAAGAGGAGAGCGCTCCGGCCACGGCTAGGATGAGGAAAAGCTTTTTCATATCGGGTTCGCCCCCTCATTATAGGACCACGCGCGCGCATCCGCAAGGGTAAATCGCGTTTCTTCCCCCTCCGTAGGTGAAAAAGTGAAATTTTGCTTGACAATCCCAAACAAAAGCGTATCTTGGGTGTCCGCCTTTGTCCCGCTGACTTGGGCGCGCTATCCCGGCGGGTGAGACATAGCCGCTCACCGACGTCGGACGAACTCCAAACAAACCATCATTTCAAACAAAAGAAAGAATTACGACAATGAAGACTCTCAATCTGAACGTGACCAAGCGTGAGGCTGTCGGTACCGGCAAGCTGAACGCCCTCCGCGCCCAGGGCTACGTGCCCGGCGTGATCTACGGTGCCGTGGAAGGCAACATCAACGTGGCAGCCAAGGCTTCCGACGTGCGCGTGCTTCTCAACGAGGCCGACAACGACGGTATCTTGGTGAACCTGAACCTGGACGGCAAGGAAGTGCTGGCCCTGGTGAAGGACATCCAGCGCAACTGGCTGGTGGACGGCGTGACCCACCTGGATTTCCAGGCCGTGACCCCGGACAGCGTGGTGAAGACCAAGGTGCTGGTGAAGCTCAACGGCACCCCCGCCGGTGTGGCCATGGGTGGCCAGGTGCACCAGATTGTGTACGAAATCCCGGTGAAGTGCGCCGTGAAGGACATCCCCTGCTGCGTGAGCGCCGACATCACCGCCCTGAAGCTCAACGAGTCCCTGCGTCTGGCCCAGGTGGAGATGCCCGCCAACGTGACCACGCCGTTCAACGGCACCGTGGTGCTCGCTTCCGTGGTGAAGCCCTAAGCTCCCCCGCAGAATCCAATCTTACAGGCCGCACTCCTGCACGGGAGTGCGGCTTTTGCTTTTAGGCTTGCCAAGAGCAGGGGGCAGGGCTATCATGGCGGGCATGAAATACCGCCGCCCCGCCTTCCTTTTCCTGCCCCTGCTGCTGGCCGCCTGCGGCAGCGCCCCGGAGCACGCTGCTCCCATCCTGCCCGCCGCGCCCTCCGTAACCCGGGCAGAGGTGCGGCAGATTGCAGATGCCTACACGCAGATGCAGTGGAACGGCCGGCGCAGCCTGGCACGGCACGGGAACGACCCGGACGGCCTGCGCGTGGATACCCCGGACAAGGGAGTGCGCCGCAAGATGGGCTACCGCTTCTGGTGGACATGCGGCAGCAACCAGGGCATGCCGTACAAGTGGGGCGGGTTTGACACGCCGCAGCAGTTCCTGCAGCGCCTGCATACGGATGCCACGGTGTATGCGGGGGATTATGCCTCCCCCGGCAAGATACAGGGCGGTGATGATGCGGTGAGCCGCTATGCCGCCGGCATAGACTGCAGCGGTTTCGTATCCCGCTGCTGGCGCCTGGAGCGCCCCTATTCCACGCGTGAGCTTGGCGCGCTGTGCCGCCCGCTGGGCAGTGTGGCGGAGCTGGAACCCGGGGATATCATGCTGCTGCCGGGGGTGCATGTGTGGCTGTTCATGGGGTGGAAGGATGCCGCGCGCAGCCACATGCTCATAGCAGAGGCCGGCGGCGTGCCCGTGTGGAACTGCGCGTACAAGTACGTGGATACGCAGCATTTCCTGGATGAGGGCTACCGCCCGTACCGCTACAGGAATATCAAGGATTGACCTTAGCGCAGTGCTTGGCGTGCTGCCCGGTTGGCTGGGCTGAGGTTTCTATTCCCAGAACGCTTGCGGGTCAACCACCCCGCGCAGGTCCACATAGCGCGTGCGCAGCAGGGCGCTGCTGCGGTATCCCATCTCCCACTGCAGTGCCGTGTAATCGTGGAAATGCCCCAGGTGGTAGCTGGCAAAGGTGTGGCGCAGTGCATCCTGCGTCCAGCGGCGGCTTGCGCTGTCCCACCCGGCGGCGCGGCGCAGGGTCCTCCACTTGCATAGCCAGTTCGGCGGGCATACCGGCTCATGCGCCGCATGCTGCCCGGCATCGCCCAGCAGCCGTGCCAGCGGCGGATTGATGGTTACCCGCCGCGCGCCACCTGTCTTGCTGTGCTGCGGTAATATGCAAATGCTGCCGTGCTCCAGGTCCACCTGCCCCCAGGTGAGCCGCTGCACCTCCTGCGGGCGGATTCCCGCATACAGCATCATCCCCACGGCGGACAGGCAGGCTCCGTTCTCGTGTTCCTGCGCTGTTTCCAGCAGGCGGTCTATCTCCTGCGGGGCGAGCACCTGCACGGCCTTCTCACGCACCACCGGCACCTCCACCCGCGCCACGGGATTGGAATCACACCAGCCGCGTTTTACCGCGGTGGAGAACACCCCGCTCAGGATGGCGCGCGCCTTCTTGTACTGCTGCGGCGTGTCAAACGCGGCTGCCAGGTACTGCGCGCAGTCCTCTGACGTGATGCTGCGCACCCGCCGCTTTTCCAGTCCGGGATTGCGTTTCAGCAGCCGCTTGCAGATGTAGCGGAAATCCACGATGCTGCGCGGCCTCAAACCCTTCGCCCTGCGGGATTCCAATGCAGCCTCCACCGCTGCAGAAAAGTTCACGGTCCTGGATTCCTGCTTCAAGCGTTCCGTCCCCAATTCCAATATCTTGCGCGTCCTCTTCTCGTTTCCCCTCCCGGCCTGCATTGCTTCCCTGGCCACCAGGGCGAGTTCCAAAATATCGCCGCCCATACCCCGCAGCACCTCCAGCGCCGCATATTCGTCTCCTGTGAGTTCTGTTGTCATGCCTACGTATTTTTAATGAGTATTAGATGCTAACTTACCCTTTGTGATTCAAATGTTATTAGTTTCAGAAGCAAACATATGCCAACGCGGAAAAGATTGCGTTTGTCATCAGAGGGAAGATAAGGCTGCCCCGCGTTGCAGTATTGTACTTTTTGAATATTCTGCTTGCATACTCATTAAAAAAACGTATAATAGGGCGCGCAGTGTTCCAGGAAAGCTAGCGCAAGGCTGGAAGGCTCAGGAAATTCCATATCCATGCGTCTCATGATCCTCTTTTCTTTTCTTGTTATAGCCATTACGCTCTTTTGCGTGCCATCCAGCGCAAGAGGCCGTATCTATTCTCCCCTATGCATATGCATGGGGCTCATACTGTACCTTTACGAAGAGTTGGCCGGAGGCTGTTCAAATGTATGCGACATATACCAGCATCCGGCGATCTCATCCTGCGTGCCCTTAACGGCAATCATAATCTATCTCTATTGGCATCCAAGGAAAAACAAAGACTTGACCGACGTTCCTGGCCACCTGTATGTAGCAATTCCCGCCATGCTGTTTACATTGGGATGTATATCTGGACACAGGGTCGAGCTGACAGGAAGGTGGCTCGAAGGCCTGACTCTAGGCTGTGCCGAGATGTATAGCATAATATATCTCATGGCTCTCTACTGCCTTTTCTACCATGCAATAAAGGAGGCCTATACTCTCTTCGGCACATCTTTCCAAAATAAATCTCAACGTGATGCCAATTGCAAGGGTGGAAAACTGCTTCAGAAATATCTGTCTCTTCTCCAAACCCACCCTTTTCGTGTTTCTTTTTTTACTCTGCTGGCCATTTATGCCCCGCTAGCTATCATTTCATATCCAGGGCTCTTCAAATGGGATCTCGACCAACAAATACTACAAGCCTTCCCTGAACTTCAGGCAGGACTCTCCTCATATACGGTAGGACACCAGATTGATTCGGATGTATACTTGTGCAATCATCATCCCATTGCACATACAATGTTGGTGCATTGCTGTATCAGAATTGGTCTCTGCTTATTGCACAATGGCAACATAGGTGTATACTTGTTCACATTATTGCAATTTGCATCTATATTGTGCGCTATAGCGTATGCCATGCAAGTAGCTGTAAACAAAGCATGCGTGCCATCCCGGGTATGTGCGTGCCTCCTTGCATTTATGGCGCTGTTTCCCCGTGTCCAAAGTTTTGTATTTCTTATCACCAAGGATGTGCCATATGCTGCGGCATTGCTCACATTCATAGCAGCCGGGTATACCCTGGCCGTTAGACCTGGAAACTGGAAGCATGAGAAAAAAGCATTATGCCTTTTCATCATTTCGGCAGTAGCCACGATTTCCTTCCGCAACGAGGGTATATACGTCATTACCCCATTCTTGCTTTTATGTGCGTGTTTCCTCAAGAATATACGTAAGTCGGCATGCGCAGCCTTGATTGTCATTTTTTTCTCGACATTCATCAAAAATGCGTCTTTGGAGTACTATCACGTCAATCCGGGCAGCATCCGGGAGACTCTTTGTTTACCGCTACAGCAAACAGCCAGATATGTTGTTACATACCCCGCTGAAGTGACAGAAGAAGAAAAGCGGGCCATCAACCAAGTTATACCTTATGAGGAAATTGCTCATAAATACAATATAGACAGTGCCGACCCCATAAAAGACTCTTGGCGCGAGCATCAGGTGTCAGCCCAAGACACTAAGGACTATCTACGAGCATGGTTCCACATGTTCGCCAAGCACCCGCTCTGCTATATTGAGGCAACTTTTATAAACCACTACCTGACATTCTACCCAGGTAGGAAGATTACTACATGTCCCGATGCATACGAATCCGTTCATTGCATGGACTTGATAAGCCAGAAGACTCGAATGGCCGGCTTTGAATTCCACCATCCTCCCGTTCTCCTGAAGCAATTGCAGCGCTATATCATGATACGGGAGAAGGTATATGGATGTATCTCTATCCTGGCTTCTGCGGCAATATACACATGGATTGCCATATTTCTTATTGCCTACTTTATATGGAAGAGGAATCCAACCGCACTGGCCTTCCTCACCCTGCCGGGGTGCGTAACAGTCATCTGTATCTTGGGGCCGCTCAACGCTGATTACGGACGCTATATCTTCCCCCTAATCCTGACAGAGCCATTCCTTGTCCTATACCTTAAACAAATCCCCAATACGCCAAAAACGAAATGAACAAGACCGCAGTCCTTATTCCCTGTTATAACGAGGCCCCAACCATTACCAAGGTAGTCCGGGATTTTCAACGAGCGTTGCCAGAGGCAACCATCTATGTATACGACAACAATTCCACCGATGGCACAGCCGACATCGCGTCAAAGGCCGGGGCTGTCGTGCGGTACGTCCGGCAGCAGGGAAAAGGGCATGTTGTCAGGCGTATGTTTCTGGAAATAGATGCTGAATGTTACATCATGGCAGATGGAGATGACACATATCCAGCGGACGAGGCACCGAAGCTGCTGGCTCCCATTCTGGCGCACGAAGCAGACATGGTAGTGGGAGACAGACTGTCATCATCATATTTTTCTGAAAACAAGCGATTGTTTCATGGATTCGGAAATTGCCTTGTCAGAAAGAGCATCAACAATCTTTTTCACACCAATATCATGGATATCATGACCGGATACAGGGCTTTCAGCTATGACTTTGCAAAGACCTTCCCCATTTTGTCAAACGGATTTGAGATTGAGACAGAAATGAGCATCCATGCTGCAGACAAGAGACTGGCAACCGTCAGCATCCCTGTCACATACAAGGACCGGGCGGAAGGAAGCATCAGCAAATTGAATACATACAAGGACGGATGTCGGGTACTCATGACCATAGCCAAGCTATATTGCATGTACAAGCCTCTCCCCTTTTTCAGTACCATAGCAGTTATAAGCGGCGGTACTGCGATAGGATTCTTCATTCCCGTTTTTCACACCTACATTACAAGCGGCCTAGTACCAAATTTCCCCACACTTATTGTCTGCTGCTTTACGCTGGTGACAGCCATCATTGCTTTTTTCTCAGGCCTCATGCTACATGTGCTTTCCCGTAAGAGCAAGCAGGATTTTGAGATGCAACTGCATCAGGTTCACATACAGAAATTGCTTACATATCAAGCTGCCGACCTCCGACAAACGCGATGATGAAAATCCACCCGCTGAGTGTATCTACCAGCCCTCAGGACCACAGCTCGTACAGGGTGGCAGGGCTGCTGTTGCTCCGCGCCCCTTACCCGCGGTACTTGGCCTTGGCGTGTTGCCACAGGGCGTAGGCCGCGCAGAGCACGTTCGGGAGCCAGAGCACAATGTAGGGCGTGATGCCGGAGCTCTTGCGGGAGAGGTCACAGAAGACCAAGGCCATGAAATACACGGCAGCTACCAAGATGCCCATGGCAAAGCCGGTGGAGGTATCCCTGCGGCGGGCGGTGATGGCCAGGGGCACGCCGATGAGGGAGAAGACGATGCATGCGCAGGCAAAGGAGGCGCGCTTGGTACCCTCCGTCTTGAAGGAGAGGTAGTTCTTCTTGTCCATCTGCGTGTAGTAGTAGTCCGTGTCTCGCCGGGCCTCTGCCCAGAGCTTGCCGGCGCAGGGGAAGGCGGGTGCGGTGTTTGCCGCCTGCTCATAGCGTGAGACGGCGCCTTGGTCCACGGTGTCTGCCAGCTCCTTGTGCTCCAGGGCGTAGGCTATCTCGTCGTTCGTAAAGCGGTTGGGCTTGAGCTTGCGGTGGGTGCGTATGGGGATATGCACCTGCAGGGGCATGCTGCCGATGACGGGCAGGCTGGTGCCGGAGGATTTGGAGAATTCAATGGTGGCGTTGTGCAGCGTGAGCTCCAGGATGCGGGTCTTGGCATCAAACTCGCCGATGGTGGCGGTCTGCGCGTGGATGGCATCGAAATCCCCGTTGTCGGCAATCTGGTTGTCCTCCCCCAGGGGGTATACGTGCAGGCCCTTCAGCTCGTCGCCGTCGCGCTGCTCTATGTACACCTGCACCTTGTCCAGCTTGGTGGCGGACTGGCTGGAGTTCAGCAGGTTGCGCGGGTTGTCCATGGCGGCGTGCATCACCAGCTCGCTCATGGCCTGCTTGCCGCGGGGCGCCACCTCTATGTTGATGTAGTAGCACAGGGCGGAAAGGGCAATGCCCAGGCCGATGGCGGGGGCGCTCAGGCGCCACAGGCTCAGCCCTGCCATGCGCATGGAGGTCAGCTCGTTGTCCGCCGCCAGGCGCCCGTACACCAGCAGCACCGCGGTCAGGAATCCCCACGGCACGGAGAAGGTAAGGGAGAAGGGAACCACCTGGCAGATGAAATCCACCACAATGGAGGGCGGCGCGCCGCTCTCCACCAGCAGGGCGTGCAGCTCCTTGAACAGCTGGCCCATCAGCAGCAGCATGGTGAGCGACAGTACACCCAGGAAGGTGATGCCGATAAGCTGGCGGAGAATGTAGCGGTCCAGTGTTTTCATGGGGGGAATCCCTGCGCGGGCTATTCTAGCAGATTGGGGCGGGGCATGCAATTCTTATCTCTACCCTTTCTGCTTGTCATGCGGGGTGAATGGGGCTATAATCCGGGCATGGCGTGGATGGATATCCTGAGAGCGAGTTTTGAGATACTGGTGCTGTGGATAGTGCTCTACCAGCTGTACCGCATGGTGAAGGGCTCCCGCAGCGGTGCTATCCTGGCGGGCCTGGTGGTGTGCCTGCTGCTGTGCACCTTCGTGCTGCGCGTGGCAGAGGCGCGCGTGCTGCAGGAGATAGCCGGCTTCATCATAGGTCCCAGCACGCTGCTGGTGGTGCTTTTCCAGCCGGAAATCCGCAATTTCCTGGCCAAGATGGGCGGCAACGGCCTGCTGTCCTCCTTCATGCTCGCCAAGCCCCGGCAGGAGACCGGGTTTGTGGAGAAGGTGGTGGATTCCGTGAGCTACCTGGCCGGCCACCGCTACGGCGCGCTCATCGGCATTTGCCGCACGGATTCCCTGGACGAGTACGCCAAGGCCCGCGGCGCCACGCAGATTGATGCAGAGTATTCCAGGGAGCTGATAGGCACCATCTTTTTCCCCAAGACCCTGCTGCATGACGGAGCCGTGATTGTGAAGGACGAGCGTGTGGTGTGCGCCGCCGCCATCCTGCCCGTTTCCAACAAGGAGCTGAAGGACCGCAGCCTGGGGCTGCGCCACCGCGCCGCTATCGGCCTGGCGGAAACATCGGATGCCGTCGTCATCGTGGTTTCCGAGGAAACCGGCAGCGTCTCCCTGGTGGTGGGGAACAGCATGCAGCGCAACCTCTCCATGGACCTGCTGGCCAAGCGCCTTCAAAACCTACTGTACAGCCATGCAAATACGGAAGAAAATTAAGCAGATACTTACGGACAACTGGATGCCCAAGCTGGTGTGCCTGCTGGCCGCCGTGCTGGTGTGGCTGCTGGTGGACCACATGGTCAGCCGGGACGAGGGCCCCGCCTGGAACATGGATGACGTGCTGTTTACCAAGCCGGGGAATTGACCTATGCGCGGATACTTTATCTTGGGAACGGATACGGGCTGCGGCAAGACGCATGTGAGCCTGGCCCTGCTGCGCGACCTGCGCCGCCGCGGCATACCCGCCGTGGGCTACAAGCCCGTGTGCTGCGGAGACCGCAAGGAGGCCCGCGCCCTGCGGGAGGCCTGCAACCCCGCCCTGCCGCTGGATGCGGTGAACCCCGTGTACCTGCGCACCGTGGCCGCCCCCATGATGGCGGCCGAGCTGGAGGGAAGGCGGATTTCCCCGGATGGGCTGGAGCAGGGGCTGCGTGCCCTGGCTGCGGAGGGAGAGCCTGTGGTGGTGGATTCCTGCGGCTGCTGGGAGACCCCGCTGGCAGAGGGGGTGACCACCGGTACCCTGGCCGTGCGCCTGGGCCTGCCCGTGGTGCTGGTGGCGGCAAACCGCTATGGTGCCGTGGGCCAGGCTGCCATGTCCGTCAAATCCGTCCGCGCCGCCGGGCTGGAGTGCGCCGCCGTGGTGCTGAACAGCGTGACGGAGGAGTGGGATACCGCCTGCGTGACCAATGCCGCCATGATTGAGCGCTGCACGGGCGTGCCCGTGATAGCGCAGCTTATCTCCGGGCAGGATGAGATGGATTCCAGTGCCCTGGTTCCGTAAGAGGGCGATAATCAGGGGATTTTGCATTCGGGGCAATCCCTATTTCCTGATGTGCATCTGCCGGATGGTGTTTGCCCATTCGGTGTACAGCCCTGCGGTGGCGGGGTCTGCCTGCTCCTTGTTCCAGGCGGCGGCGCGGTCCGCCATTTCGGCGGCTTCCGTGTAGCGCTGCAGCTCTGTGAGCTGGGTGACGGCACCGGAGGCGGCGGTGTAGAACACAATCCATTCCGGGTCCCCCTGGGGGGCGTGGGCGGCGGGCTGCATGTCCAGCACCGCCAGGTAGTCCGCCAGGGCGGGTTCCCCCATGCCGGCGCGCACGCAGTAGGTGGCGTGGGTGACCAGCAGCAGGAACTGCCAGTCCCGCGGCAGGGAACCGCGCATTTCTGCAGTGAGCATGCGGTCCAGGCATGCCACGGCGGCCTGCACGGATTCCGGCTTGCCGTCTGCGGCCAGGGCATTGGCCAGCACCACATGGGCCAGTACATTGTCCTCCGGCTCCGCGGTGGCGGAGTCGATAAGCTCCTGCATGTCCTGCGCGGCCTGCCGGGCGCGGCCTATGCGGGCCTGCAGGGAGGCACGGCGTATGGCGGCCTGGTGTGCCATGGAGCCGCTGCCGCGGTCTGCCGCCAGGGAGTAGAGGCGTATGGCCTCCTTCAGGTTGTCCAGGCTGCCGCCGGTTTCCGTGTTGTACGCCAGGAGCAGGTTGGCCCGCGGCTCGTTGTCGCCGCGGGGATTCTCGCGGATGATGCGGCGCAGCAGCTCGCGCGCCTCGGCAGTCTTGCCCGCAGCGGTCAGCCGGCAGGCGCGGTGCAGGGAAAGCTGTTCCCGGATATCGCGGTTGGCGGGGGCGTCCTCCGCCTGCTGCAGCATGGAATCCACCAGCGCTGCGGCCCGGTCTGCGGGGTGGGCATGGCGCAGGGCTGTCTCCAGCGTGCCGTAATAGGCCAGGCGCAGGCGGGCGGGCAGGGCGGCCAGGGTGGGCTGCATGTCCTGCAGGTGGTGCAGGGCCTCCGGCGGGTCGGTTTCCGCCACCAGGCCGCACAGGCAGAGCTTGGCGCGCATGGCCGTATCATGGTCTGCATCAGGTGAACCCAGGATGTGGCGCAGGTCTGCCAGGGCCTCTTTCCGCATGCCTGCGGCGGCATACAGGCCGGCGCGCGCCAGGCGCAGGCGGGCGGCTGCGGCGGGAGTGGGCGCGCTGCCGATGATGTCCCGCGCCGCATCCGTGCCGTATTGGCGCATCCAGTCTGTCACCAGGGCGTTGTTCAGGGCGGCGGCGGAAAGCTCCGGCGGCAGGGTTTTGGCCAGCTCTGCATACGCGGCGGCGGGGGAGCCGCCCTCTGCCAGGATAAGCTCCCACAGGCTGATATGGGCTGCCTGGAGCGGGGTGGGTGCATCACGGTCAATGGCGGCCAGGAGCTTGCGGGCATCATTCCACTGGCCGCGCTCATGGCTGCGGCGCACCTGCTCCAGCAGCAGGGTGCGGGTGGCGGGCTCCTTGGGGCAGGTGGCCAGGGCGGCGGTGGCGCAGGATGAATCCAGCGGCGCATCCGGCGCGTCATCCGTGTTCAGCAGGTGCTGCAGCACCAGCAGGGAGATGCTGGCTCGGCGCTTGTGGTTGTCGGGGTCCTGCACCCATTCCTCCAGCTTGGCGCGGGCGTATGCGCTGGTCTCAAAGGCGCGGTGCAGGCGCAGCAGGCGGAACGCCTCCTCCAGCAGGGGGGAATCCGGGTTGGCCGTGATGAAGCTCAACAGGGTTTCCTCTCCCTTGCCCTCCAGGTTCTGGGCTGTCTCCTCGCCGGGCGGGTCGTCGTCGTCATCCCCTGTGCGGGAAACCAGGGCCACGGCGGACTGGGCGGTGCGTGCCAGGCGGGTGGCGGCACTTTCCTGCGGGGCGGCGCTGCGGCGGGCCTGCTGTTCCTTGGCATAGTACACGCGTGCCAGGGCCAGGCGCACGCGCTGGCGGGTGGCCAGGGGAAGCTCCCGGTTGGCCTCCACCTCCTGGCAGGCGTGAATGGCGGCATCCAGCTGGCCGCGCAGGCGCATCTGCTCAATCTCCAGCCAGGCCAGGGTGGGTTTCAGGGCGGGGTTCTTGGCCACGGCGGTGTGCAGTGCGGCCATGCCGATGGATTCCGCCTGCCCCAGCACGCAGATCTGGTACTCTGCCAGGGAGGCCGCCGCCAGCTCCGCCACCTCCTGCACGGGGCATTCCAGCAGGGCTGCGGCCAGCGGCTCGAAATCCACGTCCGGCGATTGCCAGGCGCTGTACAGCATGGCCTTGGCCGCGTACGGGAACAGGGAATCTTCCTGCGGCACCTTGGTCAGCTCCGTCACCGCTTCCACATATCGGCCGTTTTCCGCCAGGCTGCGACCGCGCAGGTAGTCTGCGGAAGAATCCGCCTGCCCGGCGGCTGCTGCCAGCGGCAGCAGGGCGGCCATGAGCTGTGCGAGGGGGCGTGCCATGCGGGGGTGGAGGAGGGAAAAGTTACTTGCGGCGCGCGCCCTTGGCGGGCTGTTTGCGGGCGGGAGCCTTGGCGGCTGGTTTTGCCGCAGGCTTGGCGGCGGACTTGGCCGCCGGTGCTGCTGCGGGCGGCTCCATGCCGGGTATGTAGAGCAGGTTCTTCATGTAGTTCAGGCCGGAGACGGTCAGCGCTGCATCCTTGGAGCTGTTCTTCACGCGGTTCACGGTGCAGTTCTGCTGCACAGTGGGCATGGGGCGGCAGGAGATTATCTTGGGCTGGGTCACGGGCTCCGTGCCGGGGTACGCGGCAATGGGCAGGCCCTCTGCGGTGAAGGCTATATCCAGGGAAACGGGGCGCACATTCCAATCCCCCTTGTACAGGAAGGGGTGGCGGTGCAGCAGGTCCATGGTGCCCACGCAGGGTACGCGCACCCGGTAGTGCTCCTGCAGGGTGGCAAAATAGCGGGTCAGGGAGAATGGGGCGCCATCCGTGCAGACGGCCAGCACATCCGCCGGGTTCATGCCAGCCAGGTTCATGCCGTTGTAGTTGCCGTGCTTGTTGGCGGCGGGTGTGGTGGACTGCCCGTACGCGGAGTTGAGCATCAGGCACACCTCCGTATGCAGGTGGGAGCGCACGCGGTCCAGCCCCACGCCGGTGTGGCCCAGGCGGCCCAGCACATCCCCCGTGCCCACGGCCTGCCCGGCCTGGCAGCTCACGGCGGCCAGGTGGGCGTACAGGGTGTAGATGGTGCCCTCCGGCACCTCGTGCGCCACCACTACGTAGCAGCCGTAGTTGCTGTCTCTCGCCACGGCGCTGGCATGCACCACGGTGCCGGGTGCCATGGGGTGCACCTCGTCCAGCGGCTCTCCCGCGTCGTCGCGGTGCAGGGGCTTCACGTCTATTCCCTCATGGAAACGGCTGTACATCACGCTGCCGTCCCCGGCGCGGAAGGGGTTGCGCACCATGCCGTAGGTGCCGGCCTCCCAGGGCTGGGTCTTCTCCCCCTCGAACGTGCGGTCGCAGTACATGAAAAAGTCCCCCGGCCGGTTCTCGAAAAGCGCCTTGTTCTCCGTGGGAAGGCTGAACACCAGGTCCCCCGCGCCGAAGGCGGTGGAGACCAGGGCCAGCATCAGTGCGGGCAGTGCGTGCAGTCTGCTCATGGGTAAATCAGCTCTTCTTGGGTTTGGGGGGCAGGGGGCGCGGGTTCGTCTTCTTGTAGCGCTTCTTCTCCACCTCCGGGTTCACGGGCTCCAGGTTCTCACCCAGTTTCATGAGGTCCCAGCCGTTCAGGCCGCTCCAGATGACCAGCTGGCCATCGTACACCGCGTCAATCTTCATGGGCTGGAACGCCAGGCCGTTCACAATCGGCAGCATGTAGCGGCCGCGGTTCTCCAGCGTCACGTTCGCCAGGCGCAGCTTGTACTCCGGCTTGGTGTACAGGCGCACGCCGTAGGAGCCGTCCTGCATGTCCATGAAGGAGCTGAACTTCTCAAACTGGTTCAGGGACATGATAGGCGTGCGGTTGTACAGCTTGCCCTCGTGGGGGATGGAAAAGTGGGTGCCGGAGGTCACGGGGTCCGCCTCCGTCAGGAAATGCACGCGGTACGGCTCCGGGCTGCAGCTGGCCAGCACGGCCGCTGCCGCCAGGCCCAGCGCAGAAAGGGAAAAGGTTCTACTTGTCATAAGCTGCGCGCCATTATACACCCTGTCGCCGCCCATGGCGAGCCAAAAAATCACCCTCTGTCAGCGGATGAAGCTGCGGGACTGGATGCAGTAGTGCAGGCCGCTCCACAGGGTGAGCGCCAGGCTGGACCACAGGAAAATGCCGCGGGTCCACTCTCCGCCGGTGCCTATGCTCATGCTGCGCAGCGGCTCCGGCAGGTTGCCGCCGTATGCCAGGTGCACCAGGCAGGCTATGCAGAACGCCAGCTGGCAGGCGGTCTTCCACTTGCCGCTGCGGTCTGCCGCCATAATGTGGCCGCCCGCTGCCGCCAGCTGGCGCAGGCCTGTCACCAGGAACTCACGGAAGATAATCAGGATGCTCACCCAGAACGGGCACAGCCCCACCGTGCTCAGGTAGATGAACGCCGCACTCACCAGAATCTTGTCCGCCAGCGGGTCGATGAGCTTGCCGAAGTTGGTCACCAGGTTGTACTTGCGCGCCAGGTGCCCGTCGAAGAAATCCGTGATGGCGCCCACCACAAAGGACCACAGGGCCACGCAGCTGCCGATGGAAAGGGGCGCGAACCAGTGGCCGGACACGGAGTCCGTCAGCGGGGAGGGTGTGCCGTCCAGCGCCAGCGCCACGGTGAATACGGCCACCAGGGCGATGCGGGAGAGCGTGAGGATGTTCGGCAGGTTCAGCATGGAATCCTGTGCCTGTTATATCCCCGCTGCCGCCTGCTGGCAAGCCAAAAGCGTGCCTGTACGCCATTTTTGCAAAAATGGCGTTCGCGGCGAGATTCTGACAAACTCTTGGCTTGAAAAGCAAGGCGGTTCTGGTAGAATGCACCCCATGAACGGATTCCGTATCACACTCCTTGTCCTGCTCTGCCTTGCCATAGGGCTCATGTTCTATGTGGTTGCATGCGTCATCCCCGCCCAGCAGGAGGCATACCAGATTTACCAGACAAACCGCCAGATAGACCAGTACAACCTGCTCAACGAGCAGCACCAGGCCCGCATGAAGGAACTGGCCCCGGAGAACGAGGCCGACAAGGTGGCCGCCGCTCGCCAGGCCGCTGAAAAGGCCCAGCAGGAGCGCCAGCAGAAGATTACGGAGGCCGAGGAGGCCGGCGTGCTGGCTGCCGCCCGCCGCAAGCAGGAGGCGGAAATGGTGCAGAAGGCGGACGACGAGCTTTCCGCCCAGACCGCCATCGGCCTGGTGACCAGCTACAGCAAGGACTGGAACTCCATCCTCTTCAAGCCCGTTACCAACTCCCCCATCACCAACGGCCTTATCATTGCCATCCGCAGAGACAACAACCTGGTGGCAGAGGCAGAGGTGGACAACATCGACACCGAATCCGGCCAGGTGAGCGCCCAGCTCAAGCCTGCGGAAATGGGTGATACCGCCACCATGACCCCGGAGGTGGGCGACCAGGTGGTCGTCTCCCCGTATGAGAGCTCCCGTGACCTGCGCGCGCTGGACAACTCCAACTTCGGCACCGGCAGCATTCCCGTCCGCAGCTCCGCAGACGACGGCCTGGAGACCGCCATCCCCGTGTCTGATTCGGATATCCTCCCCATGCCCTGATGACCATGAGCGCTGAACCCCAACCGGGCCTGTTTGAGAAAAGTCCCACGTTCTCCTTTGAATTCTTCCCGCCCAAGACGCAGGAAGGCGCCGCCAACCTGCTGGAGGTGGTGCTGCGGCTCAAGGAGTTCCACCCCAGTTTCGTGAGCGTGACATACGGTGCCGGCGGCAGCTCCCGTGAGCTTACCCGCTCCCTGGTGCAGACCATCCAGGAGCGCGGTATCCCCACAGTGCCGCACCTGACCTGCGTGGGCCACACCAAGGAGGAGATTGCCCGTATTCTGGACAGTTACGCGGAATCCGGCGCCCGTGCCGTGATGGCCCTGCGCGGGGATCCCCCCCGCACCATGCCGGAGTACGACCCCGCGAGGGATGCCTTCCGCCACGCCTCAGAGCTGGTGGCCTTCATCCGCAAGTGGGAGGAGGAGCGTCGTCTCCCCTACCGCCTCACCATCGGCGTGGCCGGGTTCCCGGAGGGCCACCCGGATTCCCACAACCGCCTGCGGGAAATGGATTTCCTGAAAGCCAAGATGGATGAGGGCGCGGACTACATCTGCACCCAGCTCTTCTTCGACAACCACGCCTTCTTCGACTTCCGGGACCGCTGCCGCCTGATGGGGATAGACGCCCCCATCATTGCCGGTATCATGCCCGTTACCTCCATCTCCGGCATGAACCGCATGGCCAGCCTTTCCGCCGGCACCAATTTCCCCGCCCGCCTGCTGAAAGCCCTGCTGCGCGCCGGCGGCGCCAGGGAATCCGTGGAGCGCATCGGTATCAACTACGCCAGCAACCAGTGCAGCGAGCTCCTGGATGCAGACGTGGACGGTATCCACTTCTACACCCTGAACCGCTCCAAGGCCACCCTGGAAATCTACCGCAACCTCGGTATCAACAACTATTTTGATGTGGACCGCATCCACATGCTCAACGATATATACAAATCCTGAACCATGCAAGACACCAACAAGAACGACGAGGATATCATGCCGCTCTCCCCGGAGGAAATCAAGGCCATCGGCGAAATTGAGCTGGGCCCCTCCAAGCATGAGCAGTTCCTGAACGACCACTACAAGAAGCTCCTCTGGGGCGGTATCGCCCTCGGCATCTGCGCCGGTGGTGTCATCGCTTACTTCTCCCACAAGAACGACCGCCGCCAGGAGGCCTCCGCCGTGGTGGTGGCCGCCATGAAGGCAGAGGAGCCCGGCAAGGCCGCCTCCACGGATGCCTTTGATGCCAAGTCCCTGGAAACCGTGCGCGCCCAGTACGGCGAGACCCCCTCCGCCGCCACGGCAGAGCTGCTGGAAGGCCTCTCCCTGCTGCGCACCGGCGGTGATACCGCCGCCGCCATCTCCAAGCTGGAGAACGTGGCCTCCACCTCCAAGAACCCCTTGCTCGTCTCCCGCGCCGTGGCCGCCGTGGCTGCACAGTACATGACGGAGAACCGCAACGACGAGGCCCTGGCCGCCTGGAAGCGCGTGGCTGCACTGGAGCCCAACCCCTACACCGCCCTGGCATACATCTGCATGGGTGACCTCTCCAAGGCCGCCGGGGACAAGGCCGCCGCCCGCACCTACTATGAGACGGCAAAGGCCAAGTGCCCCGCCAGCGCCCTGGTGCGGAACCGCACCGCAGACCTGCGCCTGACCCTGCTGGATGTGGATGCCCCCGTGCCCACCGCTCCCGCCGCCCAGGCAGACCCGGGGCAGGGGGCCGCCGCATCCTCTTCCTCGGCTGATACCTCCTGGCTGAACACGGATGTGGGTTCCTCCACCTCCTCCGCGCTGGATACCCTGCCGGGTACCACTACCACCACCACGGATTTCCCGAGCATGCCGGAATCCACCTCCACCACCACGGACTTCCCCTCCATGCCGGAGACTCCCGCCGCTCCCGCTGCCGCTGAGGAGCCGCCCGCCGCCGCCACGGAGCCCGCCGCTCCCGCCGCAGAGCAGCCTGCAGAGACCACTCCTGCCGCCGACCAGCAATGAGCATCTACCAGGACAACTTCGACAGCCTCTCCGAGCTGGAGCGCCTGGCTGCCATGGCGCACGACCCCGTGCGCATCCATGAAATAGGCCAGGAGCAGTGGCCCCTGGCCATGATGGCCTGTGGGCTCATGGCCAGCAACGACGAGGAGAAGCAGGAGGAAAACCTGGATATCTACCCCGTCTTTGCAGAAAAGACCACCGCGGAATCCCGCCGCGCCAGCATGCAGATGCTCTGCCGCTTCATCTCCTCACGCAAGGGTGAGGGCTGGAAATCCCTCCTGCCCTACTTCCTCTGTGAGCCGGATGCTGCCCTGGCCCGCAAGGCATCCCTGAACCTCCTCACCCTGGCCCAGCCCGCCCCGGATACGCAGCTCGCCGGCATCGTGGAGCTGGTGCGCTGCATCAGGGCCGGCGATGCCCTGGACAACGGCCCCATGCTGAATGCCATCCTCAGCCTGGCGGACATGCGCGCCATCAAGCTCCTGGAGCCCCTGTGCGACCTCTCCGATGTCTCCCTGGGCGCCCTGGTGGATGATATTGACCTTCCTGCCAATCATCTTGCTTGCCAATGGCTGCTCCATGTGGTAGAATCCCACCCGGACCTGGCGCAGGAGGTGGCAGATGCTCTCTGCCGCATAGCCCCGCAGGCTCCCGGTATCATGGACCTGGTGCTTCCCATCCCCTTCTGGGCGTTTGAGAAACCCGCTCCCCAGCCCCTCCACGGCTGGACAAATGCCGAATACTTCCCGCGCCTTCTCCCCGTGCTGGAGAAATACCTCTCCCCGGATCAGATAGCGCAGGTTCAGGCCGCCTTCGGCGCCTGACCCGCCCCGCCGGCCTCGTAGTTCAATGGATAGAACGGCCCTCTCCTAAAGGGCAAATGTGGGTTCGATTCCCGCCGGGGCTATCGCGGACAGGGTGAATGCCCTGTCCGCGATTTTGCTTCATGGTGATTGATTTTTAGTAGGTTGCAAGGATTTTGCTGCCTCGCTTGCGAGCCTGTTTTGGTTCGTCTGGTTGTCGGTGGTTGCAGACTTTTGGTCGGGGCTCTTTCGGGCGCTCCTGTGCGTTTCGTGGGTTTATCCTGCCGAAATCGCACATATATTCCCGCGGAATAAGGGGTAAGCATACCCCTGTGTTCCGTGATGGATGATACCGGGGTGTTCATATCCCCGCCCGTGATGGTTGCTCTCGACCTTGCGGCGGCTTCGGTCTTTGACTTTTGGCTGTCGGGTGTCGGGGCTTGGGGGGGGGGGGGGGGGGGGGGTGCGGATGCCGTGGAACCTCTATTACTCACAAACAAGACTTACTAAAATCATGGCTTCTGCTACGAAGAAAATCAAAATCAATGGGGCGTTGTACCGCCTTAGTACCGGGGTTCAGGTGTGGACGCGTCGGGGCAAGTCTCAACTTGTCGCGCGTATTCCTCAGAGTGACGGAATAATTGAGTACAAATCAAGATAGAGCCGCCCTTTGGCGGGGGCCGGCTGGGGCGTCCTTCTTTCCAGCGACAAAAGAGAAACACCCCGCCAAGTGGATGCCTGACGAGGTGCAACTCTTTATTTAAGGAAATGTTTTACTTGCGGCGGCGGCGGGTGGCAAGACCAGCGAGAGCCAGCAGGGAAAGGGTCGCCGTGGCGGGTTCGGGTACGGGGGAGGAAGTAGCTTTGCCGACAATGTAGAGACCTCTACTTGCGCTACTGTTAAGCCCCACAAGAGCGACTTCATTGTCTCCGAGGCCGCTACCATACTCTTGCAACCCCGTGATAGAAGATACCTTAGTGTAGCCAACATACTTCACCAAAGAGTTGCCGAGTGTAAGATTATTGTTTGCGGACGTCTGCATAAAAGTGACGAGCGGCCAGTCTGTCGGACAGGTAGCAAAACTAGCTGTTACGAGCTGGATGTAAGCGTAGTCGGAGGATGCGGTGAGCAGTGTCTCCCAATGGGTTACTGCCGCCTGGTTGCCTGTAATGTCAACGGTTCCCTGAGACTTAGGATAGAAGTTTTTCGTGCTCAAAACATGTTCACCAACAAAGCTCAATGTCAAAGAGCTTGATTCGGTTGCGTCAAAAATATAATTAAATTTTTCATCAGAGTCCACGGAGAATATGACGTCCGCTCCTTTGCCATACACATCCGAGGTGAACGAGGTAGCCTGACTGCTTATAAGCGAGCTCATAGATGTGGTGTATGTCACGCCGAACGCCTGTCCACCCATCAGGGCGAGAGCCGCCATTGCAAAAAGTGTCTTTTTCATTGTCGTTGTAAGTTGTTGAAATTGTTTTGATGAAGTTAGTTGAAAAATCTAACAATCTGCATTATAGTCAACAGGGGGGGGAGGAGTCAAGGTTTTCCTTTGTCAGTTGAGCGTTTTTTACGAGCGCGCCAAGGGCGGAGAGAATGCGGTATGGGGCTGTGCCGGGTTTGGTGCGGGTTGCATTTGACGCGGCTTTTGCTTTCCTGTATACTTCCTGCACCTCATGCTTCCTACCGAAAAACAACTCCGCGATTTATTCAAGATGCTGATTCCTACGGCTTCGGCGCGGTGCGTGTTTGCTCGTCCTCCACATAGGCGGGAGGTGTGCGGGTTTCGTTTGTATTACAAGAAAACGCTGGTGCGGGAGTATTTTT
>JAUNQN010000063.1 GCA_030536145.1 Akkermansia sp.
ATAGCCGCCAGGGCTAACAAAGGCCGCCGAGCGAAAGCCCGGCGGCCTTTTCCGTGTACCCGCAGCGCGGCTTGAGAAACTGCTTGTGTGTAGGGGAAAGCGGTTTTGTCGTTTACAACGGGGCGGGAACATGTTAGGCTGTGGGCATGAAGAAAACGGGAATGGCATGTGCCGTGGCGGGAATGATGGCGGGAGTGTTGTGTGGGGCGGAGCTGATGCCGCTGCCGTATGTTTGCCAGCGCACGGATGAGGCGATGGTGATAGACGGGAGCGGAGACGAGGCAGTGTGGGGCAGGGCGGCGAAGTTTGCTCCGCTGCGGGATATAGAGGGCGGCGCGGTGGATGACGGCACGGAGGTACGCATGCTGTGGGATGATCATTACCTGTACATTCTGGCGGATATGCCGGAGGAGGACCTGTGGGCCACGCAGCGGGAGCATGACAGCGTGGTGTTTCAGGACCCGGATTTCGAGGTGTTCATCGACCCGCAGGAGGAGGGGAACCACTACCTGGAGCTGGAGGTGAACGCCCTGGGTACGGTGTGGGACCTGTTCCTGGCGCGCACATACCGCCTGGCGGACCCGGTGGTGCTGCACGATTGGGAGATGCGCGGGCTGAAGCATGCGGTGAAGTTGCACGGCACGCTGAACTGCCCGGGCGACAAGGACCGTGGCTGGAGCGTGGAGCTGGCCATACCCTGGCGCTGTATTACCAGCCACGGCACGCAGCCGCGGAAGGATGAGGCCCCGGAGCCGGGGCGGACGATGCGGTTCAATTTCTCACGGGTGAACTGGCAGGTGGAGCCGGATGCGGCCTCCCCCTGCGGGTATTCCAAGGTGAAGGGGGCGGACGGGAATCCGCTGCCGGAGAGCAACCACGTATGGGCTCCCACGGGGGTGGTGAATATCCACCGCCCGGAGCATTGGGGCCGTGTGGTGTTCAGCGCACAGCCCGCGGGCGTGTGGGAATCTGCCGAGCCTGACCCGGAGGACGACCTGCGGATAGCCATGTACGGCTACCTGCACGGGCAGCAGGCGGCGTACAAGGAGCTGGGAACCTACTCTGCCGCGCTTGCTGCCCCTGCGGGAACGCAGGCGGAGGTGCGCCCGCACCATTTCCTGCTGCAGGGCACCTGCGCGCGCACGGGGCGGCTGCTGCAGCTGGATTCCAACGGGCAGTTCACGGCGCGCAAGGTGGCGGAGCCTTTCCCGCAGGTGTACCTGTGGGTACACGGGGGAGAGGATACGGGGAATACGGAGCTGTGGACGCGCCGTTTTGCGGAGTATGCCGCAGCGGGTGTGGATACGGTGGTGGTGGACGGCTCTGTGGAGCAGGTGCGCACGCTGACCCCGCTGGCGCGCCGCGCCGGCTTGCAGGTGGTGGCCTGGCTGTGGACTATGAACCGCCCGGGGGATGCCCTGCTGGCGCAGTACCCGGAGTGCTATGCGGTGAGCCGTGAGGGCAAGTCCTGCCATGTGGAGGCTGACCGCCCGTATGTGGCGTATTACCAGTTCCTGTGCCCGAACAGCCCGAAGGTGCTGCAGCACTTGCTGGAGCGTGTGGACGAGCTGGCGGCGGTGCCGGGGCTCAGCGGTATCCAGCTGGATTACCTGCGCCTGCCGGATGTGATTTTGCCGCGCGGCCTGTGGGAGAAGTACGGGCTGGTGATGGACCGCGAGCTGCCCGCGTATGATTTCTGCTATTGTGAGGCGTGCCGGGCGAAGTTCCGCGCCGAGCAGGGGCGGGATGTGCAGCAGGAGGCGGACAAGGACACGGCCTGGCGGGAGTTCCGCCTGCAGAGCGTGGCGAATGTGGCGGCGGCACTGTGCGGGCGCATCCGCAGCCACGGCTTGCGCGCGGCCTGTGCGGTGTTCCCCACGCCGCAGGTGGCCGGCCGCCTGGTGCGCCAGGAATGGAGCCGTTTTCCGTTGGATTTTGCCCTGCCCATGGATTACCATTCCTTCTACAATGAGCAGCCGGATTGGGTGCTGCGCATGGTGGGAGAGGCGCAGCAGCAGGTGCAGCAGCGCTTTCCCCTGGCGCCTGGCCTGCATCTGCCGGATATGGATGCAGAGTCCCTGCGCGCCATGATCCGCAAGCTCCGCGCGGCCGGGGTGAAAGGAATCGGCCTGTTCAGCAGTGAGACGCTGACGGCGGATATGATGCGCGTGCTGCGCGAGGAGAAGGGGCGGGGGAACCTGAATTAGGATTCCGGATTAGGAATCTTGCTGCCTGCCGCCCCTGAACGCTGGGCTAGGGCTGATGGCCGGGCATCAATCGTGGTGGTGGCCGCAGTGGCATTCATGCCCGCCGCCGCAGGTGCATTCATGGTCGCCGTCGCATTCGCAGTCGGCGTCCTCGATCTCTGCGGGCAGGGGCTTGTCGTCATCCGGGTGGTAGGGCGGCTCCAGCTTGGCGGCCAGGGTGGGGGTGGCGGCCACCTCTGCGGCAAAGCGGCCTTGGGCATTCTTGGTGCGCAGGTCTGCGCCGGCGGCCAGCAGGGTATCGATGATGTCTTCATACCCGTAATAGGCAGCCAGGTGCAGGGGTGGCTGGCCGTAGGCGTTGCGGGCATTGATATCTGCGCCGGTGGCCAGCAGCAGGGAGATGAGGTCCATATCCGGCTCCACTCCCTGGGCGGCCAGGTCCGGGGAAAGGTCCACCTCATCCTGCAGCAGCAGGGTGGCGCCCTTCTGCAGCTCGTCCATGGGGGCATCCCCCATCAGCTCGTCCAGGAAATTGCGCACCGCATCATCAAAATCGTCCGGGTCCAGGTCACGTGCCATCTCCCGCAAATCCTCACGGGATACGGTGGGTTTCTCCTCATCGGTCACGGGTACGCTGTTCCATTCGATATCACTCATGCGCCCAGTATACAGGAAGAACGGCTGGATGGCAAGGGGCGGAACGGGGGAAAGTTTGCGGCGGGGCGCAATCAGCATTCCCAGAGGTCCAGCAGCTCCTCCGGCATGGCGGTGAGGAAACGGGAGGGGGGGCAGTACTGCATGTCGTACCCGCGGCCGTTGTAGCGGGGGAAGCTCATGTAGAGCTGGTCCTGGGCGCGGGTCACGGCCACGTAGAAGAGGCGGGTCTCCTCCTCCAGTGCGGCGGTGTCCCCTGTCTCCAGCACGCGGGAGTGGGGGAAGAGTCCATCTGCCAGGAAGATGATGAACACCACCTTCCACTCCAGGCCCTTTGCCTGGTGGATGGTGGAGAGGGTGACGCAGTCGTCGTCCATGGCGTCCTGGTCGGTCTCGCTGAGGAGGGCAACCTGGGAGAGGAAGGCCTCCAGGTCGTGCTCCTCTCCCACGGTGCGTGCCAGCTGGCCGATGTCCTCGATGCGATCCTCATAGTTCTCATACGCGGTGCGGAGGTAGGGGGCCAGGTATTCCTGCACGGTGTGTACCAGCTCTGCGGGCAGCAGCTCGGCATCCTCCGGGTGCAGGGAATCCATGAGGGAGAGGAAAGCCTGCCAGTGCGGGCGCGCCTTGGGGGGTATGGCGGCGGATTTCATCACCAGGGTGTGGGGCTGCTCCAGGCGGGTGGAATCCGGGTGGGCGGCCAGCCATTCTCCGGCGCAGCGCTGCCACTCCTGCCAGATTTTGCCGGCGGTCACCTCACCCACGCCTTGGAAGGTGGTGACGATGCGGCGGAAGGCAATCTCATCCCGCGGGTTGGAGAGCAGGCGCAGGAAGGCCACCACGTCTTTTACGTGGGCCTGCTCAAAGAAGCGCAGGCCGCTGGTGATGCGGAAGGGGATGTGGCTGCGGGTGAGCTGCATCTGCACGTCCAGGCTGTGGAAGTGGGCGCGGTAGAGCACGGCGATGTCCTTGCCGGGGATGCCACTGCCCATGAGGGCATCGATACGGTCTGCGACGAAGCGTGCCTCCTCATGGTTGCCCGGGGCGGGGAGCACGACGGGGCGCATGGCGGTGCCGGGGCGCGCGGCGCGGAGCTCCTTGGAAATCTGGTTGCTGTTCAGGGCGATGGCGGCGTTCGATACGGCCAGGATGGCGGGGGTGCTGCGGTAGTTGGTGGTGATGTGGTACACGCTGGCACCGGGGTAGGTTTCCGTGAAGTGCAGGATGTGGGAGACATCCGCCCCGCGCCAGGAGTAGATGCTCTGGGCATCATCCCCCACGGCCATGAGACTGCTGTGCTCACCGCCGGAGAGCAGGGCCACGATGCGGTCCTGCGGGGCGTTGGTGTCCTGGTACTCGTCCACCAGCACATGCTGGAACCGCCCCTGGAAATCCGCGCGCAGGTCCTCATGCTCCCGGAGCAGGCGGTGCAGGTTGGTGAGCAGGTCGTCGAAATCCATGGCGTTGAGCGCTTTCTTGCGGGCGGCGTAGTCATGGAAGATGGCGGAGATGGTGTCCGTGTGGCGCTCCAGGGCGGCATAGCGGGTGCGCAGCACGTGCTCCCAGGAATCCTCCGTGTTCACGGCCAGGCTGTGCAGGGAGAGCAGCACCTCCGGCTTGGGGAAGCGGTCGCTCTTCTTCATCTTGCCCGCATGCTGCTTGACTAGGGCGCGCATGAGTGATTTCTGGTCGTCTGAATCAAAGATGGTGAACCCGGGCATGTAGCCCAGGCGCTCTGCATGGCGGCGCAGGATGCGGAAGGCGATGGAGTGGAAGGTGCCGCCCCAGAGGCTGCGGGCATCCGTGCCGGTGAGCGCGGTCACGCGCTCCAGCATTTCCCGTGCGGCCTTGTTGGTGAAGGTGAGCAGCAGAATGCGCCAGGGCGGCACGCCCTGCTCCAGCAGGTAGGCCACGCGGTAGGTGAGGGTGCGGGTCTTGCCGCTGCCGGCACCGGCCAGCACCAGGGCGCGCTGCGCCGTGGTGGTAACGGCCTGGTACTGCTCCGGGTTCAGCTCTGCGGCGTAATCGTGCGCATGGCACGGCGGAAACTCCATGGTGGTGCGGTGCGCGTGGCGGTTTTACTCGAAATCCAGGTAGATTTCCGCGCGGCGGTTCTCACCGCGCACGGTGTTGATTTCCTGGTCGGAGTCATCCGTGGAGTAGGTGCGGCGGGGCTGGCTCTTGCCCATGCCCTGGGTGGAAATCTGGGCGGCATCCACACCGAAGCCGACGAGGGCCTGCTTGACGGCGGCGGCGCGCTTCTCGGAGAGCTTGAGGTTGTATTCTGCGGAGCCCACGTCATCCGTGTGGCCGGAGATTTCCAGCTTGCGCTTGCTCTCCTTCAGCAGGGCGGCCACAATCTCCAGCTGGCGCATGGAGCGGGGGGTGAGGGAGGACTCGTCGAACCCGAAGAAGAGGGCCAGGGAATCACCGCCCTTGGGGTTCTTGACGATGGGGAAGTAGTGGCCGTTCTCTGCATTGCCGCTGCTCTCATAGCTGCTGAGCAGGGAATCCAGGGAGACATCCGTAATGCGCCAGGAGGCCTGGTTCTTGGCCAGCTCCAGGCCGATGTTGCCGGGCTTGGCGGATTCCTGGTCCTGGGGGTTCACATAGACCAGGTAGCCGGAGTGGGCATCGTTCTCAAAGGTGTTGCGGATGGGGGCGTTGTTGCGCAGGGCGTAGGCGCCTTCCTCGAAAATCATGCACAGGCCCGCGATGGTGGCGTCGGACACCTTCTTGCCGCTGATCATGCGGCGTGCAGTGCTCATGTCGCCGCGCTTCACGGCCTCCACAAATCCCTCTGCCACGGTCAGGGAGTCTGCGCCGGGAGCCAGGGCTGTCTTGTCAGACCCGGTGGGGGTGAAACTGTCCACGGTCACAGTGCCGTCCGCATGGCGGGTCACGTCCATCAGGGCATCGCCGGAGCCGTCGGTGGAAACCAGGCGGAAGCGGGTGGTCTTGGAACCGTCTGTGCCGGAGCTGTTGCCCACTTCCTCCATCTTGAACTTGGGGTGCCTGGCGGCCCAGTCTGCCACGGCCTGCACAATGGCGGGGTCACCCAGCAGGCCGGCCAGGGCGGTGGCGGGGTCGGTGGAAACCATGGCCTTCTGCACGGCTGCGGCCATCTCCTTCTCCGTCTTGGGGGCGGGGGCCTGGGGCTGCTCTGCGGGCAGGTCCGGCGTGGGGGTGGTTTCCGGCAGGGGCGTGGGGTCCTTCACCTCCGGGGCCTGGGGCTGCTCCGCCGGGGCAGTGGTGGCGGTGGTTCCGGGGGTGGCGGTTTGTTCCGTGGCGGTGGGCTGCTTGGGCTGCTCCGTCTGCTGGTTGGCGGCCTTTTGCTGCAGCATGTAGTACACGCCCACGCAGGCGCCGGCGGCAATGAGGAAACTGATGATGAACAGGATGATACTGCGTTTCATGGCAAATCGGTATGGGGAAAAGGTTTGGGAATCAGAGGAACTGGGTGGGGGTTACGGGCACGGCACCTTCCTTCAGCACGCTTTCCGGCAGGGTCATGTCCCCGCCGGCGGCCTCCCGCTTGCGGATCAGGCGCACGGCGGCGTAGGGATCGGGGAAGGCGGGGGCGGGGTAGGCCTTCATGAGCTCCGCCGGGTCCAGGCGGTTCATGGTGCCGCCGGCCTTGTAGCCGGGCATGCCGGCCTCCACGCAGCGTGAGGAAACGGCCTCGAAATGCAGGTGCGCCAGGTATTGCCCGCCTGCGGTGCCGATGCTGCCGATGGGCTCTCCGCGGCCCACGGTCTCACCCGTGCGCACGGCGCGGTCCTTCAGGTGGGCGTACAGGGTCTGCACGGGCTTGCCGTCCGGCATGCGGTGCAGCAGCACCACCACGTTGCCCCAGGATTCTGCGGGGCAGGCGCTGTACACCACCAGGCCGCGTGCGGCGGCGTACACGGGCTCTCCCTCGTCGGTGTTCTCACCGCCGATGCCGTTCAGGTCCTGCCCCACGTGGTTGCCGCCGCGCTGTTCGTTTGGCGTGCCGAAGGGCTGGGCATCATACATGAAAGCGCCGTTCGGCGTGCCCACGGGGGATTGGAAACCATCGATGACGGGAGCCTTGGCCAGCTGTTCCGCGGTGAGCAGCACCAGCCCGGGCATGAGCTGCTGCGGCATCTCCTCCAGCGGAATGTCCTTGCCGTATATGGGCGTGGTGTCTATCTTGAGCTCCTTCTTGGCCATCAGCTTGTTCACCACGCCGATGACCGTGGCACCCAGGGCCCCTACCAGGAGCAGGAGAAAGAATGCCTTGCGCATGGGACTCAGGTGGAACTTGCTTGCCATAACGCGTGCATTATAGGCTCACGCGCGCGGTTAATCAAGCCAATTAGCCCGCGCGGACACGAATTCTCCCTCCGTTTTCCGGCAAAAGCGGGTGAAAAGTCGTTCCGTTTTCTGGCAAAATGTGCCTGAAACTCCTTCCGATTTCTGGCAAATTAGAATGAAAATGTACTGATGGTAAGAGAGTTGTGCATTTGTATGCAAAAAGGGGGAATTTCAGGCTGCTTCCGGCGGGATTTTGCGGTTGCAGGGGCGTGGTGGAAAGGGTATACTGGGGCAGGAACAAGACAGCCATTATGCATACACTCCGCTATACCCCCATCGACGCATCATTCTATGTCCGCACGCGCGACAACCTGGCCAAGCAGCTGCCCGCCGGCAGCCTGGTGATTGTGCATGCAAACGATATCTACCCCACCAATGCCGACGGCACGATGGCGCACCACCAGAATGCCAACCTGTTCTACCTGACCGGCATAGACCAGGAGGAGACGGTGCTGCTGATGCGCGTGGGAGAGGACGGCGCGCACGAGGATACGCTGCTGCTGCGTGAGACGAACGAGCGCATCGTGATTTGGGAGGGCGCCCGTCTGGACAAGGCCACGGCCACCAGGCTGTGCGGTATCCGGGATGTGCGCTGGACGGACGAGTACAACGCCCTGCTGGCCCAGTGGGTGCCCGCCGCCAAGGAGGTGTGGCTGGAGGTGGACGTCCACCCGCGCCGCTACACCTACGTGCAGACGCGCAACGAGCGCATGAAGGCCGCCCTGCTGGCCAGCTACCCTGATACGGCGGTGAAGAGCGTGTACCCCCTGCTGGCGGATATGCGCCTGGTGAAGCAGCCGGAGGAGCTGGCCCAGCTGCGCGAGGCCTGCCGCATTACGGGCGAGGGCTATGTGGAGACCCTGCGCCGCGTGAAACCCGGCATGGGCGAGTGGGAGATGGAGGCCCTGCTCAGCGCCGGGTATATCAGCCGCCGCGCCCGCAAGTTCTCCTTCCTGCCCATCATTGCCAGCGGCGCGGATACCTGCGTGCTGCACTATATCTCCAACCACAAGGAGTGCCGGGACGGCGACCTGATTCTCTTCGACATCGGCGCGGAATACGGCGGCTACGCCGGCGACATGAGCCGCACCATCCCCGCCAACGGCAAGTTCACCCCCCGCCAGAAGGCCGTGTACGAGGCCGTGCTGGCCGTTCACAAGTACGCCTGCAGCATTATGCGCCCCGGCCTGAAGAAGAGCGAGTACGAGCGCCTGGTGCGCGTGGAGATGGCCGCGCAGCTGGTGCAGCTGGGCCTGCTCAAGCAGGAGGAGGTGGATGCCGCCCCGGAGAACCCGCTCTGCGTGCGCAAGTACTACATGCACGGCACCTCCCACCCCCTGGGCCTGGATGTGCACGACGTGGGCCCCGCCGACCCCGAGTTTGCGGAGAACCAGGTGTGGACCGTGGAACCCGGCATCTACATCCCGGAGGAGGCCATCGGCATCCGCATTGAGACGGACGTGGTGGTCTGCGCCGACCATGTGGAGGACCTGATTCCCAATGCCCCGCTGGAGGTGGCAGACATCGAGGCCATCATGGCGGGCGAGTAGGCGAATCCCCGAATGTGCAAAAAAACGCGCACCCGGAAGGGCGCGCGTTTTTTTTGTGCGACCGACGCGATATGCGAACTGTGGTGAAAGTCCACAAGGTGCCGTGATGATACGGAAACCCAAACCTGAAGAACAAAGCCCCCGGAGGCTGTAAGGCCGGTTAGCCAAACTTGCTTGCAAGTTTGCCCCGGAGGGGTGGGCGCGGAGCAAAGTAGCATATTTATATTCGGTGAGACCCTGTTTAGGCCTGAAAGGGTAACGCGCGAAAGCGCGGAAGCAGGGAGTCGGCAGAGGGCATAGTACCCGCGCCCTTGGCAGGGAAGGACTGAATCCGCAACAGCAGTACAGCCTGAAACCCACAAGCATGGAGCAACAGAACCAAGACACCCTGAGGCAAGGCCTGTTCGACTTTGGACAGGCTGCGCCGTGGAAACGGGAACAGGGAACGCCGCAGGGCGGCCCCCTCTCACCGCTCTTGGCGAACCTCCTGCTCGACGAGCTGGACAAGGAATTGGAGAACCGCGGACTACGGTTTTGCCGATATGCGGATGACTGAATCATCCTCGTGAAAACGCTGAAGGCAGGCAAACGCGTACTGGAAGCCGTCACCCGCTACATCGAAGAGGAAATGCGGCTCAAAGTCAACCGGGAGAAAAGCAAGGTGGATAAAGTTTGCAACTGCGTCTATCTGGGCTATATCATCGGAGCAGGGGGGGATACTGCGCATAGCACCCAGAAGCGTGGATAAGCTCAAGGCGAAAGTCAGGCAGACAACGCGCCGGGGCCGCTCCCTGACACTGCGGGAAGTGATAGCGTACTGCGGGGCTGGGCAAACTATTTCCGGCTCGCAGCCATCAAAAGCCTATGTCGGGCCACGGACCAATGGATAAGGCGTCGACTACGCTGCTGCCGTCTCAAACAATGCAAACACCCGAGAGGAATCCGCCGATTCCTGGAATCCATCGGCTGCAAGCGGAAGTTGAGGAGCGTCATCATAGCAATAGGAACGAGGTGGCGGCAATAGCGTGCTCGAAACCCGCCAACATAGCAATGGGCAACACGTGGTTGCGTCAGGAAGGGTTAGTCTCATTGAGTCAATGCCTCTGACTCTGGACGGAAACCGCCGTATGCCATAAATGGCACGTACAGTGGTGTGAGAGGGGGGGCGAAAAGCCCCCCTACTCGATTGCCCGCATTACTCCTGTCCCTGGACGGTTCCCGGTTGCATATGCATGTTCTGCGTTGACTTGCTCCCATCCTGTTCCTATGATGCCGCAGGTGGCGGCCGGGATTCCCCTGGCGGCCGTAGTGTACAAGATTATGAACAAACACACGATAGACAACATGGATATTGGGGCGTGCTACAGTGTTACCTGCACTTCTGCCGCCACGGTTACGGCGAAGATAAACGGGGCCACCGCCACGCTGCTTTTCCTGCCGGCGGGCGGCAGCGGCGCGTTCTTTGCCCCGGCGGATTCCGTATGCGTGGAAACGGAGGGAGAGTTCCGCGTCCTCCCTACTGAAGCCCCCGCTCCCGTCATCGGCGCTGCGGGCGGGGGCTCTGCTCCCGTTGTCGTTGATCCCGTGCCGGTGGAGGGCAGCTCCAACGCCGTGGCCAGCGGCGGCGTGTATGATGCCATTGCCGCCGTTTCTCCTCCAGAGGGCAATGTGGCGCGGCTCTCGAGCGAGAACACCTTCACCGCCGCCCAGACATTCCACGCCCCCGTAACTGTGGGCGTGCCGAGGGTGGAGGCCGTGTGGGCAAAGGCTTCCACCGGTAGTATTTCCGATAACAATATGCGCAAGGCAGGCACCATCACCGACAACGCAGGGCATACCCTGGAGCTGCCGGAGGACTCCACCCGCACGCGGGACGGCTTTGCCAAGGCCATCAGTGATTCCGAGCTTGGCCTGACAGTCACGTACGTCGGCACTTCTTACACTCTCTATGATTCCTCCAGCCCCGCCGGGCAGGAGGGCACTCTCGGCAATACGCGCAAGGTGTACCTGGAGGGCTTCGGCTACAGCTCCAAGAAGACCCTTTCCCTCTCCGGCGGCAAGGACGGTGTGGCGGAGGTAGGGCACCCCATGATGCTCAACGGCAATGTGTACATCGGCCACGGGCCGGAGGGCGTGAAGGCGCGCTGCTACTTCGGCATCACCGCCGCCTATCTGGCGAAGG
>JAUNQN010000027.1:0-38040 GCA_030536145.1 Akkermansia sp.
AAGGCGTGAAGGCAATTCTCTATGTCATCTGTCGCATTTAACCTTGCAATGAACATGCCTGGAGGAGCGGTTTGGGAACGAGGATGAGGCTGCATCCATTTTCTTCAGGAAGAACCAAAAAATCTTCGAGTACATCTACACCTACCATCAGCGGAACGACGGTACGGAAGAAAGGTTCAACCTGCGGGAGGAATCCCGCGGCACCCAGGTGCTGTTCGGCTTGCTGGGCGTGCTGCTCAACGCGCTGCGCAGCGGCACAACCGTCGTCATAGACGAGCTGGACCGCTCCATCCACCCCATCGTGCTGAGAGCCCTCGTCAGGCTCTTCACGGACAAGGCGTACAACACGAACAACGCCCAGCTGGTTATCACCGTCCACAACACGGAGCTGCTGGACGATGATGACCTGCGCGTTTCCGAGGTGGGCATCGTGCGCAAGAACCTGGAGAATGGCACGCAGCTTTGCCGCCTGTGTGATTTCCAGGGCGTGCGCAACGTGAAAAACTTCCGTTTGGGCTATCTGAACGGGTACTTTGCAGGAATACCATTCCCCGCCCTGTAAGCCATGGCCGGTTCTTATGTACCCAGACCGTGATTTGGATTGCCTGCGAGGGCAGTACGGATAAAGCCTACCTTGCCGCCTTGAACAGGCTGCTCTTGGAAAAGGGCGTGCACATCAGTCTGAAGGCTGAGTCCGCCGGGAGCGGCCTGTTCGACTTTTGGCTTGCCTTGGCGGTGGAAACATGTACAATCCCAGCCGTATGAAATCACTCCTCACCCTGACCTCCGCTGCGGTGCTGGCATCCCTTGCAGGGGTGCTGCATGCCGCCACGTATGCCGTGGATCCCGCCAAGGGCAACGACAGCAACCCCGGTACTGCCAAGCAGCCCTGGAAAACCATGGCACCCGTGAACAAGCTGGTGCTGAAGGGCGGGGACAAGCTGCTGGTGAAACCCGGCACCATTGTGGGTTCCCTGGCACCGCAGGTGAAGGGCAGCAAGGACAAGCCCGTGGTCATCAAGTTTGCCCCCGGCACGTATGAGTGGCAGGCAGAGGGGCTGAACGAGGAGAAGCTGCATATCTCCAACACGAACGACGCCCCTGACATGCCCAAGCGCGTGATGATAGACCTGCACGGGGCCAAGAACCTGGAAATCACCGGCAAGGATGCCCTGCTGCTCTGCCGCGGCCGCATGATGGAAATCCACATGGACCAGTGCAAGGATATCACGTTCAAGGGTATAGCCATAGACTACGCCCGCCCCACCATTTCAGAGTACACCGCCCTGGAGGTGGGGGAGAAGGAGGCCGTGTTCCAGATTCACCCGGACAGCAAGTACGTGATTGAGAACGGCAAGCTGAGCTGGGTGGGCGACGGCTGGAAGGAAGGCCCCGGCTGCTTTGTGCAGCAGTACACCGCAGAGCCCCTGTGCGTGCGCAACGTGGGCGGCAACAAGGGCCTTACCGGCCAGGTGGAGGAGCTGGAGCCCGGCAAGGTGCGCATGGCGTATGACAGGAACCCCGGTTTCCAGAAGGGGGCTACCTACCAGCACCGCCAGATCCGCCGCGAGTACGCCTCCGTGTTCTGCAACAACTCCTCGGATATCTCCTACATCGGTGTGAAATTCCACTTCATGCACGGTATGGGCGTGGTGTCCCAGTTCTCCAAGAACCTCACGTTCGACAACGTGACCATTGCCCCGCGCGAGGACTCCGGCCGCACCTGTGCCTCTTGGGCGGATATGCTGCACTTCTCCGGCTGCTACGGCAAGATTTCCGTGAACAAGGTGCATTTCCACGGCGCGAACGACGATGCCATCAACATTCACGGCACGCATCTCAAGATTACGGAGGTGAAGGACCCGCGCCATGTCACCGTGCGTTTCTGCCACGGCCAGACTTGGGGCTTCGAGGCGTTCCGCAAGGGTGACGAGGTGGATGTCATCTCCGGCAAGAACCTGAACTCCAAGGGCATGAACAAGGTGGTTTCCGCCACCATGAGCCAGGACAAGCGCAGCATGGAGCTGGAGCTGGAGAAGGACCTGCCCGCCGGCGTGGAGGCGAACACGGACTGCCTGGAGAACGTGACCGCCACCCCGGAGGTGGTGGTGACCAACTGCCGCGTGGAGTGCATTCCCACCCGCGCCTTCCTGCTCACCACCCGCCGCCCCATCACCATCAAGGACAACGTGTTCATCCGCTCCCACATGTCTGCCATCCTGGTGGCGGACGATGCCCGCAGCTGGTATGAGTCCGGCATGGTCCGCAAGCTCGTCATAGAGGGCAACACCTTCGACCACTGCGGCGGCCCTGTCATCAACGTGGCCCCGGAGAACCGCGAGCACGCGCAGGCCGTGCACTCCGGCATCTCCATCCTGAACAACAAGTTCCTGATGGACAACAAGAACGGCGTGTCCCTCAAGTCCACGTCAGATGTGACCATCAAGGGCAACACGTTCCCCAACGGCCCCGCCAAGGACTATGTGCGGCAGAACAACTGCCAGAATGTCACCGTGGAGTGATGTACAGCGTACAATGTCCCTGGAACCGGTCCGGCATGCTGCCGGGCCGGTTCTTTTTTTCCGATTTTGCTTGACTTAACGCCGTGTGCGCTGTACCCTCTCCCGCGTCATAACAAGACACTTACCTATTATGTCTCGTACCCCCATTATTGCTGCCAACTGGAAGATGAACATCGGCCCGGCCGAGGCCAAGGAGTTCATCGCCGCCCTCAAGAACGAGAACGTGTGCGACATCTGCGTCGACAAGGTCATCGTTCCTCCCTTTGTGACCATTCCCGCCGTGATGGATGCCCTGAACGGCTGCCAGTGCATCGGCGTGGGCGCCCAGGACGTGAGCGACCGCGACAACGGTGCCTTCACCGGTGAGATTTCCACCACCATGCTTAACGAGCTGGGCTGCAAGTACGTCGTCCTCGGCCACTCCGAGCGCCGCCAGTACCATGGCGAGACCAACGCCTACATCAACAAGAAGATCAAGAAGGCCCTTTCCGCCGGCATCATCCCCATCTACTGCATCGGTGAGACCCTGGAGCAGCGCGAAGGCGGCCAGCTGGAGTCCGTCCTGAAGTCCCAGGTGGTGGAAGGCCTTGCCGACCTCACCCCGGAGCAGGTCGCCGGCATCGTCATCGCCTATGAGCCCGTGTGGGCCATCGGCACCGGCAAGACCGCCTCTGCCGCCGACGCCCAGGCCGCCCACGCCTATATCCGCAGCGTGCTGGCCGAGACCGTGGGTGCCGAGGCCGCCGACAAGGTGCGCCTGCAGTACGGCGGCTCCGTGAAGCCCGCCAACGCTGCCGAGCTCATGAGCCAGCCCGACATCGACGGTGCCCTTGTGGGTGGCGCCGCCCTGAAGGCCGACTCCTTCGCCGCCATCATCAAGGCTGCCAAGTAAGCTGCGCCAAAAGGCAAATTATTTCCGGGATGCACCGCCGCAAGGTGGTGCATCCTGCTTTGTATCCATATAGGGGCAAAAAAGAAACCGGCCCGGTTGGTATACCGGGCCGGCTGGAACAGGACTGGGGCAGAGGGCTCAGGCCTTCCTGCGGCGGCGGGCGCAGAGCGCTGCCAAGGCCAACAGGGACAGCGTGCCTGTGGCGGGTTCCGGCACGCTGACTGTGCCACGGCCTACCAGGCGCAGGTCCTTGTAGGTGCTGTCGGCCGTCTTGGTTACCAGGAACTGGTATTCGCCGGGGAGTATGTTCACCTGCATGTTGTCCGCGTTGCCGTATCGGGCAGCCACGTCCTGGGTCACGGTGAAAGTGGCGTTGATGTACTCGGTGATATCGATGTCTCCACTGGCACCAGCCAGGTCCACCATGCCCTCCGGCAGCAGGAGATTGCCGGAAATCAGCAGCAGGTCGAATGAGAAGGGCAGCTCCTCATGGTAGCCGCCACGTGCGTGGATTTCCGTGCCGCCGAACTCGATGATGATGCTCGCCTGATCCTGCAGGGTGGCCGTGCAGCCTGCTCCCAAGGTAATCTGGGAATAGGTGTGGCTGTCCCACCCGGTGTTGCCGATGGTAGCGGCATTATCCAGCCCGGCCACGCTGAAGGTGGTGCTGGAGCTGGAATAAAGCGTGAGATTTCCGTTGTATGTCTGCACGCCGGGGGAGTTGCCCACCACCAGGTTGCCGTGCACCTCAGTCTGCCCCATGGTGCCGGATCCCTTGAACAGGGCGTCTTTCTCCACCACGGTGATACCGTGAATGACACCATCGTTTGTCAGGGTGCTGCCGTCCTTTACCAGCAGGGTGCCTTCCTTGCTATCTCCCTTCACCGTCTTGTCCACCATGGTCACGGTCACGCCCGCAGTCAGCGTGGTGGATTCCCCGGAAATGGTCTCCAGGGAGCTGCCGTGCCATTCCACCACACTCTGCATGCCGGCCGTGTTGCTGGCGGCCTCGCTCACGCGCACGTCGGCCTGGGTTGTGTTGCTGCCGTCCGTGGAGTAGGAGCCGATGGTGCCGGCCTTGGTTTCTCCCTCGGTGCGGCCTCCGTTCTCGATGACCACGCCGGATCCCTCTCCCACTGAAACGGTGTGGGTACCGTCGTGCTTGTTCACCTCGTCCGTGGAGAGCACCAGCATGATGTGGCGCGTCTCATAGTCGAACTGGATGTTTCCGCTTGCTGCGGCATTTGCCAGCCCCAAGCCCTTCAGCAGGGTGTCGTTAATTCTCTCGTAGTCGCCCAGGTAGACCTTCTGGAGCTCGTAGCCGGTGTTGTCGGCATTGCGGCCCTCCAGCACGGAACCCAGGCTCAGCTTGCCTTCGGCGGGCAGGGTGATGCTGACGGCACCGGTCAAGCCGTTGCCATAGCCCAAGATGTTCAGGGGTATATTGTCATCGCCTTCCGCGCCGCGGCCAGTCACCTGCATGGTACCCGTCTGGAAACGGCTGCCGGCCTCCAGCTGCACTTCCAGCGCAGCGCCTTCACCAGTTGTGTACATTTCACCATAGTTCACCAAGGTGGCTCCATCTTTGACTGTCACCACGCCCGCTGCCGTCTTGGTCTGGATGAGCTGGTCCTCCCTTATGGTGTGGGAGGCGTGGTCCAGTTCCAACGTGCCGTCAAGAATCATATTGGTTGCCAAGTCCAGGGTTGCGCCATTCTGCAGGGTCAGCTTGCCAGTGGTGTTGTCGGTGCCGGATTCGATTTGCATGAAATCGGTCCTGAGTACGCCGCCGTTACTGCAGGTTATATGACCTCCTTCAAGGTAGCTGTACGAATCAAATTGCAGGGTCCCCTCGTTGACCACTTCCAGGTGCGCATACAGCTGAAAGGCATCCGCAGAAAGGAAAGAATCCCCGGATACGGTGATGGTGCCGCAATCTTTAGTACTTCCGTATCCAGCAAAGACGACGGCGTCGCTTTCCCAAGTGGAGCCGTGTTCAAGATTTATTTCGGCTGTGCCATTGTAGCATGCAATGAAGGTCTGCCCTGCGCGGGAGTCCTTGATGTGGCCGTCGTTCAGGTTGAATTCGGCCTTGCCCAGGTATCCTGCCAGAAAATCGATTTGCGTGGTATCGTTCACATGGTCCAGGCTTAGATTCAATACACCGCCGTTGGTAATATTGACCACGCCGAGGGCTTTGTTATAGCCCACTACAGCCTGCGTAGTGTTCACGGTGCCTCCGTTGATGTTGAGCGTGCCGGTAATGTCTGCACTGCTGTTACCCACGTCCACATGGTGGCCACCGGAGCTGTAGGTGTTCACGCCCACGGTCACGACTGCCCCCTTGCCCACGGTAATGGTGCCGTTTGCGGCACCTGATTCCGAGCTTCCGTAGCCCTTGCCTCCTGCATACAGGGAGTTGGAGAAGTTGAGTTCCACTCCATCGGCCACTATCAACTCTCCATCCCCCAAGTGGGTTCCCACGCAGAAGGCTCCGTCACTGTAGTTGGAGGCTGTCTTGCGTTCGATTTTCTCGTCCTCCGTATATGTAACAGAGCCCACAAGGCGGGTAATTTGCCCTTTGGGCGTTGTTTCCGTGGAAATATTGTCTGGGAAACACGCATCTGCGGCAAACATGTGGGCTGGGAACCCGGAAAGCAGAGCCAGTAAACAGGTAAGAAAACGCGATCTTTTCATATTGAAATAGAATAGATTTCGTAAATGGAACTCAAAGCGGCAACGATTATTATACAAAAGGGAGTTCGTTTTGCAAGCCTAAAAAAGCTACATGGGCGCGGAATCCGGCCAGTTGTGGCGGGGGTAGCGGCCGGCCAGGTCCTTTTTCATCTGGGGGTAGCCGTTTTTCCAGAAGGAGGCCAGGTCTGCGGTGATTTGGTAGGGGCGCTGGTTGGGTGCCAGGATTTCAACGAGGCAGGGCACGCGGCCATCTGCAATGCGGGGTGTATCCGGGGTGCCGAAGAGGAGCTGGCATTTCAGGCCGAAGGTGGGGGTGCCGTCCTCACGGTAGAGGAGCTTGACCTCCCGGCCGTTGGGGAGCTTGACTGCTTTCGGGGCGTACTTGTTGAGGCACTCCCGCTGCCATGGGGAGAGCCATTCCGCCAGGATGGGCAGCACGGGGCGTGTGGCGATTTCCTTGTAGGAAACGGCACCCTCGCAAATCATGGTGATGGCCACCAGGCGGTCCTCCTCTCCAAACTCCGGGAGCTCCAGCTCCGGCATGGCGGCGCGCAGGCAGGCCAGGCGGTTGATCCACTGCAGCACGTGGCCGTCCCAGGATTCCAGTTTCAGGTTGCCGCGCACCACCTGGTCCGCCAGGATGGGGGCGGCCATGTCCGGGTGGGCATCCCCGGTTTCCCGCTCCTCCACCAGCAGGTCACGGTACAGGGTGCGGCGCATGTTCAGCACGCGCTTGCGGGCGGGGTCGTACACGGCGGCGTCCTCCGTGTGCAGGGGGAGCAGCCCTGCGGGGAGCAGGGTGCAGCGGGAAAGGCGGGTTTCCACCTTCTTGGCGCCAATCTCCGTAATGTCTGCCGCCAGGAACACGGGGCCGGGGGCGCGGTAGGCCACGGAGCCTGAATCCATGGTGCCGCTGCGGCCGGCGGCCAGGCGGGCGGTGGCTGCGGCGGCGGAGTGGCGCACGGCCACGTTCTGCGGGTAGCAGGTGAGCAGGGCGCGGGGCAGGGTGCCTGCCAGGGAATCCAGGGATACGCCCTGCGGGTCTGCCGCGCCGCCCAGCTGGTGCCAGGCTTTCAGCAGCTCACGCGCGGCGCGTGCCTGAATGCCCAGGCGGGTGCATTCCTGCGGTGAGAAGGAGCAGCGTGCGGCGGCCTGCACGGCGCGCCACTCTGCCTGGAAATCACAGAAATCCCCCGGCTCATGCAGGGATTCATGCAGCCCGGCGGGCAGGGCCACGGGTTCCCCCTGGAGCAGGGCTGCCACGGCGGCCATCTCCGGCACGCAGCCGGCGGATTCCCCTTCCACCATGAGCCGCGCCAGCACGGGCGGCAGCGGGTGGCGCAGCATGCGGCGCCCCAGGGCGGTAAGCCCGGCGGCATCTGCCGCGCCCAGGTCCAGCAGGAGCTGCCAGGCGCGCTCCGTCTCCGCCTCCGTGGGGGCATCCGGCCAGGGAAAGCGGCGGATATCCGCCAGGGAGCGGCAGCCCCAGGCCAGCAGGTTCAGGAAAGCCATGGAGATATCCGCGCGGTGTACCTCCGGCGCGGGGAAGGGGGCGCGGCGGCGGTGGTCCGCCTCACTCCACAGGCGGATGCAGCGGCCGGGGCCCAGGCGGCCTGCGCGGCCGGTGCGCTGGTCTGCCTGGGCCTGTGAGACGGGCACCACGTGCAGGGATGCCAGGCCGCGGCGGGGCTCCCAGCGGGATTCCCGCACGGTGCCGGAATCCACCACGGAGCGCACGCCCTCTATGGTGAGCGAGGTTTCCGCGATGTTGGTGGAGACGATGACGCGGGGCCGCTCCCCGCACTCCACGGCACGGTTCTGGGCCTCCGGGCTCAGGTTGCCGTGCAGGGGGAACACATCCCGCCCCTTCATCCAGGCGGCGTGTTCCAGCAGCTCCACGGTGCGGCGGATTTCATACGCGCCGGGCAGGAAAACCAGGATATCCCCGCAGTCTGCCTGGCCCAGCAGCTCCCGCACGCCGGCGGCGCACTGCTCCCACACGGGCGGGGGAACCACGCGGCCCAGGCGGTCACGCACGGGCACGGGCTGGCGGTAGGCAATCTCCACGGGGAACAGGCGGCCCTCTGCCCGCAGCACGGTGGCGCGGGGCAGGTAGTGCTGCAGCTTGTCCAGCTCCAGCGTGGCAGACATGACCACCACTGCCAGGTCCTGCCGCTGCGCCTGCTGCAGCTGGAGCACGCGGGCCAGGCACAGGTCCCCGGAGAGGCGGCGCTCATGCACCTCGTCGAACACCACGGCGGATACCCCGCGCAGCTCCGGGTCGTCCGTCAGGCGGCGTTCCAGGATGCCGTCTGTCACAAAGAGGATGCGCGTGGAATCACTGCGGCGGGAATCGAAACGCACGGTGTAGCCCACCTCCCGCCCCAGGGGGCAGGGGTACTGGCGCGCCACGTACCCGGCCAGCAGGCGTGCGGCCAGGCGGCGGGGCTGCACCACCAGGATACAGCCTTTCTCCCCGTAGCCGGCCTGGTCCAGCATGAGCGGCACGCGGGTGGACTTGCCGGAGCCGGTGGGGGCGCTGATAAGCACGGTGGCGCCGGGGGCGGCCAGCGCCTCCAGGAACTGCGGGCGGATTTGTTCTACGGGCAGGTTCATTACATGGATTGCAGGGTGTGCAGGGTTTCCGCCAGCTTGTCCGCCGGCTTCACCTTGGCCAGGCGGGGGAAGCGCTTGTCCAGCAGGATATATTCCTTGTTCCGCGTGAGCATGAGTTTCTGCCCGCGGATTTCCACCATGGTGATGCGGCGGCGGGTGGCCAGCAGGCGTATCTTCTGCACGGTGAGCAGGTGGCGGGCCTCCCGCGGCAGCTTGCCGAAGCGGTCGTGCCACTCGCGCTCCAGGTCGTCCACCTCATCCACGCTCACGGCGCGCGCCAGGCGGGTGTACGCATCCATGCGCGCCTTGGTGGATTCCATGTAGGTGGCGGGCAGGTAGGCGCCGATGAGCCCTTCCGTGTCCTCCCGCGTGGTCATCAGGGCCTCGCTCAGGCAGAGGAAATCCGCCTTCATCACGGCATCTGCGCGCACGGTGGGCACCTTGCCCTGCAGGCGCTCTATGGACTGGCGGAGCAGCTGGCAGTACAGCTCAAAGCCGATGGCGGCAATGTGGCCGCTCTGCTGGGTGCCCAGCAGGTTGCCCGCGCCGCGGATTTCCAGGTCCCGCATGGCAATCTTGAACCCGCTGCCCAGCTCCGTGAACTGCTTGATGGCGGAAACGCGCTTGCGGGCGTCCCCGGTGCACAGGGCCTCCCGCGGGAGCATCAGGTAGGCGTATGCGCGGTGGCCGCCGCGGCCCACGCGCCCGCGCAGCTGGTACAGGTCCGCCAGGCCGAAGCGGTCCGCGCGGTCGATGATGATGGTGTTGGCGTTGGGTATGTCGATACCGCTCTCGATGATGGTGGTGGAGAGCAGGATATCCGCCTTGCCGTTCACGAAATCACGCATGACCAGCTCCAGGTCCGCCTTGTCCATCTGCCCGTGGCCCACCACAATGCGGGCTTTAGGCGCCAGGGCCTGCAGGCGCGCCTGCACCTGGTCTATGTCATGCACGCGGTTGTGCAGGAAGAACACCTGGCCGTTGCGCGCCAGCTCGCGCTCTATGGCCTTGGCGATGAGCTGCTCGTTGTACGGGCATACGGCGGTCTGCACGGGCAGGCGGTTGAGCGGCGCGGTGTCTATGGTGCTCATATCCCGCGCGCCCATGAGCGCGGAGTACAGGGTGCGGGGAATGGGCGTGGCGGAGAGGGTGAGCATGTCCACCATGCGGAACATGCGCTTGAACTGCTCCTTGTGGCGCACGCCGAAGCGCTGCTCCTCGTCGATGACGGCCAGGCCGAGGTCCTTGAAATGCACGTCCTTGGAAATGAGGCGGTGCGTGCCCACCAGGATATCCACCTCACCGCGGGAGAGTGCCTCCAGAATCTCCCGGGCCTTCTTGGCGGGGGTAAAGCGGCTCAGCTGCTCAATGCGCACGGGGTACTCGCTCATGCGGGCGCGGAAGGTGCGGTAGTGCTGGTCTGCCAGCACGGTGGTGGGGGCCAGTATGGCGGCCTGCTTGCCGCCGGTCACGCACTTGAACGCGGCGCGGATGGCCACCTCCGTCTTGCCGAACCCCACGTCACCGCAGACGAGGCGGTCCATGGGACGGGGGGATTCCATGTCCGCCTTGGCCTGGTTGATGGCGCGCAGCTGGTCCGGGGTCTCCCGGTAGGGGAAGCTGGATTCAAACTGCCACATCCAGGAGGAATCCGCCGGATGGGCATAGCCGCGGCCGTTCTCGCGGTCCGCCTGCACCTCCAGCAGCTGGGCGGCGTAATCCGCCACGGCGCGCTCCGCGGCCTCGCAGGCGCGTTTCCAGCGCTTGTCGCCCAGCTTGCTGAGCTCCGGGGCCTTGCCGCCCAGACCCACGTACTTGGAGACCAGGTGGCTCTGCTGCAGCGGCAGGCGCAGCAGGATATCCCCGGCGTACTTGATGTGCAGCTCCTCCTCCGCCGTCTCCTCGTTGCGGATGATGCCCACAAACCTGCCCAGGCCGTGCGCGGCGTGGATGACCAGGTCTCCGGGGGAAATCTCACGCAGGGGCGCCTGGGCGCGCTCACGGCGCATGCGCTCCTCGCGGTCGTCTCTCCGGCGGGCACGGGGTGAGGAATAGCGGCCGAAGATTTCCGCGGCGGAGAGCACGGCCAACTTGGCACCGGGTATGGAAAAGCCGAAGGGCAGGTCGCCGTCCCGGCTCTGCACGCCGCTCCAGGCGGGGTCGTCGCCGCATATTTCCTCGAAACGGTCCTTCTCACCGGCATGGGGGAAGAACATGACCACGCGCCACTTGTCGCGCTTCCACTTCTCCAGGCTCATGCGCGCCAGGTTGCGGCGCGCCTCCTGCATCACAAAGTCGCCGCTGTCGAACGTGCCCAGCGGGGAGCCGAAAAAGGCGGTGGGGTCCTTGGCGTTCAGCTCGTCCAGCTCCTCCGGCAGCGTGTCGTCCCGGTCCGGCGGCTCCTCGAACAGCAGTACATCCCCCGGCCGCCCGCAGCCGGGCAGGCATACCACCCAGTCCTCCGGCGCTATCCAGTCCTCCAGCACGGCATCGTCCTCCGGCTCGTCCAGCAGCATGTCCGCCTCCTCCATCTTGCGGAAGGAGAGCTGGGAGTCCACATCGAACGCGCGGATGCTCTCCACCTCGTCGCCAAAGAATTCCAGGCGCAGCGGCCAGGCGGATTGCAGGGGGAATACATCCAGGATACCGCCGCGCAGGCTCCACTGGCCGCGCGCCGTCACCTGGTCCACGCGCTCAAACTCATGCTCCGCCAGGGCGGCGGTGATTTTCTCCGGCGCTATCTCCTGGCCCACACGCACGCGCAGGGAGATGGACTGCGCCTGCGCAAAGGACGGCACGGGCTGGAGCAGCGTGGCGGCCGTCAGCAGCACGGCCTGCGTGCCCTGCGGCTTGCCGTAGATGGCGCGCAGGGCCTCCAGGCGCTCGGCTGCCAGGTCGGGGTCGCTGATGCCGTTGTTCACGTGGATTTCCTTTTCCGGCACAAACACGGCGGGCGTGCCCTGCCACAGGGGCCATTCCGCAGCCAGGCGCTCTTGGGCGGGCAGGGCATCCGCCACCACCCACACGCGGCGCGGCTCCCGGCTCATGCCGGCCACCATGGCCGCCACAAAGGAGAAGGCGGCCGGGCACACGCGGTCCAGCACCACGGGATTCTCCCGCGTGCCGCCATGGCACAGGCGGGCCAGCTCCCCTGCAAAGGCGGGGGATTTGCCCACGGTGCTGGTCAGCGGTACGGCCACGCGCGATACTATACCAGCATTCCCGTGGGCGGTAAAGCCCAAATTGCCGCACTTTAGGCTTGATTCCGCGGCGGTTTTGCGGTTCAATGGGGCTAGTATGAAAAGCATCATTTGCCTTACGATGGCAGCACTGGGCGCGGCCCTGCTGAGTTCCTGCGGAGAGTGTCCCTGCAACGCCAGCCACAGCGACTACCTGCGCGACGTAGTTCCCACCACCAGCCGGAGCTTCTGATTCAATGTCGTTCGAGATTAGAGAGAAACCGGACCTGATAGAGCGTGCCCTGCTGGTCGGCATCGGCATGCCGGGAGAATCACGCCGTGAGCGCGCCGCCCTGCTGGATGAGCTGGTGAACCTGGTGAGCAACCTGGGCATCGGCATTGTGGACCAGCGGCTGGAGTTCACGAGAGAGGTGCAGGCCAAGTATATCTGCGGCATCGGCAAGGCCGAGGAGCTGCGTGACCTGGCCCAGTCCCTGGGGGCGGATTCCCTGATCTTCGACAACCTGCTCACCCCCTCCCAGCAGAGGGAGTGGGAAAAGTTGGTGGGCGTGACCGTGGTGGACAGGGAGGAAATCATCCTGGACATCTTTGCCCAGCGCGCCCGCACCAAGGAGGCCGTGATGCAGGTGGACCTGGCCCGCATGCAGTATGCCCTGCCGCGCATGGCCGGCATGTGGAAGCACCTGGACCGCCAGCGCGGCGGCTCCGGCGGCGGCAAGGGCGGCGGCTCCGCCGCCCGCGGCGAGGGCGAGAAGCAGATTGAGGTGGACCGCCGCCTGGCCCGCGACCGCATCGAGGCCATCCGCGCGGAGCTGGAGACCGTGCGCCGCCAGCGCGCCACCCAGCGCAAGGAGCGCATGCGCCAGGGCATACCCACCGCCGCCATTGTGGGCTACACGAATGCCGGCAAGTCATCCCTGCTCAATATGAGCACCGGGGCCGGCGTGCTGGCCAAGAATATCCTGTTTGCCACGCTGGAGACCACCAGCCGCAAGATTGAGCTGCCGGACGGCCAGCCGCTGGTGCTGACGGATACCGTGGGCTTTATCCGCAACCTGCCCACCCGCCTGATAGAGGCGTTCAAATCCACGCTGGAGGAGGCGGTGCTGGCGGATTTCCTGATCCAGGTGGTGGATGCGAGCGACCGCGAGGCGCTGCGCCACTACGAGACCACCTGCGAGGTGCTGGAGAGCCTGGGCGCGCATGAGAAACCCATGATTGTGGTGTGGAACAAGACGGACCTGATACCGGAGGACCAGCGGGAATCCGTGCTGCAGGGCCTGGCCGCCAAGGTGGACTGCCCCAGCATGCCCATGAGCGTGGTGCGGGAGCAGGGGCTGGATTCCCTGTACGCCGCCTGCGTGAGCATGCTCTCCCAGCGCGTGGAGCGTGCCAGCTACCGCATTCCCCAGCGGGAAAGCCGCATCATCTCCATCATGCACCGCGACGGCAAGGTGCTTTCCACCGACTACGAGGGCAACGACGTGATAGTGGAGGCTATCCTGCCCAAGGAGTTTGCAGCCAGAATCCAAGACTACAGAATATGAACATGAAGAATTGCCTGACCGCCTGCCTGTGCGGCATGCTGGCCGCAGCCATGCTGCCCGCCTGCACCGGCCGCAGCAAGACCGGCGGCTACCGTGACGTGGATGCCTGGGAGCGCGCCACGCGCAACGCCCGCAAGGCGTATTCCCACGAGGCCTTTGTGGCCAGCGAGAACTACCGCTACTCCCGCGACATGTGGCGCGGCGCGGCCCTGAACCAGCATGCGCCCGCCCATTCGTACGTGGTCATCCTGCTGGCCGAGCAGCGCGGCCGCCTGTACATCAACGACCGCATTGCCATGGATTTCCCCGTGTGCTCCGGCCGCGTGGGCGGGCATGAGACCCCCACCGGCACCTTCCATATCACGGAGAAGAGGGCGGAGTACCGCTCCCATTCCTACGGCTCCTTTGTGGATGCAAACGACAACATCGTGAAGGGCGGCATCGCCTCCTGGGAGGCCGCACCCGCAGGCTCGCACTTCAAGGGTGCCTCCATGCCGTACTGGATGCGCTTCAACGGCGCCATCGGCATGCATGTGGGCAACGTACACCGTGAGAGCGACTCCCACGGCTGCGTGCGCATCCCGGAGGAAGCCTGCAAGATTCTCTTCTCCAAGCTGGGCGTGGGTTCCCGCGTCATCGTGAAGTAACCGCCCATGATTACGCGCCTGTACTCTGCCACCGTCTGCGGTATAGATGGCCTGGAGGTCTCCGTGGAGGTGGATGCCGCCCCCGTGAAGGAGCAGGGGCGCATGCTGGTGGTGGGCCTGCCGGACACCGCCGTGCGGGAGAGTACCCAGCGCGTGAACGCCGCCTTGGTGAACAGCTGTTTCTACCGCCCCGGGGAGCTGGCCATTACCGTGAACCTGGCCCCGGCGGACGTGAAGAAGCAGGGGCCGGGATTCGACCTGCCTATTGCCCTGGGGCTGGAGATGGCTATCCAGCAGAACTGCCCGAACGTGCCGGAGCCCCACAAGCGCCTGGTGCCGCTGCATGCGGATGAATGGTGCATGGTGGGTGAGCTGGCGCTGGACGGCGTGGTGCGCGGCGTGCGCGGTGTGCTGCCGCTGGCCATTGCCGCGCGGGAATCCGGGCGCAAGTACCTGATGGTGGCCCCGGAGAACGCGGCGGAGGCCGCCGTGGTGGAGGGGCTGGAGGTGTATGCCGTGCATGACCTGCGCATGGCGTGGGATGTGCTGCTGGACCGCACGCGCTTTTCCCCCGTGCCGCCGCCCGCCGCGCAGGATGACGGGTTGCGGGATGTGGATTTTGATGAAATCAAGGGCCAGCCATATGCCCGCCGCGCCATGGAGATAGCCGCCGCGGGTGGCCACAACCTGCTGATGTGCGGCAGCCCCGGCAGCGGCAAGAGCATGCTGGCAGGGCGCCTGCCCACCATTCTGCCCCCGCTCACGCATGAGGAGGCGCTTTCCGCCAGCAAGATTCATTCCGTGTGCGGGCTGCTGCCCCGCACGGGCGGCCTGCTGCGCCGCAGGCCCTTCCGCGCGCCCCACCACACTATCTCAGATGTGGGCCTGATGGGCGGCGGAAGCAATATCACCCCCGGTGAGATTTCCCTGGCCCATCAGGGTGTGCTGTTCCTGGATGAGCTGCCGGAGTTCAACCGCCGCACGCTGGAGACCCTGCGCCAGCCGTTGGAGACGGGCGTGGTCACCATCTCACGCGCCAGCGGCAGCATGGATTTCCCCTGCCAGTTCATGCTGCTGGCCGCCATGAACCCGTGCCCCTGCGGCTACCTGGGAGACCCGCGCCACAGCTGCCGCTGCTCCCCCGGGGATGTGGCGCGCTACCGCAAGAAGATTTCCGGCCCCCTGCTGGACCGCTTTGACATGCTGATAGAGGTGCCGCCCGTGGATCCGGCCAGCCTGCTGGGCAAGCCGGACGGCGAGCCCAGCGCCGCCATCCGCGCCCGCGTGGTGGCTGCGCGGGAGCGCCAGCTGCGCCGCTATGCCGGCACAGGCGTTACCTGCAATGCGCGCCTTTCCGGCAAGATGCTCCGCGCCGCCTGCCCGCTCACGCAGCAGCAGCAGGATATGCTCACCCAGGCGGTCAACCAGTTTGCACTCTCCGCCCGCGCGTTCGACCGCATCCTGCGCGTGGCCCGCACCATTGCGGACCTGGCAGGGCATGAGAATCCCACGGAGACGGACCTCTTCGAGGCCATCCAGTTCCGCCAGTTCGAATCCCGCCTGCGTTCATGAACGCCACCGCCACAGGGGAGCTGCCCGGTTTCAGCATGGTCATGACCTGCTACAACGTGGGCAGGTTTGTGCGGGAGGCCATCCTCTCCTGCCTGTCGCAGGATTACGCCGGGCCGCTGGAGCTCATTATTGTGCAGGACTGCCCGAAGGACGACACCCCCCGCGTGATTGCCGATACCCTGGCGGGGTATGGCGGTCCCGTGCCCGTGACCGTGCTGGAGCACAAGCGCAACCGCGGCGTTTCCGGCGCCACGGATACCGGGTGGGCCGCCGCGCGCCATCCCTGGATTATCATGGTGGACGGCGACGATATCCAGCTGCCGGACCGCTGCTCCAAGACCGCCCGCGTTATTGCGGATAATCCCGGCCTGGCCATGATTATCATGTCTGCTCAGAAGTTCAGCGATGAGAACCCGGACCTGGGAATCCTGCGCTACTGTGCCGACTACTACAAGGCGGAGGACGTGCCCGCCCTGAAGCTGCTGGAGAGCCCCAAGGACCGCGCGGACAACTACCTGCACCATGGGAACAATCCCCGTCTCAACGGCTACGGCTGCACCATGGCCTTTTGCCGTGAGCTGTACGGGCAGTGGGGCAACCTGTGCCGCGGCTGGGACGAGGACGGCCAGTTTGCCCAGGACCCCGCCTGGGAGCTGCGCGCCTTCCTGGGGCACAAGGTTTGCGGCAGCTTGGAGCTTGCCTGCCGGTACCGCCTGCATGAATCCAACATTTTCAGCCGCAAGGAGTCTTTCACCTATGCCGGGCTCCTGGCCAAGGAGCGCGCCGATGCCCGGTACGCCGCATTCCGCGTGCGCACGCTGCGCCGCATGCTGGAGGACCTGGAGCGCGCCCGCGCAGAGGGGCTGACAGACTGGTCTGCCGCAGACCTGGACGGCCTGGTGGATTTCCTGATGCGCAAGCTGCACGGCTGTCTCCTGCGGGCGGACTGGTGGTCCGTCTCCCTGGTGGAGCGTATCCGCCGTATCCGCCTGCACAAGCAGAAGGCGGATTTCCGGGTGGGCAAGTGGGCGCTGCCGCGCCTGCTTCCCCTGCATCTCTATGCCCTGCTGGCGCGGTGGCAGAACCGTAAACCGTAATCACTATGAAGTCATATTTCACTCCTGTCCTCCTTGCCTTGGCCGGCGCTGCCGCTGCCGGGGAAATGCCCCTGCTCAACGACCATCTCCGCATCACCCTGCCGGACCAGGCGGAATACTACACCCCGGGTGCGGCCCTGATGGAGGCCGCCCGGAAGGCGGATGAAACTAATATCCGCGTAGGCAAGGGGGCGGATGCCCTCTATCTCCGCGCCAGGGAGAAGCATTACACGGTGGATGGCGATTTTGCCAAGGGGGTAAAGGATGCCATGGCCGCCCTGAACGCTGGTGCCACGCGCTACAGCATAAACCAGGAGGGGGACAACCTGGTGTACGCCCTCCGCCTCCAGGACCCGAAGGACGTTCCCGCGGACGATGCCGCCGTGGTTTGCCATGCAGAGTACCGCCACCCGGACGGCTCTGTGCAGAAATTCACCATCGGCGCGGCGGCTGGTGCCGCCAAGGATATGGAGAAATGCCGCAAGGCGGCGGTGGAGTGGCTGAAGGGCATCCGCCCCGGCAACACCCCGCTGCAGCTGCAGGAGCGCGTGGAGTACCAGCAGAGCTACATGAAGGACTGCCGCGTGGCCGTGCAGGTGCCCCAAGGCTATACCGCCACCCTGAGCGAGGGGGACGGCTTCCATTTCACCGCGTATTCCAAGCTGGTCAAGCGCGGAGATGGGCCGGAGGAGATTTCCGTGCAGGTGGGCGACCACCCGGAGCTGGTCTTTGAAAAGGTTCCCGCCGCAGAGCAGTTCAAGCAGGAGGGTACCCTGATGGGCCGGAAGGTGCAGTGGCACCTGTATGCCGCCCCCGGCGTGTACGTGGCGGAATGCGTGCTGCCCCTGGGTGCCCGCGGGGGTGAGGTGACTTTCTCCGACAAGGTGCAGGGGGAGGTCGTTTACGTCCACATCTCCCTGTACGGCAAGAATGCCGCCACCCGCACAGAGCTTATCCGCCAGGCGGAGAAGACCACCCTGGAGCCCTTGCCGAAAGAATGACGCCAAGGGCAGGGATTGGTATTGCCCGCGCGCGCGGATTGTGCTATAAATACGCCTGATATGGCAAATACATCCCTTACACCGGAACTGAGCGCCTGCGCCATCAACCTGGCCGCAGCCTTCGCCCAGAGTCAGAAAATCGTCTCCGCCAAGGCCCGCATCGGCCTCTTCTACCAGAACCAGGAAGCCACGGACCTCTTCCGCAAGGTGAGCGAGTACGGCGAGGAGCTGCGCAACAAGCAGATGGCCGGCATGCAGCCGTCCGAGGAGGAGATTGCCAAGTTTGACGACATGCGCAAGGCCGTGGTGGCCAACCCGCTCTGCACCGGTTTCCTGGAGGCCCGCCAGGAGATTGACGAGATGCTGGCCACGGTGAACCAGTACCTCTGCATGGCCATCGACAACGGCTGCGCCCCCACGGATGAGGAGGTGGCCGCCGTGATGAGCCAGCAGATGAGCTCCTGCTCCTGCGGCTGCCACGGTGACGGCGGCTGCGAGGGCAACTGCGAGAACTGCGACGGCTCCTGCCACGAGGAAGGCCACGAGTGCTGCCACGGCAAGGACGGCGAGGGCTGCTGCCACAAGCACTAATTTCCAGAGACAAACCGTTTTCAGCCGCCATGCCTGAAGCACCGGAAAAGAGACGCGTGCAGGGCATGGCGGCGCTTTTGTGCCTGCTTGCCGCGCTGCTGGCATGGCCCGTGTATTCCGGCATGGCCGGGCTGCAGAACTGGGAGGGGGCGTTCCACCCCGCGCCGGGCCTGTGGGCGGCGCTGGCATTGCTGGCCGCCGCCGCGTGCGGCATGGTGGCGGCGCGCCGCCTGGGCAAGCCCGTGCTGCCGGGCATCCTGCGCCTGGCGGGTATCATCCTGCTGGCGGTGGTGTATGACTGCTGCTGCAACCAGCGCGCCTGGATGGCGCCGTGGCAGCTGCACCTGCCCATGTTCATGGCGGCGGCGCTGCTGTGCGTGCTGTGGGCGCTGCTGCGCAAGTGGGCGCTGGTGCTGTGGGTGCCTTTCATGTTCCTGGAGCTGCTGCAGCTGGGCTGCTATGTGCAGTACGGCTCCTGCCTGAATTCCCTGGTGGTGGCGGAAAGCCTGGAATGCTCCATGGAGGAGGCCCTGGCCTACATTACCCCGCTGAACCTTTGCCTGTTGGCCGCAGCCTGCGCGCTCATCTACGGCCTGTGCCGCCTGCAGGTGTGGATTCTGCGCCCCTGCCGCCGCCTGGCCCTGCTGAACACTGGGCTGCTCTCCGGGGCGTTTGCCCTGGGGTTTGCCGCCCTGGTCCCGCCCCACCACCAGAGTGAAATCTACTACTGGCCCGCCGCCGAATACGCGCGGCTCTATACTACCTTTGCGGAGGCCCTGGGCAACAACGGCGTGGTCATAGAGACTGCCGAGAACCTGCCCAGCGCCGCAGACCCCGCCCCGCGCGGTTCCGTGCTGCACGGGCAGGAGGGGGTGGTGCTGGTGCTGCATGTGGGTGAGAGCGTGCGCTCCGACCACATGAGCCTGAACGGCTACGGACGGGACACCACCCCCTGGCTCCGCTCCCTGCCGGGCCTGGTGAACTACCCGGACTGCATTTCCGCTGCGTGCGATACCTGCCGGGCGGAAATCGCCATCCTCACGGATGCGCGGCGCGACCTAGTCTCCGGCCCCCCGGAGCACCGCCCGCATGTGGGCTCCGTGCTGGATATACTGGATGCCGCGGGATTCGGCGTGTACAGCTTCTTCGGCCAGCGCGTGGCGCAGCAGCTCAAGTACGACCGCGTGGTGCGCGTGCTCACCCGCTGCTCCCGGGCGCGGTTCAACGCCCCCGGCATGCCCTGGACCTCCGTGCCGCAGATGGAGGGCGTGCTCCGGCAGAACCCGCGCCAAAACATGGTGTTCTTCATCAACAACGAGGGCAGCCACACCCCCTTCAACAATTTCGATCCCGCCGCTGCCCCCTTCCTGCCCGCCACCTCCAGTTTCCAGGCCCCTTCCGCCCAGGCGGAGAAGGTGACCAATGCGTATGACAACACCATCCACTACACGGATGAGTACATGCGCCGCGTGGCCGCCCTGCTCCAGGGCCGCCCCTTTGTGTACCTGTACGTGAGCGACCACGGCGAATACCTGGGCGACGATGGTATTTGGGGCCGTGCCGCCATGGGTGACAATACCGCCCGCTACCACGCCACGCAGGGCTGCCGCGTGCCCCTGCTCGTGTTCTGCTCCCCGGAGTTCACCGCCCTGCATCCCCACTTTGCCCAAGCGCTGGACTCCCTGCGCTCCCACAGCTCCATGCGCGTGGGGCATGAGCATGTTTTCCACACCCTGCTGGGGCTTTTCGGTATCAGCAGCCCGTATTACAATCCCGCGCTGGATCTCACCGCACCCTCCGCTGAACCCTATTCCGGCCCCATGCCGCAGGACTCCGCCGCCTGCCCGTAATAAGCCCCGCCCGCGGTATCCCGGGGCAGGGCTGGATTGTGCGTGAAAGGGGCAGGGGCCTTACTTCCTCCTGCTGCGTGCCATCAGCCCGCAGAGGGCCGGCAGGGAGAGCGTACCCGTGGCGGGTTCGGGGACGTCGGGAGCGGCGGCAAGGGTTACGTTCAGGCGGGCTGTCATGTACAGGTCCGTTCCGCTGATTTCGTACTTCAGGCTCTCGATGCTTATATCCGCCGTCAGGTTCTTGGCTGCCAGCTCGGAATCATCCTCACTCAGGATAAAGGTGGTGCGGTCTGCGTATGATGAAAGGTCCCCATATACGGAGTCCAAATCATACATGGCCATGCTGTTGACTCCGGAAATAAGCTGCAAACCCGTCAGGGTTACAGAGAAGGTGCGTCCGATGGCACTTGCCAGGTCGTTCGTATTGGCGCTGCGCTCCAGGATATTTTCACCCAACGCAAAGGTGAATTCCGGATTGTCCAGCGTCAGGGATTGCGAGTTCATGTTGATGGTGGAATACGTACCGCTATTCCAGCCGCTCGCACCTTCCTTGGCATAGTTCCTCCAGCTCAAGGCGTCATCAATGGAGTATAACAGCTTGGCCTCGTGGACCTCCAAGGCTCCTTGATAGCTCTGCAATCCCGGGGAGTTGCCAACCACCAGGGTGCTGCCCTTTTGCAATATCGTATTTCCGAACTTGCCGCTGCCTTTCAATCAATTGGGTATCGGTGTCATACTCGATACCCCAGAGCGTTTCGGCATGTCCCTGCTTGCCGGAAATAAAGTTGAGCCCCACCGCATAGCCGTTCCTCATGTAATCCACCAGGGTGCTTGCCAGCGTTGTAGCCTGATTGTATGAGGCACTACGCAAGGTGGTGAAATTGGCAGGGGTGACATTCTTTTCCACCACACCGCCATACAGGTGGTCGCGGTAATAGCCGCCGCTGGAAACAGCCCTGGTCTTGTACTGCAGTTCCGCGCTGGTGGAACCTGTGCCTGTCCCGTCAAACCACCATTCCACACCTTTGGATATAATACCGCCATCGTTGATAAATGTGTTCTTGTATATATCCCAAACGGCATCTACTCCCCACGGGTCGCCCTCCTTTTGGTAGTCGGGGTTCTGGGATTGCCACCAGGCTATCAGGTTGCTGCTGGTGGCAGCCCAGCACAGCAGTCCGTCACCGGACCATGATTTGCTGGCATCAAACCAGCCGGTTGCTGTGGACCAGTTGCCCTCTTCCACAAATTCTATACCTTTTACGGTAATCAGTTCACCCCTTGCAGTCAGCGGAGACAGGGGCGTGAGTGCGGCTATCAGGGAGAGGAGAGACAGGGTCTTTTTCATCGTATGTAGGTTCAGTCGGTTGGTTGGCGGGCAGTACTTGTGGCACCATGTATACAGGATGAATAATGCTGTATGCCGCAGCGGCACGGCAAAGGCCCGGGGTGGCCGGGCCTTTGGGGTATGGGTGTGGGGGAGGGAGGCATCAAGCGGCGTCCGGCTCCCCGTCCTCTTGCCGGGGGAGCATGGGGCGCGTGCTCATGGCGCACACGCCCACGGTGGAGGCATTGTGCAGGAATGCGGAAAGCACCGGGGGCAGGGCACCCATGGCAGCCAGGCCGATGAGGCCGGAGTTGAACCCGGTGATGAAGCGGTAGTTCCGGCGGATGCGGCGCATGGCGGCGGTGGCCAGTTCCCGCAGGTCCAGCAGGGAATCCAGGGAGTTGTGCACGAGGGTGATGTCGGATACCTCACGCGCCAGGTCAGCGGAGTCTTTCATGGAGATGGCGGCATCTGCCACGGACATGGCGGGGGAATCGTTCACGCCGTCTCCCACCATGATGACGCGGCGGCCCTCCTCCTTTAGCCTGCGGATGATTTCCGCCTTGTCCTCCGGCAGGACCTGGGCGCGGAATTCGTCGATATCCAGCTTGCGCGCGACGCATTCTGCGGCGTTTCGGCTGTCTCCCGTGAGCATGATGATGCGGGAGATGCCGGCCCGGCGCAGCCCGGCGACAACCCCGGCGGCCTCCGGGCGCAGGGTGTCGGAGAGGCAGATGCAGCCTGCCAGCGAGCCGCCGATGGCCAGGTAGATGACGGAATAGCCGTTGGCCTGTTCACGGATGCAATCCAGCTGCGCCTGGGTGGCCTGCACGTGTTCGTCCTCCAGCACATAGTGGGCGCTGCCCACCAGGGCGGGCCGGCCGTGCAGGGTGGTGTTCACCCCGTGGGCCACCACATAGTTCACCTCGGCGTGCTGCTCCTCGTGCCGCAGGCCGCGGCGCGCGGCCTCGTTCACAATGGCGCGTGCCATGCTGTGGGGAAAGTGCTCCTCTATGCAGGCGGCGTGGCGCAGCACCTCATCCTCTGCATACGGGGCAAAGGCAATCACTTTCACCACGGACGGCTCCGCCGTGGTGAGCGTGCCGGTCTTGTCGAACACGATGGTATCCGCCTCGGCCAGGGCCTCCAGGTACTTGCCGCCTTTGATGACCAGGCCGCGGTTTACCCCCTCCTTCATGGCAGAGGATACGGTGATGGGTGTGGAGAGCTTGAGTGCGCATGAGTAGTCTACCGTGAGCACGGCCATGGCGCGGGCCACACTGCGGGTAAGCAGCCAGGTGGCGGCTGCTGCGGCCAGGCTGTACGGCACGATGCGGTCCGCCAAATGCTCTGCACGTGCCTGCACGCGGGCTTTCAGCTCCTCTGCATTGTCGATGAGGGCCATGATGCGGCTGATACGCGTCTCACTGCTCACGGACTGCACGCGCAGCACCAGGCTGCCGGTCACCACGGTGGTGCCTGCATAGGCCATCAGCCCCGGGCGCTTGGGCGCGGGTGCGGATTCACCGGTCATGTAGGCCTCGTTCGCCTCTGCCTCGCCGCTCTCCACCACGCCGTCCACGGGTATCATGGAACCTGCGCGCACCACAATCAGGTCTCCCGCGGAAATATCGTCCAAGGGTACGGAAACCTCTGTGCCGCCGCGCAGCAGCCACACGTGGTCTATGTTCAGGGCCAGGCTCTCCTTCAGCGCTCCGCGCGCCTTTTGCAGGGTGTGCTGCTGCAGCAGGTCCGATACCCCCAGGAGGAACATGATGGAGTTTGCCCCCCTGTACTCCCGCATGTAGAGGGAAAGGCCGATGGACACGGCATCCAGCACCGGTACATCCAGCCGCAGCCTGCACAGGGAGCGCAATCCTTCCACCAGGTAGCGGCGGTACCGCAGCAGCGCCAGCGGCAGCACAAGCCATGAGGGAACGATAAAGCGCATGACGACATGCCGCAGGCACATCAGCGCCAGTTTGCGGTGAAAACTGCCATCCAGCCGCCGCGCCAGCGTGCGCCCGCGCAGCGGGGTCTCCGGCAGGGCTGCGGGGTTCTCCGCCGCTGCCAGCGTATCCAGCACTGCCCCGCGCCGCCCCGGCGGGAAACACAGCAGAAGGCTGCCGTTCACAGGGCATGCCTCCACCCGCTGCAGGCAGGGCAGCCGCTGCAGCAGCAATTCCTCCAATGTGGCGCCCTGGCCCCCGGTAAACCTTGCACCGGATGCCAGGCGCAGCCTGAGCCGCCCCGGCAGTTCATGCCGTATTATGTATTCCATGACCGTGAAAAAGGCAGCGGCACCTTCCTCCCCTCCCGCAGCCGGGCGGCAGGAAAGCGCCGCTGCATGGGTTGCATCAGGCCTGCTTGGCTGCCTCTGCACGGGCCTCGGCGCACAGGTCCTCGACGTCCTGCTTTATGGTGGCAATCTGGCTGTTCACCTTCTCCTTGGTCAATATGCCCTTGGCCAGGGTGTTCACGCACAGCTTGCGGGTTTTCGGGCTGCATGCCACGCTCTTCGTCAGTACTGCGGCAGCCACGCCGCCCAGGAAATAAATCAGGTTCTTTGTCATAGTTGTTAAAATGTTAGATTTTCCTAACAGAGCAAAAGATACTATCGTGTCGGCATGTTGTCAAGGATAAAGTTTGAATTAACTAACATTGTGGTCAAAAAAAGCGCCCTGCCGAAAGGCAGGGCGCGGCAAGGGGGAGGGGTGGCGGTTCAGTGCTCCGGGGTCCAGTCTATGCGGTTCTCCGGCTTCCAGAACTGCTCCAGGCTGTAGAAGTCGCGCACCTCTGCGGCCATCACGTGAATCATCACGTCGATGTAGTCCAGGACGGACCAGAGGGCGTTCGGGGTACGCTCGGCGTAAACGGCGGCGACGTTGAATTTCTCCTCGATTTCCTCGTCGATGTTGCGGAGGACGGCGCGGAGGTGTGGCACGGAGGTGGCGGTGCAGACGATGGCGAAGTCCGTGAGGTTGGAGGAGCCGCGGAGGTCATACACGGCGATGTCGGTGGCCTTGGCGTTGTCTGCGGCCTGTGCGCATGCAAGGGCTAGTTCCTGGCTGGTCATGGTAGTAGTAGTGTAATCAGGGTTGGTGGTTATCGGTTGTCGTCGTCGGAGCCGTCCGCTGGGTAGGCGGGGGGCTGGTCGTCCGGGGTGGCAAGCTCTGAGTCCGGGTCTGAGGGCAGGTCCGGGGGCAGCTCACGGCTGGGCGGGGTGGACATGGTGCCGGTTTCCAGCAGCTCTGCCACCTGCGTGCCGTTCAGGGTCTCATACTCCAGCAGCTTCTCTGCAATGAGCACCAGCTTGTCACGGTTGTCACGCAGGATATTGAGGGCGCGGCGGTAGTTCTCTCCCACAATGCGCTGGATTTCCTCGTCGATGATCTGGGCGGTGTGCTCAGAGAAGTTGCGGGTGGTCTGGGACATGTCTCTCGCCAAGAACACCTCGTTGTGGCTGGTGCCGTACTCGATGGGGCCGAGCTTCTCGCTCATGCCGTACACGCAGACCATCTTGCGGGCCACGGCGGTGGCCTGCTGGATATCCCCGCGGGCGCCGCCGGAGATGTCTCCCAGGATAACCTGTTCCGCGCAGCGGCCGCCCATGGCCATCACGATGTAGTCCAGCAGGTCGTTCTTGTACTCGCTGTGCTGGTCCTCGTCCGGCAGCATCATGGTGACGCCGAGTGCCGGACCGCGGGGAACGATGGTGACCTTGTGCAGGGGCAGGGACTTGGAGAGGTTGGTCTTGAGCAGGCAGATGGCATGGCCCACCTCATGGATGGCGGTCATGTACTTCTCCTTGTCGGAGATTTCCAGGGAGCGGCGCTCACGGCCCCAGCGCACCTTCTCGCGGGCGTCCTCCAGGTCCTCCTGGGTGACGGCGGGGGCGTTCTTGCGTGCGGCGATGAGGGCGGCCTCGTTGATGAGGTTGGCGAGCTCTGCGCCGGAGAACCCGGTGGTGGCGCGGGCAATGGGCTTGAGGTCCGTATCCGGGGAGAGCTTGATCTTGCGGGCATGCACCTTCAGGATCTGCTCCCGGCCGCCGGCATCCGGCAGGTGTACGATGACCTGGCGGTCAAAGCGGCCGGGGCGCAGCAGGGCGGGATCCAGCACGTCCACGCGGTTGGTGGCGGCTATCACGATGACGTTCTCGTTCGCGGTGAAACCGTCCATCTCCACCAGCAGGGCGTTCAGGGTCTGCTCGCGCTCATCGTGGCCGCCGCCCACGCCGTGGCCGCGGTGGCGCCCCACGGCGTCAATCTCGTCGATGAAGATAAGGCAGGGGGAGTGCTTCTTGGCCTCGGCAAACATGTCTCGCACGCGGCTGGCGCCCACGCCCACAAACATCTCCACGAAATCAGAGCCGGAGATGGTGTAGAAGGGCACGCCGGCCTCACCGGCGATGGCGCGCGCCAGCAGGGTCTTGCCCGTGCCGGGGGAGCCCACCATGAGCACGCCCTTGGGGATGGTGGCGCCCAGGTTGCGGAATTTCTTGGGATTGCGCAGGAACTCCACAATCTCCCACACCTCCTCTTTGGCCTCGGACACGCCGGCCACGTCGTTGAAGGTTACGGGATTGCTGCCGGGCTCCAGCAGGCGGGCGCGGCTGCGGGAGAATTTGGCCGCACCGCCGGGGCCGCCGGAGGCCTGCACGCGCAGGAAGAAGAAGAGCAGCACCACCAGCAGGATGATGGGAATGCCGTTCACCAGGATGGAGCCCCAGGAGTTGTTGTCCACGCGGTAGGAGATGCCGTTGCCCAGCAGCTCCTGTACGCGCTCACCCTGGAACATGCGGTTGAACTCCACCTTCACAGGCTCCACGTCCTTCTGCGTGAGCTTGCCCTTGGCGGGCGGCACGGGCAGGCGGTACTCACCCACTATCATGGGCGTGGAGGGCGTGACCTGCACAATGACCGGGGGAACCGGGGTGGTGAGGATGCGGCCTTCCTCTCCCAGGCGGGAGAGCTCATCCGTGCTGCGCAGGCAGAGCGCCTTGTCCAGCGCGGGAATGGCGCTGCCCGGGTCCGCATAGGTAATGCCGTAGCGGTTGCACAGCTCCCGCACGGCATCGGAATCCGTGAAAGGCATGTAGAAAGTGGCCTTGGTGAACTTGGGGGCCTGGCGGTAGCGGTAGGCGGTGATGGTGCCCTCGCTGCTGCCGTCGCTCGTCAGCACCTCGATGGGGAAGTGCTTCTGGTCGTTCTGGACAATCAGCCCCTCCCGGTATTCCTTCTGGAAGGCATCCAGCTTCAGCGGCTGGGCAGCCGGGGCCAGCGCGCCGTCGAACACGAAGGCTACCAGCAGGATGCCGGCAATGATGGCCATCAGGATCATCACGCCCCAGTTCGGCGAGGAACCGGGCGTGCGCGGGGTGGGGGGAAGATTCTTGTCAGGGTCTGTTTCTGCCATGGTCGTTCAGTGGTCGCATCTATTCTAGCGCAGTTCACTCCAACAATGAATGAGTTTTTGAGACATTATTGCGGAAAAGCATGTCAGCCTGCGCTTTCCATGATTTTGAGAAGTTTCTGCTTGAATTCCTTGAGGTCGGCAAAGTAGTTCGGGTAAGCCTTTTGCAGACGCTTGAGGGAGCCGGTCTTCACCAGCACAATCTGGCGGGTGGGTTCGTCCTGGCTGCGATGCTCCTCACGGGCGTAGCTCTCATACGCGAGCCGGTACTGCTGCACGGGGAAAAACTTCACCTGCACGGATTTCTCATACGTATCCAGCACCAGCACGGCATAGGAGTCCTTCTCCTTGGTGATGTGGGGGAGCTGGCGGGAAACGGCGGAAAAGAGCTGAATCTTGTCCATTACCCCCAGCTCCTGCACCATGGCGGAGATGGTGGAATGAATTTCCGCCGCAGCCAGCCCGCGGTGGCGGGGCAGCACGGGCTGCTGCTCCATGATGGCGTATGCGCTGGAAACCAGGGCAAAGAAGTCCAGCCAGCGGGTATTGCCCATGCTGGACTTGAAATGCTCACCCATGAAAGCCTCGAATGTTTCCACGGCGGTGGCCCACACATGCTGCAGGCGCGTGCGGAACTGCATTTCCACATGCAGGCCGTTATAATCCGGCTGCTCATGGTGGTAGCGGAACACCACATGCCGCCCGCGGTAGCCGGAGTCCTTGGGGGTGGCCACGTAGTCGTCTGTCCGCACTATCTTGTGGAGGAACTTGCCCTGCGGCCCGGAGTAGGCGGCGCAGATGCGGTCCAGCTCCTCCATATTGGCCGTGATGGTGCGTATGCCGCCGATATCCTGCATTCGGTTGAGCTGCATGCCGCGGAAACGCTGGAGCTTCTCCAGGATGGTGGGCAGGCGCTTGATGCGCTGCGCCACGATGGCGCCTTCCAGCCCCAATGCCTTCAGCCTGCGGCGCAGGGTGGCCTGGAATGTGTTCAGCGGTGCATAGTGCAGCAGACGGTAGTTGTTGAGAACAGCCAGTGCATCGGCACGCTCCTGCTCCGTCAAGGAGCCGGGGTCCTTGAGCTTCTCCCCGGCCCGCTTGACTTGGCTGTCGGTGTACTGGCGTGTCTCGAACGGTACCATCGGCGGGGTGCGTCAGATCATGTGGCCCATGCGGTCCCTCTTGGTCTCCAGGTAGTGCTTGTTGTCGGAGTTGGGGGGTATGGAGATGGGCAGGTGCTCCACCACATCCAGGCCGTGGCCGGCCAGGCCCACAATCTTGCGGGGGTTGTTGGTGAGCAGGCGCAGGTGGCGCACGCCCAGGTCATGCAGGATTTGGGCGCCCACGCCGTAGTCCCGCAGGTCCGGGGCAAAGCCCAGCTCAATGTTGGCATCCACCGTGTCCAGCCCCTGTTCCTGGAGCTTGTAGGCGTGCAGCTTGGCAGCCAGGCCAATGCCGCGGCCCTCTTGGCGGAGGTAGAGGATGATGCCGCCCTCCCGCGCCACCTGTTGCATGGCGGCGTGGAGCTGGTCGCCGCAGTCGCAGCGGCGGCTGCCGAAGACATCGCCGGTCAGGCACTCGCTGTGCACGCGGCAGAGCACGGGTTTCTCCGGGTCAATCTCCCCGTGAACCAGGGCCAGGTGGGTCTGTCCGTCCACCTTGGAGTGGTAGGAGTGGCACATGAAATCCCCGTAGGCGGTGGGGAGTTTCACCACTTCCTCTTTCTCTATAAGCGTTTCCGTGCGCTGGCGGTAGGCGATGATCTGGGCCAGGGAGCAGGCTTTCAGCCCGTGCTGTTTCTGGAAGGAGCCCAGCTCACCCAGGCGGGCCATGGTGCCGTCGTCCTTCATGATTTCACAGCACACGCCCACGGGCTGCAGGCCGGCTATGCGCATGAGGTCCACGGTGGCCTCCGTGTGGCCGGCGCGGCGCAGCACGCCGCCCTCCCGCGCTTTCAGCGGGAAACTGTGGCCGGGCTGCACAAAGTCCTTGAGCGTGGCGTTCGGGTCCGCCAGTTTCAGGGTGGTGATGGAGCGCTCAAAGGCGCTGATGCCGGTGGTCACGCCCTCCTTGGCATCCACGCTCACGGTGAAGGCGGTGTGCAGCTTCTCCGTGTTGTGCTGGGTCTGCATGGGCAGGCCTATGGCATCCACGCGCTCCGGGGCCATGGGCACGCAGATAAGGCCGCGTGCGTGGGTGGCCATGAAGTTGATGTTCTGCCCGGTGGCAAACTGGCCGGCGCAGATGAGGTCTGCCTCGTTCTCGCGGCTGGGGTCGTCCGTCACCAGGATGATGCGGCCCATGCGCAGCTCCTCCAGCACCTCCTCCAGCGGGTGGTAGGTGATGGGGTCCACCCCGTCTGCCACCGGTACTTCCGGCTCTGCAGGGGTGGCGGGGGCAGGGGAGCAGCAGCCGCAGGAGCAGGGCTGTGCCTGTTCCTGCTGCAGTTCCGCGTGGGGTGTGGTGTCTTGGCCGGAGACGGCGGCATCACACTGGTTGATGAAGTCGTTCATATCGAACGTGCCGCCCTTGCCGGAGAATTCAATGGTACCCATGGCAGTGTTACTTCTGGCTTTTTGCCCAAGAGTCACGCAGGCCCACGGCACGGTTGAACACGGGGTGCTCCGGGCTGTGGTCGTAGCGGTCTGCCACAAAGTAGCCGGTGCGCTCAAACTGGCAGAGGAACTCGTTTTCCGCGGCAGCCAGGGCGGGTTCCACCACGGCGTCCGTAAGCACGGTCAGGGATTCTTTGTTCAGGGAGGCCAGGAAACCTTCCGGGTTGGCATCCGGGGCTTCGTCCTTGAACAGGCGGTCGTACAGGCGCACCTCCGCCTTCACGCCGTACTTGGCGGAAACCCAGTGGATGGCGCCCTTGCACTTGATGCCCTCCGGCGGGTTGGCCCCCACGGTGCCGGGGATGATTTCCGCGCGCACATTGGTCACGTTGCCGTCGGCATCCGCCTCATAGCCCTGGCAAATCATGCAGTAGCCGCCGCGCAGGCGCACGCAGGCACCGGGGGAAAGGCGCTTGTACTTCTTGGGCGGCTCCACCATAAAGTCGTCTTGGTCAATCCACACCTCCTTGGTGAGCGTGATCTTGCGGTTGCCCAGCTCCGGCTTCTCCGGGTTGATGACCACCTCCACCTCTTCCTTGAAGTCGTCCGGCACGTTGGTGAGGACGAGCTTGAGGGGCTTGAGCACGGCCATGCGGCGCTCTGCATTGGTGTTCAGCTCCGTGCGCACGGCGTTCTCCAGGCGCGCCACATCGGTGTTGCCGTTGAACTTGGTGATGCCCACGCCCTCGCAGAAATCCACGATGGCCTTGGCCGGGTAGCCGCGGCGGCGCATGCCGCAGATGGTGGGCATGCGGGGGTCGTCCCAGCCGGCCACGTAGCCTTCCTCCACCATCTGGCGGAGCTTGCGCTTGCTCATCACGGTGTAGGTGATGTTCAGGCGGGAGAATTCACGCTGCTGCGGGCGGGCGGGCACGTTGCAGTTGTCTATCACCCAGTCGTAGAGCGGGCGGTGGTTCTCAAACTCCAGCGTGCAGAGGGAGTGGGTCACGTGCTCGTAGGCGTCCTCCAGCGGGTGGGCAAAGTCGTACATGGGGTAGATGCACCACTTGTTGCCGGTGTTGTGGTGGTGGTCGTAGGAGATGCGGTAGATGACCGGGTCGCGCATGTTCATGTTGGGGCTGGCCAGGTCTATCTTGGCGCGCAGCACGGCGGCACCCTCGGCAAACTTGCCGTCCTTCATGTCCTGGAAGCGTGCCAGGTTCTCCTCCACCGGGCGGTCACGGAAGGGGGAGGGCGTGCCGGGGTGGGTCAGGTCGCCCTTCTGCAGGCGCATGGTCTCGCGGTCCTGCTCATCCACAAAGGCCAGGCCCTTCTTGATGAGGTCCACGGCGCAGTCGTAGTAGAAATCAAAGATGTTGGAAGCCCAGTACAGGTGCTCGCCCCAGTCGAAGCCGAGCCAGTGGATGTCCTCCTGGATGGAGTTGACGAACTCCACATCCTCCTTGCAGGGGTTGGTGTCGTCGAAACGCAGGTGGCACACCGCGCCGCGGTCCGCGTACTCCTTGGCGATGCCGAAGTCAAGGCAGATGGCCTTGGCGTGGCCGATGTGAAGGTATCCGTTGGGCTCCGGGGGGAAACGGGTAATGGGGGCCTTGTAGTGCTTTTCCTCAAGGTCTGCCGCAATCCACTCGCGGATGAAGTCTTTCTTCTGCTCCTCGTTAGTCATGCGCGGGATTCTACTCGTTTTTCCCAGTGCACGCAAGCACAAAGCATGTCACCCCCCGCACCGCAGGGCGGAAAATGTACGCTTACTCGTACTTGTTGAGCATGCCGTAGATATCCTGCACGTCTTTCTGGGACTGGCGGGCAAGCAGGTAGGCGGCCACGGCCAGGCACACGGCACCGCCGATGGGAAGCAAGAGGGCGAGTTTTTTCATATCGGTATGTGTATTGGGTTAGGATTCGGGGATATCGGGTTCCAGGCGGCCTTCGCCATCGCGCGCAAAGGGGAATTCCGCCACGCCCTCGCGGGTGAGGAAGGGGAAAGCCTCGTCCGGGTTCTCGCCGGCCTCGTACGCCTGCAGCGCCTGCCGGCAGCCGGCAATGGCAAACTCCGCCATCTCCAGTCCGCGCTTGATTTCCTCCAGCTCCGCCAGCAGGTTCGCCTTGGCGTCCTCCAGCATTTGCAGGCGGTTGGGCAGGGATTCCGGGCCGCGCAGCGTCTCGTCGAAAAACACCTTGATTTGCGGCAGGGTGATGCCGGCCCGCTTCAGGCACAGGATTCCTTTCAGCGTGGCCACGCTGGCCGGGCCGTATATGCGGCGGCCGGATTCCGTGCGCTCTACATGGCGCAGCAGCCCCTCCTTCTCGTAATACCGCAGGGTATGGATGGAGAGGCCTGTCTTTTCAGCCAGGTCGGATATGCTGTAGTTGTTCTCTGTCATAGGCAGGGTTCGCCTCACCATATACCATGCGCCGCGCGGATAGTCAAGGGAAAAATGGAGCGCCGGCGCATGTTCGCGGGCGGAATGCGGTTTTTCGTTTTGCCTGATTCTTTTTGGGTTGCATTCTGCGGGGGAAAGGGGTAAAGCGGAAAGGTATGAACACTTTTTGCAAGATGCTGCTGCCGGTGGTGATGTGTTCCGTGGCCTTTGGCGCTGCGGACAAGGGGAAGGGTGCGCCGCCCAAGAAGCTGCCCGGCGGCTGGGTGTATGCCTGGGGAGACGAATTCAACGGCAAGAGCCTGAATACCAAGAAATGGGCGTATGAGCTGGGCACGGTGCGCAACAGGGGCGCCTCCCACGTGTACACCAAGGAGGCCGTGGCCGTGACCGGCGGCAAGCTGGTCATTACCTCCGCCGCGAAAAAGACCAGGAACCCGGACTACAAGCCCGGGTCCGACAAGTGGCTGGAGAAGGAGGAGTACAAGCCGTACTCCAGCGGCTCCGTGACCACGCGCGGCGTGTATGAGTTCAAATGCCCCGGCCGCCTGGAAATCCGCGCCAAGGTGCCCAAGGCCAAGGGCGTGTGGCCCGCGCTCTGGACCATGCACGTGAACAAGTACAGCTGGCCCGCCAACGGGGAGATTGATATCTTGGAGCATATCTCCCAGGAGCCGGACAAGGTGTATTCCATCTTCCGCTGGGGCAAGGACGGCGGCTCCCAGGAGGCCAAGGTTATCCGCACCACCAATTTCCCGAACTATTCCACCCAGTTCCACACCTATGTGCTGGAGTGGACGCAGGAGACCATGCGTATCCTGATAGACGACAAGGAGGTGGGCAGTATCAAGATGGACCAGGCCAAGTACCCGGACGGCAACAACCCGCTGCTTTCACCGTGCTACCTGATCATGAACACGGCCATTGGCGGTCCCGGCACCTGGCCGGAGCAGCCGGATGCCGCACAGTACCCCGTGAAGTTTGAAATAGACTACGTGCGGTACTACACCAAGCAGGGTTCCTGATGCCGCCGGTGCCGGGTCAGGCCGGGAGTTGGCCGATGACCCGGCGCGCGGCGGCGGCTATGTCCGCCTGGCCCAGCAGCCAGGAGACAATGACCACGCGGCGCGCACCCGCGGCGATGACCTGCGGCAGGGTGGTGCCGTTGATGCCGCCTATGCAGAACACGGGCATATCACCCGCCGCCTGCTGCACGGCCGCTATGTCCTGCAGGCCGATGGAGGGGCGGCCGGGCTTGGTGCCCGTGGGGAACAGGGGGCCGAAACCGATGTAGTCCGCGCCCTCTGCCAGGGCGGCGCGCGCCTGCTCCGGGCTGTGGGTGGAGCGGCCTATAATCATCTGCGGCCCCACGATGGCGCGCACGGAATCCAGCGTGCCGCCGTCCTGCCCCACGTGCACGGCATCCGCGCCCAGCTCGGCGGCCATGTCAGGGTAGTCGTTCAGCACAAAGATGGCGCCGCCGCTGCGGCATTCCTGCTGCACCTGCACGGCCAGCTCCCGCACGGCGGGCAGGGGCAGCCCCTTGGCGCGCAGCTGGATGATACGCACGCCGCCCGCTATCAGGGCGCAGGTGCGCTCCCGCACTTGCTCCGGGGCGGTGTATCCCATATCCACGATTCCGTACAGGCGGCAGGTCTTCAGCAGTGTTCTCATGCCGCTACTTTGCCACAAAAAGCGTGACAGCGCAACAAAAAACAAATTGACAAAACTGACCTGTGTGCTAGGATTTTTCCGCAAACCATTACAGAACACCATGGAAACGCTTATCTCCAAAGGCATCATAGAATCCTACTTTTCCAAGCTGACCAACTGCCTGGAGCTGGATGCCGCCATCGTCGGCGGCGGTCCTTCCGGCATTGTGGCCGCGTACTACCTGGCCAAGGCCGGGCACAAGGTGGCCCTGTTCGACCGCAAGCTCTCCCCGGGCGGCGGCATGTGGGGCGGTGCCATGATGTTCAACGACATCGTGATCCAGGAGGAGGCCCTGCCCATCATCCAGGAGCTGGGGCTGAGCTACAAGCCGTACAAGGAGGGCACCTACATCACGGATTCCGTGCATGCCACCAGCGGCCTGCTCTACCAGGCCACCAAGGCCGGCGCCATCATCTTCAACTGCTACTCCGTGGAGGACGTGGTGTACAAGCAGGGCCGCGTGGGCGGCGTGGTGGTGAACTGGACCCCCGTGCTGCGCGAGGGCCTGCATGTGGACCCGCTGACCATCGTGGCCAAGACGGTGCTGGACGGCACCGGCCATGACTGCGAGATTGCCAAGACCGTGGCCCGCAAGAACGGCGTGAAGCTGAACACCCCCACCGGCGGCGTGGTGGGTGAGATGAGCATGGATGCCGCGGAGGGTGAGCGCACCACCGTGGAGAACACCAAGGAAATATACCCCGGCCTGTTTGTTTCCGGCATGGCGGCAAACGGCGTGAGCGGCAGTTTCCGCATGGGTCCCATCTTTGGCGGCATGCTCATGAGCGGCAAGAAGGTGGCGGAGCTGATGAGCGCCTCCATCAAGGCCCAAGGCTGATTCCGCAGACAGGAGCAAAAGGCTTTCAAACCGCACAGCAGCACCCCTGCCGTGCGGTTTTTTAGGCAAAGCGCCCCGCACGGCAAGCCGTACGGGGCGTAGGCTGTGTGCGGAAGCGGCGCGGGCCTTACTCCTGCACCTGGATGTTCTCGCTGTTCTCCTGGCGCACCTGCATCTTCTTGCCGCCGGGCAGCTCCACCTTGTTGTCCTTGAAAAGGAGGTTGGCGGTGGATTTGGTGTGCAGCACGCAGTCGTTGTTCATGATAAAGCGGTTGCCGGTCACGGTGATATTGCCGTGCACGGGGCCGCCGTGCTTGTGGACGTGCGGGTTGAAATCCAGCACGGGCTCCGCGCAGTGGTCGAACGTGCAGTTCTTCACCGTCATGTCTTGCACGGGGCCGGATTCGTACCAGCCGTCGCAGTCGTCCTCCATGAGCAGGGCGGGCATGCCCGTGCGGTCAAAGTACACGTTGTCCAGCACAATCTTGCGGCGGGTGGTGAACAGGAACCCGCGGGTGGTAATCATGCGCACCATGGTATTCCGTACGGTCACGGCGGGCGTGGCGGTCACGTTCTCCAGCACCACCTTGCCCTCCGTGATACCGGCGGGCACGGGCTGCTCCATTTCCAGCTCCATCTCCTTGCCGTCTCCGCTCAGCTTGGCGGCCTTCACCTTGCCCGTTCCCAGGGAGAGCAGGGTGTCGTCTGCCGTGTACTGTACCTCGTCACCGGGGCGGAAGGCGTTGAAATTGAATGTCTGGCGGTGCATGAAACGCACCACCAGGTGGCGGTCGTCCACTATCTTGGTGATGCGCAGGTGGGTGCCGTGCACGTTGATGGCATCGTCATTCGCGCTGGAGAGCAGGCAATCCTCCACGTTGATTTGGCCGCTGCAGCCGGAGAAGTGCAGGATATCCGCCCAGGCGGCAGACGTGCGGCCGGAATCCTTGCGGGGCTCCACCACCAGGTTCTTGAAACTGATGTCCTTCGTGAACTGGGAGACAATGCCCATGCCGTGCATGAAGCGGAAGGTCATGTCCTTGTAGGAGATGCCGGAGGAGCTGTCGCAGAACACGCCGCAGCAGTCGCGCGTGTATACCAGCTGCCAGTAGGTGGCACCCTCCTTGTAACCGGGGTTCTTGTCATACCTCACGCGGATCTTGCCGGGTTCCAGCTCCTCTATGCGGCCCTGCTGCAGGAAGGGGCCGCCGCGGTTGGCGCGCTTGCGGTCCGGGGCCACGGTCTGCACCCAGCCCTCGTTGCCGCGCATGGTCCAGCCCTCTCCCTGCCAGGTCAGGTTGCCGCCCTGCACGGTGTAGGTGCTGTCCTTGTGAATCTGGAAATCCGCATACTCCGGCGTCACCTCCACGGCCGTGTACTCGTTCACCGTGGGGCGCACATAGTCGTGCTCCAGGCCGGAAAGGCGTATGTCCTTGCAGTTCAGCATGTGGATTTGCACCATCTTGCCGTGGCAGAGGAACAGGGAGTCCTTGCCCTTGATAGCAACGTGCTTCAGGCCGTCCAGCTCCATGCCGATGACCTTGTCCTCGTGGATGCGGTCGCTGGTGTTGGAGATAGCCAGCTTGCGGCGGGTGAGCTTGGCAGGCTCCCACTCGTACGTGCCGGGGCGGAAGGTGATGGTGACGGGCTCCTTGGCGGAGCCGCCGCCCTTGGGCGCCAGGGATGCGGTGAGCTTGCCGGGGTGCACCACCACCTTGTCCCCGGCTTTCAGCGTGAGCTTGTTCACGGGCTCAAAGCTCTGCCAGGGGGCATCCTTGGTGCCGGCGGCGCTGTCCTGCCCCCTCACGGGGTCCACATACCAGGTCTTGGCCTGCGCGGTACAAAGCGTGAATGCGGCGCATGCCAGCACCGGGGCCAACTGTTTCAGAAAGGGGCTCTTCATGCTTTGCTTTTACCATCTGTTTGCGGCAGAGTCAAGCCTGCACCGCTCCGCCGCTTCCCGTTTTTTTTGAACGGACTGCCACTACGAAATCCGCGCCTATGAGTACAACACGGGGCAGGAGCTGAGCCTTGAGCGAAATGCCCGCAACATTTGCCTGACAAAGGAGCAAGAGAATGGGCAGCGCGTGTGGGAGCCGGACTCTGCCCGCGCATGGACAGAGAGTGATTTCATGGTCTATACGGGCGACTGGGAACACTATTACGGCAGCCGCTGGCAGGTGTGGTTTGTGCCGGAGAAGGGACTGCGGGAGAAAATCTGCGAGCAGCCCTTTCTCATGCAGGGTCGGATGCGCTGCGCCGCATGAGCCCCGCTGATTCGGGGAACAAGGCCTCTATCTGCACAAGTCCCACTGTTCCGTCCCCCGGCGCGCTTCACGTCGTTTCACCAGGGCCGGGGAAGGTCAGGTCTGCCGGGCCCGGTAAACAGGTACCCAGAGGAGCAAAAAAGCCCGCCCCTCGTATCGCAGGGGCGGGTGCGCAATGCGGGGCCTGGTTACCCCACTCGAACTTGTGTCTTACTTGCGGCGACGGCGGGCAACCATGCCTGCGAGGGCAAGCAGGGAAAGAGCGCCGGTGGTGGGCTCGGGGGCGGGGTCGGTAGTAGTGGTATAGGCTACAGACAGCGCGGACATCTTCTGTAATGAAGAACCATCCACAGAGAGATTCAATGCAGAGAGGGTGTAGCTAGTGCCCAAATCTACAGTTTGCGAGGATGTACCTGTTGCCGTTGCCACGAATTGATTCTTAGTGTCATCCCATGCAATCGCCATTGTCAGGACAACGGGCGTATTTGCAGCTATAGTTCCCACGCTGCCGACAACGTCTGACTTGACACGGCCATTTGCATCTGAGTTGTCCTTATAGTTGTAGAAGTTGCCCGTCGTTGTTGTGGAGGTTCCCAATTGAACATTGGTGCCATAGTTACCTGCGCCAAGCGTGATGGCTTTATCGCTTCCAATGAGAGTGAGCGTATCCACGCAATTGGTGTTAGACGTTTCAATCGTGAAAGTAATGGTAAGAGAGTCGCCAGGCTTCTCAAGCGTGAGGCCCGAATCGGCGAAGCTATAGTGGGCATACCCGCGAGACCAGTCACCGCTAGTGTACGTCAGCACACCGTCTTCGTTGTTTATGCTTGGAACCTTCCCTTTGGAGGGATTGTTGTGCCCGGTTGTCCAATCGGCGGAAGACGTCAGGGGAGTATAGGTAGTCGTATCCGCCATAGTCACGCTGCCAAGGGCAAGGAGAGCTATAAGTGTCTTTTTCATGGTTGTTTTGCTTTTGTTGTTGTTTGGCTTGTGCGTGCGGCTGCAATCCAACTCTTGCGCATTGAGAAGCTCAAGCTGCCGCCTCACGCGTGAAGTATACTGTATTCGGCATGCCGTATGCTCATTACCTACTGCAACTCATTTATGCTGAGTAGTGTTTCACTTGATGCCCCGATTCACTCGCTCTGGGTGAATCAGTACCAAAGTCGCGTGAATGCTAGGTTTTATACGCTTTTCCTAACTTTAGGCTTGTATACAGCATGCCGAATGCTGTACTCGTCCCGCCCGTCCGCGCCTGCGGCGCGGGTTCCCGCCCAGGCATGGCCTTGGC
>JAUNQN010000027.1:38051-38976 GCA_030536145.1 Akkermansia sp.
GACACACGGAACAGGCTGCGCCCTTTCCTAATGCCATGGGTTCATATCCCTCTGGAGGAACGCTGCACAAAAAAGCCCCGCGCGGTGAACCTCGCAGGGCTTTTCTGTGAGGGTCCTAAATGGTGTTCGTGAAACACAAGCCTATAATAATCAAAGCTCATGATTGCATTTCCAAGCAAAAATACACCATTTGTCTGAATCCGTATTGCCTTGAAACACAGGGCGATAGGAGAAATCGGAATCCCAGGGGGGCCGCGCCGTCAACCTTGTCTGGCGCGGCCCGTTTCCACAGGGCCGCCGCTAGCGCGCTCCACGGCCCCTGCCACGTCGTTTCACCGGGGCTGGGGAGGCGGGTTTGCCGGGCCGGGTAAACGGGCTCCAGGGGCGCAAAATAGGCCCCACCCGCCGGAGCGGATGAGGCTTGCTTATCTACATGAAAAAGAGTGTTCTCTTACTTGCGGCGGCGGCGGGCAGCCAAGCCAGCGAGGGCAAGCAGGGAAAGAGCGCCGGTGGTGGGCTCGGGAGTGGGGGCGGCGACCAGCTTCAGGGTATTGTTATCCAAAACAAGATGACGTTCTTTGCCGAGGATTTCCCATTTCTGCTGCAACAGCGCTTCGCTCAGCGTGATTTTGGCGCTGCCACCGTCAATCAGGGTGATGGAGTCTGCCAACTCGCTTGTGCCTGCATGTATGCTGAAGGTCAGTACCACACCCGAAAGGTCTCTGATACTGACCGTATCACCGAGTCCGGCAGACTCCACCTTGGCCATCGTCAGGATGGTGTCAGTACTGTCCGTCATGTAGAAGCTCAGCGTGTCGAAGCCGTCCAACTATGGTGGCCCCAGGAATTAGGACGGTAGGCTAAGCCGGAAAAAGTGGCCGCATCGGGCAAGAGGGTGTATAATAACCAAGAAAGGATACACATT
>JAUNQN010000028.1 GCA_030536145.1 Akkermansia sp.
TCGGGAGCCGGGGCAGGGGTGGCTTCGGGAGCCGGGGCGGGTGCCGCCTGCGGGGCGGGACCTTCCACGTGGTGGATGGCCACCATGGGGGCCACGGCATCAATCATGGGCTGGGAGCCGTAGCAGTTCTGCATCAGCATGGGTATCATGCTCTCCACCTGCTTCTGGAACATGCCCTGCACCTGCGGGCCCATGCCGTCCACCTCTGCCAGTGCCTTGTCCTGCGCCTGGAGCTTCAGGATAAACTCTGCCACTTCCTTGCTGGTGCGGTCGGCGGATGCCTTGTCCGTGACCTGCTGCATCAGCTCAGCAAAGGCCTGGGTGGTCATTTCTGCCTGCTGCAGCAGTTCCTGCCCGGGGGCAGCGGCGGGGGCGGCAGGGGCTGCGGGTGCAGCCGGGGCGGCTTCCTGGGCCAGCGCCAGCGGCGCGCCCAGCACGGCAAGGGCTATGATTGCTTCCTTTTTCATAATTTTTCTTGGGGAGAATGCGTGTTCTGCGGAACCCGGTGCCATGCACCGTTCCGCTTCATCCCTATTCTCTATCATTCTCCCGTGAAGTCAAGTTCATAATTGCACCTTTGTGTGCAAAATGATGGCGTATTTGTTCCCCGTATTGGCTGGACACGGGGCGGGGGAAAGGCTATAATGCCACGGACCCGCCATGCTGAAACGCAGTTACAGAGTACAGGAGAGCCTGGTGCGCTATTGGGCGCAGCAGGCCGTGGAGATGTACGGCATCATCGGCGACGAGGGCATGCGCCAGCAGCTGGAGAACGTGCAGCAGTCCCTGGCTGCCATGGAGGGCGACCGCCGCGTGATGGTGATAGGCGGTGCCAAGGTGGGCAAGACCTCCCTGCTGTCCTACATAGCCGGGCTGCCGGTGATACGCTCCGGCAAGCGTGAGGAGAGCCCCTACCTGCGCTGGCGCTACCGGAATGACGACGGGGATGCCACGCGCTCCTGCTTTGTGCCGCTGGAGGAGCTGCAGGGCATAGAGTTTGTGGATACGGGGGACTGCGCGGACCCCGCAGTGGCGGAAAGCCTGCTGGAACTGCTGCCGGGCAGTGATGCCGCGGTGGTGGTGGTGGACAGCCGCCAGGGCGGTGCCTCCCCGGCTTGGGATTTGCTGGAGCGCCTGCCGTTCAATGCGGTGGGCAGCGTGGTGGTGGCGCTTACCTTTACGGACAAGATAGCGGCCACGGATGCGCTGACGATGGCTACGCGCATACGCGAGATGTGCCGCGACCGCCTGCGCCTGGTGGTGCTGGTGTGTACCGTATGCCCCACCAGTGATGTGGCGGTGGAGATGTTTGCCACCCGTGTGCAGGAGGCGCTGGACTCCCCTGAGGGTGCCCGCCGCGCCATACGCAACGCGCTGGAGGCCACCGGCCGCCTGATGATACGCCAGAGCACGGTCATCAATGCCCGCACCGCTGTCTCAGAGGGTGAGAACGGGTTCCTGAACGGTATTGAGGAGGAGATAGACAATTTCCTTTCCCACCAGCTGGACGGCGTGCCGCAGTGCGCGGAGAACTACGCCAATGTGCCGCTGGACGTGCTGCCGCGCCTGCAGCGCAAGCTGTACCGCAGTTTCGGCTGGGTGCTGTCTCCCCGCGCCCTCATGCAGCTGGAGGATATGGGAGCCGGTGCGGAGCTCTCCTTCTACCGCCTGGTTTGCGGGGATATCGTGGAGATGCAGCGGGAGTCCGACAACCGTTTCGTGGCCTCGTGCCAGTCCCACTGGCGCAGCGTGGCCCCGCGCATGAAATCTGCCATAGAGTGTGACCTGGACGAGTTTCCGCAGGATGTGCTGGAGGCAGACCTGATGCAGCTGCGCCGCCAGCTGGAGCATGACCTGTACCAGCCGTTCATTGAAATGCGTATCCGCAACATCCTGGACCGCGCTTTCAGCACCCACCTGTCATGGATGCGCACGCTGCACGCGCTGCTGTGCATGTTCCTGGTGCTGGGCGGCCTGCTGGGCTACCTGGGCTGGGATACGCCGGCCCTGTGGTGCCTGGGCGCGGTGGTCCTGCTGTGGCTGGGCGGTACCGTGGCGCATGTGCTGGCGGTGCGCCGCCTGGCGCGCACCATGACGGAGGAGGCCCGCACGCTGCACGCTGCGGTGCAGGGCCAGATGCAGCCGATGGTGCGCGACCTGGTCATCTCCCGCGTGACGGCGTACCGCCGCCTGTATGCCGTGGCCGGCCACCGCGTGCGCGAGTACGTGGCAAAACTGCGGCCCCTGCAGGAGCGGCACAATGCCATCCTCTACCAGCTGCGCGCCACCGCGCCGCGCATCTGATTCACCGTTTTTTGCCCTATGGACGACCTTTTTACACCGCACGGCTCCAGCGTGGAGCAGAGGGAGAAGCCCACGGAGCTGATGCCCCTGGCCGCGCGCATGCGCCCGGAGACGCTGGAGGAGGTGGCCGGCCAGCAGCACCTGCTGGCTCCCGGCAAGCTCCTGCGCCGCGCCATTGAGACGGACCGCTTCTCCTCCCTCATCTTCTACGGCCCGCCCGGCGTGGGAAAGACCACCCTGGCATACGTGATAGCCCGCTGCACCAGCGCCTATTTCGTGATGCTCAACGGCGTGGAATCCAACAAGGGTGAAATCCTGGAGAAAATCAAGGAGGCGCGCACCCGCCAGGCCCTGCACGGGCAGCGCACCATCCTGTTTGTGGATGAGCTGCACCGTTTCAACAAGGCGCAGCAGGATGTGCTGCTGCCCCACCTGGAGCGCGGTACGGTTCGCTTTATCGGCGCCACCACGGAGAATCCCTACTTTGCCATCAACTCCGCCATGCTCTCACGCTCCCAGATTTTCCCCCTGGAATCCGTGCCGGATGCGGAGATTACGGCCCTGCTGCGCCGTGCCGCCGCAGATGTGCCGCGCGGCCTGGGCAAGATGCCCCTGGATATCACGGACGAGGCTTTCTCCCACCTGGCGCTGAAGGCGGACGGCGATGCCCGCAAGGCACTGACCGCCCTGGAGGTGGCCGCGCTCTCCACCCCGCCGGGGGAGGACGGGCGTATCCGCATAGACCTGGCCGTGGCGGAGGAATCCATCCAGAAGAAGGCCATACGCTATGACCGCATGGGAGACGGGCATTACGACACCATCTCCGCCTTTATCAAATCCATGCGCGGGAGCGACCCGGACGCCGCGCTGTACTGGTTGGCCTTCATGCTGAACGCCGGGGAGGACCCCCGCTTCATCGCCCGCCGCATTGTCATCTGCGCCAGCGAGGACATAGGCCTGGCGGATTCCAACGCCCTGCGCGTGGCGCTGGATGCCGCCCGCGCCGTGGAGATGGTGGGCATGCCGGAGGGGCGCATACCCTTGGCCCATGCCACGGCCTACCTGGCCACAGCCCCCAAGAGCAATTCCGCCTATGCCGCGCTGAACGCCGCTATGAAGGATGTGCAGGAGGGCAAAACCCTGGCCGTGCCGGACCACCTGGCCACCCCCACCCGCAAGAAGCTGGCGCGCCTGCGCGGCGTTTCAGAGGAGGCCACGCAGTACAAGTACGCCCATGACTACGGGGAGGAGCATTTTGTGCCGCAGGCCTACCTGCCGGAGGGCCGCGTGTACTACCACCCCACCACAAACGGCATGGAGCTCCGTATTTCCGAGCGCATGGAATACCTGCGCCGCCTGCGTGAGCAGGGCGGGCAGGGTACTCCCCCCGCCAGGTAGCCTGCCGCCCTGTTTTGGGCGGTTTCCGCGGAAAAAAGGCAACTATTTTATTTCCTGAGAACTTGCGTTTCATTTTTTACTTGCGTTTTTCCGGATAATATGATAAGGAAATCCTACCGAGCATGGATGCCTATGTAGCACAGTGGATAGGAACACGCGAGAAGATGGAGGACGCCTACGCCGTCACCCATCTTCCGGAGGGGACTTTGGCCATTGTGTGTGACGGCATGGGCGGCCACCGCTATGGCGACTGCGCCTCCGCAGAGGCTGCCGCCGCGTTCAAGGAGACTTTCTGCACCCATGCCGGGCAGCCGCTGCTGCGCCGCCTGCGTACCGCGCTGGAGGAGGCAAACGCTGCCGTGGGGCGCCTGTTCCGTGAGAAGGAGAGCTTCGGCGGCACCACCCTGCTTGCCGTGTATGTCACCAGGGGGGTGCTGTACCACATCAGCGTGGGGGACAGCGGCCTGTTCCTCTGGCGCAACAATTCCCTGAAACGCCTGAACGAGGACCATTCCATGCGTCCCTTCTACCAGGGCCTGGGTGCCGAGTGCGCCCTGCCGGAAAGCCACGCCCTGCGCTCCGCCCTCGTCGGTGAGCCCCTGGAGCTGGTCGATTCCCCGGACACCCCGTACCCCCTCCTCCCGCAGGACCGCATCATCCTCACCACGGACGGCACGGAGCACCTGCTCTTCTCCTGCCGCCCGGGCATGGCGGTTTCCCGCCTCCTGAACACCCGCTCCAACTCTCCCTCCCTGGCCACGGCCCTGGTCCAGGCCGCAGAGGCCCTGCAGGATCCGTACGCAGACAACGCCACCGTTGTCTCCCTGGATGTGTGAGTCTCCCGTATGCGGGATGATTGCTTTCCCCGCCAACAGTTACTGAACTGCCGCGTGCGGGGCGGGGTCATACACGGCATGGAAGCTGAATCCTGCTTGTGTAGCCGGGGCTACGGGGACGGGCACTATGTGCTGCCCCCGCTGCCGTATGAAGCCGGGGCCTTGGAGCCGTTCCTGGATGCCGAGACCGTAACAATCCACCATGACCGCCACCATGCAGCCTATGTGGCGGGGGCCAATGCTGCTGTGGAGTCTATCCGCAAGGTGGCGGCCAACGTGTACGACGAGACGATGGTATCCGCCGCCACGCAGCGGCTGGCGTTCAACCTGGGCGGGCATTTCCTGCACTGCCTGTACTGGAGCAGCCTGTGCCCGGAGCCGCAGGGTGCGCCGGAGGGTGCGCTGGCAGATGCCGTCAACGAGTCCTTCGGCGGGTACGACGGGTTCCTGCGGGTGTTCCGCGGGGTGGCCATCGGCCTGCAGGGGAGCGGCTGGGCGGTGCTGGGGCGTGAGCGCCTGAGCGGGCGCCTGGCCGTGCTGGGCATAGAGCGGCACCAGGATGTGCTGGTGCCGGGGTTCAAGCCGCTGCTGGCCTGTGACGTGTGGGAGCACGCCTACTACCTGCGCTACAAGAACAACCGCGCCGGGTATGTGGATGCCTTCCTGCGCCAGGTGGATTGGGCTGCGGCCCTGGAACGCATGGAACACCGCACGTGCCATGGAGACAGGAGCTGAAACACCTGCCGCCGCCCCGGCGGAGAAGCCGGCGGAGAAGTGCCGGGCCTGCCGCGTGCTGGCCAGCCCGTGGGTGGCGGGCTCCCTGGCCGGGCTGGAGCTGGTGCTGGGCTTTGTGCTGCTTGGTTTCCCGTACCTGCTGGGTATTTCCGCCGCATGGGTGGGCGGTTTCGTGCTGCTCTTTGCAGGCATGCTGCGCCTGCTGCAGGGCATGCGCTATGCAGGCAACCGCGGCTGGAACCTGCTGGCGGGCTGCCTGTACCTGGGTATAGGCGTGTTTATGGTGTTCATGCCCATGATGTCCATGCAGATATGGACGCTGCTCATAGGCATTACCCTGTTTGCCGGCGGGCTGGTGCGGTTGGGGGTGGCCCTGGGTATGATGCGGATGGCGGGCTCCTTCTGGCGCTTTTTCAGCGCGCTGGTATCCGTGGCGCTGGGTGCCATGGTCATCTGGGGCTGGCCGGCATCCTCCTTCTGGTTCATAGGCACCCTGGTGGCGGTGGAGATGATATTCTCCGGCTGGACCCTGCTTTTCCTGGCCATAGCGCCAAACAGCCCGAAACCACTTGGAGGCAACGAGTAGTGGCCGGTTCCACGGTGCGCATGCCGCGGCGTGCGCACCGTTTTTGCGGGCATAGGGAAGGGGGAGGGGCCGTGCGGCCTCTCCCCCTTGCGGTTTGTCTAGAGTTGCGGCTCCGTTACTTGGTCACGGGGGTGGCCTCCAGGACCAGCACCTCAAACGGGGCAAGCTTGATGCTCACGGGCTTGCCGGCCTCGATGACCTCGGCGGGCAGCTTGTCGCCCTTCGGGGAGCTGAGCTTGTACTGCACGGGGGCACCCAGCGGCAGCTCGAACACGGCGGCGGCGTCAAAGGAGAAATCCTGCTCCGTGGCGGCGGGGTTGCGCAGGGTCACAATGCCCTTGGCCGGGGACCAGGAGGCAAAGCCGTACACCACCAGGTCTGCGGGGTCGCCACCCACCCAGTGGGAGTCCACCAGCGTCTCTCCGTTGGCACGGGCCCACTTGGCCGCGGCGGCCAGGGTGTCCCACTCCTCGGGGGTGAGCATGGAGGGCGTGATGTAGAGCTCCTCCATCTGCGTGCCCAGGCCGAAACCGCTCCAGATTTCCTTGGCCAGGTCGTCACCCTCCGTGGTGGTCAGGCCGCGGGCACCCTTGTTGTAGATTACGCCGTGGGTCATCAGGGAGTTGATGGGACACAGGGGGGAGACCTTCACGTTGTTCTGGTAGATCTGGGAATCACGGAAGGTAATCCACTGGTTGCGGTCGGAACCCTCGCCGCAGAAGTCGTGGTCCCAGTTGCCGCGCCAGATGGAATCTGCAATGCCGAACCAGAACGGGGAGGCCCATGTGCCGGTGGTGAGGTTGATGTAGATGTCCGGGCGGATGTTGCGCAGCTCCTCGATGAGGGAGATGGCGGCCTCGAAATCGGAGCCGAACTTGGAGCCCTTGGCGGGCTCGGCCTCGCCGGAGGTGCCGTCGAACTTGAAGTGGTTGATGCCGTTCTCCTTGATCATGTGGCTGCACATGTTCTTGAAGTGCTCATAGTACTTGGGGCCGGAGAGGGCAAAGCCCTTGTCGTTGGTCTCGAAACGGTCGCCGGCGGCCTTGATGCGCTTCTCCTTGGGCTCGCCGTATCCGCCCCAGGGGGAGAACCACACGCCGGGGGCCGCACCGTAGCTCTCTGCCAGCTTGCGCACCTCGCGGAACTCGTTCGGCAGGCCCTTGTGGAATTCCCACAGCGTCTCCGTGTTGTCCCAGCCGTCGTCAAAGAGGAAGGAATCAATCTTGGCACCGCGCTTCTTCACCAGCTCCTCGCCAAAGAGACGCACGGTGTCCATGGCATCCTTCTCGTTGTACGGGGTGAAGTAGCCGATGTCGTACCACGTGTTGTAGTTCAGGAAGGGGGCGTATGCACGGGCGCGCTCCATGTTCAGGTACTGCAGCTGGAAGGTGCGGCGCAGCTGGCCGGGCTGGGAGAAGCCGATGACGGCGCTGAACTTGCTGGTGGCGCGGCGCGGCAGGTCCGTGGTGCGCACCAGGGAGCAGGTAAAGCCGTCCTTGGTAGCCTCGCTCTTGCCCAGCGGATGCTCCACGCCGGCAAACAGGCGGTTGCCTGCGGCCACCACGGGGGCGCCCTTCACGGTGCCCTCCACGCGCGACTCCGGGGCCTTCACGTCCAGCAGCGTGAGCTTGCGCACCGGCATGGTGAACTGCTGCGGCGTTACCTCCAGGCCCACGCGGGCATAGGGCTGGCCGGCACGCACCTCCACCCACCAGGTCATCTTGTTGCCGTCCGTGGGCACGGTGAAGGGCACGGTCACCTTCTGGCCTTCCACGCGGTCCACCAGGCGGCGGGCGTTCGGGTCGGCGGCCAGCGTTTCAATCTTCACCTCGCCGCACATCATGTCCTGCGGGGAAAGGGTGTGAAGGGTATCCTTGAATTCCTTCTTGGAGCAGGCCTCGTCCGTCTGCTCATCCAGCACCTGCATGCTGAACACATTCTTGCCGAGGTCATAGACACGGCCGTTGATCTTGTCGCGGATAATGACGCCGACCAGCTTGCGGCCGACTTTCTGCACCTCTACGGTGATGTATTCGTTCTGAATCATAATGGAATTCTGGTTGGTTACAATGCTTGCCTGCACAGCGGGTGTTTCCGCAGAGCCTGCCTGCATGAAGACTCCGCCCGCCAGGAAAGAGAGCGAGAGGAGACCCGTCATGATGTGTGTAGACGCCATGCGGATATTCTACAGGAAACGCCCCCGCCTGGCAAGCCGAATCTTCCGAAATGGCTTGCTGATTCATTGTTTTGTGCGTTTTCAATAAAATGCAGCGGCGGGAATCCCGGCGCGCCTCGCGCTCGGTTCAGGGATGGGCGGGGGTGGGATTGGGAGTGTATTCGGAATTGTTCTTGATGTGGCCCGGCAGGGGCTCCTTCCAGCGGGCCTGGATGTCCGCGGGCAGGGTGGAAAGGCAGGCTTGGAGCTCTGCGGCAAAGGCGGGGTTTGCCTTGGCGCGGCTTTGCACGCTCCACTTGGCGGCCATGGAGACGATGTCCATGGCATCGCCGCGTTCCATCTTCTGCCGCTGCCCATCCGTTACAAACCAGAGCTTGTACGGCTTTTCCGGTGCGGCGGAGCGGGTGGCGCAGCGGATGAAGGAGCAGAGGATATCCCGGCTGCGGGCGGCATCGTACGCGCCCCAGGCCATATCCAGGGCCATGGCCTCTGCCGGGGAGGCGGAGAGTTCCTCCAGCTTGGTGAAATCCGGTTTGCGGGACTGGGGTGTGATGCGCGAGTAGGCGGCGATGATGGGATCGTATTCCAGCGTGGTGGCGGCCTCCTTGTTGCTTTCCGGGGTGTCTGCTAGCCAAAGGCTGATGCAGGTGAGCAGCCGCACGGCAGGGGAGTGCAGGCTGTCTGCTTTTTGCAGCAGCTCACCCAGGCGGGCGCTGTGCTGCCGGATGAGCTGGGAGCAGAACCCCTGCCGGTAGGTGGCGTTCTCAGTATCCACGGATTTGAGCGCCAGGATGCGCGCTGCGTTCTCCAGCGTGGGATTGTCTGCATAGGTGTCCAGCAGGTCCTGGTCGTTTACCGTGTCGGCCGGCGCGGCTGCCGGTGCGGTTGCATTGGCCTGCCCGGTGGTTTCTGCGTGCAGCGGCAGCACCAGGGCTGCGGCAAGCAGGGCTAAGGTTTGTATCTTCATGCTGTGGGGATGTGTTTGATTGCTGTGGCTGTTTGCGCCATTCTTCATTACCTTATAACCCGCCGGGGGCGCAGATGCTTGCACAAAATTGCCTTGTCTCAAAAAAGTGGCGCGGGGAACGCGGAACTCAGTCCTCAGGGGATTGGAACTCCCAGCGGTGGCGCTCAAAGAATTCCTGGAGCAGGCGTACGTTTTCCAGCTGCTGCCAGGGGCGCACGCAGGCGGGCACGGCGTCCAGGTCATACACCTTGGCGCCTTTTAGACCCAGGAGCAGGGGGGAGTGGGTGGCGATGATGAATTGGTCCCCGCATGTCACGGAGGCCTCCAGAAACTCCACCAGCTTGTTCTGCAGGGAGGGGGCCAGGCTGTTCTCCGGCTCGTCCAGCAGGTAGAGCCCGCGCTCTCCGATGGCCTGGGTGAAATGGCGGAAGGCGCTTTCCCCGTTGGAGAATTCCGGCTCGAACGCCTCCACACGGCGGTTCACAAAGGTGCGGATGGAGTTTCGGCGGGCCTCCATGTGTTCAAGGAAGGGTTCCACCCCGTCCTGCTCGTAGGTGTTCAGTTTCATGTTCCGGCGGGCCCTGCGGCATTGGGCGGAGGCGAGGTCGTGGCGGGTTTCCAGGTCCGCATTCACCTCCCGCCGCCGCATGATTTGCGCGAAGACGTCATCGCTGGAGATGAAGCTGCTCTCCGTGGGGATGTTCAGTACGTGGCCGGCATCCTCCCCGGCCAAGCGGTAGTAGCACTGGTCCAGGTACGCCCCAAAGTGCGGGGTGCGGTTGAACAGCCCGCTGCGGGCCAGGCGCAGTTTCTGGGTGATGACGTTGAGCAGGGTGGTCTTGCCGCAGCCGTTGCCGCCGTAGAAGATGGTAACCTCCTTGAAATCCAGCGGTGGCGGGGGCTCCTCGAACACGCCGAAGGGGTAGTATTCCCGCAGCGTGCCGGTGGCAAACTTCAGGTAGTTTTCTTCCGCCGTCAGGCTCGGCACGGCAAACTGTTCCAGGTAGATCATAACACGCGCCATGCTACCACAGGCAGGGCCGGGGGAGCAAGCAAATTCCCCTTTGCCATGCCGCGGTCCTTGTGTTAGAATGGGCCTGCCGCCGTAAAACAGCGGCGGTTCACAGTACAAATGCTGAACAATATTGCCATCATTTGGCCCATGGTATGCGACTTGCTCGCGTACTAGCTTCGTTGAAATGATATATACGAAGCAACCCCGCCCGGCTAGCACCCGGGCGGGGTTTTTGGTTCACCGTAATATGTTGATTGCCATTGTTTGGCTGCTGAAAAGCTTCCGCTTGTTCGGGTTGATTGTAGGCACTGCGGGGCGGGGTGTCAAGGGAAATTGTATGTCCCGCGTGCGATTTTTCCTTGCGGCGGATGCTTCTTCAGTTGGCACGGAAGCGGGCACCGGGCAGGGGGGTGATTTGGCCGCGGATCTGCATGGCCATGAGGAGGGGATTGAGCTCTCCTGCACCCATGCCCAGGGCGGAGCAGAGGGCATCCAGCGTGTCATGCCCGGAGTGCAGGGCGTGGAGCAGGCGTGATTCCGGGGAGTCCGGCAGGTCCGCGGGGGTGATTTGCTGCTCAAAGAGGTTCAGCTGGCGCGGGGTGCCCCAGTGCATGTCCTCCACCAGTTCATGGGCGCAGGTGCACAGGGTGGCGCCATCCCGTATCAGGGCGTGGCAGCCGGAGGAGGCGGGGGAGGAGACGGCTCCCGGCACGGCGAATACGCGGTTGCCGTATGTGCCCTCTGCCATGGTGGCGGTGTGCAGGGCTCCGCTGCGGTTGGGGGCCTCCACCACCAGGGTGGCGCGGCTCCACGCGGCCACAATGCGGTTGCGCTGCGGGAAGGTGTTGCGGGAGGGGCGCATGAAGAGCGGGAACTCGCTCACCAGCGCGCCGTGCCCGTCTGCAATGCGGGCTGCCAGCTCCGCGTTCTCCGGCGGGTAGAATTCCGCTAGGCCGAACCCGAGCACGGCGATGGTGCGGCCTCCGGCATCCAGCGCGCCCAGGTGGGCGGCGGTGTCTATGCCGCGTGCCAGGCCGGAGATGATGGTGCAGCTGGAATCCGCCAGGTCACGGCCGAACTGGCGCGCCACGGTCATGCCGTAGGGCGTGGCCCGGCGCGTGCCTACTATGGCCACGCTGCGCTCTGCATCCTGCTCCTGCCAGGCACCGCGCACATACAGCACAATGGGCGGGTCCGGCATGCGGCGCAGGGCGGCGGGGTAGTCCGCATCCGTCAGCGTGACCATGCGCACGCCCATCTGCGCGGCGGCCTCCATTTCCGCCGGGGCGTTGGTGCAGTTCCGCCAGTCTGCTATGGCGGCGGCCTGCACGGGGCCTATGCGCTGCACCCGCTCCAGCATGGGGGCGGGTGCCTGGAGCACCAGCTCTGCGGAGCCGAAAAACTCCAGCAGGGACTGTATGCGTATAGAGCCCAGCCCCGGGATGAGGTTGAGGGTGATCAGGGCCTCCCTGGGGGTGGGCTGGTACATGGGGTGCGGGCGGGAATCAGCGCTCCACGGTGAAATCCAGGCCCAGGTCCAGGGAGGGCACGGAGTGCGTGAGGCAGCCGAAGCTCATGTAGTCCACGCCGGTTTCCGCAGCGGCGGGGGCGGTGGCCAGGGTAAGGCCGCCGGAGGCCTCGAAGTACGGCTTGCGGTCCGGCCCGCGCATTTCCACGGCCTTGCGCATGTCCTCGTTGCTCATGTTGTCCAGCAGGATGTAGTCCACGCCGGTGAGTTTCAGGAAGGATTCCACCTGCTGCAGATTGTCTGCCTCCAGCTCCACCTCCACGCCGGGGCGGTCCTCCTTGAGCTTGTTGATGCACTGCTGCAGGTGCTCCGTGTTGCCGTCGGTCATCAGGTGGTTGTCCTTCACCATGGCGCGGTCATACAGGCCCAGGCGGTGGTTGTTGCCGCCGCCGTGCACCACGGCCGCCTTTTCCAGCAGGCGGTAGCCGGGGGTGGTCTTGCGGGTGTCCAGCAGCTTGCAGCCGGTGTGGGCAATGGCTTTCACATAGCGGCGGGTCATGGTGGCCACGCCGGAAAGGCGCTGGATGAAGTTCAGCGCCGTGCGCTCCGCGCCCAGGATGGACTGGGCCTTGCCCTCAATCATCATCACGATGGCATCGCCGGATACCTCGTCGCCGTCATGCAGGTACACCTCCACCTTCAGGCTGGGGTCCACCGCCTTGAACACGGCCTTGGCCACCTCCACGCCGGAAAGCACGCCGGGCGTGCGCGGGCGCAGCAGCGCGCGTGCCTGCAGGTCGCCGGGCACGAAATAGAGCGAGGTCACGTCGCCGTCGCCGAAATCCTCTTCCAGGGCCAGTTTGATCAAGGCCTCCACGTTGTCAGACACCTTTGTGTTGCTCATGCCCCCATCTTAGCGGCCAATGCCCGGCTTGTAAAGCATGAAAAGCGGCACGCCGATGCGGCGTGCCGCTTTTGCAGGGTGGCGGCGCACCGCCGGGGCGGGTGTCAGTCCATCCAGGTGGTCCAGTGCCAGGTAATGGTTTTCTCCACCTCCGGGGAGATGGCGCGGCCCACGGGGCAGTTGGCCACGCAGTTTTCCATGATACGGCGGCTCTGCTCCGTCTGCGGCATGGGCACGTTTATATCGAACACCAGGCCGGAGATGCCCTTGGCATCATGTTTCACGGCGGCGGAGATGGAGATGCCCTCCGTCTCAAACCCGCGGCGGGCGCCCGTGTAGGCAATCATGCTGAGCATGCAGGAGGCCGTGGCGGCGGCCAGCATGTCTGCGGGGCAGGGGTTCTGCCCCAGGCCGCCCTGTTCCGCGGCCAGGTCTGTGGTGGCGGAGCCGTGGGGGTGGTATTCCGTGCAGCAGCGCATGCTGCCGCCCAATGTGGTGGTGGATGAATATTGTTTCATACAGGCGGATTGTAGGGCGTGCCGCAGGCGGGGGCAATCTAATTTTCCAGCTGTTTGCGGGGCAGGGCAGGGGGGGCTTATTCCGGGGCGTCCACCAGCACCTCCCTGGCGCGGGTGGGACCCTGCGCCGGTGAGATGATGCCGCGCTCCTCCATCATGTCCATAATCTTGGCGGCCTTGCCGTAGCCTATGCTGAAACGGCGCTGCAGCAGGGATGTGCTGGCCTTGCGCTCCGTGACCACCAGGGAAATGCAGCGGGTGAGCAGCTCTGAATCCGCATCGCTCATGGCGGCACCGCCTATGCGGCCGCCGTTGTCCCCGCCGCCGTTGGCTGCGGATGCCGCGTTCTCCGCGTTGTTCATTTCCGCGTTCACGGCCTGGTCGAACTTCTGGCTGGCGTGGGAGGCGCAGAAGGCGATGATGGAGGCAATCTCCGCATCCGTGACAAAGGCACCCTGGGCGCGGGTCATCTTGGTGATGCCGCCGGGGGGCAGGAAGAGGCAGTCTCCCTTGCCCAGCAGGTTTTCCGCCCCGTTGGTATCCAGGATGATGCGGCTGTCCAGCGGGCTGGCCACGCGGAAGGCGATTCGGCTGGGAATGTTGGCCTTGATAAGGCCGGTTACCACGTTGGAGCGCGGGGTCTGCGTGGCTGCCACCAGGTGGATGCCGGCGGCGCGCGCCTTTTGCGTAAGGCGGGCTATGTAGTTCTCCAGGTCCTCCTTCACCACCTGCATCAGGTCGGCCAGCTCATCGATGATGATGACGATGTAGGGCAGTTTCTCCGGGGCGGGCTCGTTCTCCTCCTCGTACAGGTCCAGCTCTCCCTGCTCCTCCTCAATCTCGCCGCCGCGGCTCTCGTTGGAGGCCAGGATGTCGTCCGCCAGCTCCTCTCCGCGGCGGATGGCCTCCTCCTCGTCCTCGTCGCATGTCTCCTGCTCGTCATCCCGGTAGTAGCCGGGGTCCTTGGTGATGTCGCGGGCGTTGAAGTCCTCGAAATTGCGCACGCCGATGCGGCTGAAGAGTCGGTAGCGGTGCTCCATCTCGTTCACGGCCCAGCGCAGGGCGCCGATGACGCGCGGGGGATTGGTTACCACGGGGCAGGCCAGGTGGGGCAGCTTGCGGTAGGGCTGCATTTCCACCACCTTGGGGTCCACCAGCACCAGGCGCAGCTCATCCGGGCGGAACTTGTAGAGCATGGAAAGGATCATGCTGTTGATGCACACGGACTTGCCGGAACCCGTGGTGCCTGCCACCAGGGTGTGGGGCATGGCTGCCAGGTCACCGATGACGGGTGCCCCGTACACGTCCTTGCCCAGGGCCACGGGAATACGCAGCTTGGGGCTGTTGAACTGTGGGGATTCCAGCAGTTCACGCAGGTATACGGGGGATTTGCTGCGGTTCTCCAGCTCAATGCCGATGGTGTTCTTGCCGGGGATGGGGGCCAGGATGGAGATGGATTTGCTGCTGGTGGCGGCCATCAGGTCCTTCTCATAGGTATGGACCTTCTTCACGCGCAGGCCGCGGGGCGGGTAGAACTCGTACCGGGTGATGCTGGGACCGCGGGTGATGGGGCCGGGTGCCACCTGAATCTTGAAACTGTCCAGGGTCTCGATGATTTCCCGCTGCAGTTCCTCCATTTCCGCCTCTGCCTCCTCCAGCACCTCCGGGGATACGGGCTTGTACTCCAGCAGGTCATACGGGGGCAGGGGATAGTCCGGGGATTCTGCGCGTGCCGCGGGAGCCTTCCGGGATTCCGGGGCGGGCTTGCATGCGGGGGCGGGTGGCGGTTCCGGGGCGGCTTCCGGCTCCAGTATGCCCATGTGGCGGTTCATGCTGCGGCGCAGGCTGTCTGAAATGTGCGGCCCTTCTCCCGCAGCGGCGGGGCGGGATTCCGGGGCGGATTCTCCCTGTGGGTTCAGGTCCAGCAGGTTGGTAAGCTCCGGGTGCATGTCCTGCCCCTTCCGGGAGTCTCCTGCGCGGCGTATGGTGCGGGAGCTGGGCGGCTGCTGTATGCGCTGTGCCGCGGCGGTGGCCTTTCGGCGGGCCTCCAGCTGCTCCAGCAGGGAGGGCGGAGGCGCGTCGTCCTCCTCTGGGGGAAGGTCGTTTGAGGAGCGCCCGTCCTCCGGGGCATCCGCGGGGAATTGCCCGCCGGTGCGGGCCTCCAGCTGGGCCTGGCGTGCGGCCTCCGCCTCCATGCGCAGGCGTTTTTCCTCCAGCATGCGGGCGCGTTCCTCACTGCGCAGGCGGCTGCGGCGGCGCTGCTCCCGCCATTTCTGCGCCAGCCAGGCGCAGGTGCCGCACACATCTGCCCAGAACCGGGTGCCCACGGCGCGGAATCCCAGGCGCGCTGCATAGACCAGCGCTATGCCGTGCAGGAATATCAGCACCGCTAGCGCGGTGGATTCTGCCATGAAATGCCCCAGCGCCAGCGTGCCGTCCAGGTACCCCAGCATGCCGCCCGCGCTGCCGGAAGGGTGCGCGGCGGCCCAGGCCTGCAGGCAGAGCGTCTGCACGCTCATGACCGCACATGCCAGCACCAGCATGGCCAGCATGGCCAGGGCCTGGCCCAATATGCTGCGCCGCGGGTGTACCAGGATGCCGATGCCCAGGAGCAGGGAAAGGAAGAGAGCATAATACGCGCAGCTGCCGAACAGCCAGTACAAGATGCCCGCCAAGTACAGCCCGCACACGCCCAGCGCATTGGTGCAGGGTACTGCCGCAGCCGCGGCTGCGCCCTCCGGGTTCAGGCCGCTCCAGCCCATCTCCCCGTGGTTGTATGTGGCCAGGCAGACAGCCAGCGCCAGAGCCACCAGCGCGAGCACGCCACCCGTCAAGCGGGAGGGGCCTGTTTCGCTCTCTTTGCGCAGGATAGGGCTGTCTTCTTCCTCAAAATCCATAGTAGGTCGGAACATTTTACGCTATTCCTTCTCCCCCTGCAAGGGTAAAGTGCGTATTACCGGGCGGTGTGCGCGGGCGCGGGGTAGAAGTCCTCCACGCGCGCGTCCACCATGTCCAGCACATAGGGCGTGGCGTGCTTGAACCAGGCCCCGGTGTTGATGACGGTGCGGCCGGGGAAGCGGCGGAAGCAGTGGCGGTGGAAGTGGCCCAGCACCATGGTTTCCGCCTGCGGGAAGTACTGCCCTGCAAAGCGGTTTGCCAGGCCGGGGCTGGTGAGCCAGCCGCGGATAATCTGCAGCGGGCGCTCCGGCGGCCAGAAACAGTGCAGCAGGGAGCTGACGACCGGGATGTGCGGGCCGCGCCGCTTGTGGATGGGTGATACGGTGGAGCTGAGCCGGCGGGAGAGCTCCAGCCGCGCCTCCAGGTCCGTGTCCGCCTCCGGGCAGGCGGCTATGATGCTGCGGAAGAGTTCCTTGTTGTTGATGTATTCCCAGCTCCAGGGAGCTATCTCCCGGAAGATGGCGTGGCCGTGCATGGCGACCACCCTGCCGCCCCAGAACCGCGCCGCCAGGTGGGGCAGGGCGGGATCATGGTTGCCGGCCAGCTCTATGAGCCGCACGCCGTGGCGCGCGCACAGGGCGTGGAAATCCGCCCGCAGCCGCACGCCCATCTCCCGCCAGGGGCAGGGGCGCGTCTCGGAAAGGTCGCCGTTGCTCACCAGGATATCCGTGCCGCGCACCACGGATTCCAGGTCATAGTCCGTGAGCGCCTGGCAGCGCTCATGCGCCAGGTGCAGGTCTGAGATGAAGCGCACGCGCTCCCCCGGTTTCACGTCTATGTCAATGACTGCGCCCATGGCCCGGCCTTAGAGCATGCGCTGGCGCACGGCCTCGTACAGGCACACGCCGGTGGCTACGGATACGTTCAGGCAGGGTACGCTGCCGTGCATGGGGATGCGCACCAGGAAATCGCAGTTCTCCTCCGTCAGGCGGCGCATGCCCTCTCCCTCTGCACCCATCACGATGGCCATGCCGCCCTTCAGGTCCACGTCGTACAGGTTGCGGTCCCCGTGGTCGCTGGTGCCCACAAACCAGATTCCGGCCTCCTTCATGGCCTTCATGGTGCGGGCCAGGTTGGTCACCTGCACAAAGGGCACTTTCTCCGCCGCGCCCACGGAGACGCGCAGCACGGTTTCCGTGATGCCGGCGGACTTGTCCCGCGGGGCCACCACGGCGGCCACGCCGGCGCCGTCTGCCGTGCGCAGGATGGCGCCCAGGTTGTGGGGGTCCTGGATGCAGTCCAGCACCAGGTAGAGCCCCTGCGGCTGTGCTTCCAGGATGGCGGCCAGGTCGCCCTCGTCCAGGGCTTTCACTACATTGCCGGCGGACTTGCGTTCCCGGCGGGATTCAAACTCTGCGGTGTGCTTGTTGGCGCGTGCCTCTCTGTTGTTTCCGTTGAACTTGCTCATGGGGGGGGGAGGGGGAATCAGGATTGGGTGATGATTTGCAGGGCGGCTCCCGCGGCCAGGAAGCCGAAGGTGCCGGTGACATGGGTGGCGGAGCCGTACCCGGCGGCGCAGCCCAGCTTGGCGGGGGTGCCGGGCTCCCGCTCATGGCTCACGCTGCCGTCGCACTTGGGGAAGCGCGGCCGCTCCGGTGAGTACACGCAGGGTATGCCCAGCTCCGGGCACTTGTCATACAGGGGAAAGCCGTACTCCTTGCGCAGGATTTTGCGCAGCTGCACCAGCATGTTGTCATTGTGCGTGCGGGCCAGGTCCGCCACGGTGATGCAGCCGCCGTCTATGCGGCCGCCCGCGCCGCCGCAGGTCACCACGGGCACGCCGCGCCTGCGGCATTCCGCTATCAGGTGGGCCTTGGGCTTCATGTCGTCGATGGCGTCGACAACCACGTCCGGCTGCGTGTCGAACAGGCGCTCCGGCTTGCTGCGGGTGTAGAACTGCATGAGCTCCACCGCCTGGATGGCGGGGTTGATGCTGCGCAGGCGCTCCGCCATCACCGCCACCTTCGGCTGGCCCCAGGAGCCCTCCGTGGCCTCTATCTGGCGGTTGGTGTTGGTAATGCAGATGTCATCCATATCCATGAGCACCACGGTGCCCACGCCGCTGCGGGCCAGGGCCTCTGCCGCCCAGGAGCCCACGCCGCCGATGCCCACCACCGCCACGCGGGCGGCGGCTATCTTCTCCGCTGCGGGTATGCCGTACAGGCGGCCTATGCCGCCAAAGCGTTCTTCATCCATCATTTCTCGTAAATCCTGGCAATGCGTGTAACGGAAAGGGCGCGGCCCAGCGCATCCGTGCGCACGCACACGCCGCACACCTGCGCGGGCCAGCCGCCCACCGGGTACTTGCAGGGCAGGGCGGTTATGCAGCCGTGCAGCACGGATTCCGCATCCCGCCCTATGACTCCGTTCAGGGAGCCGCACATGCCCGCATCCGTGATATAGGCGGTGCCGCCGGGCAGCACGCGGTTGTCCGCCGTCTGCACATGGGTGTGCGTGCCTGCCACCAGGCTGGCCGTGCCGTCCATGCGGTAGCCCATGGCCACCTTCTCGCTGGTGGCCTCTGCGTGCATGTCCACCAGCAGGGCCTGGGCTCCTTCCGCGCGCAGGCGCAGCGCCTCCTCATACCCGGTGGTGAAGGGGTTGAGCGCGCCGCCCTGCATGAAGGTGCGGCCGGCAAGGCACAGGATACCCAAATCCCCCGCCGGGGTGGGGATGATGCAGCTGCCGCGGCCGGGTGTGCCGGGCTGCAGGTTGAAGGGGCGCAGCACGCGGGCGGCGGCGGGGGCGCCGCTGTCCAGCCAGGTCTGCATTTCCGCCTGGTCCCAGGCGTGGTCCCCCTGGGTGACGGCATCCGCGCCGCGGTCCAGCACCTCCTCCGCCAGGCGGGGGGTGATACCGCGGCCGCCGGCGGCGTTCTCCGCATTCACCACTATGGCATCCGCCGCAAATTCCGCGCGCAGCTCCGGCAGGGCGCGGTACAGGGCACCGCGCCCGGGCTCTCCTACCACGTCTCCCAGGAAAATGATGGTCATGCCTTATTCCTCTGCGCAGGGTACCACCGTCACCGGTATATGGGCGTGGCGGATGAGCTTCTCTGCCGTGCTGCCCAGCAGGATGGAGCTCAGCAGGCTGTGGTGGCGGTTGCCGATGGCAATCATGGTGATATTATGCCGCTTGCAGAATTGCAGGATGCAGTCCACCACGTTCTCTGATTCCTCCGCCTTGGCGTAATAGTCCAGCCCGCCCCAGGCGTCGGAAACATTGGCGCCTATTTCCTTGGTGGTGCGGTCCGCCTGCTCCAGCAGCACGCCCGGCATCTCCATGGGCGGCGCCTCCATGGCCGGGTACGGGCACGCCAGGTCCCCGGAGGAAAACATGCCCACCCCGCAATCAGGGCCGGGTACCACCACGTGCAGCAGGTACATCTTGCCGCCGCTGCGCTGGGTCAGCTTGGCTGCATAGTCCAGCACGGGCTGTGAGCTCTGGGAAAAATCGGTTGCTGCCAGGATTCTTAACATGCGGGCATGTTAGCACAAGCATGCTGCGTGTTCAAGCTGATTTTCATGCTCCGGCCTGCCAAAAGACGCGCCCGCCGCGGCCGTGGGCCGGGGCGGGCGGTGAAGGGGGCGGGGCTGCGGGGCGGAATCAGAAGCTGTCCTCCTCCGAGATGCCGGGCTGGGTGCTCTCCAGGATGGTATCGCTGCCGGGGGCGGTGGCGGGCCTGGCCGGGGCCTTGGGCGCGGCGGGGGCCTTGGTGGCGTTCTTCACCGGGTCCGCTGCCTTGGCGGGGCTGGCCGTCTTGGCGGGCTTGGCTGCTGCGGTGGAAAGGGGCTTGCGGGTGTCCGGGTCCACCTCCTCGCCGTTCACGAACATGCGCTTCACGCGCTTGCCGGTGCGGGAATCATAGTACTCCTGCACCTCCACGCTCTCCATCTGGCCGCCGTTGCCGCCAAAGGAAATCTGCATGTGGGAGTTGCTGCTGCCGCCGTTGCCCACGGTGATGGTGCCGGGCAGGTTGCCGAAGCCGAACCCGGGGCTGATGGAGGCGGAGCCGCCGCGGCGGGGCGTGCCGCCCAGCGGGGCCACGGAGGTGGGCAGGGAGCCGTCCTCCGCATCGTCGTCCTCCGGCAGGGCGGGGGCAGGGGCCACATCCGGGGAACCGGCGGTATCCTGCGGGGCGGCGGGCTGCAGGGGAGCCAGGGGGGCGTCCTCCTTGTCCTTGCGGGCAATGCGGGTGCAGGCGTTCACGGGGGTGGGGTTGGCACCCTTCATCTGGTACAGGTGCTCCATCTTGATGACGGCTTCCTCCCCGGGTTGCATCTGCGCTATTTCATGCACCACGCCGGTGCTCTGGCCGGGCACGTTCTGGCGCAGCTCCACGGTAAAGAGCTGGCCCGGCTCCATCTGCGCGGCGCCGTAGCGCACGTATTTCTTGTATGCCAGGTTCTCCACCACCTGGAACACGGCCACCTGGTAGCTCTCCTGCAGGCCGGTCACGGGGTCCGTGCGGGTGATTTCACGGGTCTGCTGCAGGGTGGCGCGCACGGTGTTGGCGGCCAGCAGGTCGCAATCCTGCGCATGGGCGCTGGCATTGCCGGGGGCGGTGATGTCTGCCACGGCCAGCGGGGCTGTGGCCAGGGCCAGCAGGGCGGGGATGATGTTCATGGTTTTCATGGATGCGGTTTTGTGTATGATGGATTGGTGTAAAGGCGGAAGGTGCGGGGACTGCTTTTTTCCCCTTGCCCGCATGGTACCACGCCGCCGCCGCCATATCCACCCAAAAAACTGTCACGCGCGTCATGCCGGGGCGTGCACGGCGGCGGGGCGGCAAAATCTTTGTCATGCGGCGCGGTATGCAGCACTGCGGGCTTGTGCCGGGAGAAATGGCGCGTAGTATAGGGAAATCCATGATACGCTTTACTCTCTTCGGTGTTCAGGTCAGCATACACCCCACGCTGTGGATAACCCTGGCGCTGCTGGGCGGCGGGTGCGCCGTTTCCCAGGTGGCGGATGTGCTGGCGGTGTGCCTGTTCATCATAGCGGGTTTTGTATGCCTGCTGGCGCATGAGATGGGCCACGCGCTGACCAGCCGCGCCATGGGCGGCGGGCACCCGGAGGTACACCTGGCCTGGCTGGGTGGGGACTGCGTGAACGAGACCGCGCGGCTCACCCGCATGCAGGGCGTGCTGATGACGGCGGCGGGCCCGCTGGCATCCCTGCTGGTGGGCGTGGTGGCCGCGGCGGTGCTGGGCCTGTACGTGGGGAGCATGGGGCTGGGCTTTTTCCTGGCGCGGCACTTTGTGTTCGGCGTGGTGCCCACGGAGCTGCTGGAGGGCTACCCGGCCATGGCCATCCTGTTTTTCCTGTTCCTGATAGAGGTGTCCTTCTGGTGGACCATCCTGAACCTGCTGCCTGTTTTCCCGCTGGATGGCGGGCAGATCATGCACGGGCTGATGCGCTCCCCGCGGCAGATGCACACCATCAGCCTGGTGGCGGCGGTCACCCTGCTGCTCATGTTCATTTCCCTGGGCATGTGGCTGGTGGCGGTGCTTATGGGCGCGCTGGCCTACCTGAACTACCGCATGCGGGAAAATACCCCCTACTGAACCCGCCCCTGCCGCACGCGCGCATACATTTGTCATTGACTTTTTGCGGAGAATCCCTATCATCTCCGCATGGCTCAACAGAACGCAATTTCCCCGACCCGCGCCGAGAACTTCCCGGAGTGGTATCAGCAAGTGATCAAGGCTGCCGATATGGCAGAGAACTCTGAGGTGCGCGGCTGCATGGTTATCAAGCCCTGGGGCTACGCTATCTGGGAGCTTATCCAGCAGCAGCTGGACGCCGAATTCAAGCGCACCGGCCACACGAACGCCTATTTCCCCATGCTCATCCCCGTGGCCTACCTGGAGAAGGAGGCCGAGCATGCAGAGGGCTTTGCCACGGAGTGCGCCGTGGTGACCCACCACCGCCTGGAGGCCGTGAAGGACCCGGAGACCGGCAAGACCAGGATGATTCCCGCCGGTGAGCTGACGGACAAGTACGTCATCCGCCCCACGTCCGAGACCGTCATCGGCGCCGCCTTCTCCCGCTGGCTGGAATCCTACCGCGACCTGCCTTTCAAGGTGAACCAGTGGTGCAACGTGATGCGCTGGGAAATGCGCCCGCGCATCTTCCTGCGCACGGCTGAATTCCTGTGGCAGGAGGGCCACACCGCCCATGAGACCCGCGAGGAGGCCGAGCAGGAGACCGCCGTGATGCACAAGGTGTACGAGGATTTCCAGCGCGACGTGCTGGCCGTGCCCTCCATCCCCGGTGAAAAGACGGAGCATGAGCGTTTCCCCGGCGCCGTGCGCACCTTCACCGTGGAGGCCATGGTGCAGGACCGCAAGGCCATCCAGGCCGGTACCTCCCACTTCCTCGGCCAGAACTTCGCCAAGGCCCAGAACATCTCCTTCGCCGGCCGAAACAATGAGCGCCAGTTTGCCTGGACCACCTCCTGGGGCGTGTCCACCCGCATGATCGGCACCCTCATCATGGCCCATTCAGACGACGACGGCCTGGTCTGCCCGCCCCGCGTGGCCCCCCGCCAGATTGTCATCATCCCCGTCACCCCCAAGCCGGAATCCCGCCAGGCTATCCTGGACCACTGCCAGGAGCTGGCAGACAAGCTCTGCGCCATGAGCTTCCACGGCCTGCCCGTCCGCGCCATCGTGGATACCCGTGACCTGAACGGCGGCACCAAGAAGTGGGAGTGGATCAAGAAGGGCGTGCCCGTGCGCGTGGAAATCGGCCCGCGTGACCTGGAGAAGGGCAGCGTGTGCCTCTGCCGCCGTGACCAGGAGACCAACGCCAAGAGCTTCGTCTCCGAGGAGGAGTTCCTCTCCGGCGCCGTGCAGCTGCTGGATGACATCCAGAACTCTCTGCTGCAGCGCCAGAAAGACTTCCGCGACAGCCACATCCGCCCCTGCTCCAGCCTGGACGAGCTGAAGGCCAACTTTGCCGGAGAGGGTGATGCCGACTGGCTGCTCTGCCCGTGGGACGGCTCCCCGGAGCAGGAGGAGGAGCTGGCCAAGAGCCTGCGCATCTCCATCCGCTGCATCCCGCAGGGTGACATGGGCACCGGCCCGGAGGCCCCCTGCATCCTTACCGGCCGCCCCACCACGCGCCGCGTGCTCTGGGCCCGCAGCTACTAAAGCCCGCATCCCCGCGCTTATGAAGGCCACCCGCCTGCTGCTCTGCGCCGCCTGCGCCCTCGGTCTCCTGCTGCCCGCCGCGGCAGTAGGCACCGCGGCGGCCCCTGTGTCCTCCGTGATGTTCCTGGGGAACAGCTACACCTTCGTGAACGACCTCCCCGCCGTATTCAACGCCCTGTGCAAGGCCGGCGGCGCAAAGCTGCGCGTGGACTCCTTCACCATGGGCTCCTGCGGCCTGGTGGATTTCTATGAGGTGCCCAAGTTCAACGGCGGCAAGAAGCTCCTGGCCAAGGGCAAGTTCGACGTCATCGTCATGCAGGACCAGAGCCTGGTGCCCACCATCCGCCCGGATTGGACTCTCAAGTACACCCGCGCCTGGGGCAAGCTGGCCGCCAAGGTGAACACGCGCCCCGTCTACTTCATGACCTGGGCGCGCTGCACCCCCGGCACCCTGGAGCCGGACATGTACATGCAGGACAAGACCACCACCATCTACTGCCAGGCTGCCTTGCGGGACAATGTGACCCTGGTGCCCTGCGGTGAGGTGTGGCGCGAATGGCACCGCCTGTACCCGGCGGAAACCCTGTATGAGAGTGATGGCTCCCACCCCAACGAACTGGGCGCCTACCTGAACGCCTGTACCTTCTACAAGGTTCTCTGCGGCAAATCCCCCCTGGGGCTCCCCCACAAGCTCACCCACGGCTCTGCCACCCTGGTGGACATCACCCCCGCCCAAGCCCGCCAATGCCAGGAACTGGCAGAAAAGGTCACGGATTCCTTCAATCCCCAAGCCTTCCTGGACTCCCACCAGGACCTCACCGCCCCGGACCCGGAGTAAGGCTGCACCATCCCGCCACCCACCCCTTTCCTCAAGCCGCGCACTTTCATACAGGGGGCGCGGTTTTTGTTGTGCATTACATGATGGTGAAGAAAACGGCTGTCTGCCTGCCGTGTCTCTCCCAATTCCCCGGATAGATGATAATACTGTGAGAACGGCGGCTCATGTATTGAAAGCGGAATTACGTATGGCATTACCGTTTTTCCCGCTTTCCGCCGGGGCAGCCGTGGCAGTGGCGGCGGTTGGCGCAGCCGTGGCATTTGCGGTGGCGGAGGCAGGAGTGGAGCGCCAGGCCGGCGGCCAGGAGGAGCAGGGCAATCAGGATGGCATCATTCATGGCGGTCCGTGGCTGCGGGTCGGGCGTAGCGGTTTGGGCGGAAGACGAGGTAGAGGAGGGCGGCGGTGATGGCGCAGGCCCCGGCCTGGCCGGGGCCGAAGGTGCCCAGCTCCAGCCAGCTGCCCAGCTGGTTGACCAGTAGGGAAACCATGTAGGCCCAGGCGGTCATGAAACCCAGTGCCAGGGCGGTCCAGCGGGTGCTGTTCATTTCACGCCGTATGGCGGCGCAGGCGGCCACGCAGGGGGCGCAGAGCAGGTTGAAGAGCATGAAGGAGAGCGCTGCCGCCCCGGTGCCGAAGAGTCCGGACTGGCGGATGGCGCGTGCCACGCTGTTGGTGGATTCCGCATCATCCGCCTGCTCCTGCGCGGCGGGGTGCTGCGGGGCGGGGGCGGGCAGGTCTGCGCGGGTTTGCCACAGGGCCAGGGTGGGGGCGGTGAAGGCGTTGCACTTGGGCAGGTCTGCGCTGCGGGGCAGGGCGGTTTCCGCGTCCTCATCATCTGCAGCGGAGCCGTAGAGCACGCCCAGGGTGCCCACCACGTTTTCCTTGGCAATGAGGCCGCTGATGGTGGTGACGGAGGGGCGCCAGTCCCCCCAGCCGAGGGGGGTGAAGAGCGGGGCGATGCAGCGGCCGGCATCCGCCAGCATGCTCTGCTCCACGGCGGATGGGTGGGCGGCGGTGTCCAGGTAGCGCATGTTCCAGCTGTAGTTGCTGGCAAGCCAGATGAGTGCGGAGGCCAGGAAGATGACGGTACCTGCCTTGCGGACGAAGGATTTGCAGCGCTCCATGGCGCGGATGTTGATGCTGCCGCCGTTAGGCATGTGGTAGGGGGGCAGCTCCATGACGAAGGGGGTGTACCCGCCGGCGAACATGTGGGCTTTCCGCAGGATGGTGCCGCCCAGGATGACGGAGCAGATGCCGGCGAAGTAGGCGATGGTGGCGATGGTGGCATCCTGCCCCAGGATGGCGCCGAAGAGGGTGATGACGGGCAGCTTGGCGCTGCAGGGCATGAAGGTGGTGAGCATGATGGTCATGCGGCGGTCCTTGTCGTTCTCAATGGTGCGGGAGGCCATGATGCCGGGCACGCCGCAGCCCATGGCCACCATGAGCGGGATGAAGGATTTGCCGGAAAGGCCGATGGTGCGGAAGATGCGGTCCATCATGAAGGCCACGCGCGCCATGTAGCCGCAGTCCTCCAGCAGGGAGAGCAGCAGGAACAGCACCGCCATTTGCGGCAGGAAGCCCAGCACGGCCCCCACCCCGGCCACGATGCCGTCCGTAACCACGGCCACCAGCTGGGGGCTGCAGTTCATCTGCACCGTGCCCAGCAGGCCGATGCCGTAGCACGCGGCGCTGATGGCGGCCAGCCACACGGCAAACTCTATGCGCCCTGCGCGGCGGTGCAGGCTCAGGAAACTCCAGCGGAAGGGGCGGTGGGGCAGGCCGTACTTGTTGGTCTTGCGCGTGCCGCGCTTGAACAGGCACAGGCCCAGCAGCACGGCGTTGAACGCGTACAGCAGCCACATGAGCACGCTGTGCAGCACCCCGGGCAGGTGCGGGCACATGTATTCCGCCAGGAAGGGGGCCAGCACCAGGTACAGCCAGGAGCCGCTGAGCCGCAGGTCATGCAGGCGGCGCAGCGTGGTGGGGAATGCCAGGCACATGGCCAGCACCGCGCTGAACATGACCATGCTTTCCGCCGGGGCGGGCGTGCCGCCTATAAAGCCGTGCAGCCAGCCCAGCACCACGGGGCCGAAGACGACGTCGTTCGCCCAGTCCGTGCCCCATTTGCCGATGGTGTTGATGGAGAGGTAGTAGATGCACCACATGACGCCCACAAAGATGACGGGGCCCAGGAAACGGTGGGTCACCAGGCTGTCTATGGCGGCGGTGGGGCCGCCGGGGGCGGCGCTGCGTTTCACGGCGCGGGGTATGAACTCCAGGATGGCATCATACCGCCCGCCGGCAATGATGGAGGCGATATCGTCCCCCAGGGCGTGCTCCACGTCCAGGCGCAGGGTATCCAGCGCGTGGCGGTCCTCATGCCCCAGGCCGGCGGTGAGCGCGGAGTCGTCCTCCAGCAGTTTCACGGCCTCCCAGCGGGAGCAGGCGCGCTGCGCGGTGATGCTTGCCAGTGCTTTCTCCACCGGGGCGGGGAAGGGCAGGGGCGTGCCGGGGGGGGCGGCCCCGGTGGCTACCATCTCCCGCAGGTCCCGTATGCCCAGGTGGCGCAGGGCGCTAACCTTCAGCACGGGGCAGCCCAGCGCGGCGGAGAGCGCCGCCGTATCCACCACCGTGCCCTCCTGCTCCAGCAGGTCCACCATGTTCAGCGCCAGGATGACGGGCAGCCCCGTCTCCAGCAGCTGACTGGTCAGGTACAGGTTGCGCTCCAGGTTGGTGGCGTCCACCACGTTGAGCACCATGTCCGGGTGCTCCCCCGTCAGGTAGCGGCGGGTCACCACCTCCTCCGGCGTGTAGGGTGAAAGGGAATAGATGCCGGGCAGGTCCACAATCTCCACCTCCTCATGGTGGCGCAGGCGGCCGGCCTTGTGCTCCACGGTCACGCCGGGCCAGTTGCCCACGTACTGGTTGGCCCCGGTCAGCTCGTTGAACAGGGAGGTCTTGCCGCTGTTCGGGTTCCCTACTAGTGCTACTCTCATGCTTCCCGGCGGCGTGTGTTCATGAAACCTGTATGCATGCGGCCTCTGCCTTGCGCAGGGAGAGCGCGTACCCGCGCACCGTTATCTCCAGCGGGTCCCCCAGCGGTGCCATGCGGCGCACCTGCACCTCCGCACCGCGGGTCAGCCCCATATCCAGTATGCGCTGCCGCAGCGGCCCGGCCCCGTGCACGCGCGTTATCCGTACGGGCTCTCCCACCCTTACCTGGTTCAGGCGCCGCCCGCTTTCCGCCGCTTGCTCTCTCTGCCGTGTTTCCATGCTTGTGCGGCATGGATATTAGGTTGCGCTAACATTATTGTCAAGCTCCATTTTAACAAATAGTGCCATTCCGGGGGTAAAAGTGCGGGGCAGGCGCGTGGCGCGCCGTTTTGCCTTGTGCCGGCGGGCGGGCTGTGGTACATTGGGGATTAGATGATGAGAAGAGGCATTTTCCTTGGTTTGACGGCCCTGTTCTGTCTGCTGCCCGGCATGGCGGAAGAGGGGGTGCAGGATGACCCCGCCGCAGCGCGCCGCGCGGAGTGGCAGCGCCGCTGCGCGGACCGCTGGTCGTCCAACATAGTGTGGAATACCGCCCGTACCGCCGCCGTGGCATGGCAGGAGGTAGGCGGGGACTGCAACAGCTACCGCGTGTGGTGTTTCCGGGCGGATGAGCGAGGCTGCATGCAGCCCGTGGCCTATGTGGCCGCGCAATCGGATATGGCCCACCTGCAGGGTATCGAGTTCCTGGAGGATGAGATGATTGTGCTGAACATGGCGGACAAGGAGCGCGTCCTCTTCCGCTATGCCTTTACGTTCAGCCAGCGCTACGGAAGCATGCGCTACATGGGCAGCGACCTGCGCATGGTCAGCGAGCGCAAGCCCGAGCTGGACACCCAGCCCGGCTATGAGACGGTGAAGGCCCTGGCGGAGGGCCTGTAGTGCTCCCCGCGCCCGGGAACGCCCCCCGTGCCGCAAGGTGGCGGAAATGGGGGCTTGAAATCAGGCGTGGGCGGGTGTAGAATAGCCGCGTAACATACCATGAGTACGCTCAAAGACCAGTTGTTCGATGAAATCCTGCAGGCGCGCCAGCGCGTGTATGCCGTGGGCAGTCCCACGCCGCTGCAGCAGGTGCTGCTGCCGGAGATTCCCGCCACCATCTATGCCAAGAGAGAGGACCTGGGCCCCATCAAGGCCTACAAGTGGCGCGGCGCGTTCAACTGCATGTCCAAGCTCACGCCGGAGCAGCGTGCCAAGGGCGTGGTGGCGGCCAGCGCCGGCAACCACGGCCAGGGCGTGGCCCTGGCGGCATCCCGCCTGGATTGCCATGCGTACATCTTTATGCCGCGCTCCACGCCCACGGTGAAGCAGGAATCCGTGCGCCGCCACGGCGGTGAGCATGTGGAGATTGTGCTCACGGGTGATTCCTACGATGCTGCATCCGCCGCCGCGCACGAGTTTGCGGAGGAGCGCGGGCTGACCTTCGTGCATCCGTACGACGACCTGGCCACCATGGGCGGGCAGGGCACGCTGGCGGATGAGGTGGTGATGAGCGGCAAGGGGCCGTTCACCCGCGTGTATCTCCAGATTGGCGGCGGCGGCCTGGCCTCCGGCTGCGCGTGCTGGTTCAAGCGTTTCTGGCCGGATTGCAAGTGCATCGGCGTGGAGGGGGAGGAGCAGGCCTCCATGAAACTGGCGGTGGAGACGGGCGAGCGCGGCGTGCTGAAGCGCGTGGACGTGTTCTGCGACGGCACGGCGGTGCGCCAGGCCGGTGAGAACACGTTCCCCCTGTGCCGAGAGCTGCTGGACGAGTACCGCACCGTGAGCAACGAGGAGGTGTGCTGCGCCATCCGCGGCCTGTGGAACAGCCTGCGCGTGGTGCCGGAGCCCTCCGGGGCCATGGGGCTTGCCGCCCTGATGCAGGATTGGGAGTCCGGCAAGATTACCGCGGAGGACCGCTGCCTGGTGGTCATCTCCGGCGCCAACATGGATTTCTCCCAGCTGGGCGTGGTATCCCGCCTGGCGGGCGTGCAGGTGTCCAACCTGAAAGAGCGCTACCTGCGCATACCCATGGAGACCAAGCGCCGCCATATCCAGAAGTACCTGGAGCATATTCCGGCGGGCGTGCAGCTCACGGATGTGCAGTTTGGCCGCACGGACAGCCCGTACCAGTACCCGGTGTTCGGCCTGCTGGCCACGCGGGAGCAGTACGCGGAGATTGAGCGGCGCCTGGCGGACAAGGGGCTCAAGCCCGTGGATGCCTCCAAGGACGTGGATGTGCGCTACCGCATGATTTCATACGACCGCAAGCTGCTGAACCTTCCGGCGTTCTACGTGATCGACTTCCCGGAGCGCCCCGGCGCGTTCACGGAGTTCATGGGCACGGTGGGCAAGTATGCCACGCTTTTCTATTTCAACTACCACTATTCCGGTGAATCCGTGGGCCGCGCCCTGGTGGGCCTGGACTACGACTCCCCGGAGGAGAAGGACGCGTGCGAGACGGCGGTGCTGGCCATGCACGGCTCCACCATCCAGGGCATGAGCGAGGTGGCCGGCTACCACAACATGCCCTTTACCCCGGAGCGCCTGGTGCTGGCCTCCGCCTCCCCCCGGCGCCGTGAGCTGCTGGAGCGTGAGGGCGTGAAGTTCCTGGTGGTGGCCCGCCATGTGGACGAGTGGGTGGACCCCGCCCTGGCGCCGGAGGAAATCTGCATGCGGAACGCCGCCCTGAAGGCGGAGGCCGTGGCGCTGGATTTCCAGCAGCAGGTGGTGGTGGGCGCGGATACCATGGTGTTCCTGGACGGCAAGCCCTACGGCAAGCCTGTGGACGAGGACGATGCCGTGCGCATGCTCACGGAGCTGCAGGGCCGCACCCACAGCGTGTGCACCGGCGTGGCTGTCATCATGCCGCACGGGGAGCGCCGTGATTTCTCCGTGACCAGCCGTGTCACCTTCCGCCCGCTGACGGAGGAGCAGATACGCGACTACATCCGCCAGGTGTACGTGATGGACAAGGCCGGCGCCTATGCCATCCAGGAGAAGAGCGAGCTGATTGTGGAGAAGGTGGAGGGTGATTTGGACAACGTCATCGGCCTGCCGGTGAAGAAGCTGCTGGAGGTGCTGTCATGAAACACATTGCCGCAGCCCTGGCCCTGGCCGCAGGGGCAGCGCAGGCCATGGTGCCCGCGCCCCAGCACATCAGCTACACCCCCGGTGCCGTGATGCCCGGGCTGGCCGCCGTGGAGGGCGCGTACTCCCTGGAGTACAGCCGTGAATCCGGCGTGTGGACCATTACCGCGGCGGACGAGGCCGGCCTGTACTACGGCGGCGTGTCCGTGCGCGCGCTGACGCGGGAGTTCGGTGACTACCTGCCGGACTACGTGGCCGTGTGCGACTACCCGCGCTATGCCTGGCGCGGCCTGCACATGGATGTATCCCGCCATTTCTTCTCCGTGGGCGTGGTGAAGGACTACATAGACCGCATGGCGGAGCTGAAACTGAACCGCCTGCACCTGCACCTGACGGACGGCCCCGGCTGGCGCGTGGAAATCAAGGCCTACCCGCGCCTGACCTCCTTTGCCGCCTGGCGAAAGGACCTGGAGAAGGAGAACTGGGACTGGCCGGAAATACAGCTGGGCCCGGACTATCCCAAGGTGGAGGGCGGTTTCTACACGCAGGACCAGCTGCGGGAGCTGGTGGAGTATGCCGCCGCCCGCCATATCATGATTGTGCCGGAGGTGGACCTGCCCGGCCACTCCTACGCCGCCATTGCCGCCTACCCGGAAATAGGCCGCCCGGATTTCCCCCAGGCCGGCCTGAAGGGCGGCGACGTGCTGGACGTGACCAACCCCAAGTCCCTGGAGTTTGCCCGCACCGTGCTGGCGGAAATCATGGATATCTTCCCCGCCGGAACCCCCATCCACCTGGGCGGGGATGAGGTGCCGGCGGAGTACGCCGCCCCGGAGCAGCAGGCTGCCTGGCTCCAGAATCTCGTCGATTTCTGCCGTGAGCGGGGGCATGAGGCCATTGTGTGGGATGAGGCCGCCGTGAACGGCGTGAAGAACCAGACCACCATGGTGTGGCATGCGGATACCCCGCGCGCCGTGTTTGATTCCGGCAGCCCGCTCATCCTCTGCCCCTGTTCCCACTTCTATTTCGACTACCGCCCCACCGCCGCGGATTCCGGCCCGGTGGATGCGGTCATTACCATCCAGAAGGTGTTTGGGTACGCCGTGCCGCAGGGCAATGTGAAGGGGCTGCAGGCCAACCTGTGGACGGAGCACATCTCCACGCAGGATCGGCTGTTCCACATGGCTTTCCCCCGCGCTGCCGCGCTGGCGGAGCGCGCCTGGGGCAGCCCCGCGCGGCCTTTCGGGGATTTCATGCGTGACGTGAAGGAAATGTACGCCCGGCAGGGGGAATAGCGCCCCTTTTTTTCTCCCGTGCCGGGGTGTATGCGCTCATACAGCTTGAAACCGGGGGCTCTGTGTGCTAATATGGCGGTGTTATGATGCTTGAGTTCTACAAGATGACCGGCGCCGGGAACGATTTTGTGATGGTGGACAACCGGGACCTTTCCTATACGCCTATCCTGACGCATGACAACATTGCCGATATCTGCAACCGCCGTTTCGGCGTGGGCGCAGACGGCCTGATTGCCGTGGAACCCGCACAGGGCAAGGGGGATGTGCGCATGCGCTACTACAACTCCGACGGCGGCGAGGCCGAGATGTGCGGCAACGGCGCACGCTGCTTCACCGCCTTTGTGGATTTCCTGACGGATGGCAACATGCGCGAGGTGAATTTCGAGACCATGGCCGGAATCGTGAAGGGTGTGGTGAACGACGACGACAGCGTGACTATCCAGCTGACCACGCCGAAGGACTTGAAGCTCAATGTGCTGCCCGCAGACGACACCGTGCCCGCCCCGGTGCATTTCCTGAACACGGGCGTGCCGCACGCCGTGGCCTACCTGGATTCCGTGAAGGATATCGATATCCGCAAGATGGGCGCCTACCTGCGCTACCACCAGGCCTTTGCCCCCGCCGGTACCAATGCCAACTTTGCAGAGGTGCTGGCCCCGCAGCACCTGAAGCTCCGCACCTATGAGCGCGGCGTGGAGGACGAGACCCTGGCCTGCGGCACGGGCATGACCGCCACCGCCCTGCTGCACGCGGTGCTCACCGGCGCGCCGTCCCCCATCTCCCTGGATGTGGCCGGCGGTGATACGCTTTCCGTGGGCTTTGAGCGCACAGCTGACAACGTGTTCAGCAACGTGACGCTCACCGGACCCGCCCTCATCGTCTTCCACGGCGAGGTGATGGTGTGCGACTGCTGAGCCAACCCCGAACCGCTCCCCCGCACGTGAACCCCACCCATCCCATAGAGACCTATGGCCGCCCTATCATCCTGATAGGGCTGATGGGGTGTGGCAAGACCACGGTGGGCAAGCTCATCAGCAAGCGCACCGGGATGCCGCTGCTGGATATGGACAGCGTGATTGAGGAGCAGGTGGGCAAGAGCATCCCGGAGATTTTCGCGCAGGAGGGAGAGGAGCACTTCCGCACGCTGGAGACCGCCCTGCTGCAGTACCTGGTGGACAAGCCCTCCGGCATGCCCGCCGTTATCTCCACCGGCGGCGGCGTGGTGAAGCGCCCGGAGAACTGCAAGCTCCTGCGCCGCCTGGGCTATGTGGTGTGGCTGAACGTATCCGTGAAAATGCTGCTGCACCGCACCGCCCGCGCCAACAACCGCCCCCTGCTGCAGACGGAGGACCGGGAGGCCACCCTGCGCCGCCTGCTGGACCAGCGCCGCTACCTGTACGCCACCACCGCCCACCTGCGGATGAATACCACCCATGTGGAGGTGGGGGAGGTGTGCCGCCGCGTCTGCAATGCCGCGGAGAAGTATTTTGCCCGCCACCATTGAGGCCTTTTCCTGCTCCCCCCTGTAGATTCCGGGCTGCTTTCTCGTTCTATGGAGGAAGGCTGCTAAGTTGCTTGAAATGAAACTTTAAGAAAAGTTTTTCCTGTGCTTGACAAAGGCTGCCGCGTCCTGTATCCTCTGCGCCACCATGAAACGCGTATTCCTTTCTGCCTGCATGCTCCTCTGTCTGGGCGTGGTGTGCGGCACTGTCTCTCCGGCGCTGGCTGCGCCGCAGGACAAGGTTTTGAAGAAGCTGGCCAAGGCCGGCGCCAAGAAGAACAAGAAGGCCGAAAAAGCCGAAAAGGCTGAGAAGAGGGAAAAGCCGGAGAAGGCTGAGAAAAAGAAGGCTGAAAAGCCCGCCAAGCCCGGCAAGGCCGACAGCGGCAAGATTGGCCCCGTGGCGGAGGTGCTCAAGGACCTCCCCTACATCACGGATGCCCGCCCCAACCTGCACGCCAAGCAGTACAAGTACATGCAGTCCGCCACCTGGTGCAGCGTCTGCAACCTCAAGATGCCGGACATGGTGAAGGACTACAATGAGCGGTACAAGGCCCAGGGGATAGAGATTATCCTTATCAGCGCCGACGACACCGAGGAGAAGGCCAAGGCTTTCATGGAGAAGTACAACGCACCGTTCCCCTGCGTGATGCGCTCTTGCCCGGACCTGCAGAAGCTGCCGCACTACCGCACCTCCAGCCGCCTGCCGGATATCTTCACCGTTTCCGCAGAGGGTGAGCTGCTCAGCGACGGCAGCCCCATGCGCGGCCGCCCCGATTAACCTTCCTGCGCCACGCGCGCCCTTGTATCCCCGCCCCCTCCCGTACCGGGAGGGCCGGGGATTTTTTTCGTTTTCTTCGCCTGCCTTGTAGATAACGCCCCGCAGTTGCGTTCACCATGGCATGAAGCGTATATTCCTCTCTCTCGGCATGATGCTCTGTCTGGGTATGGTGTGCACCACCGCTACCCCGGCCCTGGGTGCCGCAAAGGACAAGGCCGCCAAGAAGGAGGCCAAGAAGACCAAGAAGGCCGACAAGGCTGAAAAGAAAAAGGCTGACAAGCCGGAAAAGGCCGCCAAGAAGGACAGCGGCAAGATTGGCCCCGTGGCAGAGGTGCTCAAGGACCTCCCCTATGTCACGGATGCCCGCCCCAACCTGCACGCCAAGCAGTACAAGTACATGCAGTCCGCCACCTGGTGCCGATTCTGCAACCTCAAGATGCCCGGCCTGGTGGAGAATTACGAGAACACCAAGGCTCAGGGCATAGAGATTATCCTCATCAGCGCCGACGACACGGAGGAGAAGGCCAGGGCTTTCATGGAGAAGTACAACGCACCGTTCCCCTGCGTGATGCGCTCCTGCCCGGACCTGCAGAAGCTGCCCCACTACCGCAGCTCCGGCGGCAACCTGCCGGATGTGTACACCGTTTCCGCAGAGGGTGAGCTGCTGAGCGACGGCAGCCCCATGCGCGGCCGCAAGGACTGACCGTTCTCACCGCACATCGTTTTACGCCCGCCCCCTTCTCCCGAAGGGGGCGCTTTTTTTGCCCGTTTGGGGCCCCTATTGCGCGCACACGCTGCCCTTGGTCACCCGGTGCAGGGGCAGGGGGGCGGGGCAGTCACCCAGCCAGTGCAGGGTGGTGGTGGTGATGAACACCTGGGAATCCTCTGGCAGCAGGGAGAGCAGGGCGCGGCGCCGCGCCGTGTCCAGCTCGCCGAAGATGTCGTCTATCAGCAAAATGGGGGATAACCCGGTTTCCGCCTGCAGCAGGTCTGACTGCGCCATCTGCAGCGCGGTGGCCAGCGTGCGCTGCTGGCCTTCGGATGCGTACTCTGCGGCGGATGCGCCGTCTATCTCCAGCAGGAAATCATCCCGGTGCGGGCCCACGGTAGTGAACCCCGCGCGCTCGTCCGCCGCCGTGGCCGCGCAAATGGCCTCCAGCAGCGGGCCGGTGGTGCCGGGGCGGTAGGCCATGCCCACGGGCTCCGCCCCGCCGGAGATGCCGCGGTGGTTGTGGCTCACGTGGGGGGTGAGCAGACGCAGCAGGCGCTCCCGCAGCTGCATGATGACCGTGCCGTGCTGTGCCAGCACCTCTGCATAGCTGTGCAGGGCGGCGGCGCTGCGGCGCGGGTTGCGCAGCAGCGCATTGCGGCTTTTCAGCGCCTTGCGGTAGGCCTGCAGGGCGCGGCGGTAGCCGGGGTGCCACTGGCAGCCCAGGAAATCCAGGTAGCGGCGGCGCTCCTCTGCCGCGCCCTGCACCAGGGCTATGTCGCTGTTCCCCAGCCAGGTCACGGGCGGGGAATCCGTCAGGAAATCACTGTAGTCTGCGCAGTCTGCGCCGGATACCCGCAGGGAGAGCCGCTGCCCGCGCTGCCACACCACGCGCCGCGTGCTTTCGGCCGTCTCCAGGGAAATGCCGAACCCGTCGCTCCCGTGCTGCGCCATCTTGTCCAGCCGCGTGGCACGCGGGGAGTGCAGCGTGAGCGCCAGGCACAGCGCCTCCATCAGGCTGGTCTTGCCCTGGGCGTTGTCTCCCACCAGCACCGCGCCCTCCGCCGGTATCTCCCAGTCCAGGGCAGGGTAGCAGCGGAAACGGCTGAGGCGCAGGTGCGTGAGCATGGCGCGGGCTTACACGGTAACCGGCAGGGCGCGGATGGCATCCATAATCTTGGCCCCCAGCGCGCGCTGGGCGCTGCGGCCGCGGGCGTTGAAATCCTGCTCCGTGAGCGGTATGGGGTCTCCCACGGAGATGGTGATGGGCTTGAACTTCAGCTTGTTGCTGTGGATGGGCAGGCAATCGTACGCGCCCTCTATGCGGATGGGCTGCACCGGTACATCATGGCCGATGCGGCTGAGTATCAGGCCGATGCCCGGCTGCGCATCGTGAATCTGCCCGTCGTCGCACCGGGAGCCCTCCGGGAAGATGAGCACGCGGTTCCCGCTGCGCACGTGGCGGATAAAGCTCATGATGCCGGCGGGGTCCGGCCGCGTCTGGTCGATGGGAATCACGTTGCAGTACGGGAAGGCCGCGCGCAGGATGGCGTTGTCCATCAGGCTCTTGCGGGCCAGGAAATGGATGGCGTTCGTGTACAGGCAGCCCACCAGGGGCGGGTCCAGGAAGCTCTGGTGGTTGCACACGATGACCGCCGGCCCTTCCTCGATGAGCTTCTCGCGGTTGATGATGGTGATGGGGAAGCACCCCTTGAGAAAGCCGCGCGCAATGGACTGCACGGCAATGTAGAACAGGGAACGGTCAAAGGCCATGGTTCTCAGGAAAGTTTCTTGTTGATATCTGCCACGATGAAGGCCACCACCTCGTCGATGCCCATGTCGCTCGTGTCCACCAGCAGGGCGTCCTCCGCCTTCACCAGCGGGGAAACGCTGCGCTGGGAGTCCTTGCGGTCACGCTCCGTGATGGATTCCGTGATGCCCTCTGCCGCGCGGCGCGCGGCGCGCACCTCCTCGGATGCGGTCACAAAATACTTGAACGGCGTCTCCGGGAACACCACGGTGCCGATGTCGCGCCCCTCCATCACCACGGCCTCGCGCGTGTTGTACTCCCGCTGCTTTTCCACCAGCAGCGCGCGCACCTCCGGTATGGCCGCCACGGCGGATACGTTGGCATTCACCTCTGCCGTGCGCAGCTCATCCCCCAGCATGCGGCCGCAGTACATGATGCAGGACACGCTGCCGTCCTTGCCGAAGGAAATCGGGATATCCCCCAGCAGCCCGCACACCGCCGCCGTATCCGCAGGGTTCACCCCCTGCTGCAGCGCATACCATGTGACCGCGCGGTACATGGCTCCCGTGTTGATAAAGGTATAGCCCAGCTCCTTAGCTATGAGCTTGGCCACCGTAGACTTGCCGGACGCTGCCGGGCCGTCGATTGCAATGGCAGGGGGATTCATACGCGCAACATTATAGCACGCACGTCCTGATTGTCGAGCCATAAGCGGCGGTATGATCGCGGAAAAAAGGGTGGAAGTGGATTTTCCCGCCGCAGCCGCCGTTTGTAACACTTTTGTGATACTTTTTTCCCTTGTCTTGGAACGGGCACCTTTGCTATGATGGTTGATATGAAACGGATTCCCCGCCTCCTGTTATCCCCCATCGTCCGGCGGCACCCGCCGCCGCGGCTGAGGATTCTCCCGGTGCCGCCGCAGCCGCCTGTGTCCGGCCCCCCGCAGGAATCTGCGGAGGAGCTTTGCCGGAAGGCCTCGGACCTGGAGTATGAACTGAGGACTGATAAAGAGGCGGATTACACTACTGTGGCCGGACTGTACCGCCAGGCGGCGGAGCTGGGGTATGCCCCGGCGCAGTTGGCGTTTGCGCGCTGCCGGTACACGGGGCGCGGTGTGGAAAAGGATATGGCCAAGGGCCGCGAATGGTGCCTCCGGGCAGCGGAGACGGATGCCGGTGTGTGGGGCTCGGAAGGCGGGACATCCCTGCACGGCGCTGCGGAGAATGGCCACTCGGCAGCCTGCAAGCTGCAGCAGCAGTATGGAGCCGAGTGACGGGCCCATTTCCGTCACTTCTCCTCAAACTGAATCCGCTCTATCCCCTCCACGGTCGTGTGCGGCAGGGCATCGCTCCGCCCACCACGCCCGTGGCCAAAGGTTGCAAGCAAATCGAAGGTCCATTCAGTGCCGTCCCCCTGGCGCAATGACGCAAGAGGTTCACGTAACAGAAAGGGCAGGGGGATTGTTTCAGGACGGCGCAGGCAAGGCCAAGTGTTTGAGAGCCCATTCACGGCCGGAATGGCTTTTGAGATAGCGTTCGAGCTTTTCTGCCTGTTCTTCCGTTTGTACGGCGATGGCAGTGTGAATTTCCCATGGGGCATACTTGGAGGTGTGCGGAACGTGCCCGGTGTTATGTGTGGCAAGCTGGGCTTTTAGGTCTGCGGTATGCCCGACGTAGAAGTGGGAATGGGTGGCGGTATCCCACAGGATGTATGTGTAGTGGAAGCTGGGCATGGGGAGAGGGAGGGGGGGATTTGGGATTTAGGA
>JAUNQN010000029.1 GCA_030536145.1 Akkermansia sp.
CGGAGCTTTGGCGGAGACGGGAGCTCCCAGCCCGATAAGTACAGCCTGCCTCGGCGGAGCTTCAGCGGAGACGGGAGCTCGCCGCCTATAAGTACCTCTTAGCTTTCACGTGTCCTTGCTACTTTTTAAGCACCTGGTATGCCTGCATGGGGTGCGTATCATCCTCATGCATCTTCTGCAACCAGCCGTGTCGCAGCATTGGCTGCACACATTTGCGGCGCAGATACTCAGTCTTTCTATCCAGAAGGATTGACAACTGCGGAAGCGAAACCCACTGACCGTCGCATATAGCGACTATCAACCGCTCCAATTGCTCGATCCATGTTTTTTCGTCACTTAGGTAGGACTCAGCCTATATAATACAATCATTTCAGCAATCATACTGAATCATACCGAAGTATGCATAACTATTTTTTCTCACGAATACTGCTTACAAAATCGAATAACATCTCGGCAATTCTATCTGCTCGTTTTGACACGTCAAACCCAGCTATTTTCTCATAGGATTCCACAATCAAATGGGGCGCCTTAAACTTAGACTTTTTGTATATCTCAATTTTATCCTTCAAAGATTTCGATTTAAGCTGCATATTCAAATCGCATTCCAGCAAGAGCAAATTACCGATGTTGGCATTTTGTTCCGATTTAGCATCCGGAATAATATGTTCAATAGTAGCTTCCGAAAAATCCCCTTCATATCCGAGAAGACGTTCAACCACTTCAAAGACAGCCAAAACATTATCCCTTCTTACGCTCCCTGAGTATGCCTTGTATTTGGCTGAATAGCAAATATTCTTCACATTGTTTGAGAAATACTTAGAATCAGGAATACGCTTAGACATAGAAATCCTCATATCCCTCAACACTTGCTCCACCACAGTACCATCAACATCATTTTCAAGAGAACTTGAATATTTATCAACAACATCCTGAATCTTATTAGACGTCTGGTTTCCTAAAACATGATAGCATATAAAAAATTCATAAAGAAAATTTAAATACTCATCATACGTATCCTGGCTTATACACCTTTTATATAAAAGGTGCATAAGTCCTAAAACAATCGGACGAAACTGCTGCTGCCTTCTGTTTTTGAAGAAAGTGAATATTTTATATTCGAGAGGATTTCGATTTTCAGGCTCCAGCATTCTCCTATAGAATTTTGCTTTCAATTCCATATCAGACAACAACTCCACCTTATCATTTTCCTTTTCATATTTCGATATAATTTTATAAGGTCTCGTTTCATCCGTATTTGTTTTTTCACCATATTTATGTAGAGCATAATGCTTCAAAAATATTTCCACCTTATCATTTAAAATTTCCTCTATAGTAGAAACCCTAGTCATAATGGATTTCTTTTCATCCCTATGAGTATATCTAAGTATATAATTTCTAAAAAGTTCATAGTCTCTCAGCACCTGACCACGTGCATTCAAGACTTCAAATATCATGTACACACCTTCCTCGTCAGGAGTCTCAATATGGATGTAATTGATATCACATATAATACTACCATATTCCTCCAAGACGGAATTATCATCTTTACTTCTTTCCTCAAGAGATTCGAAGAAAAATTCAAAACACTCTTTCACTTTTCTATCCAATTTGTAGCCTGATATAAAGTCATGTAGCGAATACAAAAGTTTCTCCTTTTGCATTTCCACCTCATCCAATTTTTCTACCAGCCTAGAAATCGAGGGATTCATCGACGAAGAAACTATCGGACGTTCACCACCGCGCTTATCACTTACGAAAAGATGCTTTCTCAAACCCTTGTATAACTCTCGCTGATTCCGGAGGATATATAGAGCTCCCAGAGCAACCAAGAGAATGGTTATAGTGGATATACGCTGTTGACCATCGATAACGCTATAACATTTCTTAACATCTTCTATAGGGTTCTCTTTCTTTAAAACGACACTCCCAATAAAGTGAGACTCTATATTTTCTTTATAAATCAAATCAATATCATCCAACAATTCCAGCCAATTATTTTTCTTCCACACATACTTTCGTTGATTTGCCGGAACCGTATATAATTTATCATTAAGCAAATCATAGACTCGCATATTTTCAGCAGTTAGTTGCATAGTATCTCTTTCTATATTTAATTTCCAATCAATTCGTTTATCTTACCAGAAATAAAATTCTGTTCATTCCTAGAAGGAAGTGCCACAAGCAACAGCTTCAGTGTCTCAGCCCTTAATTCCGTCTGTTTCGTGGAGCCTGCCCCGGCTTTCTCGAAGAAAGCCTGATGAGCCTTGAGATAATAGAACAGCCACTCCTTGTTGAGCAAGGAGGAAGCCCTAATGATGGTGACATGGGAATCAGGGACTATCGGCAAACCTTCAGGATTGTCTGAGAAATGGAAAATCCCCACACGGCCAAGTGTTCCCTCCCCTGTGGAGTTCACCACGATATCCGCATCCTGCATAAGCTCCGATTCGGGGTATGCGGCAAACTTCTTTTCATCTAGACGCCTTGCAAGGCTCATGTTGATTCCCCCTGCCTTGACGTTGCATTTTTGGGCAAAAACTAGCACATTACTCTTCTCGGCATAGGTGGGGGATTTACCACGTTTGATTTCCTTTACAACCAAGTCAGCCAATCGCACCCACCTCCATGTTTCCGGGATATCGAAGGGGATTTCGTCTTCCTTGATGGGCGGGAGGGGCTTTTCTTTCTTGATTTTGCCGGCGGCTATGAGCTTTTTCTTCTCCTGCTGGATTTGCTTGTACAGGTCCTCTGCGGTGCCTTCTTCCGGGCGCTGGGGGACCAGCTTGCCCTGGATGGCGTATTGGAGGATGCTCTTGCGCATGTCTTGCGGGAATCGCTTGTCCAGGGTTTCCAAGGCGGTGTATGCCTCGCCGTATCGCTCTATCAGGGGGAGGGTCTGCTCTATCTTAGCTACGATTCGCTGTTGCTCTGCCAATGGGGGAAGAGCAATCAAAAGAGCCTTCAGTGTCTCAGCCCTTAATTCCGTCTGTTTCGTGGAGCCTGCCCCGGCTTTCTCGAAGAAAGCCTGATGAGCCTTGAGATAATAGAACAGCCACTCCTTGTTGAGCAAGGAGGAAGCCCTAATGATGGTGACATGGGAATCAGGGACTATCGGCAAACCTTCAGGATTGTCTGAGAAATGGAAAATCCCCACACGGCCAAGTGTTCCCTCCCCTGTGGAGTTCACCACGATATCCGCATCCTGCATAAGCTCCGATTCGGGGTATGCGGCAAACTTCTTTTCATCTAGACGCCTTGCAAGGCTCATGTTGATTCCCCCTGCCTTGACGTTGCATTTTTGGGCAAAAACTAGCACATTACTCTTCTCGGCATAGGTGGGGGATTTACCACGTTTGATTTCCTTTACAACCAAGTCAGCCAATCGCACCCACTTCCATGTTTCCGGGATATCGAAGGGGATTTCGTCTTCCGAGATGGGCGGGAGGGGCTTTTGCTTCTTGATTTTGCCCTGGGCAAGGAGTTTCTTCTTCTCCCGCTGGATTTCCTTGTAGAGCTCCTCTGCGGTGCCTTCCTCCGGGCGCTGGGGGACGAGCTTGCCCTGGATGGCAAGCTGGAGGATGCCGGCTTTCAGTTGGTCCGGGGTCATGCGTTGTCTCCTTTCAGCATGGCGGTGAGCTCTGCCAGCACCTTGTCAATCCGGGCGTTCAGGGAGGCGCGCTGTTCCTGGTAGCGGAGGATGAGGTCCTGGGGGTCCAGGACTTCCTCTGCCTTGTGGGGGAAGCCGCAGAGGTCCAGGTTATAGCCGAGGTCCACGAACTCCTGTGCGGAGTAGGCGCGGGATTTGTCGAAACCGTCCTCCTGGATGGGGGTGCGGTTGTTCCACCATTCCACCACGGGATCAAAGTGGCGGAGCTCCATGGGCTTGGTCTTGGAGAAATGCTTGCGGTCTGCGGGCATGTCCAGGCGGTAGAACCAGGTCTGGCGGGTGGGGCCTGTCTTGTCAAAGAACAGGATATTGGTGGTAATGGAGGTGTACGGTGCGAAGACGCTGCCGGGGAGGCGGATGATGGTGTGGAGGTTGAAATCCCGCAGGAGGCGTGTTTTCAGGGCCACCTTGGCGTTATCCGTGCCGAAGAGGAAGCCATCCGGCAGGACAACGGCGGCGCGGCCGCCATCCCGCAGGCGGTGCATGATGACGGCCATGAAGAGGTCCGCGGTCTCACTGCTGGCGAGGTCTGCGGGGAAGTGCTGCTTGATGTCGTCTTTCTCCGAGCCGCCGTAGGGCGGGTTCATGAGGATGACGTCCACGCAGTCTTTGTCCGTATAGTCCAGGAGGTCACGGGAGAGGGAGTTTGCATGGTGGACCCGGGGGATATCCAGCCCGTGGAGGAGGAGGTTTGTGATGCAGAGGGTGTACGGGAACTGCTTTTTCTCTATGCCGCAGATGGAGCGGGAATAGGCTTCCATATCATCGGTGGTCTGCACCTGCGGGAGCAGGGCTTTCAGCCAGGAGGTGATGAAGCCGCCTGTACCGCAGGCAAAATCCGCCATCTGTTCCCCCAGGCGGGGCTGAATCATCTGCGCGATGAAATCCGTAACGGCGCGGGGGGTGTAGAACTCACCGGAGCTGCCGGCGCTCTGGAGCTCACGCAGGATGCTCTCATATATGTCTGCAAAGGCGTGGCTCTCCTGGTAGTCTGAGAGGTCCAGCTCATCAATGACATTGAGCACCTGGCGCAGGAGCACGCCGTCCTTCATGTAGTTGTGCACGTCCTCAAACGTGGCCTGCACCACAGCCTGGCGGATGGGGGTGGAGGCATCCACGGGCAGGGTGCGGAGGGTGGGGAAGAGGGTACCGTCCACAAAGTCCAGCAGGTCATCGCCGGTCATGGCGCAGCCGGCGGCATCCGCGGCCCAGTTGCGCCAGCGGCAGGGCTCCGGGATGATGGAGGAGAAGGAGTCCTCCGAGAGTTCCCAGTCCTGCTCCTTGGTATCATACACTTTCAGGAAGAGCATCCAGGCGATTTGCTCAATGCGCTGGGCATCGCCGTTGATACCGGGGTCGTTCCGCATGATGTCGCGGAAGCGCTTGACGAAACTTGATACGTTGCTCATGTGTTAGGAGGGTAAGTAGATGGCATTCTCCAGCTCCCGCAGGGCCTGGCGGTACTGGTCCTTGCTGCCGAAGAGTTTGACGATGTGGGAGGGGCTGCCTTTCTGGCGGAAGGGGTCCAGCTTGAGGACGCTGATGTCCTCCACCTCATAGATGCCGGAGTTCATGTAGCGGTCCAGCAGGGCCTCCAGCACCTCCCGCGCGGCGGGGCCGTACTTGCCGAAGAAATCCCGGCGGCGGACGTTTTCCGCGCGCTCCCTACGGGTGAGGGGCTTGCTGTCGAAGGCGACGTGGCAGATGAAGTCGTAATCATCCACGCCCTGCATGCCGTGCTCCGCCTTGATGGATTCCAGGTCTATGCCGCGGCTGCGGAGCATGGCGCGTATGGGCTCCTTTTTCTCTGCGGCGGTCCAGGAGGCGATGAAATCCTGCAGGGTGGCGAATTCATCCAGGATGTTGCTCTTGGTGTAGTCTGTGATGTTCTCCTGGCGCAGGAGGCGGCCGCCGGCATCATACACGGAGACGGTCTGGAACATGAGCTCCACGCGGCAGCCGTCTGCAGTGACGATGGGCTTGGGGCGGTGCTCATGCGGGGGCGGGGTGTCGTCGTCCTCGCCCAATGCTCCCGCGCCGTCGTCGTCGGCCCCGGCATCCGGGGGCTTGGGGGCGCTTGGGCCGAAGCCGTCCACCTGCTCGACGGGGCCGTCCCAGTCCGGGTCTGCAAAGAGGCGGGAGACGCGGCGGAAATCCATGACGGTGAAGTGGGTCTTTCCCTCATCATACAGCAGGCGTGTTCCGCGGCCGATGATTTGCTTGAATTCCGTCATGGAGCCGATCATCTGGTCCAGGACGATGAGCTTGGTCATCTTGCTGTCTGCCCCGGTGGAGAGGAGCTTGGAGGTGGTGGCGATGACGGGGAACGGCTGCTTGGAGAGGAAGTACTTGAGCTTGCCCTTGCCGTAGTCATCGCTGCCGGTGATGCGGACCACGTAATCCGGGTTCTGCTGCACCATGTCCGCGTTCTGGTTCACCAGCTCCACGCGCATGCGCTCTGCGGCGTCCTCGTTTGCGCAGAAGACGATGGTTTTCGACATGCGGCAGTGGCGGCGCAGGAATTCCGTGATGTTGGCAGCCACCTCGCGCGTGCGGTCCTCCAGGATGATGTGGTAGTCGTAGTCGCTGTTGGAGTAGATGCGGTCCTCGATGACCTCCCCGAACTTGTCGCGCTGGCCCTTGGTGGGGCGCCAGCCGTCGGAGATGTTCAGGAAGGGGGAAACGACGCGGAAGGGGGCAAGGAAGCCGTCCTCTATGCCCTGGTTGAGGCTGTAGGTGTAGACAGGCTCGCCAAAGTAGTCTATGTTGGAGACGTAGGAGGTTTCCTTTGGCGTGGCGGTCATGCCGATTTGGGTGGCGGGGGAGAAGTACTCCAGGATGCGGCGCCAGCGGCTTTCCTCCTTGGCGGAGCCGCGGTGGCACTCGTCGACGATGACGAGGTCGAAGAAATCCGGGGAGAAGAGGCGGGAGTAGTGCTCAGCGCCGTCATCCCCCACCAGCTGCTGGTACAGGGCAAAGTACATCTGGTAGGAGGAGGTGGTGGCGGGGTCCTCCTTCTGCACGATGATTTTGTGGGTGACTTTCTCCAGCGGGCGGAAATCCTGCGCCATGGTGGTATCCACCAGGAAATTGCGGTCCGCCAGGTAGAGGACCTTGTGTTTCATGCCGCTTTTGAGCAGGCGGTGGACAATCTGGAAGGCGGTGTAGGTCTTTCCCGTGCCGGTGGCCATGGCCAGCAGCAGGCGCTGCCGCCCGGCGGCAATGGCGGCCAGCGTGCGGTTCACGGCGATGCGCTGGTAGTAGCGCGGGGAGTGCACGCCCATGGCGCTGTAATAGGGCTCATCCAGGATTTTCCGCTGGGCGGGGGTAATACCCTGCCCGCCGTTCTGCGCGGCCAGGAAACGGGCGGTGAGCTCCTGCTCCGTGGGGAACTCATCCATGGCGAGGTAAGTCTCCCGCCCGGTGGTGAAATCATGCTCCAGGAAACCGTCGCCGTTGGAGCTGTAGGCAAAGGGCAGGTCCAGCATCTGCGCGTAGCCCATGGCCTGCTGCATTCCGGCGGCGATGCTGTGGGTGTTGTCCTTGGCCTCTACCACGGCGATGGGGTTGTTCTTGTTGAGATAGAGCAGGTAATCCACCTTCTTGGCCTTCTCCCGCACGGGGCGGTTGCCCTTGATGTTCACCTTGCCGTCCGTCACATGGGTTTCCATGGTGATATGGCCCCGGTGCCATTTCTGCTCAATGGCCGGGGTGATGAAGAGGCGCTTGATATCCTCCTCGCTCATCTGTTTCTTGGGTAGTACCGTATCCATGTCCCTGTACGCGGCGGGGTATCGGCAGCCCGGCAAAAGGCATCCGCCGCCATCTCATAACAAATGTACCACATCTGCCGCCTTATTCAAGAAGAAAAGTACAATCTTTCCCCCGAAAATCCTTTCCTGCCGCGCGCAGCGCGCAAAATTAAGAAATTGCCGTTTTGCAAGGCGCTGTATGTGAACCATGAACAGCACTGCTGTATTACAAACGCCGGAAAGCCGTTTTTTTTGCCACCCATCCCCCGCAGCCCCCCCTGCCCCGCCGCGGCGCGGGGCGCGCGGTGATTTTGCCGAGCAGCCACCCGAATGGGAATTTCCAGCATTCAGGAGAACCATCCCGCAAGCGGGGTGGTTCAGCACCTGCCGAGGAGCTGACATGCGGCGCGGTGTTTTGCGGTTGCGGTGCGGGGGCGGGTGTGGTAGAGTGTGGGGCATGAAGAGTTTTTACATGATAGCGGCGCTGGTGCTGTGCGGGGCGGGGTTCGGGCAGACGGAGAATGGAGTGCCAGAGACCGGGGCGACGGGTGAGGAAGCGGCGGCGGTGGCGGCGCAGGAGTGCGGGGTGAGGGTGCGGGCGCAGGTGCGGGTGTGCTACAGGCACCTGGAGGTGCGGGAGACGCCGCAGGGGCGGGTGGCGCGCCGGCGCACGGGGTGGTATGTGCTGGTGCATGAGGTGTACCAGGGCAACCTGCGGGTGGGGGATTACATCTATTACGAGGAGGAGCGGGAGGAGCCGACGGATTTGCCGGTGTTCCTGAGTGATTCCTATACGCCGGAGCCGCCGATGGAGTGTATCCTGCAGGCGGAGGCGGCGGAGTATTATGCGCCGGGGCACGCGAATTTGCGCGGGGTGAAGAGGCTGAACGGAGCAGAATAATCAGGAGAGGAATTAGGATTTAGGAGAATACAGCAATCCCCGGTTCTGCGATGTGCGGAGCCGGGGATTGTGGTTTGGTGTGTCTGTATGCCTTAGCGGGCGCGGTGGGGCATGGCGCCGCCGCCACCCGCGGGGCGGCTCATGCCGCCGGAGGGGCGTGACATGCCGCCCGCAGGACGCGAGATGCCGCCGGCGGGCCGGCTGATGCTGCCGGAGGGGCGGGAGAAACCGCTATTGCCCGAGGGCGTGATGCTGCGCGGCTGGCTTATCTGCGTGCGCTGGATCTGCGGGCGCTGCACCTGGGGGGTTACCTGGGGGCGCTGCACGGGCTGGATGTTGCTGCCCGGGCGGTTCAGGCTGCCGCGGCGGGATGCGGTATCCTGCGGCAGGGCGGTTATGCCGCCGGTCTTGCGCGGGGTGCGCGTGGCGGGGTTGTTGTTGAGCGGCAGGGGATTGTTCACCGCCGGTTTCAGGTTCCTGTTGTTCACGGCGGGCCGGTTGTCCTGCACGTTGGGTTTCTGGTTCCTGTTGCTCACGGCGGGCTTGTTGTTCTGCTGGTACACAGGCAGGCCGTGCTGGTCCACCACCTTGCCGGGGCGCTTGTTGTTATTGTTCACGATGGGGCCGTCCTGCACGCGGTGGGGGGTGTTGGTGGCGGGCAGGTAGCCCTTGGGGCGGTCATCGCGGTTCACGTAGCGCGGTGCGGGCACGGCCTTGTGGGGCTTGGGGCCCACATCCGGGCGCACGTGGGGGTGGTGGTGGTGCGGGCAGCAGGGGGGTGCCCAGCAGCGGTGGATGTGGCGCGGGTAGTAGTAGGTGCCGATGTACCATTCCGCGGGTGCCCAGTACGGCACGTAGCAGGCTGCAGTGAGCGCGGCAATGGTGAAGATGGCCACGCCGGCGGCGGTGTAGCCGTACACGGGGCGGCCGTAGCTGTAGCCGTAGATGGGGAAGCCGTCGGTATCATAGCTGGCGTTTGTCCATGCGGCGCTGGCGGAGACACCGGTGAGCCCGTTGCCCACGGAGGCGGTAACGCCCAGGGACATGTAGGGGTCATACGCGCAGCTGTTCACCAGCACGGAGGAACCGGCCACCAGGGCCACGATGATTGCTTTGGAGATTTTCATTGTCTTGACTTAGGGGGGGATGGGATGCCTTTTGCCGCATCCGCGGCCTTTCACTATCTCAGGCGCACAGGCTGCGGGCTTTTGTTTTAACCCTTGAACTATTTTTTCCTGTACCCCCGCATGATACCCCCGCACGCGCGCGCTGTACACACCTTTTAGAGTCAGCAGGGCGGATTTCACGGAATACTCAAGTTTTCCTAAGCAGAATTTTGGGGAAAACGCGTAGTTTTGCTTGACGCGGCGGGAAAATGGTGTAAAATAGGCGTCCCGAAATCACAACCGTCAGAAAATCTTATGTCCAGAATCTGCAATATCACGCTCGCTATGCCGCACAAGGGCCGCCGCATCCACCGCTCCGGTCTTGCCAAGAAGAAGGGCGGTATCGGTCGCCACGTCACCAAGACGGTCAACCGCACGGTTTACCCGAACCTTCAGGAGAAGCGCATTTGGGTTCCTGAGCTCAACGGTGGCAAGGGCGGCTACATCCGCATGAAGATTTCTTGCAAGGCCCTGCGCACCATCTCCAAGAACGGCGCCTTCAATACCCTCAAGAAAGCCGGTATTTTGTATTGATAACTTTTTTTTGAACGGTTGGCGCGGTTCCTGTGTCTCACACGGCAAGAAGGAAGCGCCGCCGGAAAAGAAGGTATCAAGAAGGCGGGTGCTCAGCAGGGATTACCCTGTATCTAACATGCATTAAAGAAAATGACTCCGCAACATACAAAAATCGCTCTTCGTATCAACGATGACAACCTCAACCACCACCTGTGGAACAACCGCGGCGTGTGGTGGTGCCATGTGACCGTCCACAAGCCGGATGCCACGGCAGAGCGCCTGCGCTTCTCCCTGAAGACCAGGGACATCGAGAAGGCGCGCCGCCTGCGCGACCGCATCTTCGAGGACATCCAGCGCCATTTCGGCATTGCTGCCTGATACGATAGGAAACCCCTTCCAGCGCACCATCCCCCGGGATGGTGCGCTTTTTTTTCATGCCCCGGGCGGGGCGGGGGAAATATACCAAGCAGGGCGGCACGCGCCCTGCGGCACTGCTTTTGGGGTGAAAAGGGGGATGATGGCGGAAATAAGGCTCGCCACGCGGGCGCGCGCGTGATAGGATGGGAGCGTGAGTTGCCGTATTTACACAAGCAGCATGATGGGCTGCAACGGGTACCTGCTGGAGACGGCGGAGTGCTGCCTGGCGGTGGATGCCCCGCAGGGGTTTGCGCGCTGGGTGCAGCGCCACCTGCCGCAGGGCAAGAGGCTGGCGCACCTGCTGGTGACGCACCAGCATTTCGACCACGTGCAGGATGCCGCGCAGCTGCAGGAGGAGACGGGCTGCACGGTGCATGCGGCGGCGCCGTACAGCGATGCGCTGACGCTGGGCGAGAACCTGCGCCACTGGGGGATTGACCCCGTGGCGCCGTTCCGCGTGGATGCTCCGTTTGCGCCGGGCTGCGCCACGCTGGAGCTTGGCGGGCTGGAATGCCGCGCGCTGCACATACCCGGGCATTCCACGGATGGCGCGGCGTACTATTTCCCCGCGCTGCAGAGCGCGTATGTGGGTGATATCCTGTTTGCGGGCTCCATAGGCCGCACGGATTTCCCGGGCGGCAGCCTGGCACGCCTGGTGGCGGGAATCCGGGAGCACCTGGCCACGCTGCCGCCAGATACGGAGCTGCTCTGCGGGCACGGCCCCTCCACCTCCGTGCAGGAGGAGATGCTCAACAACCCCTACCTGTGCTGAGTTCAATCCGGCACCCAAACCACTTCATACAGAAAGAACAACAAAGATGACATTCGAAGAACTGGGGCTTTCCGCCCCCATCCTGGAAGCCGTGAAGGACTGCGGCTATGAGACCCCCACCCCCATCCAAGAGCAGGCTATTCCCTACGTGCTGGAGGGCAAGGACGTGATTGGCGCCTCCCAGACCGGCACGGGCAAGTCCGCAGCGTTTGCGCTGCCGCTGCTCACCAAGATTACGCACACGGGCCAGCCGCAGGTGCTGGTGCTGGAGCCCACGCGAGAGCTGGCCGACCAGCTGGCGGAATCCTTCCGCACGTATGCCAAGCACACGGATATCACCATAGGCCTGCTGTACGGCGGCGTGGGCTACGGCCAGCAGATGGAGGCGCTGAAGAAGGGCTGTGATGTGGTGGTGGCCACGCCCGGCCGCCTGGTGGACCATTTCTACCGCGGCACCATGAAGTTCAAGGAGGTGAAGCACCTGGTGCTGGACGAGGTGGACCGCATGACGGACATGGGTTTCCTGCCCATTGTGCGCAAGATTGTGAACCTTTGCCCGTGGGAGGGGCGGCAGACGCTGTTCTTCTCCGCCACCATGCCGCAGATCCTGCAGGGATTTGCCAAGTGGTGCCTGACAGACCCGCAGGAGATAGCCATTGCCCGCCGAGAGGTGGCCAGCACTATCTCCCACGCGTTCTACCCGGTGGGCCTGGACCAGCGCGACGAGCTGCTGCTGGCCCTGGTGAAGGCCACGGATTTCAAGAACCTGATGGTGTTCACCCGCACGCGCAAGGAGGCGGATGCCGTGGCCGGCATGCTGCGCGGCGCCGGCTGGGGTGAGACGGTGACGGTGATGCACTCCGACATTCCGCAGAAGGAGCGCATGTCCTCCCTGAAGGGGTTCAAGGAGGACAAGTACCGCATCCTGGTGGCCACGGACGTGGCCGCGCGCGGTATCGACATCAACGGCGTGACCCACGTGATCAACTACCGCGTGCCGGAGAACGCGGAGGACTACGTGCACCGCATCGGCCGCACGGGCCGCGCGGAGCAGACGGGAGATGCCTTTACCCTGCTCACGGCGGATGAGATAGACTTTGCCAAGAGCGTGGAATGTTTCATCAACCAAAAGATTGAGCGCCGCAAGCTGGACGGTTTCGACTACGCGTACACCGCGCTGCTGGACACGAATGTGCGCCCGCTGCGCAAGCCGCGCCCGGCGGCACGCCGCCGCCGCTGAGCCCCCTGCCCTGCCGTGCACCCGCGCCATGCGTGTCGTGAGTATAGACCCCGCCATCCGCAACACGGGATACGCCGTGCTGGAGGGCGACCACCGCGACCCGCAGGCGCTGGACTACGGCACGCTCTCCCTGCCGCGCAACCTGCCGCAGAGCGCCTGCCTGCTGGAAATCCACCGCCACGTGTGCGGGCTGATTGAGCGCTGGCAGCCGGATGAGCTGGCCATAGAGGGCATCATCTACGTGCAATCCCACCGCACGGCCATAGCCATGGGCTCCGCCCGCGCGGCCACGGTGCTGGCAGCCGCCATGCACGGGCTGCCCATTATGGAGTACCCGCCCACCTGCGTGAAACTGGCCACCGTGGGCCGCGGCGGCGCGCTCAAGCAGCAGGTGGCGTTCATGATGCGCGCCCTGCTCCACCTGCAGGAGACCCCCGCGCCGGATGCCGCGGATGCCCTGGCCATAGGCTATGCGCACCTGGCCGCGGCAGACCCGCTGCGCGCCCACCTGTTCAAGGAGCGGAAGTACATTTGAGCTCCGCCACGCGCGCTGCCAGCTCTGCGCGCAGCGCCCGCACCGCGCGCATGCGCCCCGCCAGGGTGCGCACCTCCGCCCGCAGGAAATAGCACTTGCTTTTCAGCCCGCGCGGGGTGAGCAGCCGCGCCTTCACCTGCCGCAGGTGCCCCGCCTGCACATAGCGCCCCAGCGTGGTGCGCCCCACGCCCAGCATTTGCATGGCCTGCTCCGTATCCACCATCTTGGCCGGCTGGCGCACCAGGATCAGCCCGCGCTGCCGCGCCAGGCGCATCACCTCCTGCCGTTTCCAATAGCACGCGCAGGGGGAGCCCGGCACCGCCACCACGCGGAACGGCACCTTGTGCCGGTGCAGCAGCCGCCGCGCGGCCGCCACGCCGTTCCCCAGCAGGCGGGATGCCTGCTGCGTGCTCATGCCCCACGGCGGCACCTGCGTGTACGCCGCCCCGGTCTCCGGCACGCGCCCTTCCGGCGCCACCAGCGCAGATTCCGGGTGCCGCACGCCGGGCAGGTCAATCAGCCGCGCCCCGCCCAGGCCTTTCAGCGTGCGCGGCAAGCGCCCCGCCCTGCTGCCAGTGCGGGAAAAGCCGGCCGCCGGGGTGTGTGGTTCAGGCATGGTTCCAGGGGAATAGTCGGGGAGAATCAGGGCGGGACGGGAATCAAATCCCGCCCCGATTTGATTCCACCCCCGCAATAGGAGCGAACCTGCACCACGCGCCCGCCCGCTGCATACTGGTTATCAAGCCGCTGCGCCCGTGCCGGCGTATGGGCGCAGGGTGCGCGGTTTTCCGGGCGGCGGCAGGGCGGGATTCCTGCAAGGCGTTCATACCGTGCGGATTGGCCCATGCGCGGGCGTATGACGGGTAGCATTGGTGCAGCACCACGCCCGCCATTCGGCGGGGTTCCCCGGGTGGGTAGTGCGGTAATGTAGGGGACCACCCCGCCCCGTCTCCGCCAAGGCCTGCGGGGAGCGGGGTTCCCCTCTAAAGACTATCACCCGGGTCACCACCACGGTTTTCCGGCTTCGCTAAACACGCTCCTGCGGAGCTACGCCGAGACAAGGCACCAACCTTCACCGCAGCTCTGCGGCGGCCTTTGCCCCGTACACGGTGGCGGGGTGCTGCGTGGCGGCCTGCTGCAGCAGGCGCTCTGCCAGGGGCACATCATTCAGGGCGGTGCGGGCCAGCGCGGCCGCGCGGTACAGGAGCATGGCCACATCCTGCGGGTCATGCACGGCGGCGGCGGCCTCCTGCATGGTGGCGCAGGCGGCGGCGGCATCTGCAAACTCATAGCGCTGCAGGGATGCCAGCTCCGTCCACCCGCGCAGGCGGTCCGGCTGGCGGAGCACCATCTGCCGCAGCTGCCCCAGCAGCTCACGGTCCCCGGTGCGGCGCACCTGCTCCACCAGCTGCACCAGGGCATCCGCATCCGGGGAATAGGTGCCGGCGTACAGCTTTTCCCCCAGTTTCTCCCCCCACAGGGGCAGCAGCACCTTGCGGAAAAGCAGCCCCTCTGCCGTGCCCAGGGCGGCCAGCATGAGCACCAGCCCGCCTATGCCGCCCAGCACGTCCCCCTCATCCAGGCGCGGCTCCACATACAGCAGCAGCCCCAGCGCAAAGAGCACCAGGGGCAGCAGGGCCAGGGCTGCAAGGCGGGCGCGGCTCACGGGCGGCGGGGTGCGGGCGGGTTACTTCTTGATGTCGTCCATCTCCAGGTAGTCCAGGGCGATGGTCTTGTTGGGGTTGGCGGGGTTGCGCACCTCCACCTTCATCTGCTTGAAGAACCAGGTGCCGTCGGAAAGTTTCTGAACGGAGGTGATGGAGAAGCGCTTCTTGAGCTTGCCGTCCTTGCCGTAGCCGTCAATCTGCCAAGAGGTACCGTTCTCCTTGTCCACCCACATGCGCACCCAGGCAAACTGGCCCACGTTGGGGGTGGGGTTGGCCACCTCCACCACCCAGCAGTCACGGCCCTTGATACGGGTGTCGGACATGTCGGTGAGCACCTTGCCGCCCTTCCAGTACAGGAAACGCAGGGAGAGGTCCTCATAGCACACATCCGTGCCGGCAATGGTCTGGCTGTAGCTGGCGGGAGCCATCACGGTGGCCTTGCCGCCGGCATCCACCAGCACCAGGTCCACGCCCTTCTCCTTGATGCGGGTGTCGAAGCGGCTCCAGGTGTTGTTCTGGTTGTACTGGAACACGATGGTCTCTCCGCGGGCGCTCAGGCTGAAGGGGACCTTCACCCTGTTCTTGCGGATAGTGCCCTGCACGTCCTTGTTGCCCTGGCTCACGGTCATGTCGCGCATGGCCTTCAGCAGCATGTCTGCCGGGGGTACGTCTTCCTCCTGGGCAAAGCCCGTGCCGGCCACGGCCACAGCGGCGGCGGCCACACAAAGCAGGTTTTTCCAAATCTTCATGAGCTTCATATACCACATAGGCGGGCAGATGCACAGCATTTATTCAGCCATACGCACGCACATTCCGCAGCAGTCGGGTGATTTGGCTTGACTGCGCGGCTCCGCCGTGCTATCTGCTGTAAGGTCATACTCCCATACAGCAACATGGCATTCCCCGTACTCAGCGCCGACGAGGCGGCAGCGCTCATCCCGAACGGCGAGGTGGTGGGCATCAGCGGGCTCACGCCGGCAGGGGCGCCCAAGGCGGTGCCCGCCGCCATGGCACGCAGGGCGCTGGCAGAGCATGCCGCCGGGCGGGAGTACCGGATTTCCCTGTTCAGCGGCGGCTCCAACTGGCGTGAGGTGGACGGCGCGCTCTCCGATGCCGATGCCCTGGCCTACCGCGCGCCCTTCCAGTCCGACCCGGACCTGCGCGCGCATATCAACGCCTGTGACCTGGACTACTGCGACATGCACCTATCCGCGCTCACGCAGAACATGCGCTACGGTTTCCTGCCCAGGGTGCGCACCGCCATTGTGGAGGTGTGCGAGGCAACGCCGGACGGAGAGCTGACGCTTACCACCAGCTCCAGCAACAGCGCCGCCTTCTGCCGCATGGCGGACCGCATTATCCTGGAGCTGAACGCCTACCACAAGCCCTGCCTGCGGGAGCTGCACGACATCTACCTGCCCGGCGACTACGCGGAGCGCGGGCCCATATCCATCAGCCGCCCGCAGGACCGCATCGGCACCCGCACGCTGAAGGTGGACCCCGCCAAGATTGCCGGAGTGGTGCCCACCAACCAGCCGGATGCCGTGCACCCCTTCCGCGCGGTCAGTGAGCTCACCCACAGCATAGGCCGCAACATTGTGGGGTTCCTGGAACAGGAATACGGCGCAGGCCGCCTGCCGAAGGAGCTGCCGCCTTTCCAGAGCGGCATTGGCAACGTGGCAAACTGCGTGCTGGCCGCCATGGCGGAATCAGACGTACTGCCCCCCTTCTCCATGTTCACGGAGGTGGCGCAGGATACCGTGTACCACCTGCTCAAGAGCGGCCGCTGCAAGTTCATCTCCAGCAGCACCATCACCTTCACGGAGCCGCTCATGCAGGATTTCTACGCCCATTTCAGCGACTTCAAGGACCGCATCATCCTGCGCCCCGCGGAGATTTCCAACAACCCGGAGCTCATCCGCCGCATGGGGGTCATCAGCCTGAACACCGCGCTGGAGGCGGACATCACCGGCCACGTGAACTCCACCCACCTCTTCGGGCGCAACATGATGAACGGCATCGGCGGCTCATGCGAATTTGCACGCGCCGCCGCGCTCTCCATCTTCTCCTGCCCCAGCACAGCCAAGGGCGGCGCCATCTCCTCCATAGTGCCCATGGTCTCCCACGTGGACCAGGTTGAGCATGATGTGGACGTGATGGTGACGGAACAGGGCGTGGCGGACCTGCGCGGGCTTTCCCCGCGCCGGCGGGCAGAGCTGATTATAGGCAACTGCGCCCACCCGGACTACCGCCCCCTGCTGCGCCGCTACATGGAGCTTACCCCCACCGGCCACAGCCCGCACAGCCTGGAGCACGGTTTCTGCTTCCACACCGCCTACCTGAAAACGGGTGACATGCGCAACGCCGGGCTGCCGTGAACACGCGCAGCGCACACCGCGCTTAATCCTTGACTTTCCGCGCCCCGCCCCTTAGAATATGCAAACCCGCTCTTATCCATGGAATACACCGCTACCACATTCTGGCTCTGGCTCATACCCGCCGTGGCCGTACTGTGGGCGGGGGACAAGCTGCTGGCGCGGCGGGATTCAGCGCGCTGCCTCTTCCACCGCCTGCTGGTGCTGGCGGTGAGCCTGGCGTTCATCTCCCTGGCGGGGTGGGCCACGCTGGGCGTGTTCTCCCTGGTCACCCTGCTGGCATACGCCCTGTGCCACCTGGGCCTGCGGCTGGGCATGCGCGGGCGCAGGTGGCTGCTGGGCGGCATCATTCCCCTGCTGCTGCTCCCCCTGCTCTTCTACAAGTACGGCTACTTCATCGGCGCAAATGTCTTCCGCCAGCAGTGGGATACGCTCAAGGATCTGGTGATTCCCCTAGGCATCTCCTTCTACACCTTCCAAATCATCGGCTTCTGCATTGATACCCTGGTGAAGGACGAGCGCATGCCGGGCCTGCTGGACTACCTGAACTTCTGCGCGTTCTTCCCGCGTTTCATCGCCGGACCCATAGAGCGCCGCGCGGAGCTGCTGCCCCAGCTGCAGCGCATGGAGCTGAAACTGAGCGAGGCCAACCTGCACCTGGGCCTGCGCTACATCATCCTGGGCCTGTTTTTCAAGATGGCCCTGGCAGACAACCTGGCGTATGCCTTCTGGGACAACTACAACTGGGGAAACGCCTGGATGGTGTGGTGCAACAACCTGCTCTTCACCTTCCGCATCTACTTTGACTTTGCCGGCTATGCCCTCTCCGCGTACGGCCTGGCCAAGTGCATGGGCATCACCCTGCGCCTGAACTTCCTGAGCCCGTACACCGCCTGCAACGTGCGGGATTTCTGGCGCCGCTGGCACACCTCCCTCACCTCCTGGTTCACGGAATATGTATACTTTCCCCTGGGCGGCAGCAGGACCCGGCGCTGGGCGCTGAACATGCTGCTGGTCTTTGCCGTATCCGGCCTGTGGCACGGGGCATCCTGGAACTTTGTGCTCTGGGGCACGCTGGCCGGCGTGGCACTGGTCATCCACCGTCTGTTCCACAATGCGGGCCTGCGCCTGTGGGCTCCCCTGGGCTGGCTGCTCACCTTCGGCATGACCGTGCTTACCTGGATGTTCTTCTATGATACGGACTGGGACCTGCTCTGCAAGCACCTGGAATGGATTTGCACACTGGAAAACTATGACATCAAATGGTTCATAGCTGGTTGCGCATGGCAGCACCGTACTCTCCAATCGGCGTTCATTGTTCCCATGACCCTGCTCTCCTTGGCCGTACTCCTCTGCGAGTACCTGGCCCTGCGCAAGAACGCCGACAAGCCGTACCGCATCCTGCTCCACCCCATTGCCACGGGAGTCGAGGTTTTCCTCATCATCTTCCTCCAGTCAGGGATAAGCAACCAGTTCATTTACGCTGCCTTCTGATGCCATGAAACGCCTTCTCCTCATCATTGGGACCGCCGCTTTCCTGGCACTGGCATGTACCCAGCTGTACAACCGCTTCCTGAACCCTGACCTGCAGTTTTTCCTGAAGGTGGCAGAGGCATCTGATGCCTGGGCGGAGCACATCCACGCGGCAGACCGCCCCGTCTACGTGCTGGCCGGCGGCTCTGAGGCCCGCAGCAGTGTGGATCCCCAGATTCTGCTGGACGAGTTCGGCATTCCCCTTATCAATGCAGGGGAAGGTGCCGGATACGGCCTGCAGGCCAATGTCGCCATGGCCTTCCGCTACCTCAAGCCGGGGGATACGATGGTGCTGAGCATGCTGAGCACGAGCGACATCAATGTGCCATCCACCTCCGGGGGAATCAAGATAGCGTTCTACCTCATGGGGCAAGACATGTTCTCCTGCGGCCTTATAAAGCCCGGCCTTCAAAACCTGGCCGGGCTGCTCCAGCCGGATTGCCGTTCTTTTGCCGTGTGGCTCACCCGTTACTTTGCCAAAAACGGGAGAACGTACAAATACCAGGAAAAAACCATCGTCCATCCATCCGGGTGGATGGAGATTCAGCACCGCGACATGGCCGGCTACAAGCCATACTATGTCAAGCAAACAGTACAATACCTAACGGCATCATCCCCCCTGTTTATTGCCGCGCTGCATGATATAAAGGAAGCATGCACGGCGCGGGGCATTCGTCTCGTCATCACCATCCCCAGGGCGTGCAACCTCCCGGACTCGCAGGAACAAATTATACACGACTGCCTGGAATACACCCAAATGGGGATACCCGTCATCAAGGATGAATACCTTGGATGCCTGCCAGATAGTGACTTCTTTGCAGACACGCCTGTACACCTGAATGCAAAAGGGGCGAGGGAATACACCATGATGCTGGGAGAAGCATTAAGGGACAACCGTTTCTGGACCAGACAGGAACTGGAAGACCTACTGGACAATCTCCGCCCGGAAGGGGACACCACCGAATACCGAGCACCATGACCCGCACCCCGCAGCGCAACGCATACTGGGATACAGTAAAGGCATTGCTCATCTTCCTCGTTGTAACCGGACACTGCATCCAGCATTTCACACAGGGAGATTTCTGGACCAATCCCGTATTCACGGGCATCTACATCTTCCACATGCCCCTGTTTATGTTTATCAGCGGGTATTTCTGTCACAAATCCCTAGAGAAGCGGGGCTGGCACACACTACCCAGATACAGCATGCGCCTGGTACCGGCAATCCTGGCATTCACGGCAATCAGGGCTGCCATACTACTGCGCCACATGCCCCTTGCCCAGATATCCCCTGCCTATCTGGGAGTCCTGTGGTTCTTCACGGTATTGCTGGAATGTTGCCTGTTCGGCTGCATCATGACCTCCCTCAAGCACCGCGCGTGGAGAACAGCATGGTGCGTTCTCCCCCTCGTCATCGGCATTGCGGCAGACGGCTATCTGCCGTACGCACGTTTCTTCACGACCATGTGGCCGTGTTTCCTGCTTGGCACGCAAACGGACACTCTCCGCAGGCTTGCGGCACGATGCGAACGATGGCACTGGCTCTCACTACCCGCCGCTGCAGCGGCCCTGTACCTTTTCCGTACAGAATGGTACATGTACATCACCCCGCTGACATTCAGCACTGAAGCGGCACTCGCCTGGATATACCGCCTCCTGTGTGCAGGAGCAGTTTCCGCCGCATTTCTGTATATCATGGACATATGCCAGACCGGGCAATTCACGGCGGCAGCCGTGGTTGGACGACACACACTAGGGATGTATGTACTCCAAGCCGCTTTTTTCAAGTTGCTTCCCCTTTTGCCTCTGCCCATTCCCCTACTGGGCACGGCAGGCTCATGCCTAGTGTCGGCATGCGTGTTTCTTGCCCTGTACGGCACTTACATCATAACACGGCGCATTCCTATCATACCACAGGTACTGTACGGGGAATCGCTTGACAGGAGAAAGCATACGTGCTAGGGTTGTCCAGCTGATATGGAGGGACGCCGTTTGAAAGTTCTGCTGGGATGCTATGCCTGCGACCCCGGGTACGGGTCTGAGCCGGGCATGGGCTGGAACTTTGTGAGCAACATTGCCAAGCACCATGAGGTGCACGCCATTGTGGAGGAAGGGGAGTTCAAGGAAACCCTGACCCGCTTTGCCGCAGAACACCCGGAGGCGGTGGAGCACATCACCTTCCATTTTGTACCGCGCACCCACCATGAGCTGCTGCGCAAGGTATGGCCGCCCAGCTACTACTGGTTCTACCGCGCCTGGCACAAGAAGGCGTATGAGCTGGCCAGGGAGCTGGACAAGCAGGAGGACTTCGACATCGTCCACCAGGTCACCATCTCCGGCTTCCGCTGCCCCGGCTACCTCTGGAAACTGGGCAAGCCCTTCATCTGGGGGCCCCTGGGCGGATTCACGGATACCCCCTGGTGTCTCATCGGCAGCCTGGGCCTGGGCGGAGCTATCCACTTTGCCGTGCGGAACATCATCAACGGTTTCCAGAAACGCTGGGGGCGGGAGGCCCGCGCCGCCGCGCGCAACTCCGCCGCCATCCTTACCAGCACCACCAAGGCAGTGGAGGAAATCAAGGCCTTCTGGAACCGGGATGCCGTGCTCATGAACGAGGTGGGCCTGGAGAAATATGCAGGCACAGAGGGCGTGTCCCCCTGCACCCATGAGCCGGGCACGCCGCTGCGCATCTGCTGGGCCGGGGAGCACATTCCGCGCAAGGCTCTGGACCTGCTGCTGCATGCCCTGCCCAAGTGCCGGGAGAAGATGGAGCTGCACGTGCTCAGCAAAGGCCCGCGCATGGAGGCCTGGAAAGCCCTGGCCCACAAGCTGGGGCTGGACGGCGTGGCCACCTTCCACGGCTTTGTTCCCCGGCAGGAGGCATTTCAAATCATGTCCTCCAGCCACGTGTTCTGCATCACCAGCGTGCGGGAAGACACCTCCACCGTCGTCTTCGAGGCATTCCGCTACGGTCTCCCCATCATCGCCCTAGACCACTGCGGCTTTGCCACCGTGATTACGGACACCTGCGGTATCAAGATTCCCATCCGCACCCGCGCACAGGTCATAGCGGACTATGCGCGCCACCTGGACTATCTGGCCACGCATGAGGAAGATCGACGCCGACTCTCTGCAGGCGCCCTGGAGCGCTGCAAGGATTTCACCTGGGATGCCAAGATGCAGGTGCTGAACAAGCTGTACGCAGAGGCCCTGGAACAGCAATAATCAGGGACGCTCAGTCCTCTGATACCGTCCTGCAGCCCCAGCGGCAGGTGGGGTGGTTGATGGTGATGGCGGTGCGGGCGGTGGAATCACCCAGGAAAATGGAATAGGAGCGCGGGGCGGGGCAGCGGCGGTCCGTGAGCATGCGCTTGAGGTTGCACCAGCGGTAGGCTATGCCGTGGCGGCGGGTCACGTACCAGGGCAGCAGGCGCTGCTCCTCCTCCCACTCGCGGCGAGAGGTCTCACTCCACGCCAGGTTCTCCCCGGTCACGGTAAAGGCGGTGGTGAGCAGCTCCGGGCACACGGCATAGCGCTGGCCGTGGTTCACTATCTCCCGGTAGAACACCACGTCTGCCAGGGCGCGGTACTTGGTGTTGAACCGTATGCCGTGGGCGCGGAAGGATTCCGCACGGTGGAAACAGGAGCAGGTGATAATCTCACACACGGTGGCGCTGGTCCAGCGGTGCGGGGTAATGGGGCGGCGGTGGCAGATGTAGCGCTGGTCGTTGTCCACAATCACGTAGGTTCCCAGCACAATATCCGCCTGCGGCTGCGCGTAAAAGGCCGCAGAAACGCCTGCAAGCGCCCCGGGCAGGTACTGCTCGTCCGCGTTGATATGCGCGGTCACGGCAGCCCCTGCGGGCATTTTCTCCCAGGCGCGGTTGATGGCATCGTACATCCCCTTGTCCCGCGCGCTCTCATAGGTGAACGTGTAGTCCGGGGAATCAGCGTGCTCCCGGCGCCACTGCTCCAGCCAGGCGGCGGTTCCGTCTGCGGAGCCGCCGTCCTGCACGTGGTGGTGCACCTGCACGCCCTGCCCCGCCTGGTCCGCCACGGAGCGGATACAGCGCTGCAGCCAGCCCAGGGCATTGTACGCGGGGGTTACGATGTAGAAAAACATGGGATATGTGATTTGGGGGACCATGCGCGCCTGCGGCACCGCTGCGTTTGAAAAGGTGGCCGGACGGGGAATCCCCGCCCGGCCACGGAAACGCATTGCCTATGCAGCGCGAGCTATCAGGAGAACACGCCCACGGCCTCGGAGGCGCAGGCAATCATGTAGTCGCGGTTGAGCTTGGCGATGTTGTCCACGGAGATACCCTTCGGGCAGGCGGCCTCGCACTCGTACTGGTTGGTGCAGTTGCCGAAGCCCAGGGCGTCCATCTGGCGGACCATGGCCAGCACGCGCTTGTTCTTCTCCGGCTGGCCCTGGGGCAGCAGGTTCAGGTGGGCGGCCTTGGCAGAGGTGAAGAGCATGGCGGAGCTGTTCTTGCAGCTGGCCACGCAGGCACCGCAGCCGATGCAGGCGGCGGCGTCGAAGGCGGCGTCGGCCGTCTTCTTGCGCACGGGCACGTTGTTGGCGTTCGGGGCGGAACCGGTGCGGATATCCACGAAACCGCCGGCTGCCACAATCTTGTCCAGGGCGGAGCGGTCCACCATCAGGTCGCGCAGCAGCGGGAAAGCCTTCGCGCGGAAGGGCTCGATCCAGATGGTGTCGCCGTCCTTGAACTGGCGCATGTGCAGCTGGCAGGTGGTCACGTGCTTGCCACCGTGCGGCACGCCGTTGATGGTCAGGGAGCACATGCCGCAAATGCCCTCACGGCAGTCGTGGTCAAAGTGGATGGGCTCCTTGCCCTCGTGTACCAGGCCCTCGTTCACGATGTCGAGCATCTCCAGGAAGGAGGCCTCATCGGGAATGTTGGTGGCCTTGTAGGTTTCGATGCGGCCCTGGGCCTGTGCATTTTCCTGTCTCCAGACCTTGAGCGTAAGATTGAGATTAGCCATAATAGTATATAAGCTTCTTAGAGGTTAGTAATGGAAACGGGGCTTTACTTGTAGGAACGGATGGCAAGGTGCACGTTGTCGAACGTGAGCGGCTCCTTGTGCAGGACCGGCAGCTTGTCCGTACCCTGGTACTCCCAGCAGGCCACGTAGGCAAAGTGCTCGTCGTCGCGCTTGGCCTCGCCGTCGGCCAGCTGGTGCTCCAAGCGGAAGTGGGCGCCGCAGGACTCCTCGCGGTTCAGTGCATCATAGCACAGCACCTCTGCGAAATCCAGGAACGCGGCCACGCGCCAGGCCTTCTCCAGCTCGGCGTTCACGCCTTCCGTGCTGCCCACCACCTTTACGTTCTTCCAGAACTTCTCACGGATGGCGGGAATCTTGGAGATGGCGTCCATCAGGGATTCCTTGGTGCGGCCCATGCCGACGTCCTCCCAGATGAGCTTGCCCAGCTCACGGTGAATCTCGTCCGGCGTGCAGTCGCCCTTCACGTCCATCATCTTCTTGATGCGGGCCTTCACGCCCTCCTCGGCCTCCTTGAATTCCGGGGCAGCCGTGGTCACGGAGCCGGGCTTCTGGGTGGTGAGGTAGGTCGGCAGGGTGGAGGAGATGACGAAGTAGCCGTCGGACAGGCCCTGCATGAGTGCGGAGGCGCCCAGGCGGTTGGCGCCGTGGTCGGAGAAGTTGGCCTCACCCAGCACATGCAGGCCGGGGATGGAGGACATCAGGTTGTAGTCCACCCACAGGCCACCCATGGTGTAGTGGGAGGCGGGGTAGATCATCATCGGCTGCTCGTGGGGGTCCACGTCGGTAATCTCCTCGTACATGTCGAAGAGGTTGCCGTACTGGCCGTCGATCCACTCCTTGCCCATGCGGGCGATGGCGTCCTTGAAGTCCAGGAACACGCCGCGGCCGGTGTTGGCCACACCGCGCCCGTCGTCGCAGGCTTCCTTGGCGGCGCGGGAGGAGATGTCACGCGGGGCCAGGTTGCCGAAGGAGGGGTACTTGCGCTCCAGGTAGTAGTCGCGGTCGCCCTCGGCCACGTCGGAGGGCTTCATCTCGCCCTTGCGGATCTTCTCGGCCACCTCGCGGCTCTTGGGCACCCAGATACGGCCGTCGTTGCGCAGGGACTCGGACATGAGCGTGAGCTTGCTCTGGTAGTCGCCCTTCACGGGGATGCAGGTGGGGTGAATCTGCGTGAAGCAGGGGTTGGCAAAGTAGGCGCCCTTCTTCCAGCAGGCGCAGGCAGCGCCCACGTTGCAGCCCATGGCGTTGGTGGAAAGGAAGAACACGCGGCCGTAACCGCCGGTGGCCAGCAGCACGGTGTCGCCGGCGTAGCTCTTGATCTCGCCCGTCACCATGTCTCGCACCACAATGCCCTTGGCGTGGCCGTCCACCACCACCAGGTCCATCATTTCCGTACGGGGGTGCATCTCGATGTGGCCCTTGCCGATTTCCTTCTCCATGGCCTGGTAGCAGCCCAGCAGGAGCTGCTGGCCGGTCTGGCCGCGGCTGTAGAAGGTACGCTTGAGCTGGGCGCCGCCGAAGGAGCGGTTGTCCAGCAGGCCGCCGTATTCACGGCCAAAGGGCACGCCCTGGGCCACGCACTGGTTGATGATGTTGGCGGACACCTCGGCCAGGCGGTACACGTTGGCCTCGCGGGCGCGGAAGTCGCCGCCCTTCACGGTGTCGTAGAACAGGCGGTACACGGAGTCGCCGTCGTTCTGGTAGTTGTGGGCAGCGTTGATACCACCCTGTGCAGCGATGGAGTGTGCACGGCGGGGGCTGTCCTGGTAGCAGAAGCACTTCACGTTGTAACCCAGCTCAGCCAGGGTGGCGGCAGCGGAGCCGCCGGCCAGGCCGGAACCCACGATGAGCACCGTGTACTTGCGGCGGTTGTTGGGGTTGATGAGCTTGGCCTCGCGCTTGTACTTGGTCCACTTCTGCTCAATGGGACCCTCCGGGATGCAGGAGGAGGGCATGTAGTCACTTACCGGAAACTGAATGTCGTTCATAATCGGCTGTAAGTTGAAAGGTTTACTTGAGGAGGCCGGTCAGCACGGCCACTGGGATGGAGATGAAGGCGCCGCAGACAACCACGCCGAAGAGGACGGCGATGATGTTGTAGAGCGGGCGGACCTTGCGGGTGTTCAGGCCCAGGGTCTGGAACACGGACTGCAGGCCGTGGCGCACGTGCATGAACAGGCAGCACAGGGCCACGATGTAGAACAGGGAGCACCAGCCGTTCTGGAAGGCGGCCACCACGTGGTTGTAGCAGTCATGCGGGTCGCCGTTGATGGTGAGCTGCCACAGGTGCCAGCCCAGGAAGCAGAAGATCATCACACCGGTGAGCACCATGGTGCGGCTGGAAAGCGTGGCCTTCATCGTGCCTTCCTTCTGGTAGGCGGTGCGGGCGTTCACGTTCTCCATCTTCAGCACCAGCGTGAAGCACACGTGGATGAGGAGGATGAGGAGGAGTCCCAGGCGGATGGACATGAGCAGCCAGGCCGGCATGGCGTGCAGGCCGGTGGCATACGCATCAATCCAGGAGGGCTCGCCGTTGGCCGGGCAACCACCGAAGATGGTCATATTGCCGGCCAGGTGACCCACGAGGAACAGGAGGAGACACGAACCCGTCAGGGCCACGATAATCTTGCGGCCAATCGAGGACGTGACGAACTTGCATGCGGTCGTGATAATGTCGTTCATAGTGCAATACGTCTTTGCGGGGCAATTCTAGCGCATGCGCGGGGAAAAGGCAAGTCACATTCTGCCCGCAGCGGCAAAAACAGCGTACTTTTCCGCAAAAAAGCTGCTGCAATTTTGTTAATCAAACAAAAGCAAGACGGCAAACGCGGCCAGCACCAGGGAAAAAACGGCATCAATGGCGGCGGCGTGCGCGGCATAGGCACGCCGCACGGGCGCCCACTGCAGCAGGCCGCTCCACAGCGCCCAGCCTGCCAGCGCGGTGAGCGTGAGGGATACCACCAGCGCGGGCGCATACCAGGGGTACTGCCCGGCATACTGCCCCAGCGGCCCCATGCACAGGCCGCCGATGAAGAGCAGGCATTTCACGTTCAGGATATTGCACAGGAACCCCTGCCACACCATGCCCGGCAGGGTGGCGGCGGTGCTGCGGCTGCTTGCCATGTCCGCCCCGCGCAGGGAGCGCGGGAAAATGCGCCAGGCCAGGTACAGCAGCCAGGCGGCGGCGGCATACAGCACATAGCGGCTCCACGGCTGCTGCATCACCCCCGTGCCCACGGTGCATACCAGGGTGGCCTGCACGCAGAACCCGGTGCAGATACCGGCGGCCACGGCCATGGCGGCGCGGAAACCGCGGGAGAGCGCCGTATGCACCACAAAGTAGATATCCGGCCCCGGGCTGAGCTGGGAGAGCACCAGCAGGCCGCACACCGCAGCCAGGCTCGGCAGGGCGTCTGTCATCATCCCTCAAAGGAAGGCAGCGGCAGCACCAGGTTGGTGGGCATGGGCATCTTGCGCTGCAGGATGCGTTTGCCTATCTCCGGCTGGCCGGCATACGCCTGGGCAAGTATTTCCATCTTGGCATCCAGGTCGTCCGCATGGTGCAGCGCCAGGGCCTCCGGCGTCTTGGGCAGCACGGGGGAGCCGAACTCCAGGCTGCCGTGGTGGGATGCCACCAGGTGCAGCAGGTGCAGGCGCACCAGGTCGCTGGCGGGCTCCAGCGCCTTCCACTCCTCGCGCCGCTCATCCGTGAGCACGCGGGACCACAGCTTGTTGATGAGCTCCAGGCCAAAGGGAATGTGACCCAGCAGCTCGCCGCTCTCCGTAAAGGGCATCACCAGCGTGTGCTCCTCGTAGGCGTTCTCCCACATCTTGCCGCAGTCGTGGAACAGGGCGCCGGCCAGCACCAGGTCACGGTTCAGGGCGGGGTAGCAGGTGCACAGGGCGGCGGCATTGCGCATCACCCCGGCGGTATGCTCCACCAGGCCGCCGCGGCGGGCGTGGTGCACGCTGCGCGCTGCGCCGCTGCGGCGGAAACGCGCGCCGAAGGTTTCCAGCAGTGCCTGGGAGAGGGTCTTCAGGCGGGGGTCCGCCATGCTCTCCACCATGGTGCCGATGTAGGCCCAGTCCTCCGCCTGCTTGCGGCGCAACTCCGGGTTCCCGGCCAGCATCTCCTCCTCCTCGTCGGGGGTCAGGGGGCGGGCGTCCAGCTCCGTGGCATCCATGCCGTACTGGTTCACCTGCCAGTTGCCGGTCACGGCCACGGCCATACCGGCCTGCAGGGCGGAAAAGGCGGGGTGCCAGGGCGCGTTGTCCCATACCTTGATGGTCACGCTGCCGCCCACATCCGTGAGCACAATCTCCAGATAGGGCTTGCCGGTCTTGGTTGTGCGGGTGTTGTGCTGCCCCACCTGGGCAAACACGGTTCCCTGCACCATCTCCTTGCCGGCTTCGGCGGTCAGTTGTGTCAGGCTTTCAAACTTCATAGGGTGTTGGGGGTAGGGGTAAGTTTTTTCAGGGTGGTGTTTACGCTGCCGGGGTCTCGGCGGGGGCGGCGGGTTCCTCAGCCTTCGGCTCCACGGCGGCGGGGGCGCTCACGGCATTCACCAGGTCCTCAAGGTTGTCCTGGGCAGGGGCAGCGGGGGCCTTGGCAGGAGTCTCCTCCTTGGCAGCCTCGGCAGGCTTCTGCTCCTCGGCCTGCTTGGCGGGGGCAGCGGCCACGGCCTGCTGGTTCTGCAGGCCCAGCTGGGACTTCTGGGACTGGAAGCGGTGGTTCATCAGCACCGCCAGCACAAAGCAGAGAATCATGAACAGGGAGCCGAACAGCACCGTGCCCTTCTTGAGCACGTCTGTGGTCTGGGCACCGAAAGCCTGGTCGGTCATGGCGGCACCGAAGGCGGCGCCGAGGCCCTCCTGCTTGGGACGCTGCATCAGCACCACGAGCAGAAGCAGGGCGCAGACGATGAGGAGGATGGCGAAAACAATGTAAATGGCGGCGTTAAGCATGGCGTGATTGTATCTTATGGTAAGGGGTTTGTAAAGCTCAGGCGATGATTTCGTTCAGCTCGTTGCAGACGATGCGGGTGGGGGTGATGGGCTTGTCGTCCAGCGCAAAGCTCATGATGATGACGCGCTCCCCGGCCTTGATGAGGTGGGCGGCGGCGCCGTTGATGATAATCTGCCCGGTGCGGGGCGGGCCCACCAGCACGTAGGTTTCCAGGCGGTTGCCGGAGGCACAGGAGGCCACCAGCACCTTCTCCCCCGGCCACAGCCCGGCGGCTTCAACCAGGTCCTCGGGAATCTCTATGCTCCCTTCATACTCCAAGTCGCCACGGGTGACCATGGCGCGGTGAATCTTTGATTTAAGCTGGCAGACCAACATGACTAGATTTTTTACGGGCGCCTATGAAACTACTTTTTCACCCAAAGGTCAAGCCTAAACAGCACACTTGGCGCGCTTTCACCACTATATGCCGCAAAAAGCCCGCTGCCCCCCTGCCCTATGCCCCGGCGCCCAGGCGGGCGCAGACGGCACAGGGCGGCTTGCAGCCGCGCGCCGGGCAGTGCGCGCGCCCCCAGAGCACGAACTGGATGTGTACCTTGCCCCAGGTGTGCTGCGGAAAGGCCTTTTTCAAATCCGCCTCCACCTTCTCCACCGTGCTGCCGCGGGACAATCCCCAGCGGCGCGCCAGGCGGAAGATGTGCGTATCCACCGGGAACGCCGGGTGGTCGAACGCCTGGTTCATCACCACGGATGCCGTCTTGTGCCCCACACCCGGCAGGGCCTCCAGCTCCTCGAAGGTGGAGGGCACCTGCCCGCCGTGGCGCTCCAGCAGCAGGCGGGAGGTCTCCACAATCCGCTTGGCCTTCGTCTCCGTAAGCCCGCAGGTGGCTATGTACTCCCGCACCTTCTCCCACCCCAGCGCCACCATGGCAGCGGGGTCCGGGGCCGCGGCAAACAGCGCGGGCGTCACCTTGTTCACCCGCGCATCCGTGCACTGGGCGGAAAGCATCACCGCCACCAGCAGCGTATACGCATCCCGGTGGTGCAGCGGCACCTCCGGCGCAGGAAAAGCCTTCTCAAACTCCTCCAGCACCACCGCCACCCTTTGCGCGCGCGTCATAGGCAAGGCTGATGGATTTACCGGCGCTCGGAGAGGCCGCTGAGCGGCCCCATGGCGGCATCACCCTCCTGCTTGGTGGGATTGCTCCAGGGCTTCACACTCTCCTCACTGCCGCGGGGGGCCACCACGGTGCGGTTGGTCTTGGGGGCATCAGGCATGCTCTGGCAGGCGGCGGCGGCCACTGCGGCCAGCAGGCACAGGGCCAGCATCTTGGTATTCTTCATGGTTGTATTATGTATTTGTTAGTGTATGGAAAAGCCGCCTGCCCTTTCCAGGCAGGCGGCTGATGGAGAAAGGATGGAAGTTCCAAACCTGCCCGGACCTTAGCGGCCCTGCGGCTTGATGCGGAACACCACGTCACCCACCTGCGGACGGATACCGCCCGGCAGCTTCTTGGGATCGTAGTCGGCAATCACCTCGCCGCTGTCGATGCTGCGGATGCGGAGCGGGGCCACGGAGTTGTCGCTGCGGCGCACCTGCAGGGAGGTGGTGTCACCCACAATCAGGCCGCTGTCCATGCCCACGTTGAAGCAGACATAGTTCCAGCGCGGGTCCACGGCGTCGATGACGTACTCGTCGTCGTTCTTGGTGTACTCCTTGAAGAAGGCGGTGTTCGTGCGGGTGGCGCGGGCCAGCTCCAGCTTCTCGCCGTACAGCTTCTCGGCGGCGGCCTTGTGCTTGGCCAGGGCGTCCTTCAGCTCACCGGCCAGTTTCTTCTCACGGGCCTGTTCCTTGGCAATCAAGGTCTTGATCTGCTCCAGCACTTCCATGTAGGACTGGCCGGGGGAGATGGAGAAGTTGAGACCGGAGGCGTTCAGCTGCTCCAATGCCTCGTTGAAGGCGTTGCGCAACTGCTCGATGTTGGCCTGGGCTTCCTTCACCTTGGCCTGCACGTCGGCAAGCTCGCGCTGGTGGTTGCGGAGAACAAGCTCGGCATCGTCACGCTGGGCGTGCTGGTCGTTCATCACGTTCTGGGATTGCTCCGTCTGCTTCACGGCATCGTTACGCTCGCTGGAAATCTGGGCGGCAGCCCTCTCCAGTTCCTGGTTCTCCTTGCGGAGACCCGTCGCATTGCCGTCTTCCACGTTGGGACCGCCGCCATGCACGGCAAGAAGCAGGTTCATCACTTTGTCCTGGTCCACGGAGTAGTACACCGCAGCACCGCCAAGGCCCAGGCAGAGGGTTGTCACGATAAGCTGAGAGATTTTCATATCGGTAAAGGGATGGTATGGATTTTACTTGTCTTCGCGGACGGAGTAGACGATGTCACCCACCTGCACGCGGTCACCGGGGCGCATGGTGCTGTACACCACATCACAGCTGGAGCGGTTGGATTCCACCAGGGTCACGTCAAGCTCGCAAATCTTGCGGTCGCCGCGCATCACCTGCAGGCGGGAGCCAATCACCACGCCGCGGTCCACACCGGCATCCAGAATCACATAATCCCACTTGGGGTCGGCAAACACCACCTGGCAGCGCAGCTCCGGGGGAGACAGGCGGGAGAGGCGGTCGGAGTTGAGCTTCTTGGCAGCGCGGGTCAGGTTGAGCGTACGGTCGCTGGCCTTGCCCAGGTTGGCCACGATGTCCAGCTGGCGGGCAATCTCAATCTCCATGCGGTCGTTCTTGTTCACCAGGTCTGCGATGGCCTGACCGACGGCGCGCAGGGAGTCTTCGTCAGCCTCGTCCAGGCCCACACCGGTGTGAAGGTCGTTCTTGAACTTCTCGAACTCGGACTTCAGGTCCTCGTACTCCTTCTTGGCCTGGGCCAGCTCGTCGTTGGCGCGCTGGATTTCGCCGGGCAGCGGGGCGTCTTCCTGTTCGATGACCTCCTGCTCGTGCTTGAAGCGCGCCGTCTCGGAAACAAAGAAGTTCTTGCGGATGATAGCGTACTGCTTGATTGCCTTGTCCAGGTCGATTTCCTTGCTCTTGCGCACGGCTGCATCGAACTGGGACTGGACTGCTGCTACCTCGCCGGTGGCCGGTTCGGCCATCGATTCAAAGTTTTTATAGAACAAGAATGAGGCGGCGAGGAAGAGGACTATGGCGCCTGTAATGATGTATTTCCACATGGTATAAGCTGTATTTGCGGCTGTTCACTAGATAAACTATACTACTTCCCCCGCCATTGCAACCAAAAAAAGCGGTCGGGATGATTTTTTTTTGCAAATTTCCGCGCCGGAGCCCCCGCAGCGCGCCCCCGGCACCCCCAAAAGGGGCCGGAACAGGGTGGAAAAAGCCGCCTGCGGGGGCACCCGCAGGCGGCTTGCAGCTTTTCAGGCGCTGTCGCCGGGCTTAGGCCTCGGCAGACTCGGCTTCCTTGGCCTTCTTGTCGCGCAGGGCGGCGCGGATGGACATCTTCACGCGGCCCTTGTCATCGATGCCGATGCACTTGGCGGTGACGATATCGCCCACCTTCACCACATCCTCGGTCTTCTGCGTGCGGCCTTCGGCCAGCTCGGAGATGTGGATGAGGCCGTCCTTGCCGGGCAGCACCTCCATGAAGGCGCCGAACTCCTTGGTGGAGACAATCTTGCCCTCGTAGGTCTCGCCCACCTCAATCTCCTTGAACATGCGGTCGATGAGGGAGAGGGCGCGCTCCACGCCTTCCTGGCGATTGCCGTAAATGCGCACGGTACCGTCCTCCTCGATGTTGATGTCCGTGCCGGTCTCCGCCTGCAGGGCCTTGATGTTCTTGCCGCCGGGGCCGATGAGCTCGCCGATGCGGTCCTGCGGGATGGTGGTGGACTCGATGCGCGGAGCATACGGGCTCATCTCCTGCGGGCCGGCAATGGCGGCGTTCATGGTCTCCAGCACGTCCAGGCGGCCCTTGCGGGCCAGGTGGATGGCCTCCTCCAGGATGTACAGGGGGATGCCGGGCAGCTTCAGGTCCAGCTGGTAGCCGGTCACACCCTCGGTGGAGCCGCACAGCTTGAAGTCCATGTCACCGTAGAAGTCCTCGGAACCGATGATGTCCAGCAGCGTCTTGTAGCGCTTGGGCTCGCGGTCGCCCGCGTTCTCGAACTCCGTCACCAGGCCCACGGAAATACCGGAGACCGGGCGCTTCAGCGGCACGCCCGCCGCCAGCAGGGACATGGTGCCGGCGCACACGGAGGCCATGGAGGTGGAGCCGTTGGACTCCATAATCTCGGAGGAGACGCGGATGGCGTACGGGAACTCGTCCTCGGAGGGCACCACCGGGGCGATGGAGCGCTCTGCCAGGGCGCCGTGGCCGATCTCGCGGCGGTTCTGGCCGCCGAAACGGCCGGTCTCGCCCACGGTGAAGGGCGGGAAGTTGTAGTGCAGGATAAAGCGCTTCTCAGACACGGAACCGGTGTAGTTGTCCATGTACTGCTTCTCCTCCATGGGAGCCAGGGTGGCCAGGCACAGGGACTTGGTCTCACCGCGGGCAAAGAGGGAGGAGCCGTGCACCTGGCGGGGCAGCACGTTCACCTCTGCCAGCAGGGGGCGCAGCTGCTTGATGCCGCGGCCGTCTGCACGCTTGTCCTGCTCCATGATGGAGATACGGAAAGCCTTCTTCTGGATGTACTCGAACACCTGCTCCACGTCAAAGTCCGTGGCCTCCGGGTAGGCCTGCTTGATGGCGGCCTCCACCTCGTCGCGCAGGGCGCCCACCTGCTTCTGGCGCTGAATCTTGTTCGGGGCGTAGATGGCCTCCTCGATGCGGTCGCCGGCAATCTGGTAGCCGATTTCCAGCAGCTCCGGCTTGGCCAGGGTCAGCTCGTACTCGCGCTTGGGCTTGCCGCAGATGCCGCGCAGCTCCTCCTGGGCGGCGCAAATCTTGGCCACGTTCTCCTGGGCCACGTGCAGGGCGGCGATGAAGTCCTCCTCCGGCAGCTCCTTGGCAGAACCCTCAATCATGATCACCTGGTCCTTGGAACCGGCGTACACCAGGTCCAGGTCGGATTCCTCGCGCTGGCTGTTGGTGGGGTTGATGACAAACTCGCCGTTGATGCGGCCCACGCGCACGGCGCCCACGGGCTCGGCAAAGGGAAGGTCGGAAATCACGCAGGCGGCAGAGGCACCGTTGATGCTCAGGATATCCGGCTCGTTCTCGCCATCGGCGGAAAGCAGCAGCGTAATCACCTGCGTATCATAGAAATAGCCCTTCGGGAACATGGGGCGCAGCGGGCGGTCCGTCATGCGGCAGGTCAGGATCTCCTTCTCCGTGGGGCGTCCCTCGCGCTTGAAATAGCCGCCCGGGAACAGGCCCGCAGCCGCAGCCTTCTCCTTGTACTCCACAGAGAGAGGGAAGAACGTCTGGCCTTCTTTAATCTTGGTAGCACTCACAACAGTGACCAGAACCATAGTATCACCACAGCGGACTGTGACTGCGCCATCTGCAAGCAGGGCAAGCTTACCGGTTTCAATGGTGATGGGATTTGCGCCGATGGCGCACGTAACGGAATGTATACTCATTTTCTTTACTTTCTTCGTGTAGCCGGCTCCGGGCATCGTCTCCGCAGGGTGGAACCGGCGAGCCCCCGCATCGACCCCGCCACCCGTTTCAGGCGGCAGGCACCGCGCCTCTCACACGCCGCCGGAGCGGCAGGATACACGCAGTTGCGTTTATTCTATACGCTTGCACGCGCCATATCAAGCCCATTCTTTCACTTTTTCCAAGGAAATACTGACAGCATGCTTTTTTCTTTTCACGGCCCGCCCGTTCCTGTAGGATAGGCGGCATGGAAGGAAACTACGATGACGAGCCGACGCTGCAGCTGCGTGACATGGACAGCCGGGACCTGCCGCGGGAAAAGCTCCAGCGGCTGGGCCGCACCGCCCTCACGGATGAGGAGCTCATCGCCATCTTCCTGCGCACGGGCATACACGGGTGCAACGTGCTGGAGCTTGCCGCACGGCTCAAGCGCGCCGCAGGCTCACTCTCCGCCCTGGGCCGTATGGAGGCCCGCCAGATTGCAGACTGCTGCAAGGGCATAGGCATGGCAAAGGCCGCCACCCTGGCCGCCGTCTTTGAGCTGGGCCACCGCGCCCTGAAAGAGGAGCTGGAGGACGAGGACATGACCATCCCCCGCATCGTGTACGACTACCTGGGGCCGGAGCTGCACTTTGCGCCGGAGGAGAACCTGGTGGTACTGCTGCTCAACGCCCAGCGCCGCCTCATCCGCCGCTGCAACATAGGCAAGGGCACCCTCACGCGCGTGCTGGCGCACCCGCGGAACATCTACCGCGAGGCCGTCATCCACAACGCCTGCTCCATCGTCATGGTACACAACCACCCCAGCGGGGACCCCGCCCCCAGCAAGCCGGACCTGGAGCTGACCGCCCAGGTGGCGGAGGCCGGCAAAATCATCGGCATCCCCCTGAAGGACCACATCATCCTGGGCGCAGAGGTTGTGGGCAAGCTCCCCTATTACAGTTTCAAGGATAACCACCGCCTGTCATGAAAGACTACCACACCCACACCCCCGCCCCTGGCGGCGGCTTCCTCTGCTCCGTAACCCGTGCAGACTGGGAAAGCGTGGCCGCTGCCGCCCCCGCCATGGATTCCTGTTTCGGCATCCACCCCTGGCACGCCCACACCGCAGATGCCGCAGAAATCGCCTTTGAGCTGGACGACTGGCTCACCCGCCACCCCGCCGCCGGCGTGGGTGAAACCGGGCTGGATGCCTCCCCCGCCCATGCCGCCACGCTGGAGGCGCAGCGCCTGCTGCTGCACGTGCACCTGGGCGCAGCCTTCCGCCATGAGCGCATGGCCCACCTGCACGGCGTGCACGCCTGGGCGGAGCTGCTGGAAATCCTGCGGCAGCGGGAGCGCGCCGGCACCCTGCCCCGCGTGCTGCTCCACGCCTGGAACGGCTCCCATGAAATGGCCAGGGAATTCATCCGCCTCGGCGCCGTCTTCTCCGTCGGGCTCCGGGAGCTTTCCTCCCCCAAGGCCGCAGAGCGATACGCCCGCATCCCCGCCAACCGCCTTTTCCCGGAAACGGACGGCCACCCGGAAAACATGGGCCGCACCGTCGCCCTCCTCGGCCTCATCCGCGGGGACCTCGTGTAGGCGCGCCTACTGCTCGTCACCGCCCCACGGTTCCGTGGGCAGGCGGTACAGGACCACGGCGCCGCCGCTGCTCCAGTAGGCCAGGCCTATGTCGCGCTGCGGCTCGTCCGCATCCGGCTCACGGCTCTGCAGGGTGAGCACGCCGCAATGGCGCTGGCGGCACCCGGCGGCGGATTCATCGGCGCCGCCGCAGCTGTCCAGGGCGGTCCTGTGGTCATGCCCGCGGATAATGAAGGAAACGGCGCGCCCGGTGCGCAGCCAGTGCAGGTAGCGGAAAAGGTTCACATCCGGCGTACCCGCCCCGCAGCCGATGAAGCTGCGGTCCGGCGCCAGGGAAGCCGCATCCGGCTCCAGGCGCACCCACAGCAAATCCTCCAGGCATGCCTCGCGGAGTTCCTGCGGCAGGCCGCCAAGCAGCGTCCTGTCCGGGGATTCCGGAGCGGCGGCATAGATACCCGGCAGCAGGTCCGTGTGGGGCACGCCGCCGTGCGTCAGCAGGATGGAGCACTCCGGCTCCTCGCCGCCCAGGCCCGTGATTTCCGCAGCATAGGGGGCCAGGCGGAACAGCTCCAGGGCCGCGCGGCCTATCACCCCTGCCTCCTGCGGCATCTCCGCAGCCAGCCCGTTGAGCTCGCCCACCATTTCAGACGGATAGACATCGGAGAAAAACTCCCCGTCCACCCCGAACCCCGCATCGTGGTTGCCCTTCAGCAGGAGCAGCCGCACAGGGCCGCCCTTGCTGCACTGCATCACCATCTCCTGCAGGAAACAGAGCAGCGGCAGGGAATCCGGGCCGCGGTCCACATAATCCCCCAGGAGCACCAGGCAGTGCACCCCGCCGCCCTGCCGGGCCATCTCCCACACATGGGCATACAGCTTGAGCACCGCAGGAAGGGAGGCATGCACATCCCCGGCAAACCAGTAGTGCTCTCCCTCCTCCGCGTGCAGCAGCACACACTCCTCCGCCTCCCTGCCCCCTGCCCATTCGCAGAACCGCGCAGCCGTCTCCGCCTGCCGCGCCGTATCCCGGTAGGAGCGGGCCCAGTCCCCCAGGCTGTACCGCTCCCAGAGCCCCTGCATGTACTCCGGGGTGGGAACATCGTCCACTGGCTCCTCGAATCCGGGGTAGGGTTTCTGAAGCGGGGCCGGCAACTTGGGCTCATCAGCAGGGGAATCCGGCAGGATGGCAGAAACCAGGCGGTCCCACTCGCTCCCTTCCTCCTCCGCAGGAGGAAAACGGATGTGCTGAAAGACTTGCCCGAA
>JAUNQN010000071.1 GCA_030536145.1 Akkermansia sp.
GGGCGTGACGTCAGTATACACGAACGCAGCCCGAACGTCAAGCTCATTTTTTGAATTTTCTGCATCTTTTTGCAAAAAAGTTTCAACTTGCCCTAAAAACCCATTAAAATCAAGGATTTTCGGCAGGGCGCGCAACGCTGCCATGGCTGAAGGGGAGCCTCCCTGCCCTCCGGGAAATCATGCCGGGAGTTTGGAGACATGCGGAAAAACAAAGGGCCGGGAACCCAGCGGGGTTCCCGGCTTAAAACGCTTGGTACGCTGCAGGAAAGGTGATTAGTACACGTCCTTCTGGTAGCGCTTGGCGGCCTTCATATCGGCCAGATAGGCGGCGGCTTCCTCTGCGGAGCGGTTGCCGTACTTGGCAATGATGGCGAGGAGGGCAGCCTCCACGTCCTTGGCCATGCGGTTGGCATCACCGCACATGTAGAAGGCGGCGCCGTTCTCCAGCCACTGCCAGACTTCCTCACCGGCCTGTTCCATGAGGTGCTGCACGTAAATCTTGTACTCCTGGTCACGGCTCCAGGCCACGGAGAGCTTGAGCTTGCCGGAGGCCACCAGGGGCTCCAGCTCGTCCTCGTAGCAGGAATCGGTGGCCTTGTAGGGGTTGCCGAAGAAGAGCCACATGGGGCCGGTGGCGTTGTCTGCCACTCGCTGCTGCCAGAAGGCACGGAAGGGGGCGATACCGGTGCCGGGACCCACCATGATGACGGGGGTGGTGCCATCCTCCGGCAGGCGGAAGTTCTTGTTGGAATGAACGAAGACCTTCACCTTGTCACCGGCGGAGATGCGGTCTGCCATGAAGGTGGAGCACACGCCGGCGCGGGCGCGGCCGGTGGCCTTGGAGGTGTAGCGCACGGCACCCACACAGAGGGAAACCTGGCCGGGCACGGCATCCGGGCTGCTGGCGATGGAGTACAGGCGGGGCGTCATCTTGCCCAGGCAGGCCACAAAGGCGGTGGCATCTGCAAAGGTGGCCTTGGTCTCCGGGTCCAGGGCGAGGTCCAGCACATCACGCCCCCACACGAAGTCCTTGAGGGCTTCCTTGTCCTCGATAATGGCGGCCAGCTTCTCGCTGCCGGCCACGGCGTTCCACTTGCTCAGCACGCCCTTCTTGAGGGTGGAGATATCATAGGTGGAGATAAGGGCATCACGCAGGGAGGAGACGGAGCCATCCGGCAAGGCCACGGTGGCGGCGGCATCCAGACCCAGGGCGGCAATCAGCTGGTCCACCACGGCGGGGTCGTTGTTGGGCAGCACGCCCAGGGCATCACCGGTGGTGTAGGACAGGCCGGAGCCTTCCAGGGAGTAATCCACATGGATGGTCTCCTTGGCGCTGCCGGGCTTGGTGACGGGGCGGACTCCCAGCACCGTGGCCGGGAACGGGTTCTTCATGCTGTAAGGTTCCATAGATGTAAAGGTTGCAACTTGGTGCGGACAGTTTGCGCCACGGCGGCTGAGATGTCAAGCAAATGTGTGCGGGAGCGGGGTAAAAAAAGGCGCACCGGCCGGAACCGGTGCGCCTGGAAACGGGAATAAGGAAGCGACTTACTCGGCAGAGGGGGCCTGTTCCTCGGCGGGGGCGGCGGGAGTCTCCGCAATGGCGGGAGCAGCCTCCTTGGCAGCCTTGGCAGCCTTCTTGCGCTTGATAACCAGGTACACCAGGTAACCCACCACAGCCAGCAGCAGGCAGCCCAGCACGGGGCGGTAGGCCAGCCATGCCAGAGCGATGGAAATCAGGGACAGGATGGAGGCGAGCACGAAGGACAGGAAGCCCGTACCGGTGCCGATGAGGTCACCCAGGAAGGGCAGCACGTCTGCCAGCACCACGAAGGGACGGAACAGCATGTTGAAGCCGATGAGCATCATCAGCCAGCCGCCGAAGCGGAGCAGCCAGGTCATCATGGTGTTGTCGTCATGGGCCTTCTGGTACATCTGCTCCGTGGACTGCACACCCATGCCGAGCAGGCTCACGGTGTAGCCGCTGCTCTTGGCCACGTAGGGCACAAAGGTGCTGCCCTGCTGCTGGGCCACGATGCTGATAGTCTCCTTGGGGCTGATGACGGACCACTTCACGCGCACATCACCGATGCGGGGATTGCCGGGGTCCACGGAGCAGGCTTCCTGCACAAAGGTGCCGGGCTGCTGGGGCATGGCGGGCTGCACGGTGCCGGGCTGGGGCATGCCGGGCTGCACCACGGCGGGGGGAGTCATGGGCTGCACGGCGGCCGTGGGCTGGGGCATGCCGGGAGCCACCACCACGGGGGCGGCAGCGGGCTGCACGGGAGCGGTGGCAGCAGCAGGCTGCTGCACGGGGGCGGCGCCCAGCTGCTGCAGGCGCAGGTTGTTCTGCTGGATCTGCAGCTGGAGCTGCTGGATGTTCAGCTG
>JAUNQN010000030.1 GCA_030536145.1 Akkermansia sp.
CCGACTTACGCCTTGCCGGGGGCGTATTCCAGGAAACGCGCGGTGATGGCGGCTATGGTTTGGCGGGCGGTGGGCATGGGGATGCCCAGGGAGAGGAGGCGGGAGTTGTCCATGGCGGTGTGGCGGGGACGCGGTTCCCGGAAGAAGGAGGCGGCGGAGAGCTGCTGGCGTGTGATTTCCGGCAGGGCGGGCAGGGCACCTGCGGATACGGCGTGCTGCAGGGCCAGGTGGGCGCAGTCCCACCAGGAGAGCGGGGTGCCTGCCTCCCCGGTGCCGCTGCACAGGTGGATGATGCCGCGGTAGTCCGTGGCAGCCAGGTCCAGCGCGGCGCGGGCAATATCCTGCGCATCCGTGGGCATGGAGTATTTGTCTGCTATGGCCGCCAAGGGTTCCCCGGCCAGGGCTTTCTTGATGATATTCTCTGCAAATCCAGGTTTCACCGGGTTTCCGCCTATCCAAGAGACGCGGGCCACGATGGCGGCGGGCAGGGTTTCCAGCACCTGCTGCTCGCCCTCCCGCTTGGATTGGGCGTACCAGCCCTCCGGGCGGCAGTGGGCGGATTCGTCCTTCATGCCGGGCTTGCGGCCATCCAGCACGTAATCCGTGGAAAGGTGGACCAGGCGCGCCCCGGTGTGGCGGCAGGCCAGGGCCATGGCGGCGGGGGCCATGGCATTGGCGCGGTGGGCGGCCAGCGGGTCGTCTGCACAGGACTCCAGCCCGCTGATGGCGGCGCAGTTCACTACCACATCCGCAGGGTGGGCCAGCACGTAGTCCGCCACGGCATCTGCATCTGCCAGGTCACAGTCTGCGCGGCCCGGGGCCAGCAGCTCCGCCCCGCGGTGCAATACCGCCTGCGCCACGCACATGCCCGTGCGGCCCGTGCCGCCGAATACCAGAACCTTCATGCCTGCGGATTGTACAGGAGTGCGGCGGGGGTGTCAAGCGATGAGCGGATGAATAATCCGTAGTACATGTATGGAAAAATCAGGGGTTGTCCCTTGTAACAGTTATGGCGGGCAACATGTGTGCAAGTCGACAAATCCCACAGTATCAGGCAAAAAATACGCTTGACTACGGATTATGAATCCGTATGCTTGGCAGCGGTGCATGGACAAGGTAACAAGGCGGTCGCTCCGCGAGCCATCTGGCTGGACGTCTCCCGCGTGTTTGCCACACTGTTTATCGTGTATTTTCACATGAGCATCAGCGGCCTGCCTGCATCTGCCCAGCCGGATGCGGTGGCGGCCGGCAAGCATCTGCTGCGAATTCCCGGGGGAACGCTGTTGTTCTTTTTCATGGTGTCGGGGTACTTCTGCAAGCCGGGCATGGCATGGGGCAAGTGGTGGCAGCGCGTGGTATCCCTGGTGGCGGTATACGTGAGCTGGAACCTGGCGACGGCTCCGTTCCTGCCTGATGAGCCGACCCTCGGACGCATCTTCGGCATAGGGCAGGGGTGTCCGTTTTGTGCGGATTATCCGCTTTGGTACGTGCGGGCGCTGGTCCTGATGATGCTTACGCTTCCGCTGTTCCGCCGCTGCGTGTGGCTGTATGCGCTGCTGGCACTGGGGTTTGTGCTGTGGGGAGACAGCTGGCACTGCAGTGTGATGGAGGCCATACCCTATCCACATCCGCATGATGTGCTTGCCTTTGCCTTGGGGAGCCTGTTCTCTTACGTTCCGTTGGAGTGGATGCGGCGTTTCTTCCTGTATACCCTGCCGTTGTGGCTGGCGTATTGCGCCGGGGATTATGCGCTTGGGTGGAACATCCCGCATCTGGGTGATTTCTGCGGGGCGTTCCTGCTGGCGGGACTGGGTGCGGCCCTGGCAGCGTGGCCTGCGGCGGGCAGGAGAATAGCCGGGTGGGCGGATGCCTCCTTCCTGTGCTATGCAGTGCATGCCGGGGTGCTGCTGGTTGCAGGCACGGCATTGGCCCGTTTTTGCCCTGCGGCGGCAGCTTGCCCGGTGGTGTATGTGCTGCTGCCGGTTTTGGTGTATGCGGGCAGCATGGGCGGCATGTGGCTGATGCGGCGGTATGCCCCCGCGCTGCTGCCGTGGCTGGCACACAGCGGCAAGCTGCCTTTCCTGCGCTGAGAGGGGGCTGCGCCTATTTCTTGACCTGCAGGTAGATAATCTGCTTGGCAAAGCGGGGGTCCGTGGAATCCGTGGTGAGCACCAGGCGGTTCAGCACGGGCTTTTCCGTGCTGAGCGGGGTTACGGTCACGGTGTATTCCCGGCCCTCCTTCACCTTGGCGGGGGTGTAGGAAAATGCCTTGCCCTGCAGGCCGGCCTCCTTCAGCCCGCGCACGGGTGAGCCCTTGGGCAGGGTGATGGTGAGCACCTGCGGGGCAGGGGCGCTGCCGCGCTGCCATATCAGGCTGCGGGCGGAAAGCTGCATGGCCACCGGTACATCGAACACCATGGCCAGGCGGGTGGTCTTGCCGTCTGCGGTGGTGGCCTCTATCTCCTTGGTCACGGGCTGGTCAAACTTGGAGGTATCCACCGTGGCCACCAGCTTGTTGCCCTGTATGGCCACCTTGGTGCAGTCGCACAGGGGCTTGGCCTTGGAAATGGCGGTGCCGTCCGTGGTGAACTCCACCACGGCGGATTTCTGGCTGTAGTCCAGTTTCACGTCCCGGCTGGTGGTGGTGAAGCCGGCCAGGGCGGGCATGGCGGCCAGCAGGGCGGCCAGGGGCAGGGCAGTCCTCATGCCTTGGCCTCCTCTCCGTCCTTGGCGGGCTTTTCATCCTTCTTCTCCTTGCTCTCCTTGGGGGCCAGGAAGCCGGAAACCAGGAACAGCGCGGCGGCTATGCACACGCAGGAGTCCGCCACGTTGAAGGAGGGCCAGTGGTAGCCGTAGGGGAACATCTCTGTCTGAATCCAGGGGAAGGAGAAATCCAGGAAATCCACCACGTAGCCGCGGGTCAGGTTCTCAAAGAACCCCAGCGCCTCTGCCCCGGGGCGGAAGAAGCCCTGCAGCAGGCGGTCTGTCATGTTGCCCAGCACGCCGGCCATGATGAAGGCCCAGGCGAACTTGAGCGCACGGGTGGCAAAGAACCCGCTGCGGAACAGGCGGGTAAGCCACACCAGCGCCGCCACCTGGATGCCCAGGAACAGGAAGGGCGCCCAGGCGGTGCCGTTTCCTGTGCCGAAGGCCACGCCGGTGTTGTGCACGCGCACTATGTTGAAGTTCATGATGCCGCTGCCCTGTATCACCGGGTCCACGCGCGTGGAGAATTCATGCTCCCAGTCAAAGGGGAAATTCAGCACAATGTACCACTTGGTCAGCTGGTCCAGCACATACAGGACCGCTATCATGACAACCAGGGATATGGTGAAACGGTTTTTCATGGTGAAAACGGGTTAGAATTTGCGGGCTTTGTCGGCTTGCAGCACGCGGTCGTAGTCCTCGTACATCTTGTTCACGGCCTCGCGGAAGGTCTCTGCCTGCTCACCCTGGCAGTCGGCCATCCGGAGCATGTAGCCGTGGGCTTCCTTGATGTCGTCCGTGGTTTGCGCGTAGCGGCGGGTGATGGTGGCCTTCAGGGCGTACAGCCTGGCCTTTACCAGGGGAGGGTAGTCCTTGGCCAGCTCGCGGTCCACCTCTGCCAGGGATGCCTCCTTGCCCTGAATGGTGGCCAGGCGCTGGCGCACCAGCATTTCCACCTGGGCGGCCTGCGCCTTGTCCTCTGAATCCTGTGCGGCGCGGCGGTTCTTCTCCAGCACAGCCTCCGGGTCGGAGAACATCTCCCGGTCCATGCTCTCCACGGTGGAGCGGGCATCCGGGTTCACCTCCGCCACCTGCAGCAGGGCGGCGCGGGCCTTCGCCACGTCCTCCGGGGTCTGTGCCGCGGCGGAAAGCATGCGCATCTTCATGAGCAGCAGCGTGGTCTTGGTATCCGGTGTCTTGCAGGCGGCCACGGTGCGGTCTATGTACTCCGCCTGTTCCTCCGGGGTGCCGTTGTGGATGGGGGCGGAGTAGAAGGCGGCCAGGAGGTTGCGGTCCGCCACCTCGTCGCCGATGGGGGTGGTGCCGGTGGTGTCCTCCTGCTCCAGGATGGCGCTGTACTCTGCGGCGGCGCTATCCAGGCCGTTGTCCTTGAAATCCTTGTAGAGGGAGAAGAGGGCCTTCAGGCGGGGTTCCCCGGTGAGCTGCGGGAGCCCGGCCACGGCGGCGGCATTCTGCGCGGCCTTGTCCATGGCGGCGGTCATCTCCTGCACGGAGTATTTGCCGCCCTTGAACCCGCCCACGGTCTGCCCCTGCGCGTTCAGCACCACAATGGTGGGGTATGCGGAAACACCGTGGCGGCGCACCAGGGCCTGGTTGCGGTTGTAGCCCTCCTGCCCCAGCTTGGCCGCGTTGCGCGGCAGGTCCACCTCCAGCAGCACCAGGTGCGCATCGGCATACGCCTGGAACTCAGGCGTATCCAGCACGCGCTGCCGCATCTGGATGCAGGCGCCGCACCAGTCGGACCCCGTGAAATCCATCAGTACCAGCTTGTTCTCCTCCCCGGCCTTGCGCAGGGCTGCATCGCAATCGGTCATCCACTCCGCGGCGCAGAGCGGCGCGGCCAGGGCAAAGGCGGGAAACAGGCGGTACAGGTTTTTCAACATGCCCGTACTATACCCCGCGCGGCCTGTCCGCGCAAGCGCAGAGTGTGTCCGCAGCTCCCTGCATGCGCGGGCGCGCACCCAAAAATGCGTGCGCGCGGTGAAACTCGGCCTTGCAGTGGGGGATTGTTTTTGGTAGGATATCGCCATGCGGGTCTGTACTCCCGCCGCCAAGACAATGAAATGCCTACCGACCATCCTGACGTTGCTCGGGAGCGTGACCGCCGCATCCGCTGCGGTCAGCCCCGTGTACCCCACCCCGCAGCAGTGCACCCTGAAAGCTGAGAGCACCAAGGTGACAGAGGTGAAGATACAGCACCGCGCCGCCAAGGCCAAGGGCGATATCTGGGCCAAGCTGCCGGAGAAAGAAGGCGCCTACGCCATCCGCATCACCCCCGGCAAGCTGGAGGTGTACGTGAACACCGACAAGGCCACCGGCAAGGCCGAGCAGCTGGGCGTGTACTACGCCAAGCAGACCGTGAGCCAGCTGCTCAAGGACGTGCCTGGCGCCAAGGACGCCCAGCGCGACCCGTTCCCCGACATGAAAATCAAGGAGGTGGCCCAGCTGGGCGAGCTGCCCTGCGGCACCATCATCGACTGGCCGGACCTGGCCTACCGCGGCACCGTGGAGGGCTATTACGGCATCCCGTGGGGCGGAGAGGCCCGCAAGTCCCAGTTTGCCTTCTACGGCCGCAACAAGATGAACTACTACCTGTATGCGCCGAAGGACGACCCCTACCACCACGGCGGCGGCTGCTATGAGCTGTACCCGGCGGACAAGGCTGCGGAGCTGAAGGACCAGATTACCTGCGCCCGCAAGAACCACGTGCGCTTTGTGTGGGGCATCCACCCCGCCAACACCGTGAAATGGGGTGAGAACGGCGGCAAGAAGCAGCTGGACGGCCTGTGCACCAAGCTCCAGCAGCTGTATGACCTGGGCGTGCGGGACTTTGCCGTGCTGGTGGATGATTCCGGCGGCGAGATCTGCAAGCCGGAGCGCCAGGTGCAGCTCTGCAACTACATCCTGGAAAACTTTATCCGCAAGCACCCGGATGTGAACCAGGACCTGGTGATGTGCCCCACCGGCTACAACCGCAGCTGGACCAACCCGGATTTCCTGGGCAAGCTGGGCAACGGGCTGGACAAGTCCATCCACGTGATGTGGACGGGCGATACCGTGGTGCACGATATCACGCTCTCCGGCCAGCAGTGGGTGCATGAGAAACTGGGCCGCCCCACCTTCATCTGGTGGAACTGGCCCTGCTCTGATTTCAAGGCAAGCCGTCTCTCCATGGGCCGCACGTACGGCAACGGCCAGGAGGAGCAGATGCGCAAGGAGATGACCGGATTTGTGGCCAACCCCATGGAGCGCGCAGAGGCCAGCAAGGTGGGCCTCTTCGGCGTGGCGGACTACACCTGGAACATCTGCGGGTTCGATTCCGAGAACTCCTGGCACCAGGGCATCGACCGCCTGTACCCCACCTGCGCGGATGCCATGCAGGTGTTCTGCAAGCACAACTCCTGGCTGCTGCCCAACGGCCACGGCTACTACCGTGAGGAGTCCGTGGGCATTGCAGACGACGCCAAGGCCTACACCGAATCCCTGAAGGCCGGCAAGGCGGACCTTTCCAAGGTAGGCAAGCTGCAGGACGAGTACAAGGAGATTGCCAAGGCCGCCAAGGCTATCCGCAAGGCCCCCGGCATGGAGACCCTGCAGAAGGAGATTGCCAATTGGATTGACGCCTTCGAGTACACCGGCCAGGCCGGTTCCGCCGCCCTCTCCAGCCTGGAGGAGAAGGACACCGCCAAGGCCCTGCAGCAGATGCTGAAGGCCGCAGACAAGATGTACACCGTGGCCAACATGGAGCGCACCGCATGGCGCAACGGCTCCGTGCAGAACGTGAAGGGCGTGGAGGTGGCCATGCTGGCCATGACCCCCGCCATCACGGAGACCCTGAACTACGTGAACTCCCGCGTGTACGGAGAGCTCAGCGGCCGCAAGGGCGGCAGCGGCAAGCCCGTGTTCACCAGCAGCCTGGGGGATCCCCAGAAGGATGCCCGCAACATCTCCGACGGCGATCCCGGCACCCTGTGGCATTCCGGCTGCGGCCAGGGCAAGGAATGCTGGATTGGCCTGGACTGCGGCGGTGAGACGGATATCCGCACCGTGAACCTGCAGATGGGCGGCCGCTATGCCAAGGACTTCATCCCCCGCGGCCAGATGGAATACTCCACGGACGGCAAGGACTGGAAGCCCATGGGCGCTGCCACGGCCGGTGCCTCCGTGGCCATCAGCAACGAGACCCCCGTGCATGCCCGCTACCTGCGCTACCGCTCCCTGGAGACCGCTCCCAACTGGCTCTCCGTGTGTGAATTCACGGTGAACCGCCGCCTGCCCGCCACGGTGAAGACCACCATCCCCGGCCTGGCTGCCGCCTCCACCTACCGCGATGACAAGTCCGTGGGCCTGAATCGCATCTTCGAGGTGGCCAAGGCCGCCCCCGGCAGCACCATTGAGCTGATTCTCTCTGCTCCCCGTACCGCCACCTGGCTGGAGGTGGAGCTGGACAACGCCTCCGTGGCCGACTGGGCCAAGGTGGAGCTCAACATGGGCAACGGCAAGTACCGTGAAATCAAGCCCGCCAAGGACGGCAAGAAGCTGGTGGTGCGCACCAACGCCATGCCCAAGGAGCCCGTGGCAGGTTTCCGCCTCACCCACACCGGCTCCGCAGAGCAGGAGGTGAAGCTCAACACCTTCAAGCTGGACATGCCGGCAGACGACCCCGCCACGGATCCCTATTCCCTGTCAGACACGGACCTGACCTCCGCGTACGACCTGTCCCGCAACGCGCTGGACACCACACTGGAGGTCCCCGGCGCAGATGCAGGCAAGCCCGCCAAGACCATGCTGGTCATCGGTGACGGCACCTTCACCGCCGACGGTGCCAAGCTGCTGAAGACGGATGGCCGCGTGCACACCCTGGAGATTGCCCCCGGCACCTCCACCGTGACCCTGAAGGCTCCCAAGCAGGAAGGCAAGCGCATCAACGAGGTTATCTTCAAGAACTGACCTCCCCGAGCCCCGTTCCCTGACCCAAAAAATCCGCGCACCCCATACCGGGGTGCGCGCTTTTTTTGGGGGGGAGCAGGAAATTTTGAAAAAATGGCGGTGTTTTTTCCAATATCCTTGACATGCCGCCTGCGGCGGGGTATAGGATAGGGTATGAACCCGAGAGCAGCAATTGCATTACTGGGCCTGAGTGCCCTGGGGATGGTGCCGGCGCAGGCCGCACCCGCCAAATCCGCGCCGGCCGCCACGGCCCCGGCAGCCAAGGGCAGCCTGCCTGCCGCCGTGCAGAACGCCATCGACAAGGGCGACTATGCCGCCGTGCGCGAGGCGCTGGTGAACGAGCTTAAAAGCATGAAAATAGCGCCGGACAACAAGCAGGCGCTGAACCTGTCCATGGCGCTGGAGGTGGTGGATTGCACATCCCCGCAGGTGCTTACGGATTTTGCCAAGGTGAAGGACCAGGCCGCGTTCCTGAAGGCATTCATGGCAGACCCGGACTGGCAGGAGATTTACCTGGGCTGCGGCCTGGTGCCCTACCACACGGACTGGGGCGTGAAGGTGCTCTACGGCGTGTGGAAGGAGGAGGGCGGCGATGTGAAGAACAAGCCGCTGGCCTGCGCGCTGGCCAGCGTGTGGGGCGGCGGAGAGACCTGGAAGGACCCCGCCATCCAGCGCAAGGACCCCTCCAAGTACAATCCCGTGCGCCGCTACAAGTATTTCCAGCGCCAGGCGGCCAAGAACGTGCTGTTCCCCGGGTACAAGCGCCTGAAGGCCTGGGAGCTGCGCTTTGTGGTGGGTATTCCCGGCCAGGACTGGGATGACGAGTCCTACGAGTGGGCGTTCAAGCACATCAACATGCCGTGGGACCAGTACGGCTGGGCCTGCTGGTCCGCCACGTACACGGACCCCTCCAAGTTTGGCGACAGCGTGCAGAGCGGCGAGTACAACCTGCCGTACACCAGTGAGAGCTGGGCAGAGGCCACGCAGCGCAACGGCGGCGTGTGCGGCGCGCTCTCCCACTTTGGCACCGTGGCCGCCATGGCCCACGGCATTCCCGCCTATACGGTAGGCCAGCCCGGCCACTGCGCGTATGCCGTGCGCGTGAAGCGCGGTGAGTGGACCGGCGGTTTCGGCGGCCCGGACGGCGGCATGCACAACCATATCTTCGGCAACCAGGCCCCCACCTCCTACAGGCTCATGGAGGCCGTGTACGGCAACGACACCGCCATTGCCCGCGCGTACCGCCACAGTTTCTGCGCCCGCGCCCTGGCCGCCACCGGGCAGGACAAGGAGGCCGTCGCCATGTGGAAGGAGGCGCTGCGCATCTCCCCCATGCACCCGTTTTTCCGCTCCGCCCTGCACAAGCTCTTTATCAAGGGCGGCATGAAGCCGGACGAGTGTTTCAAGTACCTGATGGATGCGCTGCCCAGCTACAAGGGTCACGGCGTGGCCGCCACCAACATGATGGACGACCTGAAGGACAGCATTTCCGCCATGGACGACGGCTCCAAGCTCCAGCTCTTCTCCGCCATCCACAAGAGCCTGGCCGGCACCCCGGCCTCCTGGGCCGTGAAGTGTGAGGACGTCATCGCCAAGCAGTCTGAGATGCTGCAGAACGACGGTGCCAAGCTGGAGCTGCTCACCGAGGCCTTTGCGGCCTACATGAGCAACGGCGACGGCACGCTGTTCGGCCAGATCCTGGAGTGGGCCGTGAAGACCTACGTGCAGGCCGGCAAGGACGAGGTGTTCAACAAGGCCTTTGCCGCCGCCTCCCGCAAGGCGGCGGGCACCACTGCCGCCGGCGTGGATGCCAAGGAGCGCACCAAGAAGATGAGCCAGGCCTACGGCAAGGCTATCATAGCCGCAGAGCAGGCGCGCTCCGCCCCCGCCTTCCAGGCGCTTTCCGAGGCCGCCATGAAGGCCTGCCCGCCGGATGACGTGAAACCGGTCAAGCTCACCAAGACCCCCGCCGGCAACCTGGCGAAGGCCGTGCTGTTCCGCATATCCACCACCTGCGGGTTTGACAGCCCGGTGGCCCACGCCGGAATCCTGACGCCCAACGGCGGCAAGTGCCACACGGAGCGGGAGGCCCGCCCCAACATGATTGTGGAGCTGGCGGACAAGGCCACCGTGACCGGCTGCGTGGTGCGCAAGGTGCCCGGCAACGACTGGCGCATGAAGAAGGCCACCATTGCCACCAGCACGGACGGCGCCACCTGGTTTGACCAGGAGACCACGCAGGACATGCCCTCTGAATGGATGGTGCAGTTCAAGCCCGGCACCACTGCCAAGTGGGTGCGCATCGAGTTCGAGAACGCCCAGCCGGAGTTCGCCCATATCTCCCACTTCCTTATCTACACCAAGTAACACCGCATACCGCCATGAAAAAGACACTGTTGACCGTTAGTCTCATGCTGGCCGCGCTGGCTCCCGCCGTGCAGGCCGCCTCCGTTTCTTTCCCGGATGTGGTGAAAGCCAAGGAAACCGCCAAGTCCCAGGGCAAGCCCGCCCTCATCCTCTGGTACGGGTCAGACTGGATGCAGGATTCCGCCGGGCTGGTGAAGGAGTGGAACGCCCTCTGCAAGCAGGATATTCCCGTTGTCTTCGGCCAGTTCGACGACAAGACCGGGCAGACATCCGACGCGCGCCGCAAGACCATGGGCGAGCTGAAGATGGAGGGCTACAACCTGCCCATGGCCGTGCTCCTGGCTCCGGACGGCACCTTTGTGGCCTGCTACGAAGGCAAGACCGTGCGCTCTGCGGATGCCATGGCCAAGGCCCTGAAGAAGATGCTGGAGAAGGTGCCGGACTTCATGAAGAAGGTGGAGGAGGCCCGCAAGCTCACCGGCAAGGATGCCGCCACCGCCGCCGGCAAGGCCCTGGCCATGCTCCCGGAGAAGGATGCACGCCGCCACAAGGAGCTGAACGATATCCTGCGCAAGCAGGACAAGGACAACGCCGCAGGGTACACCGCGGTGTACGCCATGGACCACATGGCCATGTACAAGGAAATCAACAATGTCCTGCAGGGCGGCCCGGACGGCAAGCTCAAGGATGGTAACCGCAAGTTTGCCGCCGCCGAGAAGTACGTGCTGGATACCATGAAGGCCTCCGGCCTGGACAAGGGCGGCAAGAAGAACCAGGAGGCCCAGCAGCAGTGGCTCGCCGGCCTCTCCTACGTCTACCGTGAGCATTTCAAGGCCACCAAGGGGGAGGGAGAGCGCTCCAGGCTCCTGAAGGCCCTGGACGACTGCATCAAGGTGAACCCCAAGAGCCAGTACGGCATCGGCGCCGCCAAGTACAGGCACTACTGGGACCCCAAGTCCTTCACCCTCATCGAGAACATGTACTACAACCCCGGCGACCAGACCCACAATTTCGAGAAGGACTGGCACGTGGTGGTCACCAAGTCCATCTCCGGCGCGGGCACGTACGTGTTTGAGCTGGTGCCCCGTGAGAACGGCCGCCTGATCACGCGCAACTACCGCCTGGCCGTGAACGGCCGCGTGGTGGGTACCGCCAATTCCCTGAACCCCAAGGACGACACCAAGAAGGCTGAATTCACCGTGCCGGCCGTGAAACCCGGCGACAAGGTGGAGGTGTGGCTCACCGCCGAATGCCGCGACGGCTGGTTCGGCTGCTCCGGTGAAATCAAGATGGAGAAGAAGTAACCCCGGCCGGGCGGGCCTCGGTTCCGCCCCCCCCCTGATACCGAATCCCGAATAAAAAATCTCAATCCTGAATCCCAATCTCCCGTCTCTGTTCTTGCAACAAGGCGGGAGATGTGCTAGGATTCCCGCGAGTTATGACCCCCAAACACATAGTTGCCGTTATAGACTACGGTTCACAGTACACGCAGCTGATTGTGCGCCGCGTGCGTGAACTGGGCTTCCTTGCCAAGCTGTACGCCTTGGAGGACCTGCATGAAATCAGCGAGCCGGGCGCCATCATCCTTTCCGGCGGCCCCCGCAGCACATCGGAACCGGATGCCCCGGATATCGACTTTGAGTGGCTGACCTCCTTCGGCGTGCCCGTGCTGGGCGTGTGCTACGGCATGCAGCTGCTCAACATCAAGACCGGCGGCACCGTACGCAAGAGCAACAAGCGCGAGTACGGCCCCGCCGCCCTGGTGCCGGACAAGCTGGAGGGCCTGTATGCCGGCATGTCCCCCTCCTCCCAGGTGTGGATGAGCCATTCCGACACGGTGGACCACCTGGCGGACAACTGCAAGGTCATCGCCCGCAACAGCGAGGGCGTGCCCGTCTCCCTGCAGTGGGGGGAGCAGATGTTCGGCATCCAGTTCCACCCGGAGGTGACCCACTCCCACGAGGGGCGCACCATCCTGAAGAATTTCCTTTCCTATGCCAAGGACCTGGCCAAGTTCGACATCGGCGACTTCAAGCGCGAGCTCATCGAGGACATCCGCGCCAAGGTGGGCGACAAGCAGGTGGTCTGCGGCGTCTCCGGCGGCGTGGACAGCACCGTGCTGGCCGTGCTGCTGCATGAGGCCGGCGTGAACGTGCGCTGCATCTTTGTGGACAACGGCCTGCTCCGCAAGGACGAGGCCAGGGAGGTGCAGGAGAACTTCCGCCGCATGGGCGTGGAGATTGAGACCGTGGACGCCTCCGCCCGTTTCCTGGAGACCCTGAAGGGCGAGCCCGCCCCGGAGAAGAAGCGCCGCATCATCGGCAACCTGTTCATCGACGTGTTCTGGGATGCCGTGGGCGATGCGGAGATGCTGGCCCAGGGCACCCTGTACCCGGATGTGATTGAGAGCGCCTCCAACGCCAAGAGCAAGGCCTCCGTCATCAAGACCCACCACAACCGCGTGGAGCGCGTGCTGGAGATGCAGGCCCAGGGCAAGGTGATTGAGCCGCTGGCCTTCCTGTTCAAGGACGAGGTGCGCGAGCTGGGCGCCTCCATGGGCATTGAGCATGACATCCTGTGGCGCCACCCCTTCCCGGGCCCCGGCCTGGCCGTGCGCTGCCCCGGAGAGGTGACCAAGGACCGCCTGGACATCATCCGCGACTGCGACGCCATCTTCATCGGCACCCTGCGCAAGTGGGGCTGGTATGACAAGTGCTGGCAGGCATACGCCGGCCTTATCCCCGTGAAGACCGTGGGCGTGAAGGGTGACGAGCGCTCCTACGAGTTCGCCACCAACCTGCGCGCCATCGTTTCAGAGGACGCCATGACCGCCGACTGGGTGCAGCTGCCCTACGACCTGCTGCGCGAGGCCTCCAACCGCATCCTTAACGAGGTGAAGGGCATCAACCGCGTGCTCTATGATGTGAGCACCAAGCCCCCGGCAAGCATCGAGTGGGAATAAACCCGCCCGCAGCATGCCACATGCTTTCCCCCAGGGGCACCGGCTTACGCCGGTGCCCCGTTTTATACGCATTTTGTGGGGATACGGCGCAGAGTGTGCTTGACTCTGCGGGGGTGGCGGGGTAGTATGGTGGGCAGGGTATACCTGATACCCGCACCTTTTCCGGATATGAACGTACAGATAGAGCAGAACGAGAACCAGTACCGCGTGGCTCCGGCCGGGCGGCTGGATACCAACAGCGCGCCGCAGTTCCAGGAGGCCCTGGAGCCGCTTATGCAGGCCGTGCAGGCGCACGTGACCGTGGATTGCAGCGGCCTGGAGTACACCTCCAGCCAGGGGCTGCGCCTGTTCCTGATGCTGCAGAAGAGCCTTTCCAAGAACGGCGGCAGCCTGGTGCTCACGGATATGCAGCCCGCGGTGAAGGAGGTATTCGACATCACAGGCTTTTCCAACATCATCACCATCCGCTAAGGATACGCCGCCATGGAGCCTAGGGACGAGCGCGGGCTGGACCTGCACTGCCAGTGCATACTGGACGAGTACCGGGAGATGCTCCCTGTGTTCCAAAAGATGCAGGAGATAGTGGTGCAGCAGCTGCGGGAGTGCCTGGGGCGTTTCAATATCCTGGTCACGGCGGTGGAGGCCCGCGTGAAGTCTGAACCCAGCCTCATCGGCAAGCTGCAGCTCAAAGGCCGCAAGTACCGCACCCTGGCGGACCTTACGGATATTGTGGGCGCGCGCGTCATCACCTTCTACAGCGACGAGGTGGACAAGATAGCGGCGCTGGCGGAGGACGTGTTCGAGGTGGACCGGCAGAACTCCGTGGACAAGCGCAAGATGCATGAGCTGGACAGTTTCGGCTACATGTCGCTGCACTACATCTGCCGCATACCGGAGAGCCTGTACCATGACCCGGCGCACCCGGAAATCAACGAGTACCGCTTTGAGCTGCAGATGCGCACCGCCCTGCAGCACGTGTGGGCCAATATCAACCACGATACCGGCTACAAGACCGGGGTGGAGGTGCCGCACGAGCACCTGCGCTCCCTGATGCGCCTGGCGGGCATACTGGAGCTGGCTGACGAGGAGTTCAGCCGCCTGCGCCGCCAGATTACGGACTACCGCCGCAAGGTGCAGGGCCTGGTGAGCAGCGGGGATTTCAGTGAGGTGCGGCTCAACGGCGACACTTTCCGCAGCTACCTGGCCATCCATCCCTTTGAGCGGCTTACCGGGCGCATGGCCGCCATCAACCAGGCGGAGGTGACGCCCGGCCCGGTGTATGCCTACCTGCCGCTGCTGCAGGATATGGGGTTCCGCACCCTGGCGGATGTGGAGGCTATGAAGGCGGAATACGCCGAGGAGGCCTACCAGCTGGCGCTGCACCAGCTGGGCGGCACGGACCTGGATATCATCTCAGACACGCTGCCGCTGCAGAACCTGTGCGTGTGCCGCCTGCTGGCGCACGGGGCAGGGGAGCTGGAGCTGGCGCGCTTTTTCGAGGGCGTGAACGGCCCCGGCCCGTACAACATGGCCCAGGCACGCCGCACCATGGCGCTGTATGCCAGCCTGCATTCCAACAAGAGCTAAGCACTTTCCACCGTGTATGTCGTCGCACCGCATAGATACATCCCTCTTTGACCGCGCCGCCGCCTTTGCCGTGCGGGCGCATGCCGGCACGGAGCGCCGCGGCCAGGGGTTCCCGTACGTCATCCACTGCATGGAGGCCGCGTCCATTGTCTCCACCATGACTGCGGACCCGGAGCTGCTGGCCGCCGCCGTGCTGCATGATGTGGTGGAGGATACCCCCTGCACGGTGGAGGACCTGCGCGCAGAGTTTGGAGACCGCGTGGCGGAGCTGGTGGAGGCGGAGAGCGAGCAGCCGGTGCCCGGCATGTCCCCCGCCGCCAGCTGGAAGGAGCGCAAGACCGCCGCCATGCAGCGCCTGGCCGCCGCCCCGCGTGATGTGCAGGTGGTGGCCATGGGTGACAAGCTTTCCAACCTGCGCGCCATTGCGCGGGATTATGAGGCGCAGGGCAGCAAGACCTGGCAGAAGTTCCACTGCACGGATCCCGCCGCCCATGCCTGGCGCTGGCGCAGGCTGGAGGAGGTGTTCCGCTCCAGCCTGGGAGATACTGCCGCATTCCTGGAGTTCACCAAGCTGGTGAACCATGTCTTCCGCCAGACCAGCACGGGATTCTCCTTCAGCCGGAAGGAGGACGGCACCCTGGCGGTGCAGGGCGTGGTGGATACGGCCGCAGCGCGGCAGCTGCTGCAGGCCATGGAGCCCGGCACCCCCTGCACGCTGGATTTTGCCCGCGTGCCGGATATAACATACGGCGCGGTGCGCGTGCTGCTGACCGCGCGCCAGGCGGGCAGCCTGTTCTACATCGTCTCCGCCCCGCGGGATACGGCCCAGCGGTTTGAGACAACCGGGGCCACCGCCTACATCAGCGTGTGCCGCCTGCCCCGCCATGTGGATATGAGCATGTACGAGGAAACGGGGGAGGGCGCCACCGCCACCAGCTATTTCCGCAAGGAAGGCGATACCATGCTCAAGCTCTACCGGGATTTCATCCCCCTGGCCGCCGTGCAGCGTGAGAAGCGTATTGCCAAGGCCGCCCTGCTCATGGGCATTCCCACCCCCATGACCGGGGATATCGTGACGGACGGGCACCGCACGGGCCTGGCGTTCGAGCGCATCCGCGGCAAGCGCTCCTTTGCCCGTATCATGAGCCAGGAGCCGGAGCGCGTGCCGGAGCTTTCCGTGACCTTTGCCCGCATGCTCAAGAAACTGCACGCCACCCCGTGCGACAAGGCGGTGTTCCCCTCTGCCGCGCAGTTCTACCGGGATGCCGTGGAGGCCTGCGCCTTCCTCTCCGCTGGGGAAAGGGGGCAGGTGCTGGATTTCCTGCGCAGCGTGCCGGAAACGGGCACCTGCCTGCACGGGGATGCCCACATCGGCAATGTCATCTCCAACGGGGAGGAGACCCTCTTCATCGACATGATGGACTTCAGCTGGGGCAACCCCATGTTTGACGTGGCCATGGTCCGTTTCTCCTGCATGAAGGAGAACCGGCGCCTGTATGAGCACCAGTTCCATGTGCAGTACCCGGTCATGGCGCAGTTCTGGAATGTCTTTGTTCGGGAATACTTCGGCATCTCCACCGATGAGGAGGCCGCCGCTGCCGCCGCCCGCGTGGACAAGTTTGCCGCCGTGCGCGCCATCTACCTGGATGAGCTGGTGCGCGGCATCCCCTGGGTGGAGGGCTTTGTCCGCCGCACCTTCTTCCCGCCCCAATCCTGATTTCCCGCCATGTACCAGCGCTTTGAACCCATTGCAGGAATAGCCGGCGTCATCATAGATGCCGTCATGGACTCCCCGGACATGCCGCAGGACCCGGCCCTGCTGCTGAAGATACGCCTGGCGGTGGAGGAGAGCGTGGAAAACATCGTGAACTACGCCTATGAGAACGGGTCCGGCTACCTGGAGGCTGCCACGGAGCGCTCCGGCAGCCTGCTCGCCATCACCCTGAAGGACGCCGGCACCCCCTTCAACCCCCTGGACAGGGAAGACCCGGATATCACCCTCTCCGCAGAGGAACGCCCCATCGGCGGCCTCGGCATCTTCCTCTGCAAGCAGCTCATGGATTCCGTGGAATACGCCTACCGGGACGGCTGCAACGTGCTCACCCTGCGGAAGGAAGTGTAGCTCCCCGTGCGGCCGGGGTACGGGGGCCGGCCGTATTTTTTTGCATGCGCCTGCAACATTAGGCTTGCAAAAGGGGGGCGTATGTAGTAGCCTGAGCCATGGAAGAAATTCAACTTGGACTGACATTTGATGACGTGCTCCTCCTGCCCTGCCTGAGCACGATCCTTCCCGGCGAAGCCGATCCCTCCTCCCAGCTGTGCCCGGGTATCCCGCTGCGCCTGCCGATTCTTTCCGCCCCCATGGATACGGTCACGGAAGTGGACATGGCCATCGCCATGGCCCGCGAGGGTGGCCTCGGCGTCATTCACCGCAACAACCGCGTGGAGGACCAGGCCGCCATGGTGGCCAAGGTCAAGCGCTTTGAGAACGCCGTGATCACCAAGCCCCTGACCGTGGCGCACGACATGAGCCTGAGCCAGGTGAAGCGCATCATGCTGGAGTACGGTTTCTCCGGTTTCCCCGTGGTGAACGCGGAGAACAAGCTGGAGGGCATCATCACCGGCCGTGATATGCGCGTGTTCGACGGCCATGACCTGGACAAGCTCACCGTGAAGGACGTGATGACGCCCATGGAGCGTCTGGTGACTGCCGCCCCCTCCGTCTCCCAGGAGGAGGCCCGCAAGATTCTCTACTCCAACCGCATCGAGAAGCTGCCCCTGGTGGATGCCAACGGCTGCCTGGCCGGCATGATTACGGAGACGGACATCCGCAAGCGCGAGTCCTTCCAGGGCTCCACCAAGGATGAGCTGGGCCGCCTGCGCTGCGGTGCCGCCGTGGGTCCGGGCCCGGAGTTCATGGACCGCGCCCAGGCTGTGCTGGAGGCCGGTGCCGATGCCCTGTTCATCGATGCCGCCACCGGCCACACCAGCCGCGTGCTGTACGTTATCGAGAAGCTCCGTGAGCTTGGCAAGCCCGTGGTGGCCGGCAATGTGGTCACCCAGGACGGCGCCCGCGACCTCATTTCCGCCGGTGCCAGCGCCATCAAGGTGGGTGTGGGCCCCGGCTCCATCTGCACCACCCGTATCATCTCCGGCGTGGGCATGCCCCAGTTCACCGCCATCCAGGAGGTGGCGAAGGTCACCCGCCCTGCCGGTGTCACCCTGATTGCCGACGGCGGTATCCGCTACTCCGGCGATGCCGTGAAGGCCCTGGCTGCCGGTGCAGACCTTATTATGCTGGGCGGCATGCTGGCCGGCTGTGAGGAAAGCCCCGGTGCCGTGGTGCACTACCAGGGCCGCAATTTCAAGACCTACCGCGGCATGGGCTCCCTGGGCGCCATGCGTGCCGGCTCCAGCGACCGCTACGGCCAGAACGCCAGCGGCAAGATGGTGGCGGAGGGTGTGGAGGCCCGCGTGCCTTACAAGGGTATGCTGGCGGATGTCATCTTCCAGCTGGTGGGCGGCCTGCGCTCCGGCATGGGCTACTTGGGTGCCAAGGACCTGGCCGCCCTGCGGGACCACGCCCGCTTTGTCCGCATCACCAGCGGCGGCCTGCAGGAGAGCCACCCCCATGATGTCACCATCACGGAGGACCCGGGCAACTACTCCCGCTAAGCTTCCGCCTGAAAAGGCATGCAAAAAACCTGCCCGGCTTTCCAAGCCGGGCAGGTTTTTTACGTTCTGTCCTTGAGCGTTGATTGTAAATTATCCGGCGTTCCTGCCGGCCAGGCTGCGGATGAGCGGCAGCAGCTCCGCCATGTCCGTGAGCCGGTAGTCCGGCCCCAGGGCCAGGCAGGCATCCTGCTCCGCGGCGGCGGTGGAGGCCCAGGCGGCGTTGATGATGCGCACGCCCACGCTGTGCGCCAGGCGGATATCGCTGGGGGCATCCCCCACGTACACCAGTTCCTCCGGGGTGAGGTTCCAGAGCTGCATGGCCTCCTGCAGGCGCTCGGCCTTGTTGTTGTGGGTGGGCAGGCCGAATCCCGCCCACTCGAAGAGGCCGCGGAAGCCGAAGAAATCCAGGGTGGGGTTTGCGGTGTAGTGCTCCTTGCCGCTGATGATGCCCACGTGCAGCCCGCATTCCCGCGTGCCGCGGAGGGTGTCCGCCGCGCCGGGGAAGGGGGCGGGGGCCATGGCGGGGTGCAGCCGCCCGTACACGGCCACAAAGCGGTCGATGGGCAGGGCGGGGTCGTCCGGGTGCATGCCCAGCAGGGCGCCCAGCACGCCGCGGTCGCTCAGGCCGAAGTGCGCGGTGACCTCCTGCGGCTCCGGCAGGCGTCCCGTAAGCTCCTGCACGCACCGGCGGTAGGCCTCCACGCAGAGCGGCAGGGTGTCACCCAGCGTTCCATCTATATCAAACAATACGGCTTTCAGCATACGCCGGGAATGATACCATAAGCGGCGCGCTTGGGCAAGCGGCTTATTTTAGGCTTGATTTTTGGGCGGTTTCGGTGTACCTTGCCTTGCCCCGCATGAGCGGGAAACACAGAATCCCCAAACCATGGAAACGTCCAAAATCACGCGCGCCCTGCTGTCCGTCTCGGACAAGACCGGGCTTGATAAGTTTGCCAAGGGCCTGGTGGCCCAGAATGTCCAGCTGATTTCCACGGGCGGCACGTGCCGCTACCTGAAGGAGCTCGGCCTGCCGGTTACGGAGATTTCCGACTACACGGGAGCGCCGGAGCTGTTTGACGGCCGGGTGAAGACCCTGCACCCCAAGGTGCACGGCGGGCTGCTGCAGCGCCGTGACCTGGAGGAGCACCAGCAGCAGGCCAAGGATAACGATATCCCCACCATCGACCTGGTTTGCGTGAACCTCTACCCCTTTGAGGAGACCATCGCCAAGGAGGGCGTCACCCTGGCGGAGGCCATTGAGAAGATTGACATCGGCGGTCCGTCCATGCTGCGCTCCGCCGCCAAGAACTACGCCTCCGTGACCGTGGTGTCCGACCCCGCGGACTACGACACCGTGCTGGAGGAGATGGAGAGCCACGACGGCAGCACCACGCTCAAGACGCGCGAGACGCTGGCGGTGAAGGTGTTCATGCGCACCTCTGCGTATGATACGGCCATCTCCAACTACCTGGGCCACCGCGCAGAGGAGAGCACCGGGAACAACTTCTCCCTCTCCCTGCCGTTCTGCCAGACCCTGCGCTATGGTGACAACCCCCACCAGCCCAGCGTGCTGTACGGAAACTTTGAGAGCATCTTCACCCAGCTCCAGGGCAAGGAGCTTTCCTACACCAACGTACTGGACCTGGATGCCGCCGCCTCCCTTATCATGAACTTCCGCCGCCCCACCGTGGCTATCCTGAAGCACACCAACCCCTGCGGCGTGGGCCAGGACGACGAGGACCTGGTGGAGGCCTGGAAGCGCGCCTACCAGACGGATACGCAGGCTCCCTTCGGCGGTGTCATCGTGATGAACCGCCCGATGACGGAGGCCCTGGCCCGCATCGTGGGTGCCATCTTCACGGATGTGATTATTGCCCCGGACTATGAGCCGGAGGCCCGCGTGATCCTGCAGAAGAAGAAGAACTGCCGCATCATGCGCATAGACCTGGAGGCCTGGAAGGAGTTCTGCAAGCTGCCCATGGTGCGCACCGCCCCCGGCGGCCTGATGACCATGAAGCGCGACGACTACGCCATGGGCCTGGAGAACCTGGAGGCCAAGGTGGTGACCAAGCGCGTGCCCACCGCAGAGGAGATGGAGGCCATGCGCTTTGCCTGGCGCGTATGCAAGCAGGTGCACTCCAACGCCATTGTCTTCACGGACAAGAACGGCACCCTTGGTATCGGCGCCGGCCAGATGAGCCGCGTGGATTCCGCCAAGATTGCCGTGTGGAAGGCTGGACAGGCCGGCCTGAGCCTGGCCGGCAGCGTGATTGCCTCCGATGGCATGTTCCCGTTTGCGGACGGCCTGCAGACCGCCATTGATGCCGGTGCTACCGCCTGCATCCAGCCCGGCGGCTCCATCCGCGATGAGGAGGTGATTGCCGCGGCAGATGCCGCCGGCATTGCCATGGTGTTCACGGGCGCCCGCCACTTCCTGCATTGATTTGCCGGCACCCGGGCTGCCCTGTGCGGTCCGGGTGCCTTGTCTTTACTGAACTGACCCCCGTAGGAGAAAAGCCATGCACCTTGGAGTAAACATTGACCACGTGGCCACGCTGCGCCAGGCGCGCTATGCCGCCACGCCGGAGCTGCCGAACGTGGAGCCCAGTGTGTTGGATGCCGCCCGCGCCGCCATGGAGGGCGGGGCAGATTCCATTACCCTGCACGTGCGCGAGGACCGCCGCCACATGCAGGATGCGGATGCCTTTGCCGTGCGCCGGGAGATTCCCCTGCCGCTAAACCTGGAGATGGGCGCCACCCCGGCCATGCTGGATTTTGCGCTCTCCCTGAAACCGGATTACGTGTGCCTGGTGCCGGAGCGCCGCCAGGAGATTACCACGGAGGGCGGCCTGGATGTGGCCGGCCGCATGGAGGAGCTGCGCCCCCTGGTGGCAGCCCTGCTGCAGAACGGCAGCCGCGTGAGCATGTTCATTGACCCGGATTTGGCACAGGTGGAGGCCAGCGCCGCCATCGGTGCCCCCATGGTGGAGCTGCACACCGGCCGCTTTGCCAACACGCAGGGCGCGGAGCGCGCTGCAGAGACCGCCCGCCTGGCCGCCGCCGCCCGCCGCGCCCATGAGTTGGGGGTGGAGGTGCATGCCGGCCATGGTATCCAGGTGGCCAACATGGCGGAGCTGAATGCCGTGCCGCACCTCACGGAGCTGAACATCGGCCACACCATTGTGGCGCGTGCCGTCTTTGTGGGCTTGGCCGCCGCCGTGCGGGAAATGCGCTGCGCTATCGACTCCTACCAGTGGTAAAACTGCCCGTATAGGCTTTCAAGGCGCGTTTTTCTGCGGAAAAACGCGCTTTTTTTCACTTTTTGCGCGGGAAATACTCTTTTCCTCTTGAATTGGCGGGCAGGAATGCTATCATGAATGCCTATGAACAAGACTCAACTCGTTGACCTCATTCAGGCTAAACTGGGCAAGGATGCCACCAAGAAGTGCGCCGAGAGCGCCCTCTCCGCCGTCCTTGGCGCCATCTCCGATGCTGTGCAGAAGGACAAGGTGCAGCTCGTCGGTTTCGGCACCTTTGAGATGAAGACCCGTGCCGCCCGCACAGGCCGCAATCCCCAGACCGGTGAGGCCATGAAGATTGCCGCTTCCTCCACGCTTTCCTTCAAGCCTTCCTCCGTGTTCAAGAAGGAGGTGAAGCCCGCCAAGGGCGGTTGCAAGAAGGGTGGCTGCAAGAAGAAGTAAACCCGCGCCATAAAGGTTTTGATATCAGGCCGCTCCCGGGATGGGAGCGGCCTTTTAAGTGGAGGAGGGCATTGAGAATTGAAGGTTAGCCCAGGCTGCCTAGGACGGATGGAAGCCCTGCGGCTACGGCGGTGGGGCGTACGGCAGGGGCCGCTGTGGTGCGGCGTGCCTGCTCTGCGGCCAGTCCGCAGGCGTATGCGCCCAGGGCGGCGGCGTGGAGCGGGGCGCAGCCCCCGGCAGCCAGGGCGGCTATGCAGCCGGCCAGGGTATCCCCCTGGCCGCCGTTTGCCATGAAGGGGCCGCCCGTGCTGTTGTAGCAGGCCTGCGTGCGGTCCGCCACCAGGGTGCGCGCGCCTTTCAGCAGCAGGGTGCAGGGGTGCAGCGCCAGGAAACGGCTCACCACCTCCCGCCGCGGGGCGGCGGGGCGCGGGTCCAGCCGGCGCATTTCCCCGGGGTGCGGGGTCAGGATAAAGCGGGAATCAAACGCCCAGCCGTGCGCGGCGGCCAGGTTCAGGCCATCGGCATCCAGCACCACCGTGCCGGGGAACGCCATGGACAGGGTATGCAGCGCCTCCGCCTCCGCGGGTTCCACGCTGCCCAGGCCGGGGCCTATCAGCAGGCACTGCGCCTGGGGCTCCGCTATCTCCGCGTAGGAATCCACCGCGCGCACCATTACCTCCGGCGCCACGCGCGCGGCCAGCAGGGGGTAGGTCTCACGCTTGCAGTACAGCACCACCAGGCCTGCCCCGGTATGCAGGGCGGATTCCGCGCACATTTGCGCCGCACCAAGGTAGCCGGGGGAGCCGGCCACGATGGCCACGCGCCCAGCGCGGTTCTTGAACAGGGAATACGGGCGGCGCGGCAGGTGCACCAGCGGGTGGCCGGGTTCCAGCACCGTGTCCGCGCAGTCCACGGGTATCTCCACCTCCGGCAGGGGTATGCAGCACAGGCGCCCCACGGCGTCCTCCGCGCCGTCTGCCTGCATCTCCGGCTTCACGCAGCCTATGGCCACCGTGGCATCCGCCAGCACGGGTGCGGTGCTGCCCAGCCCGGTGGGTATGTCTATGGCCAGGGTGAAACTGCGGGGACAGGTATCACGCAGGGCGTTGAGCTCCTGCACGCAGGCGGCGTATTCCGCAGAGAGCTCCCCGCGGGCGCCGGAACCCAGCAGGCCGTCGATGACGAGGGTATCCGCCAGCGGGGCAGGGGGCTGCGTGGAGAGCTCCCGCCCCTCCAGCAGGCGCATCTGCCGCGCGGTTTCAGGTGAAACACGGGCATCCGCCGCCGCATGGCGCAGCACCACGGGGCAGCGGAAGCGCGCGGCCAGCCCCACGGCGTCCCCGGCATTGTTCCCCGTGCCCGCGTACACCACCACGCGGCGCGGCGTGAAGGGCAGGGGCATTTCCCCCTGCAGCGCCTGCCAGATACGCTCCACCACCGCATCCATGAGCGCGGAGGAGGTGGTGGCGCCGGAGTCGAATGCGGCTTTCTCTGCCGTGCGTACGGAATGGGTGGTGGATATCTGCATGCCCCCATCATAATACCCCGCCGTCCCAATGTAAAGCCCCGCCGGGAACACGGCGCCCAAAATTCTAAGGCCTTGCGCCCACTCTGTCCTTGACTCCCGCCCGCGCGCGTGATAGTCTGTCTGCACCCGCCATGTCCGTAGAATTACCACAAAAGATACAGGCCCGCAGAAGGAGTGCGCGCATAGCCATTGTGGCCGCCCGCTACAATGAGAAGTACATGACCGCGCTGCTGGAGAACTGCCTGGCCGAGCTGAAGGAAGCCTACCCGCTGGAGGAGTTCCCGGTGTACCGCGTGCCCGGCTCCTATGAGGTGCCGGTGATGGTGAAGCGCTGTATCGAGAAGCCGGAGGGCGGCGAGGCCCCGGAGACCGTGATAGCCCTGGGGGTCATCCTGCGCGGCAGCACGGCCCATGCAGACCTGGTGGGCCATTCCGTGGCCAACAAGCTGCTGGATATTGCCTGCGACACGCTGGTGCCGGTGGTGAACGAGGTGCTGCTGCTGGACGATGAGCAGCAGGCCTTTGCCCGCTGCGTGGCCAGCACCCTGAACCGCGGGCGGGAAGCTGCCCGCGTGGCCCTGCAGATGCTGGAGGATATAGACATGCAGCAGGGGGCCGTGCGCCGCCTGAGCGCCTCCGCCGCGGGAGTCCTGAAGAATGTAGAGTTTAACCACGCTGAAACGGAGACACAAGCATGAGCATCAACCCCAGCCGAGTGCGCCGCTGTGCGCTGACCCTGATCTACGCCGCCATGGAGAACGGCGGTTCCTACGATGACGTGAACGAGGACCTGTTCTGGAGCGTGGCCCTGGAGCGTGATACGGACCAGTACCGCCAGGCCCTGGCCAAGGCCGTGCTGCACACCTGCCGCGCCACCGCGGACAGCGCCCGCCTGCTGGAGCAGCGCATCTCCGCCGCCTTGGAGGCATCCCACGGCGATATGACTGCCCTGACCCTGCGCGAATCCCTGCAGCGCTATGCCAACCGCACCGACGAGTGGGAGGAGAGCCTGGCCGCCCTGCGTGCGGAGGTGAACAACAAGCGCGCCGTGGGTACGGATGACCTGTACGCCCGCTCCCGCTCCTGCCTGCGCCTGGCCCAGGCCCTGCTGGGGCTGGGGCAGGAGCTGCTGCCCGGCTTTGCAGATTTCCCCGCCTACCGCGCTGTGCTGGAGCCCCTGGCCGCCGTGGTGAAGCGCCGCGCCCGCCTGCTGGAGGCCTGCTCCGGCCTGGGCGACCGCGATTACCTGGCCGGCAAGGCCGAGTTTGCGGGCATGCTGCGCCTGATGGATGATATGGCCGCCCTGCGCCCCGCCGCAGAGAAGCTGGCCCGCAACGTGCTGGCCAAGCGCGAGCGCCTGGAGGACGAGCTGGCCGGCCTGCTGGAGCATTACGACATGGGACGCCTGGACATGGTGGACCGCAGCATCCTGCTGCTGGCCCTGTATGAGCTGCGCGTGGCCGGGCTCACCCCCGCCATCGTGGTTTCCGAGGCCACCGACCTGGCAGACACCTTCTCCGGCACCAAGAGCGCCACCTTCATCCACGGCGTCATCGGTTCCGCCGCCAAGAAATAACCCCAATCCCCCGCACGCCGCGCCATGGCCCATTTCTTCACACGCCTGGTAGACAAGTTCCTCGGTGAGCCCGTCATCGACTGGGATGAGCTGGAGGCCGACCTTATCTCCGCAGACATCGGCGCCAAGCGCGTTATCCCGCTCATTGAGCAGCTGCAGGAGCAGGACGACCAGGACGCGTGCGATATAGCGGACTATATCAAGGCCCAGCTGCGCGCCGCCTTCCCCGCAGTGCTGCCGCAGCTGCCGCAGCCGCAGGCGGGCCGCCCCGCCGTGATTATGATGGTGGGCGTGAACGGCGCCGGCAAGACCACCACCGCCGCCAAGCTGGCCTACCGCTTGCAGAAACAGGGCAAGCGCGTGCTTCTGGCCGCTGCGGATACCTTCCGCGCTGCCGCCGTGGAGCAGCTGGAAAGCTGGGCTACCCGGCTGGGCCTGCCCCTGTACAAGGGCAGGGAGAACCAGGACCCCGCCTCCGTGTGCTACGAGGCCCACACCCGCGCCATTGCAGAGGGCGTGGACTACCTGATTTGCGATACCGCAGGCCGCCTGCACACCCGCCACAACCTGATGGAGGAGCTGGCCAAGATCCGCCGCTCCATTGCCAAGCAGGATGAGACCGCACCCCACGCCAGCTACCTGGTGGTGGATGCCACCACCGGCGGCAACGCCCTGGTGCAGGCATGCGAATTCCACAAGGCCACCCCGCTGGATGCCGTGGTGGTGACCAAGATGGACGGTTCCGGCAAGGGCGGCGTGGCCGTGGCCATTCAGGACGAGCTGCAGGTTTCCCCCATCTTCATCGGTGTGGGAGAGGGCAAGGACGACCTTCGCCCCTTCAACGTGGACGAATACGTGGACACCTTCATGTAATGGACAGCCTGCTGGAATACACGCATGCGGAGCTGGCCGCCCTGCTGGCCACCCTGGGGGAGCCCAAGGCTTTCCGCGCCACCCAGCTCATGGAGTGGGTCTGGAAGCACCGCGTGCATGATTTTTCACAGATGACAAACCTTTCACCGCAGCTGCGGGAAAAGCTGGCCGCACAGTGCTGCATCCGCCCGCTGGAGGTGGTGGAGGTGAGCGAGAGCTCCGCCGGCAGCGCCACGCGCAAGTTCCTCTCCCGCATGCAGGACGGCCACTTGGTGGAATCCGTCATCATTCCCGCCGCGGTAGGCAAGGGCGGCGCCCACAGCGGGCGCATGACGCTGTGCGTCTCCTCCCAGGTGGGCTGCGCCTTCGGCTGCAAGTTCTGCGCCAGCGGCCTGCTGGGCTTTACCCGCAACCTGACCGCCGCAGAAATCCTGGGGCAGATCCTGGCTGCGGAGGAGGTGGCCGGGGAGAGCATAGACAACCTGGTGTTCATGGGCATGGGGGAACCCCTGGCCAACATAGACAACGTGCTGAAGGCGCTCACCCTCATCATGGACCCCAAGGCCCTGAACATCGGCGCGCGCCACATCACCATCTCCACCTCCGGCAACGTGCCCGGCCTGCGCCGCCTGGCGGAATTCGGCAAGCCCCTGCGCCTGGCCGTCTCCCTGCACGGCGCGTGTGACGAGGTGCGCAACCAGATTATGCCGGTGAACAGGAAATGGCCCCTGGCGGAGCTGCTGCCCGCCCTGCGGGAATGGAACCGCACCGGCAAGCACATGATTACCCTGGAGTACATCCTCATCAAGGATGTGAACGATGCCATGGACCAGGCACGCCTGCTCTCCAGGGTGGCCGCAGACCTGAACGCCAAGGTGAACCTTATCCCCTACAACACCGTGGAGGGCCTGCCCTGGGTACGCCCCGCAGAGGACCATTGCCGTGCCTTCTGTAAGGCCCTCATCGCCGCCAAAATCCCCGTCACCCTCCGCTATGAGAAGGGCCATGACATCAACGCCGCCTGCGGCCAGCTCCGCCTCCGCAGGGTGAAAGACGCCCCCGCTCCCGGACATTTTCGCAGGGCTGACGCACGTTAAAGATTGATAAGTAATTGCTCAATCAATGAAATGGTGAACAAGTCGGTATATCGTCTGCTGCTGCCTGCCTTTGCTGCGCTTGCTTCTCTGCTGTTAAGCTCTTGTGTGTTTCATACGCATCAGCGCGCACTGGATATGGCTCTGGAGTATGAGGCCGTGTTGGAGCTGGACAGGGCGGTGTATCAGGTGGGCAATCGCTTTTTTGTGCAGGGCGTGCGAACGAAGGTTCGCCGCAGTGAGTACGATGTGTACGACATCCCGTTGTTGCGGGATATCGGTGGTTCGGCCGAGAGGTCCGGCTACTACACGGTGGTGGCGGGCACGCCGCAACAGACGGTCTATCGTGAATTCCGCATGCGATACCCTTGGAAAAAGCCGTTCGGGGTGGACTCCTATGTTCTTCACGGCGGCATGTGCAGCAGCAGCTCGCCGCCCGATGATGATGCCCCGGCATGGAAAGGCGGCTCCTCATGGGAAAAAGGGGGCTGGCACCCTTACCGCAACAGCAAAGGGGAAATCATCTCGTGGTACCAGTACAATATCGAGAATATTCACGAGCGGGAATACAGAGGCGCGTGGGTGGATAAACTGCCGCAGGGGGGCCGGCCCGTGCTGCTGACGGCGGAGCAGATAGCTGCCCATCCTCTGTTGCAGGGGAAAAGCGGGCAAGGACGGGCTTGCGTCCATCAATGCGGCGAGGCTCAGGTCAATCCTGTGCGTGCCCTGTATGCCTATCCCTTGGCGGGGATTCTGTGGTTAGTGCCCGATGCCTCTATCACGGTGGGCTCCCATCTCCTCATCTCGCCTCTCCTCCTGTGGATGTATATCGTGGGATAGTGCTTGACTTTGCCATGAACAGGCGTCGGCCCCGTGCATTTTCTTCCTTGACTTGACAGGGCGGCTGTGGTAGTGGTAGGCATGCACCATATGTTCCACAGAATGATCCTGGCTGGGGGGCTGGCCGCTGCTGCCGGCAGTGCAGCCCACGCGCTGACCCTGTACATAGATCCCGTGAACGGCAATGATGCCGCCGACGGCAGCCGCAATACTCCCTGGAAGAGCTTTGAGCCGCTGAATAAGCGCACCATGCAGGCGGGGGACGAGGTGGTGGTGTTCCCGGGGGTGCTCACGGCCTCCCTGGCCCCGCAGGGCAACGGCACTGCGGAGAACCCGGTGAAAATCAATTTCCGCCCCGGGCGGTATGATTGGGTGCCCGCCGACCTGGTGCACCGCAAGCTGCATATCTCCAACACGAACGACCGCCCGGACGAGCCCAAGGCCATTGCCATGGAGCTGGCCGGCGTGCAGCACTACCGCGTGTGCGGGCAGGATGCCGCCTTCTTCTGCCGCGGCAAGATGATTGAAATCCACCTGGAGGAGTGTGACGACGTGAGCTTCAGCGGTTTCTCCTTCGACTACGTGCGCCCCACGGTGAACGAGTACACTGCGGTGGAGGTGACACCGGAGTACGTGGAGCTGGAGCTGCACCCGGACAGCCTGTACCGCATTGAGGACGGTCAGCTGGTTTGGGTGGGCGAGGGCTGGGAGTTCCCCGCCGGGGAAGGCTGGGCCCAGACTCTCTCTGCGGACAAGAAGTCCGTGCGCCGCGGCGGTCCCAAGATTGCCGGCGGCAAGGTGGAGGAGGTGGCCCCCCGCCGCCTGCGGCTCACCAATGCAGGGAACCACGGTTTCGAGAAGGGCCGTTCCTACCAGCACCGCCGCCATGTGCGCGACTGCTGCGGCGTGTTCTGCGACAGGTCCTCCAACATCAGCTACAAGGACGTCACCTTCCACTTCATGCACGGCATGGGCGTGGTCTCCCAGTTCTCCCGTGACCTGCACTACGAAAACTTGCGCGTGTACCCCAGGCCGGAGTCCGGCCGCACCTCCTCCGCTTGGGCGGATGTCACCCACTTCTCCGGCTGCTACGGCCAGATTACCCTGGAGAACTGCTACCTCACCGGCGCGAACGATGACGCCATCAACATCCACGGCACGCACCTGCGCCTGGTGGCCAGGCAGGACGACCGCCATATCACCGTGCGCTTTATGAATGGCCAGACATTCGGTTTCAACGCCTTCCGCCCCGGGGACGCGGTGCAGTACACCGCCACCCCCACCCTGCAGGGTCTGGGCACCGGCAAGGTGGCAGAGGCCAGGCTGAGCGATGACGGACGGGAGATGCACCTGGTGATGGAGGAACCCGTGCCCGCCGCCGCAGAGGTGGACAAGACGGTGCTGGAGAACTTGACGGCAACCGCCGCCGTGACGGTGCGCAATACGCACGTGACCATGATTGACACGCGCGGTTTCCTGCTCACCACCCGCAAGCCCATCCTTATTGAGAACTGCTATTTCCACAGCACCGGCATGCCCGCCCTGCTCATGGAGGATGACGCCAACTACTGGTACGAGTCCGGCCCCGTGCACAACATGACCGTGCGCGGCTGCACCTTCGACCACTGCGCGGAGCCCGTCATCTCCTTCAACCCCCAAGTGCAGGAGGGCGCGGAACCCGTGCACCGCAACATCCGCATCGAGGGCAACCGCTTCATCCTGGACAAGGACTACTACCTGGACATGAAGTGGGTGGACGGCCTTATCTCCGCCGGCAATGTGTTCGAGCTGCCGGAGGGCAACACCCCCCGCAGCACGCAGAAGAACTGCCGTGGCGTGGATATCACGGACTAAGCGCCCCGCCAAGGGGTGAACATGCGGGTCGGGGGCTGCTCCGGGCAGCTCCCGACCCCTGCTTTTATGAATCCGTATCCTTGCGGACAATCATCTCCCGCTCTGCATCATACCGGCAGCCGTGCAGGCGGCCGGTGGTGATGAGGTCCTGCACGGTGGTGCGGAGGCGGGGCAGGGGTACGCGGAGCTTGGCGGCCAGGGGGGGCAGGGGCAGCTCCGGGTAGCGGGCGGTGAACTGGGGCAGGCGGTCGATGATGCGCAGCTGGCTGCGCGCGTACAGGAACGCGGGCAGGCACAGGCCGAACAGGACGGCGCAGCCGGCGGCGATGCCGCGGGCCCATACCGCGTCCTCCGGGTCCATGCGGTATTGCGGCCCGGTCATGTACAGGCAGATAGCCATAAGGACCCCCACGGCGCCGGAAACCCACAGCAGTACGCGGCACAGGGCACGCAGTATCTCCAGCCGGGGCTCATCCACATTCAGGGAGCGCAGGGCACCAATGCCGTAGAACCGCACGGCCAGGCCCAGGCAGAAGACACCCGCGAGCCATGCCACGGCCCGGCGCATGGCGGAATCCCACTCCGGGTGGCTGTTCCACACCAGGCACAGCACTGCGGTGGCTGCCAAGCTGCCCAGGGCGGCCACCGCCCCAGCCGCGGCGGCAAAACTGCGCAGGCGTTCCGCGCGTTCCGTGTCCCTGTGTTCTCCCATGCCCCACAGCTTACGCCCCGCACCCTGCGCTGTCAATGTTTTATGCGGGGGGCGCGCACGGAATCCGCAGTTGACGCGCGGGCCTGCCTGGTATATGCTGTGGGGCAGAGCCATGGACAACCTAATCAGCAAGATATCCTCCCTCCTGTTTGCCCCGTTCATCATTGTGGTTATGCTGCAGGTGTGGATAGAGAACCAGGAGGACGAATCCGCCAATGCCGGGGCGCTGGAGGAGGCCCTGCAGTACGTGCTGACCGTGGATGACCCGTCCACTCATAATCCGGCGGTGGAGGGCAAGCCTGTCTTTGTACACGGCCCCGCGCACAGCCGCATGCTGCTGGGGGACAATATCTTCAATATAGCCAACAAGAACCGGGTCCGGATGCACCGCAAGGTGGAATACTACCAGTGGGTGGAGTTCCGCCGGGAGCTGGAGCCGGACCCGGAGGGCAAGCACGGCCCGCGCCGCCGCTACCGTGAGGTGGAGTACACCTACCAGAAGGAGTGGGTGAAGGACCCCGTGGACAGCAGCGGGTTCAAGTACGCGCATGAGAACGGCCCCGTGGCGCTGAAGGTGAAGGATTCCGAGCTGGTTTCCGAACATGTGGCGGTGGGAGCCTATGCCCTGAACAGCGACCAGGTGGGCCGGCTGGGCCCCGTGCAGCACTACAAGCTGGAGAATTACACCCTGCCGGAAGCCCTGGCGACACGCGCCTCCCACGACGAGCGCTACGTGTACATCAGCACCCCCGGGAAGATACCCGCCCCCGGCTCCCCGGAGATTGGGGATGTGCGCGTGAGCTGGGACTATGTGGGGGACAACCTGCCCGTGGGAATCATGGCGCTCTGCAAGGATGGCACCCTGGTGCCGTACCAGGGGAAGGAAGGGCAGGTGGACATTCTGCAGCAGGGCACGTTCAACACCCTGGAGGAGCTGCTGGCGCAGAAGACCAAGACCGGGCGGCTGGATAACATCATGCGCCTCATCATCATGGTGGGCGTGCTGGCCTGCTGCTTCCGCTGGCTGATGGTGTGGGTGCAGGACCGGGAGACAGAGTTCTGGGAAAAGATGCGGATTTCAGGCTTGTGGGTACTTTCACTGTATCTGGCACTGGAGACCACCCTGCTGCTGCAGGCAGCGGCCTGGATCAAGACGGACGGCATCTACGCCGGAATCCTGCTGGGCGTGTGCGTGGCCGTGCACATAGGGTACACGCGCTACCGCAGCCACCGCCTGCAGCGTGAGGAGGAAGAGGACGACACTACTCTGGACCTGGGTTGAGCAGCTACTCCAGGAACATGTCCTGCAGGCGGGCCATGTCATCCTCCCCCAGGCAGACCTGCTGCACCAGGTAGTTGTGCAGGGAGCCGAACTCCCGGTCCACCAGCTCCAGCGCCTTGGCAAAGCGGGCGGTGTTCACGCCGATGAAGGAGTGGAGCGCATCCAGCGCGGCGGGCTCGCAGCCCTGCTGCCGCATGTGGGCGGAGAGCGTGTCCAGCAGCTCCCGGTAGAAGAGGTTCGACATGTCGAAATCCGCCAGGATCAGCTCCCGGTCTGCCCCCAGGGCGGCCAGCAGCAGGGCGGAGCCTATGCCCGTGCGGTCTTTCCCCTGGGCGCAGTGCCACAGGATGGCGCCATCCTCCGTGGCGGCCACGCGGTTCAGGAAGGTGGCGTACTGCAGCTGCGTGAACTCGCTGAACAGCAGGCGGGGATACATGGCGCGCGCCAGCGCCTGGCCGTCGCGGCTGCGGGCCAGCTCCATGAACATGGCATTGCCGGTGATGGCGGCGTCTCCCTTCGCCCCGCGCATCTCACCGCTGCGGGCGGCGGCCCTGGCCAGTGCCTGCCCCACTGCGCCCGTCCATTCGTCCTTGGCGGGCTCTATGGTGGGCAGCAGCATGTATCCCGCCCCCGGCACGGGGCGGTCCGGGGATTTCTCCGCCTCCCCCTCCGTGCGGAAATCTATGATTTGGCGCACGCGGTACACCTTCTCCAGGCGCTCCAGGTCGGCATCCGTGGCGGTGAACAGGTTGCCGCTGCGCAGCAGGCGCCCGGGGCGTATGCGGCGGCCGTCCGCCATCACGTAGCCGCCCAGGTCGCGGGCGTTTGCCACGCCCTGCAGGTGGATGGATTGCTGCTCAAATGTGATGCGCTGTGATTCCATGGGAAATGGGGGGACGGGCGGGAGCATACGCGCGGCGGGGGGCAAAGTCAAGCCTGCGCATGCCTGCGGCGGGAAAAACGGCATAAAAAAGCATCCCGACCCGTTTTTTTGCTTTCCGCGCGGGCGCCTATTTGTTAAGATTCACCTGCTATGGATTTAGACGAGCGCGAAATCAGTGCGGAGACTGTCACTCCGTACTTTGAACAATACTTTGGACACAAGCCGCAAGTGATTGCTGCTTCCCCCGGCCGTGTGAACCTGATTGGAGAGCACACCGACTACAACGAGGGCTTTGTGCTGCCTATGGCCCTGAACAAGATCAACGTGGTGGCCGTGGCCCCCTCTCCCACCGGCAAGCACCGCTGGATCGGCTCCATCGGTGAGGAGATGATTGAAATCGACCCCGCGGATGCCGACAAGGTGGGCGAGCCTTTCTGGAGCAACTACGTGCGCGGCGTCATCTGCATGCTGGGCCGCCGCGGTATCCAGGTGCCCCCCGTGGACATGCTGATCGACTCCAACGTGCCCCGCGGCGGCGGCCTTTCCAGCAGCGCCGCGTTCGAGGTGGCCACCTGCACCGCCCTGGCCGCCCTCTGCGGCGCGGAGGTCAGCCCCACGGACCGCGCCCTCATCGGCCAGGCCACGGAGCATGAGTTCGTGAATGTGCCCTGCGGCATCATGGACCAGTTCATCTCCGCCAACGGCCAGAAGGACCACGCCCTCATGCTGGACTGCAAGGACCTCTCCTACAAGCTCATCCACATGAGCGACCCCGCCGTGAGCGTGCTGGTCATCGATTCCGCCGTGAAGCACTCCCTGGCAGACGGCGGCTATGCCGCCCGCCGCAAGAACTGCGAGGACGCCTGCGCCATACTGGGCGTGCACTCCCTGCGGGAGGCCACCCTGGCCCAGCTGGACGAGAACAAGGACAAGCTGGGTGACCTGTGCTACCGCCGTGCCCGCCATGTGGTGGGCGAGAACCTGCGCGTGGCAGAGTTTGCCGCCGCCGTGGAAGCCGGCGACTGGGATGCCGCCGGCCGTGCCATGCGCGGTTCCCACGCCTCCCTGCGCGACGACTTCGAGGTCTCCTGCGCGGAGGTGGACACCCTGGTGAGCCTGGCAGACACCATCCCCTCTGCCGCTGCCGTGTACGGCGCCCGCATGACGGGCGGCGGTTTCGGCGGCTGCATCGTGGCCCTGGTCAAGAGCGACGCCGTGGAACAGGTGGCCAAGGAAATGCTGGACGCCTACCGCGATGCCCTCGGCATTGAGACCGCCTACATCGTCACCCGCCCCGGCGAGGGTGCCCGCGTTCTCTACAAGGCTTGATTTCACTCAAACAACACCAAACCAAACAACATGAAAAAACTGACAACAATGCTGGGAGCCCTGGCACTCCTGCCGTTTGCCGCCTGTGCCCAGGAGGCAGCCGCCCCTGCGGCGGCCAATCCGGGCCTGGAGCTGTGGGAGATGATCGTGTTCTGCGTTGTCGTGGTCGGCGTCATCGGCCTCGGCATCTGGAAATCCGGCGCTCCCAACGAGACGGCTGAAGAGAAGAAGGAGAAGGGCGCGGCGGACTACTTCCTGGCCGGCCGCGGCCTGAGCTGGTGGCTGGTGGGCTTCTCCCTGCTGGCGGCCAATATCTCCACGGAGCAGTTCGTGGGCATGAGCGGCCAGGCGGCAGACTGGCTGGGCCTGGCCATCGCCGGTTACGAGTGGCTTGCCGCCATCGTGCTGGTCATTGTGGCCTTCACCTTCCTTCCCATGCTGCTCAAGCGCGGCGTGTTCACCATCCCGCAGTTCCTGGAGGAGCGCTACAACGGCATCTCCCGCGTGACTATGGCCCTGGTGAACCTGCTCATCCTGGTGGGCGTGCCCACCGCCACGGTGATTTACGCCGGCGCCAATGTGGTGTCCGTGTACTTTGACCTTTCCGTGCCCACCGGCTGCATCATCATTGCCGCCTGCGCCACGGTGTACGTGTATGTGGGCGGCCTGAAAGCCTGCGCCTGGACAGACCTCATCTGGGGTGCCGCCCTCATCGTGGGCGGCGGCGTGGTGGCCTACTTTGCCCTGACCGCCCTGGGTGCCATGGATATGGCCAGCGATGCCGGCAAGAACCTGATGGACACCGCCACGGTGGCATCCCAGGCCACTGCAGAGCAGATGCAGACCAGCGGCAACCACCTGATGGACGGCCTCTCCCGCCTGTGGACGCTCAATGACGGCGACGGCGGTGCCGCCGTGAACGGCATCGGCGGCAAGCTGCACATGATGCGCCCGGCCAACGACCCCGTGATGCCCTGGACCGTGTACCTGCTGGGCCTGTGGATTCCCAACTTCTTCTACTGGGGTCTCAACCAGTACATCATGCAGCGCACCCTGGCCTCCAAGAGCCTGGAGGAAGGCCAGCTGGGTGTGGTCTTCGCCGCATTCCTCAAGCTGCTCATCCCCTTCGTGGTGATTATCCCCGGCATCCTGGCCTACAACCTGTTCCGTGACGACCTGTCCTCCCTGGCAGACAAGAACACCGCCGAGGTGGTGCAGAAGGCCGATGCCGAGGCCGCTGCTGCCGGCAAGCAGGTTATCTACAACCTGAACGCCAGCCGCCTGATCCGCGTGGATTCCGCTGAGGAGGCCAACAAGTGGCTTGACCACAACCTGGAAGTCTGCGGTGCAGACGAGGCCACCGTGGCCAAGCAGGACGAGCTGCAGGCCAAGCTGGCCGGCATCCCCGCCGCCAACGTGCCCGACCGCGCCGCCGTGGCCGAGGAACTGCTCGCGATTGACGGCGAGGCTACCAAGGCCGCCCGTGCCGATGAGGCGAAATACATCACCACCTCCTCCCTGGCCGCCTACCATTACGACTCCGCCTTCGCCACGCTGCTCAAGCGCCTGCTGCCCGGCACCGGCTGGGCCTGGTTTGTGCTGGCAGCCCTGTTCGGCGCCGTGGTCAGCTCCCTGGCCTCCATGCTGAACTCCGCCTCCACCCTGTTCACCATGGATATCTACGGCAAGGCCAAGGAAGTGGCCGGCAAGCCTGCCAGCCCCACCCAGCTGGTGGCCATGGGCAAGGTGGGCGTGCTGGTGTGCGCGCTTATCGCCACCGTGATTGCCCCCTTCCTGGACAATCCTGCCTTCGGCGGAATCTTCACCTTCATCCAGGAGTTCCAGGGCTTCCTTAGCCCGGGCGTGCTGGCCGTGTTCCTGTTCGGCTTCTTCGTGCCCAAGTGCCCGCGCATCTTCGGCTGGCTGGGCATCCTGCTCGGCGCCGTGGCATACGCCTCCTTCAAGTGGCTTATCCTGCCGGATTGGGCCTTCCTGGACCGCATGGCCATCTCCTTCATCACCGTCTGCGTGGTGGGTCTTATCCTCACCATCGTGAACGCCGCCAAGGGCGGCGAGGCCGTGGTGCTGGAGGACAAGGGCATCATCAAGATGGAAACCTCCGCCCGCGCCAAGATTTTCGGTGTGGTCGTGGTGGTCCTCACCCTGGCCCTGTACGCCATCTTCTGGTAAGAAAACGCAGCTCCCAGCTGCAAGACAGGCGGGCATGCTCAGGCATGCCCGCCTTTTCCGTACCATTAAGGAAACGCTGATTTATTCCAGGACTCCTGATTTTAGTGTAGTCAAACTCCTC